>NZ_CP157804.1:3083382-3760074 GCF_040112705.1 Flagellimonas sp. MMG031
AGGTTTTGCAAACGCTCACAACACCCCACAATGTGTCGTCCAACTGTCCATGATCTTAGATGGGAATGGTCACATCGAATTGCTCACCAACGGCACATGCTCCCTATTGTCCAATCCTCCTAAGAATCTAATCGGAAAACATATCACTGAATTCATGACCGAAAGGTCCCGGGGAAGGTGGACCAAGAAAATGGCAAAACATTTGAAACGGGAGCGGTCTGAAACGGTATTGTTCCTAGAATTCATTACCAACGATGGTCTTTTGCTGGCCAAGGATTGTCAAATATCGGTATATCAGGCCTTGGATGGGAGCGGTCAAAAAACCCTGTTGAACTCCGTCTTCTTTTCCAAGGGGGAACCTTTTGAAACGGGGCTGCCCAAAAATAAACTCAAAGTAACCAAGGGCATCAAGGAGCATAAGGTCACGTTGACGCCAGAGGACATCCAAATCATCAGGGACGTTCATGATATGATCATCAACAATCTGGACAAAGACCTTCCCACCTTGCAGGATCTTGCCCGTCAGAAGGGTACCAACGAGTACAAACTGAAATATGGCTTCAAACAAATCTATGGTACGACCATTTTTAGATTTCTGATCAGGGAACGTCTTCGAATGGCAAGGACCCTGATCCAGCACAGCTCTTTAACGATAAAGCAAATCATCCAAATGACCGGCTTTAAGAGCAAGACCCATTTTTCAAGGGCATTCAAGGACAAATATGGAATGTCCCCTACGGATTTAAGGTTGTAAAATCCTTAAAATCATATATTTACTCCGTTTCAGATAACAAATACTCCCTTAGAGATACATCAGACTACCGAACTTTGTCATATCAAATCAAAGGATATGTCACACAAAGGAATCTACTCCAAACTTATTACCCTGTTCAGCCTTTTGCTGACCATTCTATTCATGTATACAGCGGTAAGTAAACTGAACCATTTGGATCTCTTTCAATGGCGCCTGGAACGGATGCCTTATATTTCATCCTATGCCTCTTTGATCTCATGGGCCGTGCCCTTTTTGGAGCTGGTGATCGCAGGCCTATTGTGGTTTCCTAAATACCGAACCATGTCACTTTATGCCAGCTTAATCTTATTGGGCTCATTCACCACCTATATCATTGTAGTGTTAAAGTACAGTGAGTCCATCCCCTGTTCCTGTGGCGGGGTCATTTCAGCCTTGAGGTGGAAGGACCATGTAATATTGAATATCTCCTTTATGGTGCTTTCCCTATTGGGAATCCTTTGGTCAAAGAAACAAAACAACATCCAAATAAATCAAAATACTGTGCAGTAGGGGAAGCCGAAAACCTAGAAAAGAGTAGGCATTAACTTTTATACTAAGTATTATGAAATCTAATTTTTTAAAACTTGTTTTACCGGCCTTCGCCATTCTGTTGGCGGTTGGCCTAGCCTTTGCCACAGAGGAAAGCAATCTTCCTTATGTGGGCTATATCGCAACCCAATCCGGGTATGCTGAAATTCAAACAGATTGTCCCAATCTTAGTGGGGGGTACTGTTATGATGGACTTAATCAGGTGTTCAATGACAGTGGGTTGACAGACCCTAAGCGTACATGGGATTAAACACCATAATACGTTTGTCAAGATGAGGCTGTCCTTTTGGACAGCCTCATTATTTTATGAAAAGCCATTCCAAAATCAACTAATTGCACTGCCCGATGCAACACCACATGTCGACACAAATGATCTTCTGTACTATAGGCCTGGCCACAAATCATTATTTCAAAGTGGCGCCAAAAAGCTTGGTTGACCCGTTAAGGTTGCCATATCCTTCCTGATAAAAAAAGCCGCCCAGAAATTGCTTTCCAGACGACTTGATCACTAATTCAAAAAAAATGATCTACTATAAAAAAAGAAAGGTCATTTTGGTTCCACTTGAAGTACCTTCTCCAGCTTGGCAAGGCATAGGGCCCAATGACCTTTCTGTTCCAGATGCCTTTCCTGCCGCAACTTTTCATCCATCTGTTTTTTTAATTGTATGAGTTGTCCCATCATCATGCCTTTGGCATAATCGGTTTGCGCAAATACCTCAAGATTGCGTTTCACATCTGTACTTTCTTCCAAAACAATCTTTACCAACCAATCGATATAGGCTGCCTGCAACCCTTGTTTTCTGGGTTCCACAAACCCACCCTTCCCATTCAATTCACTAAAAAGTCCCCTTTGCAGTTGTACAAAATAGGCATTCATAACCCCTTCGAAGCCTTGGATGGTCTCCATATATTGCAAACGTTTCATGAGTTTCGGTTTCAACATCTCCTGTACCAATAACTGTTGGTATGTAAATAACTCGTCGGGAAAAGTCGTAAACCGTGAATAGGTACTGAACGTTGGTCGGGCCAACCACTCTGGGGGAGCAACAACCTGATCGACCAAAAAATCCATGGCCTCCCGCTGGGTTTCCAAGGGAATGGGATCATACATTTTTCCGGGTTGATCCATCGATTTATAGAATACCTCATATCCACCTACAAGTGAAAAGACATGCCTCATGGTGAAATACCAAAGTTCAATGGCCTCCCTATGGATACGTTCCATACGTGCATTGTCCTTTTGGCCCTGGTTCAGTTTAGGCAAGAGCGCCATGGCCCGCTCCAGATTTTTCATGGCCAATTTGGCTCCTTTGACAGGATCATCCGTTTCGACGACTTCATCCGTTGCGGTCGGACCGATGAATTCACCCTGATCGTTCGTATAGCGATACCAAGGAATGGTATCCTGCAATCTGATGAAGCGTTCCAGACTATCGTTCTTTTTTTCAGCCGACCAACCCTCAGGAAACTCCTGATACCCCCATCGGATATAGTATTTATCAGTGGGGCCCACTTTTTGCATTAAAAGGGAAGGGGGAATGCTATCTTCGGGCTGTGCCATATTGTTATGGCGCGTATAATTCATGATACTCGGGGTATGGCCCATTGTCCGAAGCCATTGTGCATCACCCATTTTATCAACGGGGTACCGATATTCCCCATAGCTATTGTCAGTAATCCCAAAAGCATGACCTGTTTCATGGGCCACCAAGGATTGTATCAATTCCCCCATGAGTTCATCGGGAAAGGGATAGGTTTGGGCACGCTCATCCAAGGCCGAGCATCGGATAAAGTATGCATCCATCAGATGTTCATAGGAAGAACCCAACAGAATATCGGATTTTATGATCTCTCCCGACCTTTGGTCCACCACCAAGGTCACGGTCGAACCGCTTCTTTTTTCCCCGAACTCCCTGATATTCCCATTCCTGAACCATCGAACTACTGAAGTTCCCAGACAATGGCTCGACCACTCATCCAAGGAATCGACCTCATGCACAACGATGGCATCTTTAAAACCTGCCGACTCGAATGCGGGCAGCCATTCCAAGATACCGGCTTTGACATAAGGCCTCCATTGCTTCGGGATGTCAGGGGACATGATAAAGGTGATGGGGCGGATGGGAACACTGGTCTGCCTATCCTTATATTTTTTTTCCAAACGCCAACGGACAATGCTTCCCATATCATTTTTGGTACGATCGCGGTGGTTGGGCATACCCTCGATCAAAAAACTCATTCGATAATCAAACCGTCTGGGATCCATGGGACTTGACAGCTTCATAAGGCTATAATAAACCGGCTGTATGATTTTGACGTTTTTCTTTTGTTGGCCCAGGTGTACCTTGACCACTACCTCATCCCCCATCACCTTGGTGCCGACAACTCCGGTCAATTTTGGTACATTGGGTGCATTGGATAGCGTTTCCCATCCCAGGGATCCATCAAATAGGATATCGGTGATATTGATACGGAACCTAGCTTCGTTTTCTTCCATGATATCAAAAACACCCAATATGTTCGATTCCACATCCGGATCATTTCCCACAGGCAACCAAATACCTGTCTCGGACCAAATCCTAGGTTCCTCCAAATAAATCTGGTTGCCATATTTCCTGAACACCACCTGTTTGGTTTCATATCTATGTAATCGACCGATCCTGGTAAGAAGCATGGGTTGCCCCATGTAGGATTTGGAGAGGTCCATAAAAAGCTGACCTTCCACTAGGGATGGGTTCAAAAAAGTCTGTGTTGTTGATGGGACTTCCCTAAACTCGGTCCCTCCAATCGGATTTTGGGCCATTCCAAAAAAGGGAACAGTCAAGAACAGCCCCATCCATAAAAAATATTTCATTGTTTTTCGGTTTTTAAGGACAGGCACTCCCCTACCACAGTACTGAACATTTCCAGACTTGTTTCCAGAGAGTGCCCATCCGATCAATATCCTTGGTTCTGTGGCAATAGATTGGGATTGGCCTCCAATTCGATCTCAGGTATCGGAAAAAGTACATCTGAATCCTCCCAATCCGGTTTGAACATTCCCAAAATCGCTGTGGCCCTACCCGTTCGCCTAAGATCGAACCAACGATGTCCCTGTTCGGTGAACAATTCCACCCTCCGTTCGGCAAGAATAGCTTCCAAAAGTTCACTTTCCGAATTGGCCGTGGTATTGGCAAGCCCTGCCCTATTTCGAATCATATTAAGGTCTTCACGGGCACCGATCAAATTTCCTAGACGTGTCCTTGCTTCTGATCGGATCAGATATTGTTCCGCCAATCTAAAATGGATGGAATATTCAAGGGACTCGGTAACATCAAACCGTGCCTTGTACTTGTATGGATAATACAGCGTGATGGTCTGCTCTTCATTGGAGATGCTATCGATCCATGCCGACCTTCGACCATCACCATCCTCAAAAGCGGAAAGGAGCCCATCGGTCAAGGCAAAAGACTGGCCAGGTACAAATGGGATGATCAATTGGCTGGCCTCTTGGGTATTCCCAGGAAATTCACCATGCTGCAATTGCCAAATCGTTTCCATTGATTCCTTTAGGAACACCGTTCCCAGTTCATCCTCCAAACCAAAGTTGCCAATGACATCGGTTGCCTCGGCCTCGGCCAAGTCCCATTGGTCCGTATAGAGGTATACCCTTGCCAACAAAGCCTTGGCCACATTTCGGTCCGGAACCAACCGTTCTTCATTGTCGATGGTACTGCTTTCCATAAGTCCCACAGCCCGCACCAGATCCGAAATGATCCTTTCATAAACCAAGTCCTCGGACATCCGTGAGACTTGATTGTTAAAGGCATAGTCTGTGGTTGTGATATAGGGAACATCCCCAAAAACGGATACCAAAAGACTGTGCATGAAGGCGCGGACAAAAAGTGCCTGTCCCATAAACCTGTCTTGCTCACTCTCTTCCAAATCGGTGGCCCCTTCAATCCCTTCGACAATGGCATTGGCCCCGTAAATGACCTTATAGGCTTCACTCCACCAAGTCAAAACCTCGGTATTGGGTGGCAGCACCCGGTTCTGGTAGAATTCCAACAATTGGGGATTGAAGCCATAGTAGTCCAGTTCATCACTGTATATGGCCAATCTAGTGGTAAACCCATAGTTGCCGGAGACCATTCCAGATTCCCGCATGGTAAAATACAGGTCGGCCATGGCGGATTCCACCGTAGATGGATCATTGAACACGGTCTCGGAGACCATGATGTTCTTTGGAGGGTCGACTTCCACAAATGCCGTACAGCCCATAATTCCTATTAAGGGTATTATCGATAGACACCTTTTCCCATACAAGGAGTTCCATTTCATTATTAAATACTTCGTTATTGTTTTCATGATACTTTTTTTAAATGGTTAGAACCCTACTTTAAGTCCCAAGGTCAGTTGTCTCAGTGGGGGCAATCGGTTGTTGAGTGTCTGTTCCGGATCGGGCCCCTTGTATTTGGTAAAGGTCAAGAGGTTCTGCCCTTGCAGGTATACATTGACATCCAGACCATTTTCTAGATGGGGCACTCTATAGTTCAAGGAAATATTGCGTACCCTGATAAAAGAGGCATCCGACACGGCGGAACTGCTCCTTCGCTGAAGGTCTCCATTGTTGGAGCCGGCTATCAATCCGGACGAGGCGACTTGATAGTTGTTCATGTCACCCGGTTCCCGCCATCTATCATGGTAGAGTTCGACACCGGCATTTCTCCTAAACCCGGGAACCGCGTTGTCCCGGAGGGTATTATAACCCTTTTGCTTTTTGAACTGTAGGAAAACATCAAAGGTCATGTTGCCCCAGTTGAGGGTATTCCCGAGACCCCCATAAAACTTGGGTGCCAGGTCCTCAATCCATTCAAGGTCCCCACTGCTACTGATGTTCCCGTCCCCGTTATAGTCCTCGATCACGTATTGTCCAGTGTCGGGATCGACCCCAAGGGATCTGTACAGCTTTACGATGGATAAAGGTTCACCTATGACATAGCGATTGGCAAAAGTGGAAGTTTCCAGACCATCATAGCGCACAAGTTCACTCTTGGGAACCGATATATTAAAAGTCGTGGACCATTTAAAGGTTTCCGTACTTAGATTGGCGGAACGAAAATCCAACTCAATACCGGAGTTCTCCACCGTGGCATCGAAATTACCGGTAAGCTCGGAAAAGCCGGTCGTGGCCGCCAAGGGCACCCCCACCAGTTGATTGGAGGAACGGTTCCTGTACCAAGATGCATTTACAAATACACGGTCCCTAAAGAACCCAAGTTCAAGCCCTGCCTCCAGTTTTTTGTTGACCTCCCATCCGAACAAGGGATTAAAAATGCCCGAAGGACTCAGAATGGCGACCCCGTCATAATCGGAACCTGTGACAGTATAGGTATCCAAGAACTGGTAATCCCCGATATTATCGCTCCCTGTGGTACCATAACTGCCTCGGAGTTTTCCAAAACTCAGTACGGAACTATCAGAAAGGAGTGCCTCTTCGGAAAAGATCCATGCCAATCCAACAGCACCGAAATTCCCGAACTGTTTGCCCGGACCAAAGCGGGAAGACCCATCCCTCCTTCCCGTCAGGTTTAGGATATACCTGTCCAAAAGCTTAAGGTTGACCCTCCCGAACACCGCATTATATTTATAATCGCTGTCGACACTGTTTCGGACCTCCACACGATCGGCAGCTGTCAGGTTAAAGATCAGGGAATTGTTGGGAAAGCCCGTACCCCGCATCACCAGTTGCTCGGTGGTTTCCTGTTGGAAAGTGGTCCCCAAGAGTACATCCATGGAAAGCTTTTTCCAAACCTTTTTCCATTGTAACTGGGGTTCAATGATCCAAGAATTCCGCTTGGAACTATTTGTGGTCAGGCTGGAATAACTTTGCGGGGTAAAGTTGAACCTTGGGTTTCTTGCCGAACTCGGCAGGGTCCGGTACGAATCCAAACTATAATCCGTATAGCCCATGCTCGCCCTTACTTCCAAATCCTTCACAAGCTCATACGAGATCAGGGCATTTGCCATAACAGTTCTGGTCTTGACCCCAAATTTCTCTTCAAGGGCTGCCAAGGGGTTGTCCCATGTATTGTTTTCCCAATTGAGATTACCATCCCCGTCAAATAGTGCAGGTGCATTCGGCGCCAATGTATATGCTTGAAAGCTTAGGTCCGACCGTGGCAATAGATTATCCTCCCGGCTATAGCTGGTGGACAGGTTCAACCTGAACCGGTCATTGTCCGATCGGTGGTTGATATTGCTATGCACATTGGCCCTTTTATAATTGGCATCCCCGGGAAAGACTGTCGTTTCCTTCAAAAAGGCGCCACTGACCAAAAACTGGGTACGTTCACTTCCCCCGGAAACCGAAAGTTGGGCATTGTTCCGATACACCGTTCCCCCTATAAGTTCCCTTTGCCAATCGGTATATCTATTTTGGTCCCATAGGGTAATATCGGGCCAATAAAAGTCATAGGCTGGCACGCCAAAAAAATCATCAAGGCCATCATTGCTGACCCCTTCCCTTCTCACCTCCAGATATTGCTGGGTGTCCATCAGGTCCATAAAATGGGAAACCTGGCCAAGGGAAGTACTCAGGTGGGCATCGAACCGTGTTTTACCTGCCCTCCCCTTTTTAGTGGTGATCAGCACCACACCATTGGCCCCTCTTGAACCATATATGGCAGTGGCATCGGCATCCTTAAGTACTTCGATGCTCTCAATGTCATTGGGATTGATGGCATTCAAGGGGCTGATATCGCTGTTCACGATATCCCTGGATATATCTTCGGAACCCAGGGATTGGGATCCGTAGGGCACCCCATCCACAATGTATAAAGGATCGGTCACCCCGTTGATAAAGTTTTGTCCGCGCACCTCGATGGAAAAACCACCTCCCGGAACCCCTGTGGACTGGACAATGTTCACTCCGGATAGATGTCCCTGCATGGCCGCCAAGGGATTAGCCACGGGTTGTTTTTCCATCACATCGGCCTTGATGGTGGCGATGTTTCCCGTACGTTCACGCTCAGACACGGAGTAATAACCCGCATTGAGCACGACTTCCCCCAATTGGGTGACATCTTCCTCCATTTGGACATTGATGGTATTTCTTCCATCGATAGGGACGTTCAAAGATTTATAGCCGACCATGGAAAAGACCAGTATGTCATTGGTTCCTGATTGAATGGTATAGGTTCCATCCATATCGGATATGGTACCGATATTCTTGGACTCCACCACAATATTCACCCCGGCAAGGGGTTCTCCCGTGCTATTGGTCACGGTGCCGGAAATGATGGACTGTGGTGGCTCCAAGATTTTGCCCGCTTGTATTTGTTGGGTTAGTAGGGGGGATATTAGGATATATAAGAGCAGGAACAGGTTTTTCCAGCCTAGGCGTTTTGGTGATTTCTTCATTATGTTGAGTTCTTTTTGATTAAAGCGTTAGTTAGTATTGCATTCCCTACGGTATAATCACATGAATGCCCATAGGTTTTTAGCGACACTGCCTAAAAAGTCAGGATAAATCCGTAACTTCCTTGAGGGCATTAAGTTTCAGGCATAGGCCACCCTGTCCAAATAGCAATGGCTTTTGGAAATAGGATTCCTAGATAAAAATGACTTAGATTTCGAGTTTGGGCCGGTTGCCCTGAAAGTGTATGCGTCAGTTATGGGACGGAGGATATCGTAAACCGGAAAAATGTTGCGCTTATCCCATAGCTATAGTCTTAGGGTTAGACAGGATTTTTGGGCTTTTTCTTAAAGAGAATATCAAATAGGGTCAGGCCCGCTCTAGAACCAGAGCCGACAGAAGATGAATTCTCTATAAAGCACACAAGCCTTTTGTTTCCCATAACCCAAATGGTCATGCGACACATCAAAATAGAAAAAGGCAATCAAGCGCTTAGAAAAAGTTGGGCGTGGAAACTCAACTTATAGTATAGGAGGTACTGGTATACCCGTACACGAATAAGTGAGCCCACGCCCGGGTCGTGAGCAAACTTACTAATCATCTTGTGTACTTAAAAATTACCAGTTTTCCTATACAAGACTCAAAGCAATTGCTTCAAATATTTCAAATTATGATTTATCGCATAAATATTTCAAAAGCTAAATATAAGGAACAGATATTAAACGACAAAATTTCATTTGAACCTATTTTATGTCGCTCATGTCATTTGTCAATTTGAATATGGCAAGATATAAGAATGACAAATTATTAAAGTTAATAGGCGAGAGGATTCGGAATCAAAGGATAAGTGAAGAGCTAGAGATTGAAGATGTTGCCGAAATGACAGGCTTTACTTATAATACAATAGTAAATATTGAAAATGGTTCTGAAACATATTTGTCCTATCTTGTTGAGGTGTGCTTGGCTATTGGTGTTCATCCTAAGGACATTTTTGATATAAAAGTCAAGATTAGATCAAGATATGAATTATCGCCTAGTCGAAAAGAGAAATCCCGATTGACTTCAAGAATTAGAGTTCTAATCAGCGGAGGTTACTTCAAAACACCAAAAACGACTAGTGAGGTTGTAAAAAAACTGAAAGAGGAATATAACCTTGAAGCTATTTCAAAGGATGTTTCTTCAATTCTTGGTAGGCTTTTAAAATCCTCGAAAAAAGGAAGCCGCAATATATATTACAATAAATGACGGTTTAATTTTCGAGCTATGTCACTCGTTTTTTAAAATTTCTTAAATTTAATTCCATTCTTTCCCCAAAATTTTAATTAGCAATAGGTATATTATGCTTTGCATTTAAATGCAAAACTTGGGCACAGCCAACATTTGACGAAAATTGAAAACAAAACACCCGAAGATTGCTAAAATTTTTACTGATTGTGCTAATAAAGCTAAGTCAGAAACAAATATTTGCATGCATCCAAATTGCAATGAGAAAGCTATAAATTCTCATATAATGCAAAAAAATGGAATTTTATCTTCGATAGCGGAGGATAAACACTTATGGGAATCATCAATTGACCATTTCAAGCAAGAATATACAAGGTTTCACAGAAAGGGAATTAATAAAATTTACACTTTTACTGGTTTTTGTAATAATCACGACACATCGATATTTAGCAAAATTGAGACTGAAGGAGCAATTGATTTCCAAGATTATGAGTCTTGTTTGTTATTTGCGTTAAGAACAACTTATAATGAATTATGGCTAAAAGAAGTAGTCATAAAAATGCTAGGATGTGTTATTGATCATTCAGGTGTTGATACGGATAACGAAATGCTAAAAGAGACTATTCGTCAAAACAAACTCGGAATTAAAGATTTAGAATTTTATACAAAATCAATGTGGAGCGATTTGGAAAACAAAACAGAATCTTTTGTTTTTGAGAATAGGGAAATGGACTTTAAAGAAATTTGTCTGAATGCAATATTTACTTATGATACTTCAAGTGAGATAATGGATTATCAATACAAAAACAGAAAGGATATGGAACGAACTTCTGAAATTTTTATATCATATTTTCCATATAAACACAAATCTATTTTACTAATGGGCTATCATAAGGATGATACAGCAAAATTAAAATCATATGTAAATCTTTTTTTCAAGGAAAATATTAAAAGAACTCATAAAAGATTATCAAGCCTAATAATTTTCAATTGTGAAACTTGGGTTTGTTCTAACTCATTTTACAAAGAGAAATTTGAAGGACTTGATTCTGAATTTTTCAAAGCGATGAAGTTCTCTGCAAAAAATGGAAATGAAAGAAAGACATTTAACTTTGATTTATTTAAAACAGATTTTAAAATGGCCTTTAAGAATTTTATTAATAAAAGTGTTGGCCAACAAAGAAGGCTATAAGTAATTGCTTCTTTTTAACTACTACTGAATATGTGTGAGAATTTTCAGTTTAATGATTAAACGTACCATCCTAAATTTTGGTGTGTCTAAACTATGAAAAATTGGTTTGCCAAAAATATGATAAAGAAAGAGGTCAGGTTGTTTCTATTGGCGATAGGACTGGTAATCATCTTTCAGAATCCTTTGGAAGACGTATTCAATTCATTAATAGTGAAGCCAATTCTTGGCCAAGTTCAATCCAACATTTTTATTGACCTTACAATGCTTGGTTTTTTAATCTGGATGTGGCATGATATCCGGGGAAAATTCACCAAACCTACCGATTTGGGAAGAGGATATTCAGCTGTGTTGGTCTTTGTATTGGGGATTTACATCTACTACCGATTTTTCTCGATTCGATATCAGTTTACCGGCCTTCATCTGATTTCGGAAATTGCTTATTTGGATATAGTCATGCTGTATTGCTTTTTGCTGGTGATTCTTCGGCCTATTAATCAAATGAAAGGCAAGAAGGGCCCTGAAGTCAGCCAATCTTCTGGATTGGTGGATGAACCCATAGATGATGAAGAGGAGGATGTACTGGAACGTATGCCCAAGGTCCGATTACTTGTTGATGAAATCGTTGCAGCTACAAATAAGAATTCCATAGCATTTGGGGTGACCGGTGAATGGGGATCCGGCAAGACCTCGTTTTTGAATTTAGTTGAGCGTGAAATCAGCAACAGAGACCAAAAGGATTTATTGGTAATAAACTTCAATCCATGGTTGAATTTGGGTACAAACACAATAATCCAAGAATTTTTTGAACTTCTACGATTAAAAATTCGTCCCCACAGTTTTGACATCTATATGGATATGGGCAAGTACTCCAGAAACATTTTGAAATCAAGCCCAAGTTCCTTTTTTAAGTTTATAGGGCATCTATTGGAATTCGGCAAAGACAATAGTGTCACGGAAGATTTTAAGCGGATCAACATTTCTTTGAAAAACTTGGGAAAAAAGTTTTTGATTGTGCTGGATGATATGGATCGGTTAAAAGCGGATGAAGTATTTGAAATATTGAAGCTGATAAGGAACACGGCCAATTTTGACAACTTCATATATCTGGTTGCCTATGACAAGACCTATATTTCAGAATCCTTGAGTAAGATTGGTATACCTAAAAACGATGCCTTCGCAGAAAAAATCTTTCTCAAGGAAGAGCACCTCCTACCAATTACTGAGGCCAAGATCAAGAAGTATCTCGCCGATCGGTTAAAAGAAGAACTCCCCTCAAAAAAACAGGAAATTGACAATTACTTTGGTTATTTAGTACGTTACTTGACCAGGGACAGAGGAAACTTTTGCCTAAAACATATCCGCGATGTAAAACGGTTTCTAAAAAATTTCCTTAGAGAGTACAAGGAAATGGAACAAGAAGTGGACTTTAAGGACTATCTCAATGTCAAACTTTTGAAATTCAAATTTTATGATGTGTACAGAATACTATTTTTGGATTCTTATTACTACCTACATCCTTCACAGAATACACGCAGTGCCAGTGGGGTGGCCCGAGATGCCCTATTATTGGCATATGAAGGCGAGAATAACACCGGACTAGCCATCCGTCATAGAAAATTCGAGGAATCAAGGTTGGGGATCTATGCAACACAGGTGCTCAATATGGGGAATGATTCCCTGAAAGATTTAAAAAAGCTGGTATCCGACCTATTTACGAACAACACCTATGCATCGAAAAGCCATCTATCCATTGTTTTCCCCTCACACTATTATCGATATTTCCAGGATATGTTGCAAGAACACGAAATTTCAGAGGAGGTATTCAAATCTGAGATTAGAAGGGATTTGGACAGTATACAGGATGCAATTTCAAGATGGAACGGAGAAGGCAAGTTGGATGCGGTACGCGCACGGTTTTATGAGGTAAGTATCTATAATCTCCCCGATAGGGCGTCATTCGAAAAATTTATACGTGCAATCTTTGTTCTAGCCAGCATTCCCATTGAAAAAGAGGAACACACCATTGGGTTCTATGGCTATGACTTGGACAATCTAAGAAATGTGATTGGGGATTATGAAGAAAGAACTTCAAAGAAATTCTATAATGGAAAACGGGAAAGTTTAAAAGCGTTTACAATTGAGTTGCTCAACTTCGAAGATTACTCCTTGGAGTTTTGTGCCTGTTTGCTGAATAGATGGTACAGCTATTACCATGGGTATCAGTGGATTCTCAGTAAACCGGAAATCAAAGCCTTGCTTATCGGAGCCTTTAAAAATTATACTCAGACAGTACGCTTCCCTGATGATGATGTTTGGAACTATTACGGATATTGCCTAGTCACAGAATGGGATCCCTCAGGTCCCAATTCACGAACGTCTAGAAGGGTTCGGTTTACTGAGGCTAATGACATTTTTATCGCTTTCATCAAGGATCATCTAGATCAATTTCTGATTAGGTTCATACAAACTCCCCATGGATTAACAGAGGCAAATAAATTAGGCATTGAAAGTATTGTAAACGATATATTTGGCAATAGATCCAACTTTATGTCATTTCTTGATGATATGAAAATGAAGAAGGATGAAGGACAATTAACTTCTGAATTTATCGATGAATTTCAAGAATTTGCAATGCAATTGGAAGCTTCTGGGAAAGATGGAATTGAGTTTGAATTTGAATTCCCTCCAGCCATGGAGGTTGTGGCATCCCAGGTATGGCGAAGGGCATAGTTATGAATCAATCGTTTTTTTGACCATCAAAGTATGTGGCTGAAAGAATTAAACTAAAAAATGGAAAAATACAATATTGAACTTTATACCAACCCGGAACTAAGTTACCACAATTCATTACTGGACAAGTTAAAGGTCGGCCACTTTATTTATAATATTCGGCAACAAAGAATTGTATTGGTGGACATAGCGGTTCTGGAGGAAATCCTTGAATATGAAAACAAAAAGGAGAAGACATCCGAACCTAATTTTGTCCCATTGTACCTAACCCATGAATGGTTGGTCAATGTCTTCAACTTTAAGGCAAAACATATGGCTACAAATGGCATTACAGTTTATACCTCTGATCGTAATGGTATGAAGATACACGGACAAAGAGGTCAGTTTTTTGTTGGAGTTACCATTAGGGAAAAAATCAATTCCAAAGGCTGGAAGGGTACCCATGCCAGCAAACCACCCATCTGTTTTGTCAATGAGCTAATGGACTATTGTTTTTTATTGAAACGTGATATGATTACCTTTAATGAGTATGATTTGGCTCAAATCAATATATTGATGAAGTATAATCTTTAATGCCTAATAAATTGCCTTTTATGAAGCCAATCACATTTCAATTTTTGGAACAATGCGCTGAGGATGGATTTAATGATTCAGTGTTGTATTACGATGAAGACCTAAATTTATCCGTAGACCGTAAAACGGGATTGCCCGCCTTTGATGTGCTATCCATGGATACCAGCACTGGGACAAAAGATTATGTAGAAGTTTCCGATGCGGATGACTCCTTGAAGGCCTCCTATATGGACACTGCAACTCGTACCAATACGCAAATGGAATCCACGGATTTGGACAACAATGTGCACCACCTTATCCAAATGATGGATACTTCAACGGCCACAAGGACGTATGATGAGGCAGCAGATTCTGATGTTTGACAGGTATGATTCTTATAATAACCCATAGAACCGATTATACTACTGATTTCCTTATTAATAAATTAAACCAAAGGAATATTCCGTACCAAAGATTGAACTGTGAGAACTTGATTTCCCAGGATTATGCCTTTGAAATTAACTATACCTTTAATTTCCACTTTAAAGGTATCAAAACGTTCACGTCGGGTTGGTTCCGAAGAACAAAGCTCCCTCAAATCCAAGGTGTGTCCGAGGAAGAAAGGTTATATTTATTGGGGGAGTACGATGCACTTGTTCAAAATATAGTATCATCGATTGATTGTCAATGGTTAAGCGAACCCAGACACATCTATTTTGCAGAAAACAAAACAGTACAATTAAAGAAAGCCAAAGGTTTGGGATTTAATATCCCCCCGACCTTGATTACGAACAAAAGGGACTTGGTCAAAACGTTTTATGATCAGCATGATGGAAACATTGTCATCAAGCCAATTTCCAAAACTCGGATTGACTATCAGGACCAGCCAGGATTTATCTTTACAAACGTGGTTGGGAAGGATGTAATTAAAGACCTTGATTCGTTCGATATGAATCCTTGTATTCTCCAAAAAAACATACAAAAGGAATATGAAATTCGGGTCACTGTAGTAAAAGACAAGGTTTTTGCCGCCGCTGTTGATAGTCAAGAAGATGAGGCCACCAAGGTGGATTGGAGACGGAAAAAATTGGATTTCAGGGAAACTAGACTACCCAAAACAATAGAAAAGAAGTGTGTTCAACTGGTAAAGGAATGCAAATTGGGATTTGGGGCCATCGATATGATAAAGACAATGGAAAATGAATATTTTTTTCTAGAACTGAACCCTAATGGTCAATGGGCATGGATTGAATTGCAAACAGGCCAAAAAATATCCGAGGCAATAATAAATGGTCTGACTTAAATTATCCCATGAGTTTTTTCAAATTTCTTTTCTTACCCCGGCAATTGAAATCAAAAAAACCCTTTGATTATGATAAAAATAATTATCGGAATCTAAGGAGAGAGCAATTGGAGTTACATAAATCCTATCTAAAAGAAATGGAATCCGAGGAGAATTCAAGGTTGTTAATGATTGAAAATAAGACCGCACAATTGGTTTCGCAAACAGGGCTTGTATTTGCACTACTGAGTTTGTTCGTTCCTTTCATCGTTGAATTCGTTCTGAATGTGCATATTATTTTTCGGGTGGTTTTCATAATGTTGTTAATCATATGCTTTCTGTGCTACATTTTAGCGATAATCAACTCGTTAAAAAATTTCAATGTAAAGAAGTTTAATTATGGGTACAAGTCCCCAATGACCATATTGAACCACCAATCTTTGAGTGAAAAAAAATTTATGCAAATGGAAATCAAGGATGCGTTGTATTGCATCAACAATAACATCGAAATGAACAACCGAAAGGCAACCCATCTGATAAGGGGATATCATTTTTTCAAATTTGGTATCGTGTCAACCGCGGTACTGGTAGTTTTTCTCTGTGCATCGCTTCTGTTCATCAACGGTAAAGAAAGTGAAAATGGCACCAAACAACCCTTGGAAACACAAATTAAAAAAGAGTTTTTAGATAATACAACGAACAGAGATTTTGAAAAAGTCCATGATACAATCAAGATAGATACAATGTCCAAGGCTAAAATTGATTGAATAACTTCAATCCAAAAATTTTATAGATTGATCTATTGCGATAATTCTCTGCTGTTCAAATCATAGGTTGTTACCTTATGAAGGTTAACACTTGTACAATCCATAAGGTCTTGGTCAAAAATGACAACATTTTTTCCGGAGGGATGCAATGAACTGGCAAATCGTATGCCACTGGCTCCAGTATAGATTCGGATAAATTCGCAGACATACTGAGTTGGGATATATTCTATTTCCGAATCATACCGCCTCATAGGCTTGGACAAATCTCGACTGACCCTTTCCCGTAATAACTTGGCCATAATCGTCTCCCGTACCATTTCTGGCTGGAACAGAGGTGTGTCCTCAGTAAAATCCACTATATTGACAAATTCATTTTCCTCTTTGAGTTGAAATGTGGCTATGCTGAGTTCATCCAAATAGGATGCCCGTACTTCATAAAGCACCGTCTTCGGATTATCACATAAATATAAGTAGGGTATTCCCATAGGGTTAGCCCTACCTCCTTTTGCAAAATCGCGTGTAGGTGCATACATCTTATCATGGGGATAGGCTTGGTTCCCGCTTTGGTGATGGACCCTGGCCCTATATAGAAAAGTGTCTGGTGTCAAGCCATATTGTGTATTGAAGAATCCATCCCAACCCAATTCAAGCAGCTGGTCCAGATTGGACAAAAATCGATGGGACCATTTCAACTCTTTTTTAAGAATTTCCCAATATTCATGGTTGTTGTTTATTTCCTGGATATAATCAACAGGGCTACTGGCATTATTTATCTCGGTATCGATTTTTGGCAAAACATAGTTTAAGATACTTTCGGCCACTTGATGATTAGAAAAAAAACTCCAATTTCCTTGGATTTTGTTTTTGATACTATCCCCATCTTCGACAAGTCTATAATTATCGATGAGTTCCTGAAAAAAATCCATGAGCTCGTTGATGTCCATGATAGGCTGATCTGTGGCGGTACAAATAGCACAATCCCCTTTTGAGTTCGAGGCGGAAACAAAGGCTTTCAATTCAGTATCGGTAAAACAACTAGGGCAAACTTCCATGTATCAATATTGGCTAAGATAGTTTTGAAGGATAAGAAGATGGTTCTTGATACTGATTTTCTTTACGGTTCCAAGCCCAGGATAATGTTGACGGTCGTAGTAATCCTCCAATTCCGCAATCGCTGGGTTGTTGAATCCGTTAGCCCTACAAAATCCTACAGCTTTTTCAGCAGCTTCGGCGAATTTCCCTTGAACGTTGGCAATGGAATCATTGGTGTCGGAAGTAAAATGCCTGATCCAAATTTGGTTGTCGGCTTTCATATATGTCAAATGGATAACCACTGCCCTAGGAGTGCTCCCACTATCACTGAATTCACTGGGAAGCACCGTATAATCAGAAAAACCACTGAAGCTTTCATTTACATAATGGAGATGTTCCTCGGAAAATCGATGCTCCTGAATGTCAAGAAAATCACTGTTCCGCTGTTGCTTCTCGAAAAAATCATCCAAACGGATATAGGTTTTGCCTAAGCCCCTGACATAACGATCCAAGGCTCTATTTCTTCCCGGGTCTTCCACAACAACGGACTGAACTGAAGCGGACTCCACTAGCCTCCTGAACTCAGGATCATCAGGATTAAGATCATTTTGACAAATGACCATACAATCCCCCAATCCGTAATCTGCTATTGCCTTTAAAATGTAGTCGGCATTGTTTCTGAAATAAAATGCTCTTCCTATCGAGAACTGACCCTGCTGCAGGTATTCCAAAAAAACCTCACGATCACCGGTCACCTCACCGACCAAAGGGTTCACAATGATAAACGCTTGTTGACTGGTAGCGGCAAATGTTGAAAGTGCAATGTTTAAATTGTTGAACGATTCTTTGACCGGTTCCAAAATAGGCACAATGGTACCTTGGGAAGTGTTTGTATTGGCCAAATCCCGTAGTGCAATCAATTCAAATTGCCGTGCCCTAAGTAGTGGATAATACATGGGTAGGTTTAATTGGTGATTTAAGATGATCCATCAATGCTTTCCTGTCCGCTGTTGACAACTTCAGGGCAAGACTCATTTGATTGAATTCCTTGTAATGTTTCTTATTGAGGGCAATGGGCTTTTGCCTAGCCTTCATAACAGAAATGAAATAGGAATTGAGTTCATCATTTGGAATCTGTAAGATCAATTCCCTACATCTCTCAAATTGGTTGAAACTAGTCATTTTTGGCAAGCTTCCAAAATGTCTTTTGACCAGATTTTTGTATTCGTGTGTGTGCAATACTTTCATTATGGTATTTTTGTCCAATTCACTATTGGGAATGGCCTTGCGGTGAACCTGAAATTTTTCATTACTATCGGGCCGATACAAAATTATTCCGATTTCCTTTCCAAAATGCTCATATTGACCAAGTCTTGATTCTGAAAGTACTAAGTAGATTTCGTTGAATGCCCTTTGATAATTTACCAATTGGAAATCCAAACGTTTGGCCGAGTCCATCTCAGTCTTTATCTCAAAGACCTTGGAAGTCCCATTGAACATGGCAAGGTCGGCGACTGAATTTCCTACTCTGAATTCCGAGAAAACCTGTGAATCACCGGCGTTGACCTCCTGAATCAAACATTCATTCAAAAAGCTATTCTTAAATATATACTCGTTCTGGTAATGACCTTCAAGAATTTTATAAACGTACCTAAGGTATTCAACAAATGTGGTATTGTCCATGGTCAACCAATCCTCATCATATCTTATTATTTTATGGTAAATGGAGGTAAAATCATTTTTGAACCATGATTTGACCTGATTTCTGGAAAACAAGGAGGAATAATCCCGTAATTGATTAATTGAAAAGGAGGAAGTACTTGCCATAAAACAAAGTTAGGTTTAAAATTTAATTTTCATTGCTTTTCAAGAAATTACAAGTTTTGGTTATGGTATTAATCGTCTCAAAATGCAAAAGGCAATATTTTGGCATTAGATTACTGGACATTTGCAAATTCCTTGAAAAAACTTTGGTTTTTAAAGAAATCTAAACCTATCAAGAACAACTAAACAATCCTATTGTTTCAACTAAAAATCGTCCCAATATCATGATGCACTTTTAGATAATGCTGCTCCAACTCCAATTCTGAAATCCCTAAAGGCTTGGGTAATCCCCTTTCAATTCTTGGTTTCTGAAACTGCACTTTCCTGTCCTTACCATCAGCGAATACCACAAACTCCCCCTGTCGCAACCGAAAGAACACTTCTGCCCTTCGTTTGGATACCTCTTTCTCCCCTTCAGTGATACGCCGCTCCAGATTCAGCCCCGAACTCTTGCTCACACTTCGAGTCGGAATCTTGACCAACTCAAAAAAACGTTCATAGTATCGTGCCGTGTCCGGGTCGTTCACCTTCCCAAAAAACTGATATGATAGATTGGAAAGGATTGCCTTGCTCGCCTTCTCCCCGTACATCATATCATTTTGAATTTTGTCCTGCAGCACATAAACACTAACGATGTCATAGCTCCTGAGTGTGGCCGGTATTCGATGCATGTTCAATAGCCGTAGGGTCGAGGCTTCTTCCAACAACATAAAGGATGGTTTCCGATTGCGTTGGCTCATCTGCTTTGAGATCGTATGGATGATCGTGGCGATCACAGGAGAAAGGGAAGCATCCTTTTGAGGGTTATTCACTAAGGCAATGACGGAAGGGTGGTCTTCATTATTGATATCCAAGGAAATCTCATCCTTGGAAAGCACCATAAAGATCTTTCGGGTACTGATCTTTTTAAAACCGTTGGCCAGGGTACTGAGCACCCCTGCTGTTTGCCTTTCCGACCCAATGCCACTGATAAAGGCATCCGACATGGCCCGAGAAGTGATGTTCCCTTTTAAAAACTTAATCAAGCTCTTGGTGGCCAATTGTTGGAAAACAGCCATTAGATGCGGGAGGGTACAATAGTGCGGATAATCGGTCTTTAATCGCCAAATCAATCCACTGATCAAGCCCTCTGCTGCATCCTTGAAGAACCGGGAGGTACTATTCTCATCCGAGTCCCGATGTTCCATCAAATTCTCCAACAGCACCCGGGATACCTCATGGACACTCTCCTCATCAGGAAGGTATCGGGGAGCTATTGGATTGACCCGATTATAAATAGGTCCAAAGGAAACAATCTTAAAAGGCACCTGTTCCCCCTTCCAAAGGGGATAGGCCATTTCTGTAATCTCAAAATCCTTGTAATCATGGATGACCCCTGAAAAATGCTCCTTTTGAAAATGCTTTAAGAAATTATAGATGACGCTCTCCGTCTTTCCGCTCCCTGCAGAAGCCATGACAGAAACCCCTCGCCTGATATTACTCAACACCAAGGGCATCCCTCTTACTTTCATTTTCACCTCAAAAACTTTGGAGGGTTTCTTATCGTCTTTATAGTGATCTACAAGGCCATAGATCACCACATGGACAAAAAACAACGGCAACCAAAGTGCCAATGACCCCTTAATAAAAACATCCCATCCCCAAAATAAACCATTGGCCACAGCCAAAAGAACAATGCCCAAAAACCATATCACAAACCCAAATTTGAGATACCGATTGGCCAAATAGGAAATTCCTCCCCCGAACACCATACCAGATACTATTTCAATCCATCCTAAATTTTCCATATAGCTAATTTTAAATTCCAATCGATCCTGACTCCATGGCCTTTCCGATACCTTTTTTCAGTTGCATCATCGCTTTATAGGCCAACTGCGCTTTATTGGTGGGGATGCTTGGCACTTTGATTCCCGCCTTGAACAACAATTGTCTGGCAGCCTGTTTTTCATTGGTTGGCAATCCCAAAAGGGCTGCAAAGAATTGCTTGGGATCCTTATCCAACAAGTTTCGGGCATGGTAGGTCTCCACAAAGTTCCGGCGGTACCCGAATTGTTTGTCAAAGGTCTTTTCAGCCGTCCGATAGAATCTGTCCCGATCAAAGCCCTGTTTTACCTTTTCCCCATTAAGTGTGGTTTCCGAGTTCCGGAACTTGGACCCTGGGGAGAGGCTATGGGAATTGGTGACATCCTTACGACTGACAATGATATGGATATGGCTCTGGTGGCCTTCCTTGGCCATGCCTGGAACAATGCGTTTCCCATTCTGTTTATGGGGTACCTCCATTTCCAGAGCCTTGATTTTTTCCTGAAGTTTGTCCATGTCCCCTTGCTCCCTACCCTCTTTTATGGCCCTGATCTGGTGTTGCAGTTCCAAAATCTTACTGGCATAAGCTTGGTTCTCCTTGACCTTTTTGTCCTTTTCGGAATAGGTACGTTCCCTTTCCAGTTTCGCGAAATACAATACCTCATTGACCGTCACCTCTTTGTCCCTATAAAAGGAAGCCGCATAGGTCTTCATCAGTTCCCGGGTGTACTGCTTCAGTTTTTCAAGATCATTTCCGATATGCTTGAGCTCGGCTTGGGAGGGGCTGACCATGATCGAATAGAACTTCGGATCCCGTTTCGAAAGTTTGGCCGTATTGGCATCGATCTCGGCAATGACCCTTTGGGCATCAATGTCATTTTCGGTCTGGTTGAAAAAAAGTTCTTGCTCTTCCAAGGCCTTCCCTTCGTTCTCCTTTTCCAAATACTTGACAAAATCACCGGCACTGCCATGATAGTTATTTCCCAAGTGTTGTCTTGTGATGGCGATGTACATGCTTATAGATTTTTGAGTTTGGTGCGGTACTGTTCAATGGCCCCTGGTTTGAGGTCCAGTTTAAGATGATCCTTCCCGAAGCGGTTCTTGGCCATCGATACATGGTCCAGTACATGGCCAAAATCCTGTTTCAGTTCCTCCAGTTGTTCCTTCAGCAGTTCATGGACGATCTTGGGCACCGTGGTCTCCTTATCCAAGAGTTCAGGGTTGGTAGGGGTATTGATCTCGGTCAATTGTTTTTCAAAAAATTCAAAGTCCCCTTCCCATTCGTCCCCCTCCTCGGGGTCCAGTTCCTGCTGAAAGAGGGCCTGCATCATACTGACGGTGGGCAGGGTCTGTTCCTTTTCGATGCTTCGCATGATGGCCACCATGGCATTGAAGCGTCGCTTTATGAACAATTTCATACTGGCGATGGTCTCCCCAAAATGTTGGTCCGGGGAAATCCCATGTCGTTCAAAAAATTCCATCATGGCCAAAAGGGTCAGGGATTGTGATTTCCCAAACGTTTTGGAAAACCGCCTAAATTTCCTAGCAACGGAAACTTTGACCTTCATGGCCGCAAACCGTTCTTTTTCGTATCCTTTATCCATTTTTTCACCAAATATTCCTTGTTTTTATTGGCCTCGGGGGACTTTTTCACCAAAAGCAGATTGCCTGAAATCTTCAAGATTCCCCAAAACCCCCATAAACAGGGCCTTGCGGAGCAACCATGATCGGTAGCGCTGCGCCAGCACGCTATCCTCTTGCTTCTCCTTTTTGCGCCAAAGGCCCAAAAAGCATCGCACAAACCATCTTAAAAAGACCGTCGTCCCTTATCCTATTTTACCCTATGGAGCACGGACTTTCGGAAAGTCAGATCAAGTTGTAATGCCGTGCAAACTTGACTACGATGTAGCCTCTTAAATATACCCACATTCCTCTAGGTACAAAAATGCGTTCTGCGGGCAAATGCATCATTTGCCCGCAACATATATGAAACGGGCATTTTTCGTTTTCCCCAGCGTCAGATGCGCTACGGAACGCCAAAAAAAAGACCCTTTTTCAAGGGTCTTGTTCCCGTCAGTCCTCCGATGGGACAGTAGTGGTCTGTTCCCTGTAGTATTCATACCTGAATATCCAGAGATTGACCACTAAGGAGTAGGTTTTGTCCACCGTGGCATCCGCTGTCTTTTTGACAACGCTTTTCTTTGGATGTTTCTTTGCAGGGATCTCCAATGACTTTTTTACAATTGCTTTCATAATACATGATTTTAGATTATTAATTATTTGAGGGCATCCCCGCACTTCCCAAAAATTTCAGCTCAAAAGGAAACGGAATAAGGAGTGAGGTACGAACGGTTTATGCCGTAGTCTTTTGATGGGAACATTTTTGAAGGGCGAACTTGCGGTCAAATAAGGGATAGGTATTCTTTGGGGTTGCCCAGTACTTTGCAAACAAGAATTTCCCAAATTGGTTTTTGGGTGTTCGACCCACCTAAAAACCAACCATGAACCCATAAAAAAAGCCCATCGTGATGGATGGGCTTCGATGGTGTGTTTTGGCATTCACATATTGAATACGAAATCATAATGGTATAGGTTTCGCAAAGCTTCCCTTCGACTCCGCTCAGGGCAGGCATCTTCCAAGAGGGTATCATAGTCCTTATCATGCGTTTCTGCAAATTGGAGCAATTCGGTCCCGGAACGGCTTTCCACATCTTCTTTGGATACGGAAAGCAAACGTTCCTGGGTCTCGCTATCAAGGTTGGTAACGTTCAAATAGACCATTATTCAAAACTTTGATAGTTCATTGCTCACAGATCATATAGGCTTGGATCGAACCCATCGGGGTAATACCTTGGGTCATATTGTTCTTCCAACCATTTTTCAAATTCCGTCATTTCTGTATTCGCTGTATTCGCTTCCATGACCATTGGATTAAAGAATTCCATTATCAGCAAAACTGTAATACCTACCATCGGGCGCTAGGATAAGATGATCCAAAATCTTGACGTCAAAAAGCTGTGCCGCCTTTTTGATCTTTTGGGTCAATTGTTTGTCCTGATAACTTGCCTTGAGTTGTCCAGAAGGATGGTTATGGGCGAGGATGATCCCCACGGAAAGGGTCTTTAGGGTAATGGCAAAAAGGATGCGCAGATCTACCAAGGTACCTGTGATGCCCCCATGGGATAGTGGATAAATGCCCTTTACCTTGTTGGACTGGTTGAGCAGCACGATCTTAAAGGTCTCGTGCAGGCCTATGGTCTTGTTGTCCCAATTTTGGAACAATAGATTCGCCACCTCATTGGAGTTCGTCACGGACAGGGATTTCAGGGTACTGAGCTTTTCCCGATAACTGATCTGTATTTCATTGACACGGTGTTCCATTTCAAATGTGTTAAGGATGAAAAAGAAAGGGATGCCCAAAGACTGGACACCCCCTATCCATTTTACTCGGTGGTATTGTTATCACCACCGCCCAAAAGCAGGATCTCACTGGCCACCACTTCGGTCACATATTTTTTATTGCCCTCTTTGTCCTCATAGGATCGGGAGGTCAATTTCCCTTCGATGGCAACTTCCTTGCCCTTGGTCACGAAGCCTTCGATGATGTCGGCTAATTTCCCCCATGCGATGATGGTGTGCCATTCGGTATTGGTCACCCGTTCCCCTTCGGAGTTCTTGTAATGTTCGTTGGTGGCCATGGTGAACCTTGCCACACGTTTGCCTTTGTCAAGGTCTGTGATGGTAGGGTCTTGCCCCACGTTTCCAATAAGTTGCACTTTGTTTCTCAATGTACTCATGATAAAAAGTTTTAAAGGCCTGCCGTCCTCCAGTATGGACAGATCAGCAAACAGGGTTAAAAATTTCCCCTCTATTTTTTTGGTTTTTGTCTCCCAAATTTTAAGGGGCGTTTGTTTGCTTCTTACGTGCGTAGCACAATAAAAGAAGGGGGTTCTGTCAAGGCTTTTGGACAGAAATCGGGAGGCTCCGCGACGTAGTAAAACCTTAAGGTTTTCAAGGAAGTGGAAACCCTATTTATGGACAAAACCTGCCTTGGCCTTGACAGGTTCGATGAGGGCCCTAGGAATTCCATCCGACCCATTGGCAAGGGAGCGTACGGGAAGTTAAGCGACTGCAGGCGATGGTGTCCTGATTGGAAGTCCTTGGGCCCTGCCCTGTTTTTCGATGCCCCGAAAAACAATCAGGGCTTCTTTTATTACGGGACCCTTAAAATTTGATGGGCGGACAAGCGGATTTGCGGCCTTATAGGCAAAACCCCAAGAAGGGTTTGCAAAGGAAGGACGCACCAAAAATCCGTTTGGGCGACTTCCGTTTTGCCCAAATGAAGTTTCATCAAACATTACGACAATAAGGGAACAAAAGTATTGGAGTTACCCTACGACCGGATTATTTTTCATCTACAGTGATAAGCATTTCGTAATTGTTCGGATAAGATTCTTTATGCCCGGAAGCTTTCATATTGTCTCATAAGTCCTGTCGCCGTTTCTCGAAGAATCAGACCCCTAACCTTCCTGAAGTCCCCTCCAAAACAAGGACAGTTGTTTGGGTGTCACAACCTGCGAAGTGTCTCATATACAATTTTATTGAAGGTCTTGGCCAACCATGGAGCTGCCAACAACGGCTGAAATATAAGTTAGCCCAAAAAATGGTTCCTCTTTGAAACTAAGTGTTCCACTTCATCCGCTGAAGTCGAACAGCATTCAATATTGCCAATAAGGCAACCCCCACATCAGCAAAAACTGCTTCCCACATCGTGGCTAGGCCTCCCGCTCCAAGGATGAGCACAAATGCCTTCACGCCAAAAGCGAGCCCAATATTTTGCCAAACTATCTTTCGGGTGGAGCGTCCTATTTTAATGGCTCGTGCCATCTTGCTCGGTTGGTCGGTCTGAATGATGACATCGGCTGTTTCAATGGCCACATCACTACCCAAGCCTCCCATGGCAATGCCCACATCGCTGACGGCCAGAACAGGCGCATCATTAATGCCATCGCCCATAAAAGCCACTTTTGTGTCGGATTGTTTTTTGAGTTCTTCAACTTCGCTGAGCTTATCTTCTGGTAACAGGCCGCCCTTTGCCCAATCAATGTTCAACTTTTTCGAGACATGTTGCGTTATGGAATCTTTGTCACCCGAAAGCATTATGATTTTCGAAATCCCAGCATCCCTGATTTGTTTGATGGCTTGATGGGCATCTTCCTTGAGTTCGTCCGCAATGGTAACATAGCCGACAAATTTTTCATCAATGGCCAACATTACAATTGAATTTACAATATCATCGGTTTCTGGAGGCACATCAATGTTGTTTGAGGCCATTAGGGCTTTATTGCCCACCAGCACTGTATTCCCATTGACCGTTCCCTTTAATCCCTTTCCCGCAACTTCCGTTACATCGGTTGCCTTCATATCCGTGCCTTCGGCTTTATATTCCAAAATAGCCTTTGCTATGGGATGGGTAGATTGTTCCTCCATGGCCATCAAGTATTTCATAAGCTCGACTTCCTCAAATTTGACAGCCTTGATTTCCTTGATTTTAAAAACCCCTTTGGTAACGGTTCCCGTTTTGTCCATCACTACCGTGTTCACTTTGGTGATTGCTTCCAAAAAAGATGCACCTTTGAAGAGGATCCCGTTTCGGGATGCCGCTCCCAGACCACCAAAATAGCCGAGCGGAATGGAAATAACCAAGGCACAGGGACAGGAAACCACAAGGAATATTAAAGCGCGATAGAGCCAATCCCTAAAAACATAGTCATTTAAAAAAAAGTAGGGCAAGAACGTTAAACCGATGGCAAGGAAAACCACAATGGGTGTATAAATTCTTGCAAATCTTCTAATGAACAGTTCTGTCTTTGATTTTCTGGCTGTAGCGTTTTGTACCATATCCAAGATTCGAGTGATGGAACTGTCCTTGAATTCTTTGGATGTTTCTACATCGATAACACCATCGAGATTTATACTTCCGGCGAAGACCTTTTCACCCTTGTTTATGGTGTCGGGCCTACTTTCGCCAGTAATTGCCGCCGTATTGAGGGAAGCTCTTTCGGATAAGAGAATACCGTCCAAGGGGATTTTCTCCCCCACACGTACTTGTATCCTTTCGCCAATTTCGACGGTTTCGGGGTTTACGGTAACGAAATTCCCGTTACGAAGCACCAAAGCTTCGTCCGGTCGCGCATCCAAAAGGGCCTTAATATTTCCCTTTGCCCGATTGACTGCTGCATTTTGGAACAGTTCGCCCACGGCGTAAAACAACATTACGGCCACGCCCTCTGGGTATTCGCCTATGGCAAAGGCCCCTAGAGTGGCAATGGACATCAGGAAAAATTCAGTAAAGAAATCACCATGCTTTATACTGTTCCAACCTTCTCTGATGACAGGGAAACCAACAGGCAAATAGGCAAGGGTGTACCATGCGATCCTTATCCAGCCCTTGAAAAACGGGAAAGCATCAAAATAGTCCACTGCTATGCCGATGATGAGCATTACAAAACTGAAAATGGCCGGTAAATAGGTCTTGAATTTAGATACACCTTCAGGACCGCCATGGTTATGGCCACTCTCGTGTCCGTGTTCGCCTTGGCGTTCCTTTGAACCTAGATCACGTAGTTTTACTTTTTTCTTTTTCATAGACGGTAAGGTCGTAATTAGTTTCGTGCAACGGAAGTGCATTTATTGACCGCTGCATTTGTCGCAGATTCCCTTAATGACCAAATTGGCATTTTCTGCCACATACCCATCAGGTAGATTGATATGGGGAATCTTATGCTCAGTGAGACAGACCGTTTCATCACAGTTATCGCAATGAAAGTGCAGGTGCAGATCTTGTTCCATTTCACAATTGCAACCTGGTTCGCACAGGGCATACTTTGAAATATTGGTGCCATCATCTATTTGGTGCACAATTCGTTTTTCCTCAAAGGTCTTCAGGGTCCGGTACAATGGTTCTGTCCGCTTTTGAGAAAGCGTTCTCCATATCGGTCAGGGCAATGGCCACTTCCTTTTCAGCCAAATATTTATAGATCAAAATACGCATCGCCGTTGGGCGTACACCTTTGTTTTCCAATGTTTTTTCAATGTCTGTCATCATATTGTAATTTTATCAATGGCTATGTCCCGCATCCCCTTTTTTCATTTGGGCCATTAAATAGTAGGCATTGTTGTATGCAAATGTAGTATATGGCCCAACGGAATCTACAAAATCGATGGCGACCCAATCCCCGTCATTTGGGCCTGTGTTAATTTCGACAGGTTTGAAGCTCCAGTCATTGCCTTCACGCTCCGCTTTAAAAATATACTTCTTTCCCTCGTTCGAACTTATTGCACTTTCAGGCACCGCAACGGTCTCGGATTTTTGGATTTCAATCCGTCCTTCAACATACATCCCTGGAATCAGCTGCCCTTCCTTGTTCTCGATTTCAGCATGGACGTGTATCGCTTTGGGATTTTGCTCGAAAGTTTTCCCTACGGAATAAATTTTCGCAGTAAGTTCCTTTCCGGGAATGGATTGTACATTGAAGGATACTTGCTGGCCTACCTTTACTTTGTACACATCCTTTTCAAACACCATTAAATCGGCATGGACGTGATGGGTGTCAACGATTTCAAATAGGTCGGTCTGCGGTTCTACGTACTGCCCGGTCTTCACCGCTACTTTTTGGACAAATCCCTCAATGGGACTTCGCAATGCCACCCGTTGGTAAATCGTACCGTTTCTGACCCCGGATGCACTAATGTTCAATTGTTCCAACTGTGCTTCCAATCCTTTTGCCAGGCTTTGGGAGGCCCGGTATTCCGCTTCGGCCTTTTGAAAGTTGGCCCCGCTGCCCACCCCGGCATCATACAGGGTTTTTTGTCTTTCAAATTCCTTCTTAAGAAACTGGCTGTTACTGTAGGCGTTCAGGAAATCGGTCTGTTTCTGGATGATATTGGGGTGGGACAGAGGCAACCGTTTGACCTTTGCTTACTTTGTCGCCTTCAATGACCTCTATGGACACCACATTGGCACCCACGACGGTAGTAATGGTCGCTTCGTTCTGTGGTGGGACCTCCAGTTGGCCATTGGCCTCCACATATTGCTTCATAACACGTGGGGCAACGGTATCGATTTTCATGTTAAGGTTGCGGAATTGCGTTTCCGTTAGCATGGCTTCTTTGGCTTCACCTTCTTTGTGCATTTCACCCACTTCAGGATTTTTTTGCTTTGCTTCCTCAGTATCGGCTTTGGAATTCCCACAGGAAGTAAGAACCAAGAGCATCGTCACGAGCCCGATAACGCTATATTTAAAAAGATTGTTCATTTGTCTATTGTTTAAAATATTGTAGTTCAAATACTGATTCCAGATAGTTGTCAAGAGCGTCAAGTGCATCCATTTCCGTGTTTATGGCATCCCGAATAATCTGTGTGAACGCTGCATAGTCCACCGCACCCTCCGCGTAGGCCAACAATGCTCCCCTGCGCTGCTCTTGGGCAAGCGGCAAGGCCTTGTCCCTATAAAATTGCCACGATGCGCTCCATTTCCGATAGGCTTGCACCGCCTGCCGATATTCGGATTGCAGCTGGCGTTTGGTATAATCCGCATTGGTCTTTGCGATTTCACTTTCAATTTTGGCGGCCTTGGCTTGACTACGCTGTCCACCTGAAAACAAAGGAACCGAAATGCCGGCTTGATAGGTGTAGAACCCGCTATTGCCATTGACCTGTTGCAGTCCGCCCTGAAGGTTGAACTTAGGCAGCAGGTCAGCCCGTGCCGCATCATATGTCGCCTCGGCCTCTTCGATGCGCCTTTGTGAAAGTTCCAGCTCTGGGTGTTTTCCCAAATCCCCGTCCCATCCCAAAACCGTTACCGCACTTTCATCAAGCTTTTCTGGAACGGAATAGTAGATGTCCGAAACCAACCAAAGATTGAGCTTTTGCAGGGCGATGGCATAATCACTTTCGGCCTGTTGCAGTTGATTGTTGATTTGTAAGGCCTGATTTGTGGCCGATGAATATTCCAGCCGGGAAATGGCTTCTACCTTGAAGTTGAGTTCTATTGCTTTTTTAAACTGTGAATAAATGGAATCCAGTTCACGGTACAGTTCAAATTTCTGTCGTTGTCGATAGGCTTCTGACCAAGCCTTTTTGACCTCCTGTTCCACTTGCAGTTCGGAAAGGTCAAGAGCTGTCTCGGCCAAAGCGATGCGTTGTCTCTGCAAACGCCTTTTTGCACTGATGCCCAACAGGTCGATATTCTGTTGTCCAACCCCAACCAAGGTATAAATTCCTTGTCCGTCCGCAATTTCTTCGCCACCTGTAAAGACTTGGGTATTGCCAAGGTCGTAAGCCATACCTTTTAGGGCGGTTTGTTTTTGGACCTCCCATTGTTTCGCTTTCAACAGCGGGTAGTTTTTCTTGGAAACTTCCACCGCCTTTTCCAATGAAATAGCGGGCAGTGAATCTTTAGGCTGGATCTGCCGTGCATTTTCAAAACCTTCTTGCGCATGCATTTTGGCAGGCAGTGCGGTGGCGAACAAAAGAAGGACCATGACCACAGGGGTACCCCATTTCGGGTCGGGTTTCCTCATCCGTTCCGAACGTCCCTCGACCCATTGGTAAAAGATGGGTAGGATAAAGAGGGTCAAGAGGGTCGAAGTTATCAAGCCACCAATGACCACGGTGGCCAAAGGTCGCTGTACCTCTGCCCCGGCCGAAGCCGAAACGGCCATGGGAAGAAACCCTAAAATATCCGTAAAGGCCGTGAGCATAATGGGACGAATCCGTCTTTTGGTGCCTTCTATAATTCTACCTTTAAGATTGGTCACGCCTTCTTCCTTCAGTTCATTGAGACCACTTATCATGACGAGTCCGTTCAGAACGGCCACGCCAAAAAGCACGATAAAGCCGACCCCCGCGGAAATACTAAAGGGCATATCCCTTAACCAGAGGGCGAACACACCGCCAATGGTGGCCATCGGGATGGCGAGGTAGATCATCAAGGTCTGTGGAAAGGACTTTAGCGCAAAATAAATCAATATGAAAATCAGGAACAAGGCAATAGGGACCACAGTTTGCAATCTATTGCTGGCGCGTTCCAGATTTTCGAAAGCTCCACCATACCGAATGTAATATCCTGTGGGCAGGTCAAACTGGGCATCCAATTTTTCTTGGATATCCTCTACAACGGATTTTACGTCACGGTCGCGAATATTGATGCCCACATAGGTCCGCCTATTGGTATTGTCACGGCTTATCTGCATGGGGCCGGGTTCATAACTTACCTCGGCAATTTCCCGTAATGGGATTTGCGAACCATTGGGCAGGTTGATGAACAGGTTCTGGATGTCCTCGATGCCTTGGCGGTTTTCCTCTTGAAGCCTTACGACCAGGTCAAACCGTTTTTCACCCTCGAAGATTACGCCCGCCTTTCCTCCTGCAAAGGCGGCCTGTACCACTTTATTGAGCTGTTCGATCTTTAGACCGTACTGTGCCAATTTATTGCGGTTATAGTCAATGGTGATTTGTGGCAGGCCGTCCGTGGCCTCAACTTTCATATCTGCCACACCGGGAACGGTGGCAATGATTTCCCCCATTTCCTCGGCCTTGCTTGCCAATATGCCGAGGTCTTCCCCGAACAATTTAATGGCCACATCCTCACGAACACCCGTAAGCAATTCGTTGAAGCGCATTTCTATAGGTTGGGTAAACTCAAAATTCACACCGGGAACGATACTGATGGCCTCCTTCATTTTTTCCACCAATTCATCCTTGCTTTCTGCAGATGTCCATTCATCCGTTGGTTTGAGGATAACGAAGACATCGGCGATATCCATGGGCATCGGGTCCGTTGGTACATCGGCGACACCGATACGGCTGAGAACGGTTTCCGCTTCGGGAAATTCGGCCTTCACGATACGTTCAATCTTTGTCGTGGTTTCGATGGTTTCCGACAGGGAACTGCCGGGTTTCAAGATGGCATGAAAGGCAATATCACCTTCGTCCAATTGCGGGATAAACTCACCACCCATTCTCGTAAAGGCGAAAATGGCAATGGCAAAAAGGCCAAGTGCAATGCTTACGACCATTTTGGCCTTGGAAAGTGATTTGGTCAACAACGGTTCATATTTCTGCTCAATCCAATGCACGAACCTATCGCCATAGGATTGTTTTTTGGATTTTGGCGGCCGTAGGAACAATGCCGAAACCATGGGCACATAGGTAAGACACAATAGCATGGCCCCGATCATGGCAAAAATGAAGGTGAGGGCCATGGGCCGGAACATTTTCCCTTCGACACCCTCCAAGGCCAAAATGGGCAGGAACACGATCAGAATGATCAGCTGGCCAAAGAAAGCGGCGTTCATCATTTTTTTGGAGGCCTTAGCGGCGATGTCATCCCGTGTTTCTGCACTAACGCCATTCTTTTTGACCACATAGGAGTACATTAAAAAAACGGTGCCCTCTACGATGATCACCGCACCATCCACGATGATTCCAAAATCGATAGCCCCCAAGCTCATCAAGTTTGCCCATACATCAAAAACATTCATCAGAATAAAGGCAAACAATAGGGATAAGGGTATGGTCGAAGCCACAATGAGTCCGCCACGCCAATTCCCCAACAGCAAGACCAACACGAAGATCACGATAAGCCCACCTTCCAAAAGGTTCCCAGTTATCGTGCCTGTTGTCTCGGCGATCAATTCGCTGCGGTCAAGGAAAGGTTTGATGGACACCCCTTCAGGAAGGGACCGTTGTATCTGTTCCACACGTCGGGTCACGTTCTCGATCACCTCGTTGGAATTTGCCCCTTTGAGCATCAAGATCATTCCGCCCACGGCTTCGCCCTTTCCATCTTTGGTAAGCGCACCATAGCGTACCGCACTTCCCATGCTTACCTTACCTATATCCTTCACTTTGATGGGAATGCCATTAACGGCCTTGACCACCATGTTTTCGATATCCGATATGGTCCTGGCCAGCCCTTCACCACGAATGAAGTTGGCTTGGTGGTTACGCTCGATGTAGGCCCCGCCTGTATTCTGGTTGTTGTTTTCAAGGGCCGAGAACACTTCTGTAATGGTTATACCAATGGCGCGAAGTTCGTCCGGGTCAACCGCCACTTCGTATTGCTTTTTGTTTCCGCCAAAGGCGTTTACCTCCACCACGCCGGGCACCATGGCCATCTGTCTCCGTACAATCCAGTCCTGGATCGTACGCAGTTCGGTTGCCGAATATTCACCTTGATGTTCATCATCTACTTCAAGGGTATATTGATAGATTTCGCCCAATCCCGTTGAAATTGGACCCATAACGGGTTTGCCAAAACCCGAAGGGATCTGTTCTTGAACCTCGGGCAGTTTTTCGGCTACAAGTTGTCTGGGCAAATAAGTGCCCACCTCATCGTCAAATACAATGGTCACCACAGAAAGCCCAAAACGGGAAACAGAGCGGATTTCCTTGACATTGGGTAGGTTGCTCATCGCAACTTCCACGGGATAGGTCACGAATTGCTCAATATCCTCTGTTCCCAGATTAGGTGATTGAGTGATGACCTGCACTTGATTATTGGTGATATCCGGTACGGCATCGATGGGAACTTGGGTCATGCTATAAACGCCCGCACCAATCAATGCGAGGGTCAGCAGACCTATAATAAATTTGTTATTGATTGAAAAATCAATGATTCTGTTGATCATATAAAATGTGTTTTAATTCAGTTGAACCAATGCAATAGGGTTGCAAGTATGAGGGAACAGGTCTTTGAAAAGTTCAAAGTCCATAAACCTCATAATCGGATATAGCTATCCTGTAAAACTGAATTAAACCTGTGGAGGTTGAAATAGTGGGTCGGTAAATTCCTTGCCCAATCCTTCAAAATGGGTGAAAACCTCTTCAAGGTAAGTCTCTTGAAGCGGCTGGAATCGAGCTATACCAAAATCCACCGTGTGCACATGGCAGCAATGGCAGTGGCAAAATGGTGAGCATAGTTCACAATTCTCGCTGTGTTCACCATCAAATTGAACCAGATAAACACCTTGGGAGTCTTCTGTTACGTTACCCGCATCACTGCAAGGAACCACATTGAGTGCCAACACGTAGATGGATAATATGACGGTAAAAAATTTCACTTTGCAAAGATAACAGAACTTTGGTGCAACTGCATTGCAAAATCCGGAAAGGACCTATTGAAGATTTAGTGTGTGGAACCAAGAGCATTCCATTTCAAATTTCAAGGGATGATCAAATGGGGCAATCCGGACCATCCAAAATTCAAGACAGGAAATTTCCAATCCATTCCAACGCCCCAAAAGGCTATGGCTTTACCAGAGCACGTCCCAATCCCAATTCGTCTGGAAAAAATCAAAGTATCCAAGAACGCTCATATAACCGAAAAAATAAATCACTGCTGGAACAAGCCTCTACAACTGCCATGCAACACGAAACAAAGTACAGTTGGCAAGTGGAACAAGCAAACGTTCCTTGTAATGGACAGGTGTCCAACTGACCGTAATAAACGGTCTTAATCATAGTACAAAATGGTGGCCTAAAAGATTCAATTTCTGTAGCGGGCAGTACTAAAGGCCACGTCGGATGTATAAAAGTCCTATTCAAAAGGGGCAAGTTGACCTGTAATGGGATGCTTCCTTGAAGGATAAGCCAGTCGTTCCATAAACCGGTCATAAAAAAACACAATTTATTTAAGCATTTGCTTATATAATGATATAACCTTATCTTTAATAAAATTTTTATCATGGCCCTTGAATTAAGTTGCACCCGCGCCGAGGCGGACCAAAAGCAGTTGATGCGCTGTCGCGAGACACTACGGATGAGTTCGAATTCAATCAACACTATTGGTAAGGTACTGGCCCTAGCAGGAAATGAGACCAGATTGAAGATTCTTTTCCTGCTGAACAAGGAAGGTGAGCTCTGCCCTTGTGATTTTTCAGATATACTGGAAATGACCGTACCCGCAATTTCGCAGCATATCCGTAAGATGAAGGATGCTGGTCTAATTACCTCCAGACGGGAAGGCCAAACCTTGTATTACTCACTGGTAAAAGGCCAAAGCGAGGTGTTGGAAGGCATCTTCAGCAGGCTTCAGGAAAACAAAAAAGTTGCATAGAATGAACATAGAAAGATCATCATATTCAGCAATGTTCACTGGAGTTTTTACAGCGATCACAGCCTCATTATGCTGCATCACACCTGTGCTTGCATTGATTGCGGGCACCAGCGGAATGGCATCTACCTTTGCATGGCTGGAAGCTTTCAGACCATTTTTTATAGGCCTGACCGTATTGGTACTTGGATTTGCCTGGTACCAGAAGCTAAAGTCAAAATCGCAGCAAGAAATTGATTGTGCCTGTGAAAATGATGTAAAACCTTCCTTTCTACAATCAAAAAGGTTCCTGCTATTTGTTACCCTCTTTGCGGGACTGATGCTGGCATTTCCATATTTCTCAGGGCTTTTTTATGCCCAACCGACCAAGGAAATCATATATGTGCCCCAGGACAACATGGTAGATATAACCTTTACAGTGGAAGGAATGACCTGTTCCGGCTGCGAAAACCACATTGAGAACGAGGTCAACAAATTGGACGGTATCGTTTCAGTAAAAGCAAGCTATGAAAAAAGCAATACTACAGTTAAATATGACCGTACCAAAGTTACGGAGCAACGAATCATAAAGGCCATCAACAATACGGGCTATAAGGTTTCCGAATAATATGGATACAAAAATATTATCTACCATTACCTGTCCCAAATGTGGGTACCAAGAAGAGGAAGAAATGCCAACCGATGCTTGCCAGTACTTTTATGAATGTAAAAACTGTCACGAAGTAATTCGACCTAAAGAAGGCGATTGCTGTGTTTTTTGTTCCTATGGCTCTGTCGCCTGTCCACCCATACAGAATAAATCTTCCTGTTGTTGACGAGAATAGTGGTTGACCAACCTTTTCACAACCATATATTGCAGATAAAATATAAATTATGATACCAAAAGATTTAAGCCAGGACATCAAAACAAGACTTCAAAGCATCAATGGACAGGTAAACGGTTTGGTCAGGTTATTGGACGAAAGTTCCGACCCCGAGAAGATTTTGGTACAGTTCAAAGCAGTGAAGAACGCCTTGGACAAGGCACATCACCTGCTCCTCGATGAGACCTATCGAAAGACCCTCGCCATCAAGATATCCGAGACTGTCGAGGCCTGTCCAGGAAATTGCGGCAATGAAGAACGTATCGAATTTATACGAAAGCAATTTCCAGATTTGGAATTGGACAGCCTAACGGAAAAGATGAAGGAAATAGATGCGCTCAAGGCCAAACTCGAAAACCACAAAAATGCTTGACCTCCCCATAATCACTACCGATTGGATGGCCTGCACGATGCGGGCTTTTTTTTTTGAAATTTTATTTGGAGACCACCCTACCCACCATTCTACCTTTGATGCATTGTTTGAATTCCATGTCGCGTACAGGAAATTTTAAACTATTTAAAAAACAGAAACATGAAACGTCAAGTAGAAGTATTTACGGCCAATTGTCCGGTCTGTGACCCCGTGGTCAAAAAGATAAAGGAACTGGCCTGCGATACATGTGAGGTAACGACCTATGATCTGGTCAGGCAATGTGAGGACAAGACCTGTCTTGATAAGTTGGATGAATACGGCATCAAGAAAGTGCCTGCTGTGGTCGTGAACGGTGAGCTCTTGGAATGCTGTAAGGATTCGGCCATTACCGAAATGGAATTGGTGGAAGCAGGAATTGGGCAGTCATAATTGAAAAGTGTTTGCATATGATTTGCAGAATATTCCTGAACATTCGCTATGTCAAATTGATATTGCTATTGGCCATATCAGGATCGGTGATGGCCCAGGGCCACGGCCCCCTCTATGGGCTACAGACACCGACCCTTGCCAAAGGCGGTGTGGATTTGAACGTGGCCGGGATGAGCCTAGGCACAGAAACCGAAACCTCCTATATGTTGCGCTACCTATTTTCCTATGGCATTACAGAAGATCTACAGGTAAACCTTACCACGCCCACACTGATAGAACGGTTGGGCGAGACGCCAAGGACACGGGGCAATAGCAATATGCCCGCCAATGGGGATATCGAGGCTTCCCTTTGGTACCGTTTTTTCTCGAACGCCTTTGGTGTGGGAAAGCGGTTTGAGTCCACTGCCATCGTGGGTGTTTCCGCTCCTACCGATAATGTCAGGGGACAGGTCAATGTCGGCAACGCTATACATGCGGCCATTTCCACGGGCTATGCCTCACGCACTTGGTATGCATGGATCGGTGGCGGTTACCAATATTATTTTGAAAGAGATGACGAACGATTGGGCGACCTGCCCTATGCGAGTGCCGTTGTGGGGTACCGGCCCAATATCTTTATGGGTGATTACCCAAAACCCGATTGGCGCATCTTTATCGAATCATTGGCCGAATTCCCTGGAGGCAATAAAATTGATGGACAACTGGATTTTAGCGATACGCGCAGTACAAAGGTTTTGGTGGGACCTTCTTTCCTAGGACTTTACGGTGCTTGGGGCATATCCTTTGGTGCGATGGTTCCAGTAGTACAGGATTTGACACCCGGTTCGGTAAAAGAAAGGTATCGGATTGCCGTAAATTTAAGTTATTGGTTGTAAACACAGTATAAATTAAAAAGCACATATAATGAAAAACATCAAAATGATGGCCCTGATCGGTATTCTTGGAATAGGCACGATAAGCGGCCAAATCGCCAGGGTTGACCAAGAAGTCTATGGAATGGACTGCGCGCCCTGTGCCTATGGATTGGAACGCGGGTTGAAAAAGATGGACGGGCTTCAGGAGGTTCGCGTCAGCCTGAACGATGGAAAAGCGTATTTGGGATTGGCCGAAAAAAATGACCTTACCTTACGTAGCATTCAGGAAGAGGTCAAAAAGAACGGTTTTTCGGCAAAGAAAGCCGAAGTGGTTCTAATGGGTAACGCAACGAAAGAGGATGGCCAATGGTACATCGAGACCGATAACGAACGGTTTGCGGTATCGCAGGATACATCTATCGAATTGGTTCAAAAATTGGCGGTGGGCAGGACAACGCTAAGTGGCACGGTACAGGATGAAGATGATGATAATCTCTCGGACCAATGGGAGATCATACTGTCCAAAATAGAATAGGCCTTATGAAAGTAATTCTCAAAATGGTATTGGGCACCAGCTTGGTAGCGGCCCTTCTTCCGGTAATGTGCTGTTTGGCCCCGACCTTGTTGTCGGTCGTGGCGGGACTGGGTTTCTTGGGTGGGAATTTTGAATGGGTACATCCCGTGCAGCCCTATCTGACCACTATTTCGGCAGGAACGCTTGGGTTCGCCCATTTTAAAAACATCAAAAATGAAAGGAAATGTGGGAATGCAGGTCCTTGTCAAAACCATGGACAAAAGCACCACATTAATTCGTGGACGCTTGGACCGTTACATTTCTGGTTTTAATACTTACGATAGTAAACTATGGATATGAATATTAGACCCGCACATATTATTCAGGTTGTTTTTTTACTGTCCCTTATGTCAAGTTGTGAGCAGCCCGAGAAACAATGGCAGTTCGAACGGAAGATCATGCTGCCCGAGGAAGCCCGACCCTTGGCTTTGGCCAAAGATGGTGATGCGATATGGTTTTCCGATCCTGATTATTTTAGGCTTTACAAGATCGACCGGGACGGAGAGCTGTTGGATTCGATTACTGGTATCCAGCGACCAATGAACATCCATACTGACAATGGCACCCTGTTTATTCCCGAATTTTTGACGGACACCATCTGGCAATATAGAGATGACAAAAGATGGCCTTTGAAACTATCCAAAAGACCACAGGCCCCAGCAGGGGTTTCCATTTACGGAGATACAGTTCTTGTAGCCGATTTTTATAACCACCGAATCATCGTACAGACACCGAATGAATGCTTCACTATTGGTAGGCAGGGGCACAAAGATGGGGAGCTGTACTATCCGTTAGACGTAAAGATGAAGGATAACAGGATATATGTGGCCGATGCGTACAACAGCAGAATACAGGTCTTCGGGTTCGATGGAACACACCTAAAAACCATTGGTGGAAATGAAAAAATGAACGTCGCTTCCGGTATTGCAATGGGGGGAAGGGAGTTCGCAATTACCGACCAAGAAAATGGCCGGGTGTTGATTTACAGCTTTGATGGATCATTGCGGCAAGTCTTGACCGAAAGCATCAAGTATCCAACGGATGTGCAATTCGACGGGGAATACCTATACAGCACGAATTTTAAGGAGAACGCAATTTTAATCTGGTCAAGAAAATAGTGGGGGACATTGGACAATTCACTTGTTCCTTAAAAAGTTCGCTTTACAAAACGACCATCCTTTAAACTGAGCGGGAAACCGATTAAGCCATTACTGAAAACAAGATTCCCAGAATCATGTTTTTGTCCCAAATTTCAAGGTTCACATTCCCGCTTGTTGTTTGAACAATCCAATCGAAAAACGTAAATGATTGAACCTTCATTGATTTAAAATTTCAGAACCAATGTTCTACGTATACAGACCAGGATCCTTGACCTCTTTAATCAAAAAAATCCAATGTGTTTCTAAGTATGCCGTATCATCTGTGAGCCCTATCGTAGGGAGTCCGAACCATCATTCCATGTAGTCGGCATTGTATTGGGCCTGTTTGACCCAAGTAGGGTTTGACGTATGCCAATTGTTATATTACTGAAACAAATAATAAATCCTTAAATCTTAATTTTTATGAAGACCCTTTTGAAAAACTTGGGAATTATCTTTGGAACAATGCTTTTGATAGTATCCTGTAGTGACAACAATGAAAATGACAATGTAGAGAAGGAATCTTATCAAACAACCCTTAAAATGACCGATGCACCCATTGACAATGCGAACGTGGAAGCGGTGTTCATCACGGTCTCCGATGTAAAGGTGGACGGAAACTCCATTGAGGGGTTCTCCAAGACCACTTTTGACCTTTCGGCCTTGGTCAACGGCCAGACGAAGACCTTGGGCAATCTCCAAATGGAGGCAGGGACCTATTCCAACATTGAATTGGTCCTGGACTATGCCAATGACATGAACGGCAACAGTCCCGGATGTTATGTGGAAATGGCCGATGGGACCAAGGACAGGATAGAGGCCTCTTCCAATACTGTGGACATCACGGATTCCTTTGAGGTCTTTGCCACCAATACCAATGAGATCATCATCGATTTCGACCTGCGAAAGACCATAAAGGAAGAACAGGGGACCTTGGAATCGGACTTTGATTTCGTGACGCTTTCTGAGCTTTCCGCAGGTATTCGGACCGTAAACAAAGAAGCGACGGGAGAGATTTCGGGTACGGTCAACGATTCCCAAGATACTTCCGATAAAATTGTGGTGTATGCCTATGAAAAGGGCACATACAATGCCGAAGTGGAGACCCAGGGCCAGGGCGAGAGCAGTATCAGGTTCGCCAATGCCGTGACCAGTGCTGAAGTGGGCGGAATCAACAACTCCTATAGCCTTAACTTTTTGGCCGAAGGGGAGTATGAACTCATCTTTGCTTCCTATACCCAAGATGGTACTGAGTTTTATTTCAACTCACAATTGGAAGTGGAGTCCACCACAGGTCTCGACCTGGGGGCCATCAATATCACATCGGCCCTACAGTTGAGCGCCAATGTCACCGTGACCGGGACCGCTTCGCTATAGGCAATCCCATCGATTATAACAAGAAAAGCCCCAGAACGGGGCTTTTTTTATGGTCAAAGGTTTTATTTGCCACCATTGGCCTGTAAATCTGCCAAACAGGCTGCATCCAATCCTGGAATGGTGCCGCCACTAATCATATTGATGAGCCCCTCACCGGTTTCCGCTGTCCAATACATCAGACAATCCTCAGTGGTACAATGCTTTCCGTGTGTCTCATCCTGATGCGTACTTTGCAATGGGGTACCGGCATTTACCAATCCCAATAGATGTCCAAACTCATGGTCAAGGACCGTGGTCTCCAGAACCGTAGTGCTCGGGGCCAAGGGTTGTCCGCTAAATTCCCGGATGGTATCTGCAAAGATGACAAAGGAGGTGTTCCTGTAGGCTACCCCCAATACGGAACCGTTTTCCGTGTTCTCGGAATATTCCCCATCAATAAAAAGGCCAAAAACCTTTAGGATACCCTCTTGGTTATAGGCTGTACGTATATCATCCTCCAAGTTCCTGATATCCGTAATGGAATAAACGGCCTGCCCCGAGGATGAAATCTCTGTAAGCGCAATGGTAACCCCATCGGGTTTATGGAGCCGTTCCATCAAGAAGGACTCAAAATTGTCCAAGGTTGTTGCACTGGGCTTTAGACCTTCCACATAGAATATTTCAAGGTGCAGTGCTGGAAAACGGGAACCATCCAACAGATCTGCGGCCGAATCCCCGACGGACTTACGGTTCTGTGAAACATCCATTGTGTCGTTCAATCCATTTCCATCATCCGCTTGTCCCGAGTCGGCACTGCAGCCAAGACCCAAAATACCAAGCAATCCCATTAAACAAATGGAACAAAATCTTTTTCTTACATGTAATTCCATATTTACCCAACGGCAGATAAAAAAGGATAGTATGCCCTTGTCCCGTTTATTTTTAAACCATATTCCCTCGACCTAACGTTTCGAAAGACCTTTTTGGACAATCGCCTGAGCACCACCTTGCGGTGGCAAAATATCGATCTTTTGCTTTTGGGCAGCAAAGAGTAGCTTTCACGACCTTTGGGGAAGGGGAATTTTTTACCACCATCAAATATATCATTGTGGTGGACATAATTATCCCAAGTCTATCCTATACCTTCAGTAACGCAAAGAACAAATCGCGGTTCATTGATAGTGAGTTTGGCAAAAAAGAATTTTAAAAGTAATACCCTAGATAAAAAACATGTCCCCCACTCTTTTTTTGGTGTCCATGCCCATAATGGAACCATAGGTTTAATTAAGGGAAGGGATAAAGGAAGCTATCCCATTACCTTGGTCCATTCAGTAGAACCCTGGGAGCACAATAATCAGTTGGACATTATAGCTTACATAACGATGTAGATAAACAATGGATGTCCAAAAAAAAGAGACCTGGTGACAGGCCCCTTCCATCAATCTTTGTTAATCCTCAATTGCCTTGGCCTGCCGTTCCAGAACTATAATCCTTTCCTTGATCCTTGCTTCACGCTTTTGACGACTTTCTGCATATGTTTCTTCAATGGCCGAGATCTTTTTTTTGTAAAAGGATAGCATCGCCACATAGAAAGATTGGTTGGTCAGGTCATTGGTATGGTTGCTTTCCCCAAGGTGTACCTGCCGGGTCAACAAAAACCGTATCAGTTTATAGAAGGTCTCTTTCTTGAAGTTTTGTTTGAACCGGGCCACCAGCTCCTCTCGGGACAATTTGGAATCCTCCCCAATGAACCCCTCAAAATGTTCCCTTTGACTATAATATCCAATGTTGTTCTCGAACAGTGAGATGGAGATGGCCACCATTTCATCCGTGGTCAAAGGTTTGTTCCTATTGATGTAATCCGTTTCCCGGATCATATCCACCACTTCCTTGAACTGGTGGTTGTTCTCGATCTGTTTTTTCCTAAGTTCCCGTGCATGAATCTTGATGATCTGTTCCTCTGGGGAACATTCGGCCATCTTCCGTTCCTCCAAGGACTTGGCACCTGAACTTCCATTATTGGTTTCTTCCCTGACCTTTACAAAAATGGACTGTGTCAAGTAGGTATCCGTTTCCAGTAGAATACCCTTTTCAAATCCATTTTCCACGGCCTTGTCCCATGCCTCCTTTTCCTCGGTGAAGGATTCCAAAGCTTCGTCAAGGAATTCAGCCAATTCTTCCTCGGTGTATTCATAGTGCCGGTGCTCTTCTTTAATGCTTTTCATGGTAGGCTCAAGAGGCTCCTTTAAAATTTCCAGTTCATTGGTCAAATGTACCTCAAGACCTTCTTTTTCCATTTGGGCCATGACCCATTGGTTGTGTTCCTCATCCACCCAATATTTGCTGATGTTGGGTACCAGTTTCAGTCCCTCCTTTTTCACCCTTTTCAAGAGTTGCATAAATGTCTTGGTCTTTTTGTTCTCAAAACAGGATGTCCGGGTACAGACCATCTTCCCTTCCCCGAACAAGTTACCTTGGTTAGCGGCATTGAAGGGACAGACAACACATGCCCCTGCTTTGGGCACCAAAGTTTTGTCCGTTACATCAAAGCAGGCTTTGGTCAGGTCAAAGGTCCGGCTTTCAATCATCCGTTTGATCCGATGCCCTTGGTATTCTCCTTCAAGGCTTTCTAGCATCATCTGTTGTTCCCCAGGTTCAAAAAGGGCCACTGCCACCCCAAGGGAAATGGTCATTTCCCCATTTCGGACAAAGACCCTAAACCCTTCGATCAAGCCTGCTAGTTTGATGCGCTGGCGGATATAGTTCTCGGAACGACCCAACCGTTTGGCAATCTCGTTCGGTTCGTAGCGGTCCAACAGAAACTGGATGGCCTCTGCCTCCTCTGTGGGTTCCACATCCTTCCGTTGCAGGTTCTCAATGATCTGCACTTCCAGAACTTCCGTATCGACATAGTTCCTTACCATGGCAGGGATAGTGGACAATCCTGCCAATCTACTGGCACGGAACCGACGTTCCCCCATGACGATGATATAGCCATCATCTGATTTTCGTACCGTGATCGGCTGTAACACCCCATGTTCGGCAATGCTCTGTGCCAAATGATGGAGACTTTGCTCATCAAAGGTCTTTCGGGGTTGTGTCGGATCTGGAGAAACCGAACCGATTTCCAACATCTGGATTTGTGGAACAGCATTCCGTTCCTTCTGCGGTGTGGGTCGCTTTACTTTTGATGATTGCTTGGCGTTTCCCTTGCGTGTCGCTCTTTGTTTTGTTTGTGCTTCCATGATTTTTGGATTTTGGTTAAACAATATTTGAGCAAAAACCAAGCGGAAGACAAAATTTTGGGGTGGCAAGGAAACGGAATAAAAAGAGACTTACGGAACGGCTTTATGCCGTCCCTTGTCCGAGAAAATTATGCGAGCTTAACTTTCGGGAATATTGGTAAGAAAATAAAAGTTATAAGGCAAAATTCAAGCGTTGGTACCTGATGTGATTTATAATGGTTTCAAAAGCGCTCCTTGGGAACCCAATGGTTGCCCTTGCCATGCATATAGACAAGTTTAAGAATTTTGGCCCAAGAGCACACTGTTCATTAATTTGTTTATAACACACCGTCGACAAAGCCCCTACCCCATTGACTTTCTTCCTGGAAAAAACTAACTTCACTACATGGTAAACATCGGTGTTCACAATTCACTCGAAATATCAAAATAGCTCATGAACACCGATGTTTACCATGTGGAAAATTTGCCTAGTGCTGTTGGTCTTGACCAACAGCACTAGGTTTACACCCTCCATCTTTTGTGATTTTCACTCTTGTCTCCCCAAAAATTTATTCGTCACATTTTTTTACTAAATTTGTGACGGAAAATAAGTTACAAAATGCCCATACCCACTGAAAAACTTATAAAAAATTCAATTTCGAACCATAAGCGTGGAAAAATTTTTTTCCCGAAAAACTTTTCCAAATTCGGTACATCTGAAGCGATAAGGCAAGCATTGAAAAGGTTAGAGGACAAAGGTTTTTTGATCCGATTGGCCCAAGGCATTTATCTATATCCCAAAGAACACAAGCTACTTGGGACGTTATATCCGTCTTTGGAAGAAATTGCCAAAGCAATCTCTAAAAGGGATAAGGCCAGAATTATTCCCACTGGGATTCAGGCACTCAACCAACTGGGGCTTTCCACACAGGTACCTTTGAATTTAGTTTACTTGACGGACGGAACTTCCCGTACCATATCCGTTGGGGAAAATACAATAAAGTTTAAAAAGGCTTCCCCTAAAATTCTAGCCGTCAAGAGTGAGACCAATATTCTTATCATGCAAGCCCTGCGCCAATTGGGCAAACACAATATAGATGACAAAACCTTGGAGAAAATAAATATGATACTCCAAAAGGTTGATAGAGAATCAATAGTTCATGATATGAAGCTAGCTCCTGTTTGGATTTCTGAAATTATGCAAAATTCACTATCAAAAAGGGAACCGACATGAAGGAATGGTTTGATTTATCCGAACAGGACAGAAGAGAAGTGATTGTTCAAACAAGTATTTTAAAAGGCCTTCCACAGGCGGCCATAGAAAAGGATTGGTGGGTGGTCGCTGTCCTTCGCACCCTATTCGAAACCAAATATTCAAACCATCTGGTTTTCAAAGGAGGTACATCCTTGAGCAAGGCATGGAGACTTATTGAGCGCTTTTCGGAGGACATAGATCTGGGTATGGATAAATCCTTTTTTGAATTTGAGGGAGATCTTTCCCGAAAACAGGTTAAAAAACTTAGAAAGGCATCATGCAAGTTTGTGAGCGAGATACTGCCACAAGATTTAGAGGATAAGCTTCATGAAATGGGCATCAAGGATTTTACCATCCATGTCCGCGATTTTGAAGAATCAGATACTGATCCCTTGGCCATTGAAATCCGCTATAAGTCATTGGTCGACAAGGTTCCCTATTTAGAACCCAGAATACTGGTTGAAATAAGCTCCAGGTCACTTCGGGGACCCTTTGAAAATAGAGAGGTTATATCGTTTATTGGGGAAATGTACAAAGGCCTATCCTTTGCTGATAAAGCCGTTTATATACCCACAGTTTTGCCTCAACGCACATTTTTGGAAAAACTGTTCCTATTGCATGAGGAATTTCAGAAACCAAAAGAACGGGGACCAATAAGAGGTCATCGAATGACAAGGCATTTATATGATGTATCCAGAATGATGGATACAGGATTTGGGGAATCGGCAATAAAGGACAAAGCATTGTACGACAAAATTGTGGCACACCGAGAAGTATATGCACGAATATCTTGGATCGATTATTCAAAGCATGGTTATAAAACTTTGAATTTCATTCCACCTGAAGAAGTTATGGCAGAATGGGAAGAAGATTATGCGGAGATGAAAGAGAGCATGTTCTATGGTAAAACGGAAAGCTTTCAAGATTTAATCAACAAGCTAACCGGCTTGAGAGATAGGTTTAATTCAGCCTAGTTCATTTTGATTCCAATTGTTCTCAAATAGCCCAGAAACAGGACTCAAATGTTAAAGTAGCGTTGAAGTAGAGTCCCTTTCCGCGACAGCTGACTTTTGACCCCTTGAAACTAAGTGTCCTGTCTTATCTGTTGAAGTCGAACTGCATTCGATATTGCGCATAAAACAACCCGCTCATCAGCAAAAACTGCTTTCCTGAAAGGTATTCTAAATAGAAATAACAATACCCCTACAGCTCTACCGTACAATTCTCAAATTGGGAACCCCACTGTTATCTTGAATTTTATGGCTGCTCTCATCCAATATGTTTTTCAATTGGGCCATGTCCTTACTGATTTTCTTTTCCACCACCCTTGCATACTTTTGGGTCGTAGAAAGCTTGGTATGCCCCAAGAGCTTGGAAACGGTCTCTATGGGTACGTCGTTCATAAGGGTGATTGTTGTTGCAAAGGTATGTCTGGCCACATGGAACGTTAGGTGCTTATCAATATTTGCCCTTTGTGCAATGATCTTTAGGTATTGATTCACCTTTTGATTTGAGTACACAGGAAGAACAATATCTTCATTTTTGGGAAAATCCGCATACTTCTCCAAGATTTTCTTGGCTTTGGTCAATAGGGGGACCTTGACTTCGGTCTTGGTCTTTTGGCGCTTTACATCGATCCATAGTTCCCCATCGATGCCGGATACGATACCGTTGGGTTTGAGAAGTTTGATCTCAATGTAGCTCAGTCCAGTATAGCATGCAAAAAGGAAAATATCGCGGACCAGTTCCATCCCCTTTTCCTCGAATTTCAATTGGCCCAGTGCCAAGATTTCCTCCTCTTCCAGAAAAGCACTGTCATAATCCTCCATTTTCACTTTATAGAGGTTGAAGGGATTCTTGGGGATGCAATCAAATTTATAGGCCATGGTCACCAATTTCTTGAACCGTAGCATATGTTTCATGATGCCATTGTTGTTCAATGTTTGGAACGACTTGATGGGTTCGCAGTTCCGCAGGAAGTTTTCAAATTCAATCAAAAAGGCATAGTCAATGGAGGCCAACCCAATATCGGGCACCCGATATTTTTTGGCAATGAAACATTTCAGGTAGGTCTCTGTAGAAGAATAGTTCTTGACTGTCCCTTTGGCCAGTTTGGGCAACTCATAGGTTCGGTTATACTCCAAAAGGTCCAATAGGGTGAGCATCACCTTGTCCTTCCCCAGATATCTAAGCTTGATGGATTGTGCCGTTATAAAGTTGCTCTCCGCACAGAGTTGTCGGTGGCATTCCAGCAATTTTGCCCGGACGTCGTCCAAATATTTGTTGACAACAACGGATTCACTGGCCCTATGGTCCATTTTTCCCAAAACAGGACACCATCGTTCTTCAAAAGTTGATCGATGGACACTGAGATCTGCATTTTTTCCTTTACATCTGATTCGGACATAAATTGGAAAACGTCCATCTTTTTTTCTTCCTGATTTTTTCAGCCAAAAACTGATACTGAAGGCGTTAGAGGTATTCATGTGTTCTCGCTTTAAGTTAAACTTTGGATTAAGCGAAAGTCAAATCACACGAAAAATCAATTACAGAAGTACAATTTAGGGAATTTTTCCCGACAAAAATAGGACACTCTATAGGACATCCTCATCGATGGTTTCAGATGGAAATAAAAAAAACCAGAAAAAATTAATTTTCTGGTTTTCAATTAATTAAGGTTTTACTTAGTGTCATAAAACCATGGTTCGTCGGGATGACTGAACCATCCATATGATTGTAAGTTGTTGTTAATCAACAACTAGCACCAATATTATAAATCCTGCACACCTTATTGCACATTTCTGTAAGGATTGAGCATAGGAACATGTCCTCAAAGAATAAAAATAATCAAAACTCGTCAAAAAGTACCGTTTTTTTTAAAACGAAATCCATGTTATTTCAAATCTGGATAATCATTCCAAATTAAATGCTGAATCACTTTTTGATCGAAACGCCGAAAGTATTTTACCCGTCTTGCCTTATAAGTCTAGTCTCCTCCATACTATTTGCATTTATGATCAACGGAATTCGATACAGTCCTTTATTTCCTGTAATAGTAGAATAAAAACTAAATATAAGCTCATTGAATCAATGGCTTGAAAGCTTAAACAGCGTTCTTGAAAAATAAGTTTCCTCCGGCTTTAAGGTAACCGTTGGAAAATGCGTATGATTAGGAGTATCAGGAAAATGTTGTGTTTCCAAACAAAAACCGCATCGATTTGAATAAGAGCTCTCCGATTTGCCAGGTAATTTCACGTCCAAAAAGTTTCCGCTATAAAATTGAATTCCTGGTTCCGATGTATAGACCTGTAAAAAGCGACCTGATTTACCGTGATATGCCGAAGCAGCCAATTGAAATTTATTTTCAGCTGTGTTGAGCGACCAACAATGATCATATCCGTTTCCAAAACTTAACTGTTCATGATGCTTCTCTATGTCCTTCCCTATCAACTTGGGTTTTCTAAAATCAAACGGGGTTCCGCAAACATCACGAAGTTCACCTGTAGGAACCAATTCGTCATCCACTGGAAGAAAACTATCGGCATTCAAAAAGATTTCATGGTCCAAAACGGGACTACAAAGGTTACCTGATAGATTAAAATAGCTATGTTGGGTTAGATTTACTATAGTAGGCCTATCTGTTTTTGCCAAGTACCGAACATCAAGTTCATTGGTATCCAATAGTGTATATGTTACGGTTACCTGCAGTTTGCCAGGGTAGCCTTCCTCTCCGTGAGGACTGGTATATGATAATTCCAAAGCGGTACCTTTGGATGTATCCAATACCGATATATCCCAAAACACTTTATCGAACCCCTTAAAACCACCATGGAGATGGTGCTTTCCATGGTTTTTACATAACGTAAAGGTGTTGCCGTCAAGGGTAAATTGTCCATTGGCAATCCGATTGCCATATCTGCCGATCAATGCACCTAAAAAAGGATTTTCGGTCAGGTATTGCATGGGGTCATCAAAACTGAGAACCACATTCTCAAATTTTCCTTGTTTGTCCGGGGCTGTCCAACGGCTAATGATTCCACCGTAGTTCAGCACATCCACTTCCATCCCGTTTTTGTTGGCCAAAGTGTATTTCCTGACTTCCCTTCCTTGAAACATACCTGAAACCGTCATAACATCCTGGTTTGCCATTCCCATGCCGTTTTTATTGCATAATCAATGTCGTGTTCCGCCTTCCAACCCAATATTTCATTTGCCCTTGTGGTATTCGCATAGGCCTGTACCACATCACCAGCTCTTCTATCGATAATTTCATAGTTCAGTTTTTTGCCGGAAATACGTTCAAAACTTTGGATCACCTCCAATACCGAACTTCCTTTTCCCGTTCCTAAATTGAAGACTTCATAATCGCTGTCATTTTTACCTTCCAAAAGCCGTAACAATGCAACCACATGTGCTCGGGCGAGATCGACAACATATATATAATCCCTGATACAGGTTCCGTCTTTTGTGGGATAATCGTTACCAAAAACTGAAAGCTGGGCCCTTAGGCCCGCACCGGTCTGTGTTATAAAAGGCACTAAGTTTTGGGGCATACCAATGGGCAGTTCGCCGATTTTACCGGAAGGATGGGCTCCGATCGGATTAAAATACCGCAGTGCTATGGCGTTGAGCATTGGGCACACCTTACAGGTATCACGAATAATTTCCTCGCTCACTTGCTTGGTATTGCCATAAGGGGACTCCGCTGGTTTTACCTGGGCATCCTCGGAAATTGGCATCTCATCGGCCTGACCATATACCGTACAGGAGCTACTAAAAATGAAACTGCCTTTCCGTCGCTTCTTCAGTTCCTGAAGAATATTGATTAAGCTAACCAAATTATTCTCGTAATATAAAAGTGGTTCATCAACACTTTCACCAACAGCCTTGGAGGCAGCAAAATGAATCACACCTTCAATATCGGTGTATTTCTGAAAAAACAATCGGACCTTTGCTTTGTCCCTCAGGTCAAACTCCTCAAAAAAGGGTCGCATTCCCGTGATGTTTTCGATGCCGTCCAAAACATCCAATGAGGCATTGGAAAGATTGTCCACGACTACAACCTCATAACCATCATTTTGAAGTTCAACAACGGTATGGGAACCTATAAAGCCCAGTCCCCCTGTTACAAGTATTTTCATTTTTTGATTTTTGAGATTGACTTCACTGTCCTGAACCCCAAATGCTCCATTCCAGAATCCGGACTGGTGGCCATGCGAGCTGAAATTCTATAGCTGGCACAATATGAGGCACTGCAGAGGAAAGACCCTCCTTTAATTACACGTTCCTTGACATAAGTATTGTTCGGGTTGAATGCATTTGTTGCTCCTTTTGGGTTTTGGTCCACCTCTCCATTCGACGCTAGTGTTTGATAGTAATTGGTGTTATACCAATCACTGGTCCATTCCCAAACGTTGCCGGCCATATCATAAAGACCAAAATCGTTTCTAGGATAACTCATAACAGGGGCACTGTTCTCAAAACCGTCTTCCATCGTGTTCTTTACTGGAAACTCCCCTTCCCAGGAATTGGCGAAGAAGCTCAATTGGGAATGGTCATTACCCCAGAAAAAAATACTTTCTTCCATTCCAGCACGGGCAGCATATTCCCATTCTGCCTCCGTTGGTAATCTGCGTCCCGCCCATTTGCAATAGGCTTGGGCATCTTCATAAGCTATGTGTACCACGGGATGGTCTTCCTTGCCTTCGATACTGCTTCCAGGACCATTGGGTTCTTTCCATTTCGCGCCCATTTTCCATTCCCACCACTGTGAATAATCATAAAGGTTGGGTACACTTGATTTTGTTTTTTTGAATACTAAAGACCCTGGCTGTAAAATAGAGTCATGGGGTTTGGGGGTCCCTTCAGGAAGTTGTTGTTTCAATTCTTCCCAATCTATCTCACGTTCGGCAACCGTCACATAACCAGTTTCTTCTACAAATCTTGAAAATTGGGCGTTGGTCACTTCATGGATGTCCATGAAAAAACCATCTACCGCCACTTGGTGTACTGGTTTCTCATGGGCCATGGCCATCTTATCCGAAGCCACCGCACCTTGGTAAAATATACCTCCAGGAATCCAAACCATACCATCAGGGGTTTCCAAGCTTTTGGGTTGATCCATCATTATATCGATGCTGATATTGGATTGACCCTCCTTTGGCACCGTATCTTTTTCTTTCTTCCCATTGCACCCTATCGCCATCAATAATGTGGCCAATATGGTGCAAGACGGAACAAGTGAACGTTTTTTTTGTATCATCAGTTTTATCTATTATTTTTTCCTATTTGCATATGCTCAATTAGTGGTTTCCCTAAGCAATAATTCGGGTTTAATGACCATATTTTGGATTTTTCCGTACCCCTTTGTCAATCTGCCCCTCAATAATTCAAAGGCCATTGATCCCATTTTCTCCGCTTGTTGTGACACCACACTTAACGCAGGAAAAGCGGACTGCGCCATAGGACCATCTGTAAACCCTATAATTGAGATCTCCCCCGGTACCTGATAGCCCAATTGCTTCAGGGTATTTAACGCATAGACGGCCGAAAGCTCATCCGCGGCAAGGATTCCATCCAATTTATATTCCTTCATTCCTTTGGCCAAAATGCTTTTGAAATTTCGATAGCTACCGAATTCTATACTACAGGGCTTTTTATTAAAGAGCCCATGCTCTTTCAGTGCCTTCCGATACCCTCTTTTTCTGGCCCGACCCACACTGGTGCCTGAAATTGATGATAAGAACCCTATGGAATTGCAGCCTGAATTGCATAAATGTTGCGTTGCTTTGAAGGCCCCCTGAAAATCATCGATAGAAACAGAATCCAAAGCAAGTTCATGATATATCCGATCAAACATCACAATTGGCATTCCGTGACCCATAACCCGCTCCACAGTACCATAATCGTTGTTTTTTTGTGTTCCCTTTGAAAAGGAAATCAGAATCCCATCCACACAATGGTTGACCAGACTGATTAGATTTTTGATTTCATTTGCCTTTCTATCGTTTGAAAACGTAACTAAGACGGTGAAACCATGGTTTGAAGCCTCCCTTTCGATTCCGTGCAACACTTTAGCGAAAAAATCATCAATGACATTGGGTACGATAACACCAATTGTTTTCGTCTGTTTTGATTTCAAGCTTCGCGCATAGTGGTTGGGAACATAGCCCATGGATTCAGCCATTTTCCTTACACGACTTTTTGTCTCCCTGCTTATCTCGGGACTATCGGACAAGGCTTTGGATATTGTGGACGGTGAAACTTTCAGAATTGCCGCCAGATCTTTTATACCGGTTATGGCTGCCATTATTTTAGTTAGTTTTTAAAGTATAGTGGGTATTTGAAAGCCCCAATAAGGTCGATGCCGCTTGTTCCGCCGTAATATCCCTTTGCGGATTGGCGAACATTTCATATCCGACCATAAACTTCTTGACCGTTGCAGATCGCAGCAATGGTGGATAGAATGACATGTGGAAATGCCACTCTTGATGGTCTTTTCCATCCGTTGGTGCTTGATGTATGCCAGATGAATATGGAAATGAAATCTCAAATAAATTATCATACTTTATGGTGACCACTTTAATGATTTCAGCAAAACTACTTCTTTCAGCATTTGAAAGCTGTGCAATGTTCTGGTAGTGTTTTTTTGGGGCGATCATAACCTCAAATGGCCATACGGCCCAAAACGGAACAAGGGCGATAAAGTCTTCGTTTTGGAAGATTATTCGTTCATCGGCCTCTATTTCTTGTATGAGGTAATCCTGCAATAGACTTCCGCCATTTTTCTCCCAGTGATGAAGCTGTCGCATTGACTTTTTTTCTACCTCCAAGGGGATTGAATTTTGGGCCCATACTTGGCCGTGGGGGTGGGGGTTACTACAGCCCATAATGGCACCCTTGTTCTCAAATATTTGGACATGGTTGATATTCTTTTCCTCTCCCAGTGACTTATACTCTTTTTGCCAAAGTTGAACGACTTTTTCGATATCTTCAGTTTTCATTAAGGGCAGGGTCAGAGAATGGTCAGGCGAAAAACATATTACCTTACAGATGCCACTTTCCCCCTTGGATATCAACAGCCCTTCTTCTATTTCAGTCGTAGGAGTGTCCTCTATTAAAGCAGAGTAATCATTGGTGAAAGAATAGACCGAATCATAATTTGGATTGGTGCTTCCACCGGCACGCATATTTCCGGGACACAAGTAACAATTGGCATCATAGACCTCAGTTTTAGGAGAAGCTTTTTGTTCTTGCTTTCCCTGCCAAGGTCGCTTGGTCCGATGGGGAGAAACCAAAATCCATTCTCCAGTCAGGATATTGTATCTTTTATGTGTGTGTTTATTAAGTTTATTTGTCATATCGAAATCTGTCAATTGTTAATATCGCTTATGAATCACCAAAGCAGCGCATAAAGTACTGTCAGTACTATCATGATGGCAAATGCACCAATATTGAACATAGGACCGGTCCTAAAGGTTTCCTTGGCAAATTTGATGCCCTTGGGGTCTTCCTTGCCGCTGTTCTGAAGATAACTGGCCAACATAATCACCATGACCGTAATCAAGAAGGTGAGGCCCATCTGGTCCATCCATGGAAGGGAGGGAAAAATGGGTTCCAGAGCACTTCCATTAACCCAACCCTTAGGTCCCACTTTGAAGAACATGGCCACAGGAATGGAGGCCAAAACACCGATGATGGCTCCCCGGTTGGTGGTCTTCTTCCAGAAAAGGCCCAATAAAAACACGGCAAGGATACCCGGGCTCACCACTCCGGTATACTCCTGTATGAACTGGAACGCCTGATCCAACCCACCCAAAAGAGGTGCCAAGACCATAGCGATGACCAGGGCGGCCGCGGCGGAAAGACGCCCAACCCCAACCAATGTCTTGTTGCTCGCATGATTGTTCATGTGCTGTTTATAAATATCCATGGTGAAAATGGTGGAGGTCGAGTTCAACATTGAGGCTAAGGAGGATACAATGGCCGCGGCAAGGGCCGCAATGGCAACTCCCTTGAGTCCGGTGGGCAAAAACTGCATCAACCACGGGTAGGCCTTGTCCGAGGCCCCAGAGGATGGAATGTTGTACAGCCCGGTCTCACCAAGGCCCGCCAACAGACCAGGATCGTTTACAATGACATAGGCCGCAATTCCCGGGATCACCACGATCAATGGTATGATCAACTTCAGGAAAGCGGCAAACAATATCCCTTTTTGCGACTCCTTCAGGGACTTGGCCGCCAGGGTACGCTGAATAATATATTGGTTGAACCCCCAATAATACAGGTTGGCCACCCAGAGCCCTCCTACGAGCACCCCTATTCCGGGCAGATTTACATACTCAGGGTTGCTCTTGTCCAAAATTAAATCAAAATGGTCCGGTACGGTATCAAAGACCCTTTGGAGCCCGGCCATGACACCTTCTCCACCAGAAACGGTGTCCAATGCCAAATAGGTGGTGACCAATCCGCCTAAGACCAAGAACACCACTTGGATAATATCTGTCCAGGCAACGGCCGCCAATCCACCGTAAAGGGAATAGGCCGCCGCGAAAAGCCCCAAGCCAATAATAGCATAGATCATATCAACCCCCAGAATGGTCTCCAGTGCAAGTCCACCTAAATACAAAACTGAGGTAAGATTCACAAAGATGTAGAGGCAAACCCAGAACACCGCCAAAATCGATTTTAAATCGGAGGAATACCGTTTTTCAATGAATTCCGGGATAGTGTACAGTTTTTTCTCTATGAAGACAGGTAGGAAATACTTCCCCACGATCAAAAGTGTCAAGGCTCCCATCCATTCATAGGATGCAATACCAAGCCCTAAGGCAAAGCCCGAACCCGACATCCCGATGAACTGTTCCGCCGATATGTTGGCCGCTATCAGTGAGGCGCCAATGGCCCACCATGGCAGGGATTTACTGGCCAAAAAATAGTCCTCGGTGCTCTTTTTCGTCCCTTTTTTGGTCCTAGAGACCCATAGGCCCACGGTCAAAATGACCACTGCATACAATCCAAAGACCAAATAGTCCCAAAATTCAAAACTGCCTTCCATGTGTTTGCATTTTGTTAGTTAGTATTTTACTTTCAAATTCCTGTTATACCTTTCCATAATGTTGAGTCAGAAGATTTCTTAATCTGACCGCCGTCGACTCCTCTGGAGGTGTGTCCTCCAGAAGGGCCGAAAAATCATTGGCAAAGCTGGACACCTGTTCGTATCCAGGATTTTTGTGGGCGTGAGCCCTCATATTTCGCGGGCATAGATAGCAATCCTTGTCGTTAGATGGTTTGGTTTTCTTGGTAAGCTCTTCCTGTGTGCCCTGCCATGACCTTTTGATCCTGTTCGTTGATACGAGCGTCCACTCCCCAGTGAGGATGTTGTAGCTGCGGTACGGTATTTGGTTCCATTGGTTTTCAGCCATCCTGTTTCATAATTGTTGTCCCTTGGCTGGGAACCGTTTGAAAGGAAGATAGTTCTATTCCGAATTTGCGCTTATATTCCGATGAGGCAATGGCCAAATATTCTTCGACCGCACTCTTGTGAATAATGTTTAATGTACAGCCGCCAAATCCACCACCGACCATTCGGGACCCAAGAATCTTTCGTTCGCCTTTTGAAAAATCCACCAAAAAGTCAAGTTCCGGACAGCTCACTTCATATTTTTCGCGCTGTCCTTTGTGTGATTTATAAAGAAGCTCACCCAAAGCGATGATATCCCCTCTCTTTAAAGCCTCCGCAGCATCCAACACCCTCTGGTTTTCTTCCAAAACATAGGAGCACCTTCTATATCTTATTTCCCCAAGCATGGTACTACATTCCTCTACCATATCCTTCGTAATGGACCTGAATGAATTATTGACCCCAAAAAACTCCGAGATGAGCTTAAGTCCTGAAGCACTTTCCTCCCTTCTGGTGTTGTAGGCACTTGCGGCCAAGTTGTGTGAAACATTGGTGTTCAACATCAAAATGACATAGGGATCTAGATTTGTGGGGATGTATTCATAGTCAAGGTCTCTACAGTCCAATAACATGGAATGTCCTTCCTTGCCCATCATGGAAGCAAACTGGTCCATAATCCCACATTGGGTGCCCACAAAGTTATGCTCCGCTCTTTGGCACAATTTGATAAGTTCCCATTTCTCCAACCCTAGTCCAAACAATTCGTTCAATCCATAGGCAAGGCCACATTCCAGTGCAGCCGAGGAGCTCATGCCAGACCCTATGGGAACATTGGTTTGCATTGTGCAGTCAAAACCCTTCAACTCTTGGGTAAGGGCTTGAAGCTCTTTAAGTACCCCAAGTACATAGTCGTGCCAACCCTCCGTCCCATGCTTCAGATCATACAAGTCTGCCACATAAGTGTTTTCGAATCCCTCGCTTTTTATCGTGCACCTGTTCTTGGTCCCATTCTTTTTAAGCTTTAAGAAAAGATGTTTGTCTATGGCAGCCGGCAATACAAAACCGTCGTTGTAATCCGTGTGCTCGCCGATTAAATTAATCCTACCCGGGGAGGCAATCGATAAATCCCATGTCATATGTTTTCATGTTTTATTTCAAGCTCTTGAAGATTATCCAGATGATTGCACTGGGCCTCTTGGGATCGCTTCAGGCTTTCAAGTGTCAACCCATCATCTTCATATCCTACTTTTCGAACAGATACTATTGGGGATAAAAGCCATAGACCGCAATTGGAAAAAGAGGCCTCAATATCCTTATTGTTTTGAGGCATATAACATCCAGAATTGGGATTATCGATGGAATACCCCAAGTTATCGTAGCTCAAATTTGTTTTGATTTCTTTATTCATTTTCTAGTTGGAAATGACTTGTTAATTATTTCGACAGTGGCATGGATTGAATTTTAGATTTAATCCACCATGTTCGAAATTCATACTTGATTTCCAAGATTGAGTACTTGATTTACAGCCTAGCTTAAATTCCCATTGGTCCAAAATGAAGCCCTGAAAATATTTGGAAATGCTTCGCTGTGAAAAACCAATGATCCTTAGGATATGGTTTTCTTTCATTTCTCCACAAAAGAAAAAAGGGCCTGCGAACAGGCCCATTCCCAGCTGATCTGCACATGTCAACTAACTCAAAATAACTAAACTAAACATTATGGAGTATTCAAATAGGTGCTTTGATCAAACTTGAATACTTCTGAAGAAGTCCTTGCCTGTGAGAACAAAGCTTCAAATTGTTCTACCTTTTCAGGATACTGATCTGCCAAATTGTGCTCCTCTGCAATATCCTTGGAGAGATCATACAACTCTATGGCTGAATCATCTTTGAAAACATTGTATTTTACGGCTTTCCAGTCACCTTTTCGAATAGCTTGTCTCCCACCCTTCTCATGAAACTCCCAATAAAGGTATTCATGTTTCTTTTGCTTTTTGGGGTTTCCCAAAAGTGTTGGTGCCAAGGATATACCATCTAAATTTTCAGGAATGCTTGCACCGACCAAATCCAAAAATGTGGGAAAAACGTCCCAAAAGGCAGATATATGGTCCGTTTTTGAGCCTTCGGGGATTGTGCCCTCCCATTTGGCCAACATTGGAACACGAATTCCTCCTTCATACAAATCCCTTTTATATCCCTTAAATGGACCGTTACTATCAAAATAATCAGGATCGCCACCCCCTTCTTTGTGTGGCCCATTATCCGAAGTAAATATGATCAGGGTGTTTTCCTCAATTCCAAGTTCCTTTACCTTATCCATTATTTCGCCAACCTGTTTATCCAACAAAGTCACCATGGCAGCAAACGCAGCATGTGTTTCCGGTTGGGATTCATAGGGCCCTTTCCGGTATTCAGGACCTTCGTCATAGCCTTGAAACGATTTTTCCGGTGGATATTTACCCCTGTGTTGCTCCATCATTTCTGGAGTCGCGGCCAATTCTGCATGCGGTATAATGGAGGCAACGTACAGAAAAAACGGATTGCTCTTGTTTCTAACCAGAAACTCCATGGTCTTTTCATGAATTAATTTTGGTGCATACTGGTTTTTATTGGTTCCGGAATTTCCCAACAATGGAATGGAATCATGATCCGACCAAAGATGATGTGGATAATAGTGATGTCCAAATCGTTGGCAATTATACCCATAAAATGTATCAAAACCCTGATTTAACGGGTCACCTTCAGAACCTGGAAACCCAAGTCCCCACTTTCCAAAAGCCCCGGTCGCATATCCGTTTTCCTTCAATGCTTCCGCCAAGGTATGGGTATCCTCAGGAATGGGATACTGCCCCTCGGGTAGCACCTCATGATTGCCCCTAACCACGGTATGCCCGGTATGCATTCCGGTAAGAAGTGCAGAGCGTGATGGGGCACATACCGTGCTTCCTGAATAGTGTTGGGTAAACAACATACCTTCCGCGGCCAACCTATCAATATTAGGGGTTTCAAATTTAGATTGACCATAAACTCCAACATCGCCATAACCGAGATCGTCCGCCAGTATATAAATAATATTAGGTTTTGACAATGAGGAAGAAGTCTTCACATTATCGCTGCTCCTGTTTTTTTGTTTGGGATGACATGCCAAAACAAATACACCCAAAACAACCCACAAATTAAAAAATAGAAACTTTTTCTCCTTCATTTGGTTTTCTTGTGTTTATTATCCACCTCGATAACCATTATTGGATGGGTCGGATGTAAGCAAGTTTGGATTTAGAATAAGTTCATCTTGGGGTATCGGCAACAAAACATGATAGGGTTGAATATTATCGCCAGGATTATTCCAAGGCCTATGCTCCGTCGATTTGACCGTCTCCAATAATATGCCCCAACGAATCAAATCCATTTTTCGATAACCTTCCGTACACAATTCATATTTCCGTTCATCGTACATCGCTGTCCTAAAAGATTCCTGTGTCATTCCCCCCCATGGCTTGTCTGGCTCAAATGCCCTTTCTCTTACCTTGTTCACATAGGGATAGGCTCCATTGGGACCATTGAGTTCATTTTCAGCCTCTGCAGCCATCAAATAAATATCAGCTAGTCGAAACATCACATAATTCTCGTGATGGTCGGCCCGTGGGGAAGTATTGTTCAAGTTCCAATTTTTCCTGTAATAAGGAAACTGTAATTCAAATCCGGCGTATTCCGTTACTATCGTTGCATCATATCGTAAATCATCTGGGTCCCAATTGTTCCGATCGGCAATTTCAGGTAAGGGAACAGCCCATCCAAATCCACTCATATCTTGATTTAAAGTCTGCAATGTGTCTCGAAGCAACTGCCACCTTTGAGGGGTGCCAGGACCTCCTGGCCTATTGTTACGGTTACTTGGCTCATCCCTTAATCTAGGATTGTAATCATCTGTTCGCCGCGTTCCTGCGTCATTAAAAATACCTTCGGTGGTAAAATCAACTACAAAAATCTGCTCGTCATTATATTGATCAGCTCTGTCCGTTTGATCAAAAACATCTGCAAAATTTTCCAGCAATCGATGCGGGGAATTATCGATAATTTCATCGCATTCAGCCTTGGCTTCCGCCCATTCGCTATCGAATAAATGAAATTTGGCCTTTAAAGCTGCAGCAGCCCACTTGGAAGCTCTGCCCAAATCTGGTTCGCTGGGCAATAATTCAAATGCCAAGGACAAATCAGCCTTCATGTCGGATCGTATCTCGTCTTTTGAGAATCGGCCTAACGATCCCAACTCCTCTAAAGGCAACAACTCCCTGTAATATGGAACGTCGCCCCAAAGATTGGTCAAATGGAAATAAGCCAATGCCCTTAAAAAATACGATTCGCCAAGGGTCTGGTTCCTTATATCTTCGGAGATGTTCTCATTACCTTCGATATTGGAAATGTTCAGGGAGGCATTTCGCACAATCTCATAACATGAAGACCAAATGGCGTTCCCATCTGCAACACCCTCTTGAATCAAATAATTGTGTATTTGACCGTTTACATTACGGCTAGGCCCCACTTCATCCGCCCCATTGACATAATAATTGTCAATGCCCCGGGTTCCGTACATATTTCCGCGAAGCAAAATCCTATAAAGACCATTGGTAGCTAGCAATGCTTCCTGATCGTTATTAAAGAAATTCTCCACGGCAATTTGATCCCGTAAATCTTCCTCTAAATATTTTTCACAACTCGTAAGCACAAGCATTAAAGTGAATAAAATTGTTGTATTTCGTATGTTTTTCATCGCTGTATATTTTAAAATTCTACTTTCACGCCCGTTACTATACTTCTGGCGTAGGGATATTGACCGTTTGCAAAACCTTGAGATACCGAACCGAAACCGTTACTCGCCGAAAAGTTGTTCACTTCCGGGTCACCCAGGGTAAAATCCGATATCAGCCATAGATTTTGGCCTGTCACATAGACATTGAAAGACTTAAAGACCTTATCCAAGCCCGCCTTTTTCAAAGGAATATCATAGGACAGTGTCAATGTTCGCAATCGAACAAAAGAGCCATCTTCAATGTTTGCCGTACTGTTGGGATTGAAGGTGCTGGTTGATGTACCAGCCCTCGGAATATTAGAGGTTTCATTGACTCCCTCTACCCATCTATCCAACACTCTCGGGTCGACATTTTCATCACCTCGTCCAAAAAGGGAGCGCTGGGTCACGACATTGAAAATATCAGCCCCAAAGGAATACTGGAAGAATATGTCCAAGTTAAGCCCCTTCCAAGAAAATCGGTTTCTGAGCCCTCCAAAGAAATCAGGCTGTGGACTACCCAATATGGAATAATCTTCTTGGTTTATGGTCCCATCTTCGTTTACATCCCTATATCGTGGACTTCCCAAAAACGCCCTTCCTACAGCTCCATCATCTACAATCTCTTGCGGATCTTTATAAGTTCCCAAATATTCTGCCCCAAAGAAAACCGGAAATGCCTCTCCCGGTATAAGGCGGGCGGATGGCCCCCCTTGGTTTCCTGTAGACTGCAAATTGATGAATTCCTCATCCCCCAAGTCCAAGACCTCACTATCGTTGGATGTTAACGTAAAAGTTGTATTCCATGTGAAATTATCGTTTACAACATTTCTGGTGTTCAACAAAAATTCGAAGCCTCGGTTCTCGACACCTCCAACATTTTCCAAGACCCTGTTACCGGCCGTATTGGGCAAATCCCTAAAGAGCAGTAAATCTTCTGTGGTTTTCTTATAATATCCTGCTTCGAATGATATCCGATTTTTAAAAAGACCAACTTCGATACCTAGATCCAATTGCTTCGTTGTTTCCCAGGTCAAGTCGTTGGTCCCCGGATTTGCTAAAAGCACTGCAGGAGTGAGCACTTCATTAAAATAAACGTATTGGGAATCTAACAGATCAAAACTGTTGTACGTACTAACACCCTGCTCACCGACAAGACCATAACTGGCCCTGAGTTTTAAGATGTCAAAGGTTTGTGAATCCTGTAAAAAAGGTTCTTCGTCAACGTTCCATACAACTCCGGCCGAGGGAAAAAAGGAGTATTTATTCCCTGCCTCAAACACAGAAGACCCATCCTGTCTCCCGACAAGGGTCAATATGTATCTATCCTTGTATCCATAGGTAATCCTTCCCAAAACAGATGTCAATGTTCTTTGATTGTAGCCAGAGTCCACCTGGAATGTTTCCGGGTCTGACCCCAGGGATAAATTGTTGAATTCCACCACATCATTAGGAAATCCTTCCGCTGAAGATGACATTCCCTCGCTCGTTATTTTTTGTGCGGTAAATCCTCCTAGGACATTTAGGGAATGGTCTCCCAATTGTTTGTCCCACTGAAAGGTGGTCTCGCTGAGCAAATCCTTGGTTTGATTGGTTGCAATTTCCGCAAACCCGCCAACATTATTGGACAAGATTCGTTCAGGCAAGCTTCCAGGTAAGTAGTCATTGCCTTTATAGAAATTAAAGGTGCCCCCAAAACTTGTCTTAAGTTTAAAATCCTTGAAAAGCTCATATTCCGCATATAGATTGGCCACTATATTGGTTACCAAATTATGATCCACCCGCAATTGATAATCCGCTACCGGATTACGTTGCAATGTACCACTTATCGGGTTCGTGCCGGTAAAATTACCCTCCTCATCAAAAACGGTTCTAATGGGCAGGACATTGGCTATGATTTGCGAAAAATTCACCTTGGGGTTCTCTCGCCTAAATGTACTTAGATTCAATCGTGTTCCAAATTTGAAACGTTTTGACAAATTAACATCAAAATTGGTTCTGAACGTAACCCTTTCAAGTCCGGAATTTTTAATCAAGCCCTCCTGATTAAAGTAATTGATGGAAGCGTAATAATTGGTTTTTTCCGTTCTACCCGTGACTGACAGGTCAGTGTTGTAAATTACCCCGGTAGTGGTAACTTCGTCAATCCAATCCGTTGTGGGAATGTCTCCCTCAAATTGCAAAGGTAAATTCGGGTCTGTAAAACCGATAGGTACTGGTGTACCATTTACATCGATGGGGTCGCCCGGGATAAATTGACCTGCCTCATTCACATAATCGACATAATCCTGACCTCCTAAAATATTGATTTTATTGGCCATTTCATCCATACTGATATAGGAGTTGACGGCGAACGTCGGTTTACCTATGGGCAATGACTTACCACTTTTGGTGGTAATTATAACAACTCCTGACGCCCCCCTTGTTCCATAAATGGCCAAGGCCGTTGCATCCTTTAAAATCTCCAATGACTCAATATCATTGATATTGATATTGTTTAAGTTGAAATCATTTCCAACAATAAAACCATCGACCACAAAAAGTGGACTGTTGTTGCCGTTGATGGAACTATTCCCTCTAATACGAATCGTGGAACCGGTTCCAGGGGCCCCGTTGTTCGATGTCACCTCAACACCTGCAGCTCTTCCCTGTAAGGCCTGATCCACCCGTGCAACAGGTTGGTTTTCAATTTCATCGGCCTTAACAGAAGATATTGCTGAAACCAATCTTTTCTTAGATGAGGTACCGTAACCAATTACCACGACCTCATCAAGTAATTCTGTGTCTTCTTGAAGGCTAACATTGATGGTCTGTGCAGTACCTACGGTTCTGGTGGTGGTAATAAAACCAACGGAGGAAAACCTGAGTACATCGCCTTGCTTGGCACTAATGGAGTAATTGCCATCAAAATCGGCAGCTACCCCGTTTGTGGTTCCTTCAACCAACACCGTCACACCCGGTACTGGTACCCCATTGGAATCGGTCACTGTACCCGATATGGTCTGTTGGGCATGCCCAAAGGACCATATGGAAATACATAAAAATAATACTAGTAGTCTCATTGTTTGTAAGGTTATTCAGTTAATTCTTGTTTCGTTGATAGTTATTCAACAAAAACAAATGTAAGACCAATACCCTCGCCTGAAGGCTTCCCTTATCTCAATCCAGGTGTAATTCTGTCTCAAAATTCAATAATTCAAAACCCAAAACGCTTTTCGTAATCCGATTGCAACATTTTTATCTAAAATATTGGACAAAGGCAACTTCTTTAAATAAGCTTATTCATCAGAAGGGATGATATCCATAGTTTTTTGGGAAAGGATTCAACTTGACAGGTAAACGAACATGATGCTCAAAAACAGCATTATATAGGCTGCATAAATCCACGAAGTCAATAATCCCCAAGTAAAGAACCAGGGCTGAACGCAACGTAAACTCATCCAAATTTTGAAATCGTGCCCTTTACAAAACCTAGATTCACATCCTTAACACAAAAGCCAATAAATAGAAATCAATGCACCAGACGTCCTTATGTTAAACCATTCCCTTCTTGTATATGCAACAATTTTATCCGCAATATGAGCATTATGACTCCTACTTATATATGAGCACCATCATAAATTTGATGCAGGTGCAGAACCTTAAGTTGAAAATTCAAAACATCTTTCTTGGCCATTGGTTTTCCAAATTGTCCGAAAACCAAAACAAGTTGAACAATGATTAACCTAAAAACCACAAAATGAAACTACTTAGATACCAAAAAACAGCCTTGGCCTTAATTGTCGGGATTCTTTTTTCATGTTCCCACGAACTACAGCAGGTTGATTTAACCCATAGTGATATGTCAATTTTGGAATCTTCTAACTCCTTTAACTTAGTTTCCTCTATTTCAAACCATCATTATGTTCAAAATCTTGACATCGTCCTCGGAGATGTGAAACAAGGTCAGATTTATAATTTGTACACCACTACCACAGAGATCGATAACATACTGGACGGATTTGAGAGCATGGGCGTTGGAGGTATAAGAATTACCATTTTTGCTGAAGGCGTAAATCCAAATAAACCAATGTTCGATTACTTCTATACCGAGGCAAAGGCAAGAGGCTTTAAAATTTTTGCAAACCCTATGGAATACAGGGGAGGTCAGAAGATAGCAAATGGGATGGGGCCTGATCAAGGAACCGGACCATCGGTTCTTGGCAGTACTACAGCAACGGAAACCTTGATCAATCGCGTAATTGATTTCGCCCAAGAATATGCAGTGGATTGGATATGCCCCTTTAATGAAGATGGAGGGCCTGGCAAACACTGGACCGCAGCTCAGATGAACACCATTTTCTCTTCCGTCCATGCTGCCAATCTTAACGGCGCCCAACTTATAGGTCCATGTACATATGGAATACCAGAGGGAATTGCGGTACTGAACAATACCAACATCAAAGACTACATATCCATTGCAACAACACATAATCTAGGCTTCCATCATGATAAATGGCCAGATTTTATTGCTGCCGCTGGACCATTGCCTGTTTGGGATTCCGAGACAAACAACAGAAAAAAGTTCCCAGATAAGGATGTAAGAATTGATGCTGCCATAAATGCCGGTGTTGACGGACTTGTCCTTTACAACAGTTTAAAAGGGATTGACTGGACCGATGGTACTTTAACCGGTACCGGGGTGAATGCGAATTCAGGTCAGGACTTCAAGGATAAAATCACACAGTATTATTTTGTTCAGAATAAGGAAACAGGTGATAGGATAAAACCTTATACCAATTTCGATAATAATTCCTTGATAGTAGAGGTGCCCAGCTATTGGAATGGCGTATACTCCCAATGGGAATTGGTCCCGGTGGAAAATGGATGGTATCGCCTAAAGAATAGAGGGGGCGGAACCTATGTAAGGCCAGAAACCAACAATGATTTTTCAAACATCCTCTCCAAAACCTCCTTTTATGGTACCGCATTGCATGTCCAATGGAGAACAAATGATGCTGGAAATGGATTTGTCTTCATCGAGAATAGAGGGACGGGTAAAGTACTCAATGCAAGAAATTACGATGACCTGGGAAACAATAATGATGTGGAGGTTATTAAAATTCAGCAAGTACCTAATTTCTGGACAGGGAACTGGTCTCAATGGCAGTTGATAGAGGCCAACTAAAAAAGAAGATGGGTTTTAAACGTTCAAGGCCAGATTTTTATATCGACGCTTTAACTCAACATAAAATAAAACTTGGAAATATCATCCTTTGTCGAAATAACATATCAGCCCAAGGAGAATGATTTCGACTGACGCCTACAGAAACCGGGAGAATTAGAAGTATTTACCAGAATACATCGGTTCAATCGGAAAGCTTTTGATTCCATTGGAAATGGTAATGCTTTATGAAAAATAAGGGTTCCTGGGTTGAAAGAAATTTAAATAAAAGATTGAACTGGTTGATTTTCCATTGGCAAAAAATAATGGTAAATGGCCAAACCATTTCAGCATGTGAAGAATTGAAGCAGGTATTGACAAGTCGATCATTTATCATAAAAAGACAAAAAGTACAGCTCCATCATTAATGTAATTAAGAAAAACACATATTATGAAACAGAATAAATACTTTCTATACCTACTTGTATGCCTCTTGGCAATTGTACATACACCAAAACTATTAGGTCAAAATGTGCAGGTCAACGTTGAGGTATCCAATACATTGACAAATATTGCCCAAAACCCTGTTGGACTTTGTTTAAGCTATCCTCATGATGATACCGACTATTTTCCAAATCGGGTTAGGTCCACAACGGAAGCATTCAATTCCATACAAGGAGGTACCCTACGATTTCCAATGGGTGCACTTGCCGATAATTATCTTTGGCATGAACCCGGTGATTATCAAAATGCAGTAAATGGTTTAAATCCTCGAATAGCTTCAGAGGGGAGAAATCCAGCACCCTGGGATTGGTTGGTAAATACTGATGGTACCATTAAGGACAGCGCCCTTGACTTTGATGAGTTCGTCGACCTGTACCAACAAACAGGAACAGAACCAATTATTATGGTCAATGCATTCGGGCACGTTGATGCGGAATCCCTTTACTCTTACGAACAAATTAAAACCAATGCTGTTGAATGGGTACGGTATGCCAACATAACCAAAAACCTCAATATTAAATATTGGGAAATTGGCAACGAGCTAAGTGTGGAAGTCAATAAGGGACATATCACTGTGCAAGAATACATTGATCTTTTCAATGATTTTGCGGATGCTATGAAGGCGGTTGACCCAACCATAAAAGTGGGCTTGGGATTAGGATTTGGACATTTCGACCAAGTACTTGCAGGAACTTACACCAAAGCAGATTTTGTGGTGCCCCATCAATATCAGGGATTTGAAAATTATAACGAATACAAAAATTTGATTTCGCCCCCTCCCCTGACCTATATTACCAATGCGAACAATGCCATCAGTAACCTGCCGGCACCCTACAGGGATACGATAGAAATCTTAGCAACAGAATTTAGCTCCTTTAGTCCACAAGGCAGCTGGAAGTCTCCAAATGGCAGTAATGACCCAGCCAATACCATTGGAAAATCCTTGGTGACATTTGAAATGATCACAAGTGCATTGGCACAATATGACCGGATTGCTTACATGCATTTTTGGACCACTCACTCCGCTTTTAACGCAATGGGATTCAGTGATAAATATGCAAATGCCTTTGACCAGTATTTGAACACACTTCCCCAAGGTAATGCGCTTACCATATTCAATATGTTCAGAAAAGACCGGATGGTTCAGACCTCATCAACCTCTTCCTTGATACGTTCGTATGCTTCATATTCGCCAAATTCAGAAGAATTAAGTATCTATTTAATAAATAAAGATACCAATCCAGTACCAGTAGACATCAACAATATCGATAATGCATCCCAATTGGGTTCTGGCAACATATGGACGTACGCAGGGAATACTGGGTCGCCAGAGGATACAGCTACCTCGATTTCTCAAACCGGTACCGCTAGTCCTCAAGGAAATGGCTATAGCATAACATTGCCCCCTGTTTCGGTAACCGTAATCAATACAACGCAAATACTGCTACAGTTATACCTCCAACAGGTCCGACCAGCATCGACAATGAATCGCTTGGTGGTGCTCTTCAATGGACCACATTACCCGACCCTTCGGGTTCCAGTTATAAGGAAGTGAGATTACTATCGAATTCAGCTCCCCAAAACGGTATTTCCTGGGAATTCGTTCCCAGCTCAGAGCCTGGATGGTATAATATTTTTACCGAAAGCGGGGAAGTTCTGCAACTTACAAACATCCCGGATACATTGGGTAGTGTTACGGGCAAGGCACTTAGAACCACCGACATCACCTCTGATGGTAGTTGGAAAAGATTTCGTTTGGTGCAGGCCCCCAATGGTAAAGTATTTATAGAAAACCAACAATTCAACAGCTATATACGAGCTACGAATATTGAACAAGATACCAATTTACCGGCCTATTTCGTTCATGGTGCAGATAATACCAATACAGGGGTTTGGACTCAATGGACCATTACTTCCCAACAAGTGGAAGAGTGTTCAATAGTACCTCATTTCCAAATAAATGGAGGTGTGTGGCAGGATAGCATTACCACAATAAACGCGACCCTTGGTGATACTGTATTATTGGGTCCTGAGTCAAATGAATTTGGTGATGTGGGAGGCAACTGGAACTGGGTTGGACCAAATGGTTTCTCCGCTTCAACCAGAGAAATCACACTGAACAACATTCAATTACATCAGGCCGGCACCTATACCGTTTCCAATTCCGATCAAAATGGTTGCACATCAACGCTGGATTTTATGATAGCCGTAACAGGTTTCACCGATGAATATTACATAGACAACGTAGGGCTTAACCTAAGGCTGAAAAGCAATGGGACCGATACTGGTGCCATTGCGACCAATACAGGGGATATGGAGGAGAGAACCCATTGGAATCTGGTCGATGCCGGTAATGGCAAGTATTTTATTGAATCTTCTCCCAGCGGTAAGCGGTTGAGATGTAATAATGCCAATGGCAACGACACTGGCTCTGTTGATTTGGTCGCCAATACGTATTCAGGGTCATGGGTACAATGGGAACTTATCCCAATAGGCTCATATTATTTTATAGAAAACGAATTCCATGGTGCTAGGTTAAGAGCTAACTCAAACCAGGAAATTGTCGTAGGAACCATTGCCAGTTCAGGTCTCTGGGTACAATGGGAGTTGAATGGCACAGGAACAGGAACGTCTGCAAAATCCACACAATCCTCGCTTTCCCCAAAGTCCGAACCAACGGCTGAAAGCGAGGTTTTCAATACAGAGTCACTATCAAATCCTAATTTATCAATGGCCATTTTCCCTAATCCGGTCAACGCCTCTTTTACTATAAAATTCAACAAAAAGGATGAAGGAAATTTATTTATTTATAACCCATCCGGCCAACTGGTATACGCTCAGAAATATAACGGGGACACCATTGATATTGACAATGGTGCCAAATTCAAATCGGGACTATATTTTGTCAAATGTGTTTCAGCTACCGGAGAAGTGAATGATAGAAGGATCCTAGTGAAGTAACATCAAAAGTCGGTTTCAGTTAGAGCTGAAATTAAATTTTCTGAAACATGAAAACAATGACATCCTTATGGAATTGACAACTTAATATGATTTCTATGAATCGATATCAAAAAATAATAATTATACTCTGTCTTGGAGGCTTCCTTTTGGCATTGACTGCCATTCAGGTCTTCCGTGGTGAAAATGCACTTCTGAAAAAAGAAGTGACCATTAAAAAACCCAACATTGTCCTTATTAATATTGACGACCTAGGCTGGAAAGATCTAGGGTTTATGGGCAGCCATTATTATGATACACCTCATTTGGATAGGCTGGCCAAAGAAGGCATGGTCTTTACCAATGCATATGCCAATGCTGCCAACTGTGCACCAAGCAGGGCATGTCTACTTTCTGGGTTGAACACACCAAGACACGGGGTATTTACCGTAGGCTCATCAGAAAGAGGGGACAGTCGAACCCGTAAACTTGTTCCCATAAAGAATAGATTGTATCTGCATGATTCCATTTATACCCTCCCCGAAATGATGAAATCGGCTGGATATATTACGGCCAATATTGGCAAATGGCATGTAGGAAAAGATCCTACAACTCAAGGAATCGATTACAATGTAGGGGGAAGCAGTCGAGGCAATCCTGGAACAAAAGGGTATTTTTCACCCTATAACATTGATTTCATTAAAGATGGTCCCAAAGGAGAATATTTGACCGATAGATTGGTACAGGAAGCTATCTCCTTCATTACTAAAAATAAGGATAGCAGTTTTTTCGCCTACCTTCCTCTTTACACTGTACACACCCCCCTTCAAGGAAAAAAAGCATGGTTGGAAAAATATAAAGATAAAGCAGGAACGAACGGACAAGACAACCCTGTTTATGCTGCGATGGTAAGTTCCATGGACGAGAATGTGGGAAAAATATTGAGGGCGTTGGACACATTGAAACTATCAGAAAGCACATTGGTCGTTTTCACTTCGGACAATGGAGGAATTCGTGCCATTTCCAACCAACATCCTTTACGGGGGGGTAAGGGTTCTTACTATGAAGGTGGTATTCGTGTACCGTTGATCATTCGTTGGCCTGGTCATGTACTCCCTGGGACACAAAACAATAATCGCGTGAGCAATCTCGATCTGATGCCAACCTTCCAGGAAATCTCATATCCTAGAAAAAAGACTCGTTTTCTGGATGGGATAAGTTTTGCAAATCAGTTCATGGATGTATCCAAGACTGAGCGAGATCTTTTTTTTCATTTCCCCATATACTTACAGGCCTATAACCCAAAGCAAGACGATGGTCGAGACCCCTTGTTCAGAACAAGGCCAGGTGCTGTTGTGATTTCCGGGGACTGGAAGCTCCACCACTATTTTGAGGACGATGGCCTAGAATTATATCATCTAAATGAAGACCCCGGCGAAAGAGAAAATATGGTAGAGCTGTATCCCGATAAGACTCGAGAACTGTTAAAAAAACTCAGCGTTTGGCAAAAAAATGTAAACGCTCCCATTCCTAATGAAAAAAATGCAAATTATGATTCGAACTATGAACATCAAAAGTTGGCGCAAGCGATTAAGTAAATTATCAATAGTAATGGTACTTATCTTTTTGGGATGTGTACCTCAAAAAAAAGTGAGCAAGCCCAACGTCCTTTGGCTGGTAGTTGAGGATATGAGCCCATACCTATCCTTTTATGGCAATACGTTTACCCATACGCCAACACTGGATTCCCTGGCCCGGAAAAGTATCATTTTTGACAATGCCCATTCAAATGGAGCACAATGCTCACCGGCACGCAGCACATTGATTTCCGGTATCTATGCACCCATGTTGGGCACAGATTGGCATCGCCTAGCAAGACCGGTGCCCCAAGAGTTTTACTATCCCCTATACTTAAAAAAAGCGGGGTTCTACACTACAAATAATAGCAAAACCGATTACAACGACAGCAATCGCCCAAAAAATGTATGGGACCTATCCAAAAAAGGAGCGACCTATGTAGGGCGCACTGATACAAGTAAACCGTTTTTCTCGGTCATGAACTACGGTGGCACGCATACATCACGGATCGCAACGCGCGATACCCTGGGACGGAGTCCGAGAAGGATTCATCCCGACTCCGTAATAGTTCCTGACTATTTACCTGATATTCCAGAAGTTCGGAACGATTTAGCCTGGCATTATGATTCCGTTTCAGAAATGGATCAATGGGTGAAAGAAAAATTGGAGGAACTTAAGGACTCCGGTGAGCTTGAAAATACGATCATATTCTTCTACTCCGACCATGGGGGATGTCTACCGCGAGCAAAGGCTTTTACATATGAAGTCGGCACAAAAGTGCCATTATTGGTTCATTTTCCGGAAAAATTCAAACATTTGGCAAATGGTAAAACCACGGGGCGAGACGATCGTTTGGTCGGTTTTGTGGACTTTGCGCCAACAATTTTCAATCTTTTGGACATTGAAATACCCGACTTTATGATGGGTAGGCCATTTTTAGGAAAAAACCAGCCCAAGCCGAAAAATACACTTTTTACCTATCGCACCAACCAAGAACAGAATTATATTCCCTCGCGTGCATTGTCCGATGGCAAGTACCGTTTAATCTGGAACTTTAATACCGCCTACCCTAACGGTGCAAGACAATCATACCAATGGCAAATGCCCTCTTACCAAGGTTGGGACAAAGCCTTCCTGGAGAAAAGAACCGATTCTTTGGAAAGTGTCTTTTGGAAACCTATGCAACCCTTCGAATTTTATGATACCGAAAACGACTTTTACGAATCCAAGAATCTCATCAACGCACCTGAACATAAAGTCAAAATCGATGAAATGAAAGAAGAACTTTTAGCGCTAATGAAACAGGAAAAGGATTTGGGACTCTATCCGTGGTCAATACGCAAAAAAGAGGACAGTATACCTTTCTATCATTATGTGCGAAGAACAGATCAAGATGTCGAAGCGGTTATTGATGCCGCTGTTTTGGCCAGTACGGCCACGATTAACGAGTTACAGGCCTTGATTGAAAACATACAAAGTGATGAAGACGCCATTAGATACTGGGGCGTTCTTGGGGTTTTGGCTTTGTATGAGCATGGGCAACTCGAGGAAATTCCAAATGAAATCACTACTGTGTTTGAAGAAGATTCCGAAACAGAAATAAGGCTCATAGCCGCGGAACTACTGGTAAAGGGAAAAGGTGACAAAAATGCCCTGAACTTTATTTTGGAACAGGTAAAAGCCAATTATTTTATTGCTTTTTCGGTGCTCCAAAATTTAGGTTCCCATGCCAAACCCATAGAAAAAGAATTGTTGGAATTAGAGGACAATCCCAAACTAAAACAATTTTATATACGCTCTGCGTTGATAAACACAGGCTACTATCAGTATGACGACCTTTATCGCGACAAAAAGGATATAAATTTGGGCTACCAAGAACCAAAATCTTGAAAGGAACCAGTTGATTTCCTTTAAACTGAAATCAATGTGATGTTGATGGGCAATCAGGCCAATTTCCTAAGTACACTTTGATAACTCTATATGATTAATTATGTATTTGGGAAATTGGCTTGAATCCTTATTGTGCGTTCTGATATTGTTTTTGGCACAAGATTCAATCATAGCCAAGGTACGGCATGGCTTTCAAAGGCAAAAAAAATCCTGACTGACACTTGATACTTAAGTTTTTCAAATTACAGCAATCCCAAAATACAGCCTATGGAAATGAAGCACTACTTGTTCAATGTAATTAATTGCGAGTAGTCACTACATTTTTGCGCTGGCAATCATAGTAATACAAACAATCTTGCCAATTATCGTTTCATGGAACAATATTCAGAATAAAACACATCCAAAAATATGATTCTGGGCTTGTTTTTTGTTTACCGTAGTTATCCTTGTTTTTCCAACCAGCCCAAAGATTGTATGAACAAATCAGCTTGCTCAAGTGTTTTTTGATAATATTCCAAGCTTCTGTTATAATTAAAAAAACCATGTTTCTGACCATCATATAGATGTAACTCACAGCGACTCCCCAACCTTTCCATTTGCATGGTGAAATACCTCGCCGTTTCAACAGGAACAAGATGATCTTTGGTCCCCAGCAAAATAATGGTGGGTGGCGCACCTTTCTTTATATTGTGCAAAGGAGAAAATTGATGGTATTGCTCCTTGATGCGATCATATCCATAACCCGCAGGACCATTATCAAATACAGGATTAAATAAAACCAGAGCATTCGGTTTACAACTAATATCCAAATCATCCGTGAATTCGTTAAATCCCTCTATCAATGCGGTTGCGGAAGCAAGATGACCACCAGCCGATCCCCCACTGGCGATTATTTTGTTCGCATCTATTCCTAGACTATCTGCATTTTTTCGCAAAAAACGAATAGCGGATTTAGCATCCCTTAACGAGGCAAAAGGTGTTGTACCGTCCCTTTTATATACCCGGTAATCGACCAGTGCGGTCGCTAAACCTCTTTTTGTAAAATGCTCGGCATAGGGTCGAAATTGCTCTATGGTTCCCGTATTCCATCCACCACCAAAGTAAAACACCAATAATGGAACTGGCCTTTTAAATTGTTCATCCGGTAAATTCAGTTCAAGAAACAAGGAATCCTTGCCCACCGTTTTGTAAATCATTTGGGATTGGCTGAACCCCTTCAGATAAAAAAATAGAATAAAAATGAGAAGACCTCCAAACCTAATAATGGAACTGTATGATTTGTTCATGGATTTAGTATTTAGTGATTAAAAAAGTTTAGTGCATTATAAAATCCTATTTGAACATAGGATTACGAATGTCTGAATAATCAACGCCTCGAATTTCCTTAAATGACATAATCATTGCATTCAACGTATCAGGATAGACCTTGGCCAAATTGTTCTGCTGCCCAATATCATCTTTTAAGTTATAGAGTTGAAAAACCGGTGCGTTCCCAGTTTCTATGTTCACCTGCTCTATCAAGGTTCTTCCCCCGTAGGGTGGGATCATTAACCAGTCGCCTTTTCTTAAAGCAGTTCTTGAAGTGGCTTCTATAACCAGCTCATCCCTTCCCTGATCACTTTTACCCAACAGTGCCTCCAACATATTTTTGCTGTCAGGCCCTTTCTCCGGACTCCCTACCAGATGGGCCAAAGAATTTAACAAATCGATTTGGCATACCAAGGCATCAGATACTTTAGGTTGGGTTTTGCCCTCCCAGTAGGCTATAAAAGGAACTCGAGTTCCAGCTTCGTACAAACTGTATTTCCCTCCTCGAAGTGGGCCTCCCGGTTTATGATTCCCTAACTTTTCAACCGCCCCGTCATAATATCCGTCATTTAAAACCGGGCCATTATCACTTGTAAAGATAATTAAGGTATTATCCATTAGGCCCTCCTTCTTTAAGGTTTTCAAAAGCTCACCCACACACCAATCCGCTTCCAAAATAACATCTCCTCTTGGTCCCATGCCCGACTTTCCAGCAAATCTCGGGCTCGGTGTCCTCGGGACATGCGGTTGCTGCAGAGCATAGTAAAGGAAAAAGGGATTGTCCTTTTTACGTCTTATGAAATCTTGTACTTCCACCAAAAAGGTATCTGCCATAGTTTCATCGTTCCATCTGGCGGTATACCCCCCCTTCATAAAACCAATACGCGGTATCCCGTTGACAATGGTATTGTTATGTCCATGGTGCCAGTTTAATTTTAATAATTCGGGGTTGTTCAACCCCGTGGGCTGGTCGTTAAAATTATTTTTATAACTCACACTGATCGGGTCATCCGGATGCAAATTGACCACTTTTCCATTTTGTACATAAACAGTCGGAACCCGGTCTTGTGTCGCAGCCATGATAAAACTATAATCAAAACCCAGTTCATTTGGACCTGGTGAAATTTCGCTGTTCCAATCGACTTTCCCATTCCCTAGGCCCAAATGCCACTTTCCTATGATTCCCGTATCATAGCCTTTTGATTTGAGCATTTTTGGAATAGTACTTTGAGCAGTATCAATAAGCAATGGTGCATCGCCCGCTAGAATTTGGGCCTTTTCATTTCGCCAAGGATAAGTCCCTGTCAACAATGCGAAACGACTTGGTGTACATGTGGCCGAAGTGGCATACCCATTAGTGAACTTTATTCCGCCTTCTGCCAGCCCATCAATATTCGGTGTTGACAAACCTATGCCGTCATAGGAGCTTAAGTCGCCATAACCTAAATCATCTGCTAGGATAATAATGATATTGGGTTTTTTATTGTGATACGCTGTTGGGATGTGCTTCTCACTACCAGTACTATCACTTTTTTTTGAGCAAGAAATTAGAATACCCAAAGGCAAGCAAAAAATAAATATAAAATAGACATAGGTTTTTGCCAATTTTTTCATGTTGTGACTATTTAGGTTTTGGGTTCCCACTACTTGCTTTCGATTCGTAATTTACTTTCTAGACCCTGTCTGGATTTCACAGTGATGTCAATCCATCCTTCCCCTTCTGCTTCTATAAAAGCCACGAGTCTTCCCCGAAATGCCCTTTTTGAGGAAGATGTGTATGGAGTCAAATCAAGTGGGTCTCCGTTGTCCAACCCTTTTAATTTCCCCGGACCTGATACCGTAATGGTCAAATAATCATCCGCTAAAGGAAATCTGGAATTCTTGTGGTCCACTACGTCAATGAACACCAACGTATTTTCCTTGCTTTTGGATGATATCTCCTGGGTAGGACTACTCACTTTCAGCTTTTTCTCCCCAGAAGCTGTCTCATAGACATCCCTGGCCACAAGCTCACCGTTCTTATAGGCTTTTGCCACCACTTTGCCTGGAGTATATGGGACCATCCATTTCAATTGTTCCCCCTTGTAATACTGCTTTCCCAAGGAGACTTCATTGAGAAACAATTCCACCATGTCTGTATTGGTATAGACCACCACCGGAATCTCAACCCCTTCTTTTCCCGGATGTGTCCAATGGGGTAACATATGAACCATGGGGTCATCGGACCATAAACTCTGATACAAGTAATATGCATCCTTGGGCATATTGGCTATGTCGATTACGCCGAAGTTGGCAAATCGTGATGGCCACTGATTGGTCTCTCCTAAATAATCAAAGCCAGTCCATCGAAACTGTCCCATTAAATAGTTCAATTCCTCTACCCTTTGCCATGCTTTTCTAGCACTGGTTCTTACTGTGGCGTTATCGTATGACGATTGGTAATATACGTCTTCTTTCCAAGGATTTGGATTCTGTATGGGATATTCCTGGTCATAAATGGTGAAGAAGTTCGTTTTTTCTTCAGGAAATACCTCTGTTTTGGCCAAATCCGGTAATGGATAGAGCTTCCCCTCCAACCCTTTCATTGTACCGGCAGACCCATTATCTATTTCCCACTTGGCCGGAAAATCCCTACGTCTCCATTGTGTTTGTGTCTTATAAACTCCACGCGTTTGATAGGTATGTGGTACCTCGGTGGCAATCATGGGGACCTTGGGGAATTCCCCATGAAATGATTCATAGCGTCCCATTTCCTCTCCATCCCCATTAAATCCCTTCACATCTAATTGCGTTGAACCAAGCACTTCCTTCATTCCACGCGTAGGATCTAATCCCCCTTGGGTTATGGGGCGTGAACCGTCCATACCTTTTATGAAATCTATCAGCTTTCTCTGTGTTTGTACAGTGGGTTTTGCAACCTCATTCCCAATACTGTACATAAAAATACTTGGATGGTTTCGGTTGTTTTTAACCCAATAAGAAACATCCTTTTTCCAGTCTTTCTCAAAATAGTGCCCATAGTCATCAGCTGCTTTGGTCTTTTCCCAACCATCGAAGATCTCATCGAGTACCAAAATACCAAGTGTATCACACATGGTGTAAAATTCCGGTGAGAATGGATTATGTGATGTTCTTATGGCATTGCATCCCATTTTCTTTAACAGCTTTAAGCGATATAATAGAATACTTTCAGGCACCGCCGCTCCATAAACTCCAGCATCATGGTGCATACAGACCCCTTTGACCTTGATGTTCTTATCATTGAGCTTGAAACCCCATTCCGGGCTGAACTCTATTTTACGAATACCAAAAAACGTGGAATCAGAATCTACCAAAACTTGTTTATTGTCATAAATTTCATTCACCACTATATGTCTTTTGGCATCATTCAAAGACCATCGCTGCGGATTCTCCAGTTCTATATCCCGAATCAATTCAATACTATCATTGCCCGCAAGAGTGATCGGGTTCTCCAAAAGGGCAAGCTGTTTTAAATCAGAATCAAAAATTTTGGTCACATGGGTTCCTGTAATGGATGTATTGGTATTGTTCAATAATACTGAGTTAGCTTTGACGGAAACCCGTCTTTCATCCAAAAAACTGGTCTGGACAAAATCTTCATTGGTCTTAAAATGTATCTTCGGGGTGATTTTTAACCAGACATTCCTATAAATTCCTGCTCCAGTGTACCATCTGGCCGATTTTGGCCTTGAGTTATCAACTCTCACGGCTATCGTGTTTTTTCCCTGTTTTAAATAGGCTCCAATGTCATAGAAAAAAGTGGTATAACCATAATGTTGGGTGCCAATCATCACGTTATTTACCCAAACGGTGCTGTTCCTATAAACACCATCAAATTGTAACTCGACAGAAAGGTTTAAGAGGTTATCCTCTAAATACAAATCCTTTCTGTACCAACCAATTCCAGCAGGGAGATATCCGCTTTGCCAATCGGTTCCATAAATGGTGTCATAGGTTCCCTCGATGGACCAATCATGTGGCAGGTCCAATTTCCGCCATGATTCAGCGTTATAGGCAGTATCACTGAAAATACTACTATCTCCCAGCTTGAAAGACCAGTCATCATTTATTTTATAAGTATATCTGACCTTATTGTTTTTCTTTACCTCTTTTTTAATTTGATGGCCACAACCGACCATACCCATTATCATCAAACCAAAAAGCAAAAATGATTTAATACTATACTTCATAGGTACGTTTATATTGTATTGACTTTATTTTCCTAAATAGAGATGTCAATGTTCATTATTATCCAGCGACTAACATACACTTCAACTATAAGTGCCAAAGGTTCAAATAAGTTGAGAGCTCCGCATTTGACTTTACCTTTGTCATAAGCAAGACCAAATGATCATCGGTTTAAGTTAAGACCATAAAACGCTATGAAATATCAAGGGCCGGTCTTTTACAAGAATTATGCTTTGGCTCTTAGCGTTTAAACCTATGGGCTTGACTGCAAATAAAAACAGTAATTGTATTACCGTTTTTATGAGGACCAACGATTCAAATTGCAACTGACCGAATCAAATCGGATTCTTATCAAATTTGAAAATATCCGATGGAGTCCTCGCGTCTTCCATGATTCCTTCCATTACTTTAACAACCTCGGGGTGTTGCTCTGCAATATTGGTTGATTCCCCTAAATCTTTTGAAAGATCGTACAATTCAATGGGCGCGTTGGGATTTTTCAACACCCCATATCTGACGGCTTTCCATTTGCCTTTCCGCACCGCCTGTCTTCCTCCCCTTTCATGAAACTCCCAATATAAATATTCATGTTTCTTCTGAATATCCTTTTGCCCCAGTATTTCAGGCATAAAAGAAATACCATCCGTGTTACTTGGAACTTCAACTTTGGTAATTTCCGAAAATGTAGGTAAAACGTCCCAAAATGCTGAGACATGATCACTTACCGAGCCAGCCTCAATTTTGCCAGGCCAACTAGCAATCATAGGCACCCTGATTCCACCTTCGTACAAATCCCTTTTAGTCCCCTTGAAGGGCCCATTACTACTGAAGTAATCGGGATCTCCCCCACCCTCAGTATGTGGACCGTTATCCGAAGTGAATATAATGATGGTATTATCTGCAATCCCCATTAGTTCAACTTCTTTCATTATTTCGCCGACCTGTTGGTCCAATAAATCTATCATGGCAGCAAAAGTAGCGTGGGCCTCCTTTTGACTGCCGTAGGCACCTTTCCTAAAATCGTTTCCACTATCGACTCCCTTATACGAACGTTCAGGTAAAAATTTGCCCCTATACTTATCAATTAGTGCATTGGGAGCAGCCAATTCCGCATGGGGGATAATTGATGGCACATAAAGAAAGAATGGGGAACTCCTGTTATCCCTAATGAATTTCAACGTTTTCTCATGAATCAAATCCGGTGCGTAGGTGATTTTATCGGTTCCGGAATTTTCGGGAATGACGATGGAGTCTTGATTCGACCACAAATGTCCCGGATAATAATTATGACCCAATCTTTGACAATTGTAACCATAAAAAACATCAAATCCTTGATTATTTGGATCTCCCTCAGACCCAGGGTATCCTAAACCCCATTTACCAAAAGCCCCTGTTACATATCCGGCTTTTTTGAACATCTCGGACAGAGTATAGGTACTATCCGGCAAGGGATATTGTCCTTCAGGCTTAACTTCCTTATTGCCTCTAACTATGGTATGACCTGTATGCATTCCTGTCATTAGGGCCGATCGGGAAGGTGCACAAACCGTACTGCCAGCATAGTGTTGCGTAAAGATCATTCCTCTTTTGGCTAACCTATCAATGTTTGGTGTTTTGAATTTTTCCTGTCCATAACAACTTAAATCCCCATATCCCAAATCGTCAGCTAAAATGTAAATTACATTAGGTGGCCTAGTAGTGCTCATTTCTAAAGCAGTCTGGTCATTTTTATCTTCTTTGACCAATTTACAGGAGCAAACTACAAACGAAACAAACAGTAGAGCTAAAAATATTTTCTTATGCATTCTATGAATTATTTTCTTGATTAATTTTTTAAGTGTTTCCATTAATTAAGTGGAACTAAGCTGACGCTCTTTTTCGTTTTCATCTTTTCAGTAGTGCATTACACTGCATCTTTGTAAAGCTTTTTTTTAATTTGACATATGCATTGTCCCCACTTTTCAACCTGTTTTAATGTGGGTTTCCTAGTGAGGCAAATCCTTACTTAAAAGGTATTTTCAATTTCGGCACTTGGAACTTAACCCAATCGTTTAACACGGACTTACACAATTCATGAAACTGACCTAAACTTGTTTAACCGGTTATGAAATGTTCGGTTTTGTTTTCATTTAGAATAAAGAACCATTGCAACTGATATGTAAAACTATTTTCTTAAATTTTACATACAATGGCATCTTTTAATTGAACTTTACTTAAATACTTGCAAGAATGAATTATCTCCATTTTTAGCTTCAGGCTTTATTTCTTTATTAAACTATCTATTTTGGTCACCAACTCCTTTCCTCTTAAATCCTTTGCGATAATTATTCCTTCAGGGTTAATCAGAAATGTTGCTGGGATTGCTCTTACCCCGTACTTCTCTTTAATTTTGTTAGAACTATCGATAATTTGAGGCCATGTTATTCCATGTTTGTTCGCAAATTTTTCTAAAACCGTTATTTGTTTATGTATACTTTTATGTCCTTTTCTATTTGTTCAGAAAATCCAAAATATTCCTTCTGAACAATCCCGTTATTATCTATCAGAAAATATCTTGGCCAACTATTGACGCCAAATTCTTTCTTCAAGTCATTATTTCCTACCAAATTTTGAAAGGTGGTTCCTTTTTTTTCTATCAACTTAATGGCGTTTTCAAAATCTTCCGAAACTATCCCAATTACGCTTAATTTAGTTGAGAATTTGTTTTTTAGGTTCTCCACATTAGGAAATGATGCAATACAAGGTCCGCACCAAACTTCCCAGAAGTCAATTAAAGTCAGCTTGTTGTTATTGACCTTTACAATATTATTGTTGTCAAATAAATCGGGCAGTTCCAATAAAGGAATTTTTTTTGTAAGCAACATGTTTGGCTTTCTTTGTTCAGGCTGTATTATATCATAATCCTGAAATCCTTTCTTTAAATCTTTAATTGTGGTATTGACATTATTGTTGAATTTTACTTCGCTAAATTTTGAAATAGATACGGTCTTGTTCCCAAGTGCGTATGCGGTTTGTTTAATTTTAATTGGAAAGAAATCCGTTTTATTAAGTTCATAAACCATTATTCTGTCAGATACATTGTAAACTGTATCATTTTCAAATTCGAATGAAAGCAAATATGAATTTTCTGTCTCAGAAAGAGTAACGTTTTTATAAACTGAGTCAAGTTTGAAAATATTCTGATGAACCATTTGTCCACCTGGAGAACCAATAAACCCAAAATGTGCAGGTTCCATTTCGTAAGTTTTATCAGTTATAGAGATTTCAAATCCATTTCCAGCATCATAGATATATTCTTTGTCATAATCATTTCTTTTGCCATAAAATGAAAAACCAAATATTTTATCATTGTTGTCTTTTTCGATTAGGGCAACACCAGTATTATTCCAAACAGTTCCACCCTTGGCAAAAGTGTCAATTTTCTGCATTCGATATTCCAAGGTATATATTGTGTCAGCAGTTTCTTGAAATTTGGCAATGACATATTTCGTATCGATGTTAGCTTCTTCCTTACAACTATAAAAAGCTATCATTACTGAAAGTATTATAAATGTTTTTTTCATTTGCTTTCGGTTTTTGATAAATTTTGTGAAACTTGTTTATATGAATGTAAAATACAGCTATATGCCACAAATTTGGAACTAAGACAAAGTATCAATCGTTTATTTGAACTTTCTTCACTATTGGATTACTTCAGCATTAGTCATTATTTAATTATGCTCAATTCCTGAAACCTTAATTTGACCTATTACCTTAATGGTATTGTTTTCACTCAAAAAAATCTCTTCAGATTTGTCATTGAAAATAATTACAGTTTCACATTAAACCTTTATGTAATAACCCTATCAGAATATAGTTATGCCCGCGATCAGCACCTCTTGTTTACACTCTATATTCTGTTAATAAGAGTTCAGTTATTATCAACAATATATAGAGTTGATAAACTGACCAAGGCTTCTTTACATATTGAGAACCTCTAAAAGAAAAAAACCTTAACACATTCTCTTTTAGGTCAAATATAAGTTGGCTATTACGGCCAAAATTCCCAAATACATCTTCAAAATGTTACAAGTACAAGAGAATTCGCTCTAAACCACTTATTGCAACATTTTTTACCCTATATTGAAACAAACCCATAGGTGTGCAACATTTGTTTCAAAAAAGAAAATCCCCATATTTAAAGACTGTCCGTAATTACTAACATTTATTGCATTGAACATGTCAAGATTTCCTTTTACAGTAGGCTATATGAAGTACTTCTCAATAATAACATTCAATCTTTTAGGGCTGATAAGTTGTCTTGCTCAAGCTGAACTGTCTGGAATCCAAGATTTGGAAATTAATGGCGAACCGTTCAACCAAAGTGTAAATACCATTTATGAAGATGAAAGTGGCTTTTTGTGGATTGGCTGCAAATCGGGGCTTTACCGCTATGACGGTTATGAAATCAAACATTTCCAATTCAACGTTTTTGATGACTACTCAATACCCAACAACAACATAAACTCCATTATCGAGGATAAGTTCCAAAATCTATGGCTGGGAAGTGAAAGTTATATCATACACTTTAATAGAAAGGAAAATAAGTTTTATGGTTTTTACAAGAGTAACTCTTCCACCATCATAGGTAAGGACTCCTTCGGAAACATTTATGCCGCTATTAGTGGTAAAGGGTTTACAAAAATCACACCGCAGGAAAAGGTAGATCATTCCACTTTTACAACCTTGTTCGACTACAATAATGATTCCAATACCATGGCAAAAATCCAAAACATGGATTTGGTTGAAGATGGGTTTGAACGCATTTGGTTTGCTTCATGGTTTGGCATCGGAGTCCTGAATCAAAAAGGAGAGTTTAGCAATACGGAATTCAAACAACCTGTAAAGTCATTAATCCATTTAAGGAACAACAAACTGCTCGCATTGTGTGATGATTCCATCTATGTTTTGGGGTATAACAAATCATCCATCCAATTAGAAGTTCTTGAGCATTACGCAAGTTCCCTTTTCAGAAAGGCTTCACTCAAAAGCATTGCGATGGATACCCTTAAAAACGAGTTATGGGTGGGTGGGTCCAATGGGCTTTACAAAGGTACCAGAAGCGACAATCGTTTTATTTTTAGGAAATCGTTCCCAAACTCACAAGAAATTACTCCACTGGACAAAAAAGTGACCAGCACGATATTCGATTCTTATGGTAATTTATGGATAGGCACATTTAAGGGGGTAAAAAAATATGTTCGCGGGAAATCCATTTTTGAATCACATAAATTTTATCCTTCCAATACAAACAACGTTATGTCGAACAGCTTGCTCTCTTTCGGCAAAAACACATTGTTGATTGGAAGATTGGGCGGACTGTTCAAATACAATCTTAGAAAACAAAAGTTCTCCCAAATCGATGTTGACCTATCAAAGGTTAGTCTTATCTCCCAGAATTTTGAAAAAAATAAACTGCTGTTGTCCAGTGACAATACGCTTTATGAAACTTCATTGTTCAAATCTTCAATGCCTTCTCTGGATGTAAGTGAACTTGCCAAATTCAACGGGCAAATAACGAGCATAATCCCTATCAACAAGAACGAAATTTGGGTAGGCATTTGGGGACGTGGCATTCAAATCATCAACAGGGAAAACCCTTTGAGTGACTTTAAGGAAAAGGTAGTCTCATTATTCAATGATCAACATGTTTCAACAATGCTTCTTACCCCTAAAATGGAATTATGGGTGGGAACCAGAGGGCAAGGATTGTATAAAATTGATATGAACAATGAAAAAATAGAGGGGTTTCAACCACAAAAATCCAATGGTATTTCCTCGAATGCCATTTTAAGTCTTTATCAGGATGATAATGATAATATTTGGATCGGCACCCGTGGTGGGGGATTGAATAAGTACGATGCAGAGACCAAAACCTTTTCAACTTATGGCGTACGGGATGGACTGAATTCAAACATCATATCAGCCATTGAAGGTGATGATTCAGGCAATTTATGGTTATTTACCCAAGAAGGCATCATAAGGCTTGATGTTGATCACGAAAAATTCACCTCATTTGGGGCGGAGAACGAAAATATTGAGATTGTTTCTGGATTTAACGTTAGTACTGCAAGTGAAAATCGTAAAGAGCTTTTTTTTGGCTGTGCTGATGGCTTTAATATGGTGAAAACCGATAAATATTTACAAAACAATAAAACCCCGACTACGGTTATCACAAGTTTCCAGACCTTGGGAGCCTCCAAAAACAATTCCGACCCATACAATGGGATGAGTTATTCAAGCGATGTCAATATCTTCTCCAATGATGAAATCAAACTACCTTTCGATAGAAACAGTATAGCTATCAAGTTTTCCGCTCTTGACCTAACTTCTCCCAAAAACAATAAGTATGCCTATACTTTGGAAGGCCTTAATGACGGTTGGATATACACAGATGCCTCCAATAGAAATGCCAACTATAATGATTTATCACCAGGTGGATACATATTTAAAGTAAAGAGTTCCAACGGCGATGGTATCTGGAACGAGGATCCAATTGAAGTGAAATTTACCATTTTACCGCCCCTTTGGGCCAGTCAATGGGCTATCTTGATCTACAGCATTATAGCTTGTCTTGTTATTATCACTTGTTTCTTTTTGATACGAAAATGGTATACCATGAAAAAGAACCTCGTGATGGAAACCATTAGTCGTGAAAAGGATAAGGAACACCACCAAATGAAAATGACCTTTTTCACCGATATTTCCCATGAGTTAAGAACCCCATTGACTTTGATTCTTGGAACTATGGAAAAAGTGCTTAAAACCAAAGAGCACACCCTGAGTACGGATAGTTCTCAAAGAATTTACAGTAATACCCTTAGAATGCATCGTTTGATAAATCAAATTATGGATTTGCAAAAACATGATGATGGGAAATTGAAATTGAATATTTCCAAGAACAATATCATAACGGACATAAAAATCATAAAAAATGCCTTTGATGACTTTGCCAAAAACAATAACATCAACTATGAATTACATACGAACCTTGATCATTTATACGCATGGTACGATGTGGATATATTGGAAAAAGTATTGTTCAACTTACTGTCCAATGCTTTTAAATACACCCCCGAACAAGGCAAAATAACCATTAGCGTTGCATTGGTAGATAGGGATAGAAATCCCGTTGAAAAGGAGAATTCCAATAAAGGGGCCTTTATCAAATGTTCAGTACAAGATAATGGTATCGGTATACCGGAAAAAGACCTACCCCATATCTTCGATCGGTTTTATCAGTCCATAAAGACCTATAAAAATCAAATTCCCGGAACAGGAATAGGGATGAGATTGGTGCAGAAACTAGTTGAAAGGCATCACGGGTCAATAGATGTGAAAAGTGTGGAAAAAGAATTCACCAAATTCACTTTTCATTTACCCATCAATAAAGATGCATTTAAGAAATCCGAATTGATAAAAAGGGCCACTCCCCTTAAGAAAAACTTTATCAAAAACTCAGAGTATCAAGTTATAGGAATTCAAAAAACTGATACGGAAAAGGATAATACAAATCACCAAAAAAATAAACCTACCATATTATTGGTTGAGGACAATACCGATTTAAGACAAATGTTAAGGGAGGATCTACAAAATGAATTTAATGTAATTGAGGCTTCCAACGGGGTGGAAGGTTACAAATCTGCCAATGCCGAAACACCTGAACTCATTGTGAGTGATATATTAATGCCACTTGGTGATGGAATATCAATGCTACAAAAAATCAAGCAAAATGAACATTTAAAGGATATTCCCATTTTTATGCTCACCGCAAAAAATGCAGCTGAGGATAAAATAAAATGTCTGGCATTGGGTGCAGATGATTACATAGAAAAACCCTTTAGCTTGGAATTTGTTAAATGGAAAATCAAAAACACCCTATCAAGGACCTTTGACCTAAAAGAAAAATACAGCAGGGTAATTACTGCCAGGCCCACGGATAACGAAATCGTTTCCAATGATGAGAAATTCATCAGCAAATTAGTTGGTATTATTGAGGAATATATGGCTGACAATCAACTGAATGTTGAATTTTTGGCATCCGAAGTAGGGATGAGTCGAGCCAACCTCTACAGAAAGGTGCAAGCGATATTAAATGATACACCCGTTAATTTCATCAAGAAAATACGCTTGGAACGCGCTGCCCAGTTACTCAAAAAAGACTCCATATATATATCGGAAATTGCCTACATGACCGGATTCAACAATCAGAAGTACTTCGGAAAATGCTTCAGTAAGGAATATAATATGAGTCCAACGGAATACATAAAAAAGTATGCGTCAAATGAGGAAGAGAATCTGGATGAAACCCGAAAGGTCTCATAGTCTGCGTTGACTTAGCCGAAACCTCAAACTTTAGTGGCCAAGTACTTATTGTTAAATTATTTTGCTGAAGAAAGGACAATTTGAGCACAGGACCTGATACTTGATCCAATCTCAAACCGTCTTTTCCATATAGGATATCGCACCCTATTCAGGGGGTGGAACCCTGCCAATTTCTTTAACGCTTTGAATCGGTTGTATGATAAATGAATATGAGTATTCCGTATCCTTAAGTCTGAACTCTGGATGTGGCAGTGCCTTTTTGGACCAACTGTCGTCCCCTCCTACTCCCATTTGTTTATGGTCAATGTTCAATGTAATAAAGTCCCTAGCTTTTAGATCATAGGTGTGTAATGCTTTTTCAATATCCCATGTACTGTAGGGCCAGGCGCTCATACTTAGGTTTTCGTCGATGGCATTGATCAAAATACCATGTCCCTTGGCATCGGTTAGACTCAACCATCGAACGTCTGTTTTATTACTACTTTCTTGCGGCAAAATATAGGTATAATAGTTTTCCATGACTTTTCCCGAGTACTCGTCCACTTTGGCACCCAATTTTCGATCCCAATAGTTTTCATGGGGTCCACGCCCCAGCCATCTCAAATGCTCTAAAGTTTGGGGAACTTCCAATTGCAGTCCTAATTTTGGAAGCATTGGTAAATCATCCGCTTTGGTAAAACTTACATCCGTTTTCATTGTTCCATTTCCAAATATCGAATGGGTCAGCCGCATTTTAGCCTTTCCCTTCGCGAAAAGATAGTTCACGATTGCCCTGGCTTCATGTTCCGAAATTTGTTTTAGCTGAAAATCAATTTTATCGGGGTTCTGTGATGCCGATTTCCAAACTGATAAATCCTTGGGAGTTTTCCCACCTCGACGGTCATTATCCGTAGAGGGCCGCCAAAAACTAGGCCGCAATCCTGAGGTCACCAAGTTTATTCCATCATAAACAAATTGTGTTAATTGTCCCGTATTTGTATCGAATTGGACCGTAAAGTTCGCTCCCTGAATTGTATTGCCATTTACTTGTAACCTTTCTGCATCTTTTAAACCTTTATTAAGCAATGGTTCCGCATAAGGAAGCAAGAACTGTTCAAATGCAATCTCATGTCCTTTCCTTGCCCATTTGGTGTCTTCCTTCAAAACCGCCGAAACAGTGAGGAAATACTCGGCTCCAGGAGTTAAATTAGGTTTTTTGAACGGTATGTCAAGTGTCGTACTTGCCTTGGGGTCAACATTGACTTCATCAAAATCACCCCTTTGAATAGTTACCCCATCCTCTTGCAGTTCCCAAGTGAACGCAAACTCATTTAGGTTTGTGAAATGATGGCTATTGCGAATTTTGATTTGGCCCCGGACCACATCTTCAGCCTCAAAAAGAACACGCTGGTATACTTTTTTAACCTCCCAGAGGGCTGGCTTTGGATTACGTTCGGGATCAACAATTCCATTTATGCAGAAATTACTAGCATTGATTTTGGTGTCTCCCATATCACCACCGTATGCATAATATTTCTCCCCAGAAACAGTTGTCTGTAAGAGACCTTGGTCTACCCAATCCCAAATAAAGCCGCCTATTAATCGCTTGTTGTCCCTAATGGCATCCCAAAACTGGTAAAGGTTTCCAGTGGAGTTGCCCATCGAATGGGCATATTCACACCAGAGTACAGGTCGGTTTTCTCCTTCGAAGTTTGCCATTTTCACCATATACTCTATAGGGCTGTACATTCTACTTACCATATCAACATAAGCTGGGTCTTTTATGATTTCATCTTCAATTTTACGCTTTCCCCCAGTCGTCTGTGCCCCTTCATAATGTATGGGCCTCGTGGGATCATATGCACGTATCCAATTGGCCATGGTGCTATGGTTAAAACCCGACCCTGATTCATTGCCCAAGGACCAGATAATAATCGAGGGATGATTCTTATCGCGTTCTACCATACGAACCGCCCTTTCCAGAAAAGCCGTTGACCACGAAGTATCGTTTGATAATTGTCCTCCAATACCATGTGTTTCCAAATTGGCCTCGTCCATCACATAAATGCCATATTCATCACACAATTCATAAAAACGTTCGCTATTTGGATAATGCGAAGTTCGAACTGCATTGATGTTATACTTTTTCATCATCAAAATGTCCTGAAGCATCAATTCTTCGGAAACCACCTTTCCTTTTAAAGGGCTGTGGTCATGCCGGTTAACCCCATAGATAAGCACGGACTCCCCATTGACAAGTAATTCTCCATCATTGATCGCTATCTCCCGAAACCCAATTTTGGTACTTCGAGCCTCCAATAAACCATTATTTTTATCTTTCAGGCTGAAAACCAAGGTATAGAGATTTGGGTGCTCGGCACTCCATTTTTTCGGATTTTCGACCATTGCTTTGATCAAAGGGAAGTCTGGCTTGCCCCTCTGTTCATATTTTTCATTGTAAATCGCATCTACTGATAGGGTCAAGGGAGCTTCAAAAACAGCATTATCCTCACTATCGTACAACTGCACTTCAAGTTTTTCCCCATCGATTCCAAGGTGATCGAAAATCTTAATTTTAGGACGAATCTGTAATTCAGCATTTTGATAGGTATCATCCAAATCGGTTCTTACAAAAAAATCGTAAAGTTGGACTTTAGGTGCAGCACTTAAGTATACATCCCGATGGATACCACTCAATCTCCAATGGTCTTGGTCTTCCAGATAAACTCCATCACTGTAGCGAAGGACTTTTACAGCCAATTCATTCCTACCTTCCTTTAAATGGGCAGTGATGTCAAAATGTGTTGGAAGAGCACTATCCTCACTGTAACCCAAAAACTCTCCGTTTATCCATACATAATAAGCCGAACTTACTCCTCCAAAAGTCAAGGTGATCTGGTTATTATCCCAATCCTTGGGAACTTCAAAAGAAGTACGGTATAATCCAGTTGGATTATCATTGGATGGAATATAGGGAGGGTCTATTGGTTCAAAAGGATATTTAATGTTCGTGTAAATCGCGGTGCCATAACCATGCAACTCCCAATTGGCAGGAACGGGAAGGCAATTCCAGTTGGAATCGTCGTAATCAGGAGAAAAGAAATCACTTGGAGCCCCTTCTAGTGTTGGGTGCCATTGAAATTTCCAGTCCCCATTTAAGGATTGATATCTTTTGGAATTTGACGATTTTCCCATCTTGGCCAGCGCAACAGATTCAAATGAATGGGAGCTTGATCTGGCAGGAAGCCTATTGATACCATTTAATTGGGGATCTTCCCAAGCCTGTGAAATTTGTGAGGTTAACGACAAGTGTTGTAGGCCAATGACCAGAACCAATAAAAGATGGTGTGCTTTCATAATAAAATTTTAAACCGTGCTAAGATACCTTTTGTCACACACCATATAAGGATACAATTGTTGTAAAAAGGGTGTCCTTTTGTTCAAAATATTTCAGTCTTTGTGCTATAAATAAATTTATGCTTCACCCTATGATGCAACCCATAGGAATCCAATATATATGTTATGCAAAGCTGTTTTTCATTAGCTAATCCAATGGAGCACAATCAGTACCTAAATAAGTAACAGACTACTACCATAAAAATTGACCCATCCCAAGGAAGAGCATTTACTTTTTCAACCAAAAGAGGTCGAAAATCCAGTAATCCGTAGTGAATCACAAGAGAAAATAATATGCATGGGGCCTCCCGGACCATTAATCGGTTTAAAAACTATTTTGGACACGTTTAGGAATTAATGCAAGAGACCCCATTTTGTAAATTTTCTTTTGGCCGAGATATTAATGGGACCTGCGACAAATCAACCCATTGATTAAAACATATTTACTCGTACAAAACTCAATCCAGTGCTATCTTGGGGACGTTAAAATATCCAGATAAAACCAGTAATCATGAAAGCAAAGCATTATCTAATTTGCTCATTTATCCTTTTGTTATTCGCTCCTCTAAGCGGAATGGCCCAAGTAGATTTCGACAATATGCATGGTGTACGATGGAAACCAAAATTACCGAAGAGAGATGTAATATGGAGTAAGGCTCCCTATGTTCCCACTGGACAAACGAACAGTTGGTCCTCAAACATCATATTGGATTCCATTGGGGCCAACTATTCTTCAATCGATCTGACACCCGCTTCAAAACTAATTAAGGATACAGATGGCACCTCGTGCCAAAACCTAAGTCCAACTTCCAGTTGTGTATTGCAATGGAAAGCTGCACAATATGATTCCGTGGCCCAATTCATTAAAGATTCCCCAATAGATAAATGGATGTTGCATGCCCGCGTTACACCCGATGCTTCAAAAACAATATCAGGGAGTGGTGCAGTGGACTATGCCAACGATATGATTGAAGTTATCAAGAGGGTAAAGACCTTGGGGGTTCAGGACAAAGTAAGGGGTATAATGATAGGAGAGCATGAAACCGAAGGACGAGAAATGTTGACACTTGCTTTGACCATTATAGACAGCATCAACGCCCATGATTTTAATGGGAGCAATCTTAGTGGTGGAAAGAATTGGCTGCGGACGAAGGCAGTTACCTTGCATGGCGGTGGATTTGGTGCGAAATTTCAAAATATTCATTGGAAAGTAAAGGATTATGATCAAACATTATCCGGTGATCAGAACTTTTTAAAGGAACTATCAGACAACCAAAAGTGTGCCGATTTTGCATTTGCATTCAAACTGTTCAAAGGCAATATGAATTTCACTTCGATACCCTTGACCACATCAGAATGGAAAACACTGCTATACAATGGAAGTGTTACCTCCAGCGGAACAACAATTTCATACGATTTTAAACTTAAACATGTGGACTCGCTGTTCAGCAATTCAACTTACAATGGGGGCGTTTCAACTAATTTTAAAAATATCATTTTTGTTGGAGATGACGCAGATGGAACCACCAATATGTGGAAAGACCCGAAAACAAAAAAATCCTTTTGGGCCCTTAGGTCAATATTTGATGAAAAAAACTGGAACGGTTTCGTATTTGGTGTCCCGTTAAGTGCTAAAATCAACAAACAAGTTGAAATTATAAATGATGACGGAACAGAAAACACCATTGTCTTTGGGGGTGGAGGAACGTCATTGAGTCATTGGCAATCGTGGAAGGCTAATATGATTAACGATCCAACCAATTTGACTTTTAACATCAATCAATTACCACAAGGGATGGATACAGAAAACACTAAAGATATTTATGAACCATTGGTATTATATCCTAATCCAACAAAAGAAAACCATGTATACTTGAATATAAACGGTTCGAGTAGTTTTAATTTGTCCATATACGACCAAAAGGGTGTGAAAATCAATTCTAGAATAACCAACGAAGGAAACAAATTGAAAATCGACACCCAAAACCTACCATCTGGTCTGTACTATATCAATGGTACTATAAATAATGTTGCGATTTCCAAAAAAATGATTGTAGATCGATATTAACACAGCATAAATATTAATAACTATATACAAGTAACCGTAAATCGTATGTACCATTGGAAATATAATAAAGAAGAAAGAGCACCACTTAAAAATTGGAAAACCTGTTCGTGATTCTATACATTAAAATTTAACTTTAGAAAATGTGAATTTAACGATCCTGTGTATAGGGAAGATTAAAAAATGAACCGCTGTAAATGATTGAATTATGATGCATCAATACATCGTTGAAAATTTATGATATCGAAATCAATCCGATAGGTTTGCTGAACATATCCATTCATTGTGATAAAGTCTGAATTTTTGCCGTTAGTCCAGTTGACAACTGACAATAAATCTGTTTTGAGCACGCAATAACATAGTGATAGCAACTCTTTTTGATACTTAACCCCGCCTAAAGAAGGCTTGACAACCAAAATCGTTGCACAAAATATAAGTAAAATGAATAGAAGAAATTTTGTAAAGGACAATGTAATGCTCTCAGGAGCCATAGGACTGGGATTGTCAGGACTGTACGCCCAAAATGAAAAACAAGATTACGTTGTACCAAACATATCTACCCAATTCAATCTTAAATATGCCCCGCATTTGGGAATGTTCAAAGCTTCGGCCGGAGAAGACCCCATCGATCAATTGAACTTTATGGCGGACATGGGCTTTACGGCATTCGAAGACAACGCTATGAAAGGTCGTACCATAGCATTACAGGCCCAAATGGCAAGTACCATGGAAAAGCGGGGTTTGGTGATGGGCGTTTTTGTGGCCCACGAAATTTCATGGACCAAACCCAACCTTACGAATGGAGACGTTTCGCTCCGTAAAAAGTTCTTGAAAGAGATCGAAGAATCCATCGAAGTGGCCAAACGGGTCAATGCCAAATGGATGACCGTGGTACCGGGTCATGTGGACCTTCGGCTTAGCAAAGGGTATCAAACGGCCCATGTGGTGGAATCGCTCAAACAAGCCAGTGCGCTATTGGAGCCACATGGATTGACCATGGTATTGGAACCCCTTAATTTTTACAATCACCCAGGTTTATTTTTAACGGACAGCCCACAAGCTTTTGAAATTTGTAAAGCTGTGGATAGCCCCTCCTGCAAGATACTTTTTGACATTTACCATCAACAGATCCAGGAAGGAAACCTAATTCCCAATATCGACGCATCATGGGACGAAATCGCCTACTTCCAAGTTGGCGACAACCCTGGTCGAAATGAACCCACCACTGGAGAAATTAATTATAAAAATGTCTTCCAACATATACACTCCAAGGGCTTTGAAGGCATTGTGGGTATGGAGCACGGTAATTCAAGACCGGGAAAGGATGGGGAGCAGGCAGTGATTGATGCCTATAAAACAATTGACTCCTTTTAATGTTTACCATGGGGTCACAGATCAAAGTTGTAAAAACTGCCTACTTTATTCTTGGTGGCATCGCGATTGGTTTTGGTCAGGATAAATCGGATTACAAAGAATACCTGCCAGGTACTCGTGCTACCGTGGAGATGATTGCAATACCTTCAGGGTCATTTTTAATGGGCAGCCCTGCAACCGAGTCTGAAAGAAATTTGGATGAAGGCCCTGTCCGTGAAGTTAAGGTTGAGGGGTTTTGGATGTCGAAATTTGAAATAACCTGGGATCTCTATAACCTTTTTGTGGAAAGGGCCATAGACAATCTAGATAATGAACAGAAAGCAAGCGAAGTCCAGCGGGACACCGATGCTGTATCCGGTGCCACGATTCCTTATGTCGACATGAGCTTGGGAATGGGCAGGGAAGACAAATATCCGGCGGTAAATATCACCCAAAGGGCGGCTTCCGCCTTTTGTGAATGGCTATCGTCCATCACAGGGCACTATTATCGATTACCAACGGAAGCCGAATGGGAATATGCCGCTAGGGCGGGGAACAATGGCCCCTATCACTTCGGGACCAATCCTGCCGACTTGGAGCAATATGCTTGGTTCGACAAAAATAGTGATGGGAAATACCATACAGTCGGTACCAAAAAGCCAAATCCTTGGGGGCTATGCGACATGTACGGCAATGTAGCGGAGTGGACCTTGGACCAATACAATGAAAGTGGATATACGAATTCCAACTTGCCCTTTGAACCACCCACAAAAGAATATCCGATTGCAATTCGAGGTGGATCTTTTAGGGATGGGGCACAACAACTGCGGAGTGCCTCCAGATTGCCATCCAACCCAGTTTGGAAACAACGGGACCCACAGTTTCCCCGCAGCAAATGGTGGTTTACCGATGCAGCGTTCGTGGGTTTTAGGATAGTGAGACCCTATTCCACCCCCAGAAAGAGTGCATATGAATACTACTGGATAAAAGATCAATACTGACATTAATCGCAAACAATATGAATACTAACAATGCAAAGTCCAAATCTCGAAGGGAATTCATCAAGAACACTTCCTTAGCTTCGGGGGCATTCATACTACCCTCATTAAACACCAATGCCATGATGAATGTTTTTAACGAAAAAAAATTGAAAATTGCACTGGTGGGCTGTGGAGGTCGCGGAACTGGAGCAGCCAACCAAGCACTTCAAGCGGATGACCACTTGGAACTTGTGGCCATGGCCGATATCTTCGAGGACCAATTGAACTCCAGTTATGGCAACCTGTATGAAAAATACAAGGATACTGGAAAGATGAACGTAAAGGATAAGCATAAGTTTGTCGGCTTTGATGGATTTAAAAAAGCTATTGATTTGGCCGATGTTGTAATTCTGTCCACACCCCCCGGATTCAGGCCCTACCATTTCGCCTATGCCATAGAAAATGACAAACATGTCTTCATGGAGAAACCGGTGGCCACCGATGCCCCCGGTATTCGAAAAGTACTTGAGATTGCAAAGCTTGCTGATCACAAAAAATTGAACGTTGTGGTAGGACTTCAGCGTCATTATCAAGAAAATTATATCAAGACATTTGAACACATTGAAAAGGGTGATTTAGGAAAAATAGTTTCTGGGCAAATTTATTGGAACAGTGCTGGTGTTTGGGTACGTCCACGAAAACCAGGGCAGTCAGAACTGGAATATCAAATGCGAAACTGGTACTATTTCAACTGGATCTGTGGAGACCATATTCTGGAACAGCATATCCATAATATTGATGTGGCCAATTGGTTCATCGGGGAGTACCCGGAATCCGCCCAGGGAATGGGCGGTAGAATGGTACGGACCGGTCCGGACCATGGGGAAATTTTTGACCATCACTTTGTTGAATTCTCCTATCCCAGCGGAGCCGTCATTTCAAGCCAATGCCGCCATCAGCCTGGAACTATGTACAAAGTGGGTGAGGCGTTCCAAGGCACAAAGGGCTTTGTAAACACAAGCGATGCAGGTATCGCTAAAATATACGACATCTCGGGAAATGAACTGCATTCCATAGCGAATCCCGAAGGACATAACCCGTATCAGGTAGAACATGACCGACTTTTTGCTTCCATTAGGAACAAAGGCCTCATCAATGATGCGGAGATGAGTGCCAAAAGCACGATGAGCGCCATAATGGGTAGAATGGCCACATATAGCGGAAAGGTAATCCATTGGGAGGAGGCCTTGGCCTCTAACCTACAGCTAATGCCAGAGGAGTTGAAATGGGATTCCCCAACACCCACAAAGCCTGATAGCGAAGGACATTATCCCATCCCAATACCGGGCAAAACCAATGTACTTTAAACTTAAGCCCTATAAAAGGGTTCCCCAGTTGACCTTATTCCATCAATCCTAAAATCTAAAATAAAAATGTCTGTAGCCGGCATTTTTTGATTCCCAAAAGAATCAAAAATTGGGTTTTCTAAAGCTTTACCAGCTATTTATGATTCCAGTATGCAACGAATATCTACTTAAATTTGATTTTGGTAGAGCGCCTATAACATTTACAGTATTTTATCAAATCATTGTTCAATGAGTTTCACTATTTCCATTAACAACAAGATGTCATATCGGCTCGATATTAAAATCGAGCCTTTTGACATTACCAAGCGATATACCCAACCCCATCGTCACAACAAGTATTTGGAATTGGTTTATTTTAGTGAAGGTTCGGGATTCCATTTTATAGATCAGGAAAAATATGAGATCAACCCTCCCATTGCCTTTGTCATAAAAAAGGATGAAGTGCACCATTGGCAAATTGATAGTACTCCTGTTGGTTATGTGGTAATCATAAAGGAGAAGTTCTTGGAAAACACCTTGGACAAACATATCAATGCCCAATTCCAGCTACTTGAAATGCAGAAAGCATTCCCCCTTTCGGCTGACCCTTCCCTGGACACATTGTTCCAGATAGCATCCGATCTCCTAAAAGAACAGATAACAGAACAAACCATTGCAATTGAAGGAATCTTGAAAGCGCTGTTGGCCAAATTGTTGCACTATGCTCCCAAAAGAAATTCCTCTGAAAACAACATCGTGTTCCGTTTCAAGCAATTGTTGAAGGCTAGTCCAAAAAATGATGTGGCACATTATGCGCGACTTTTGCATACTTCTTCCCAGAACTTGAACGCCAAGTGTCGCAGTGAGCTTGGAAAGACCGCTTCACAAGTAATTGCTCAACACATTGTCCAGGAGGCAAAACGACAACTTATCTACACCGACCTATCCGTAACCGAGATTGCCTTTGCATCCAACTTTAACGATGCTTCACACTTTGTAAAGTACTTTAAGCGCTTCGTAGGGATGACACCTCTCCAGTTTAAAAAAAACAAAACTTGACATATACCATCCTTTTTTCAAAAGTACCAAAATCCCTTAGTGCTGCCCGCTAACTTTGGCTTTTTGCAAAAATAAGCCCGTACCTATGTTGTTAAAACCAACGCTTTCATTCATTTTGTTCTTTAGCATAACTTCATCCTTTGCCCAGATAACAGGAAAAGTTGTTGATGCATCAAATCAATCCCCTTTGGAATACGCCACCGTTGCTTTTTTTGACCAGGAAACGCAACAATTGGTCAAAGGGGTGATTACCGATGGGGAAGGAAACTTTACCATTGAGGGGACCAAAAAGGGAATGTATTATTTGGAGGTGTCCTTCATCGGGTATAGGACCAGTACCATCTCCGATATCGAGGTTACGAACAGGAATCTGGATTTGGATACCATACCACTGTCCATTGGTGAGAACCGGTTGGACGAAGTTACCGTCCAAGCCGATAGGGCCACCGTTATCAATAAAATTGACCGAAAGATCTTTAATGCCACAGATTTTCAGAACAGTCAAGGTGGCAATGCCACAGATGTCATACGGAACATCCCTTCGGTGACCGTTGATGGATTGGGAGATATCCAAGTAAGGGGAAGCAGTGGTTTTGTGGTCCTGCTCAATGGCAACCCGGTTCAGGGCAGTGCCGCTACATTGCTCAACCAGCTTCCTGCCAATTCCGTGGACAGGGTCGAATTGATTACTGCACCCTCGGCCAAATATGATCCTGAGGGCAAGGCCGGAATTCTAAATATTATCACCAAAAAAGGTGCAGTTGATGGTGCCTTTGCCCAGGTCAATGTAAAGGGAGGTTTTCCATCCATTGAAAGATATGACAATGCAGAGGCGCATCAACGCTATGGAGTGGATGCCACTTACAATATTATCAAAGGGAACTGGAACATTTCCCTTGGGGCCAACTACCAACGTAACGATCTTGGAGGAAGACGTGAAGGTGATGTATATACCATTATCAACGATACCTTGACCCGATTTCCCTCGACCGGGGAGAGAAGCTTCGACGAAGTCAATTATAGTGGTAGGTTGACCTTGGACTATACTCCGGATACCACCAACACCTATTCCATTGGCTTTTATGCCGGGAAACGTAGTAAGGACCGAACCGCGGACATCCTCTATTTTGACAACCATGCCATCACACCCGGGATGGGCGGAGAGAGGGTTTATACCACACAATATTTCAATGAGAACCTAAGAATCAGAAAAGGGGATTTTGTACTGGGAAGTTTGGATTATACCCATACCTTCAATGACAGCTCAGAACTTTCAACCTCATTATTGTACGAGTACACCCTTTTGGGAGGCCCAACGACCAACCGTAACCTCGGTTTCCCCGATACCTCGACCGTCTTGCAGGATGAATTCAATACGAACGACAACCCTTTACACGGAATTCGGTTCCAGCTGGATTATAGGTGGACTCCCTTTTCATTTGGGCAATTGGAAACAGGGTACCAGTTCCGATTGTTGGACCATACCGGTGATTTTGTCTATGAACGGAGAAACAATGACACCGGAGAGCTTGAGCTGGTCCCCGAATTTTCGAGTGAGGTGGACCTGAACAGAAAACTCCATTCCGGGTATGTGCAATTGACTGGCAATAAAGGTAAATGGGAGTACTCCGCAGGTACTCGGATCGAAGCAATGAACAGGGATTTTGATCTTAGGGACAAGACAAATACGATTGATACGACCTATGCATATGACTATGTGAAACTCTTCCCTTCGGCATCCTTACAATACACCTTTAAGGACAATACAAAACTGAAGGCCGCGTACAGCAAAAGGGTAGAGCGAACCACAACCTTTAAAATGAACCCCTTTCCGGAGCGTGAACACTCAGAGACCTTGGAGCAAGGGGACCCAACTTTGAAACCTGAATTCATCGACCTGTTCGAACTGGGAGTGACCAAAAATTTTAAAGGGGACAACTCCATCTATGCCACGGCCTATGTTCAGAATGTAAAAAATCTGGTCAATCGGGTCAACACGGTATACAATGATACTATTCTGAACCGTATTTACAGTAATGTCGGAAAGGCACGCTCTTTGGGGCTCGAACTGGGAGCACAGTTCAAGCCCTCCAAAAACTGGTCCAACTTTATCGGAACGAATCTCTTTACATACGAGATAGATGGCACTTTTGATGGAAGGTCTGTGGATTCCGAAACCTTTGTGTATTCCATCAATGCCAACAGTACCTTTGACTTTTCGGAATCTGCATCACTTCAGTTCACCTTCAACTATATTTCGGATAGAAATACTGCCCAGGGAGAGGATTCCCGCTTCTATTCCCCTAACCTGACCTTTAGAAAATCTTTTTTGGATAATCGCCTCATTGCCACATTACAATGGCAAAATATAGACCTCGGACTAATGGACACCAATGAACAAAGCATCACTACTTTTAGACTAGGTGAGTTCTTTACCACCACCAACTATATCTATGAAGTGGACATGATAATTCTGAATCTTTCGTATACCTTTAGAAACGGAAAGAACAGATCAAGGTTCATTGATAGTGAATTTGGTAAAAAAGAGTTTTAAATTCAGATGTCTCTTAAACATTGTTCAACATTTTACCAGTTGATATCAATACTTTTTCTTCCTTTTAAACCAATATAATAATTCCCAATTTGAAGAATTTCAATGAGCAAGGAGCACACCCTTATTTTATGGTAGAATTTTGAATAGAACCTATTTTCTGTGCCCACAGGAAATGTCTGATATCCCAATCCATGTCACCTACAGTACAGTTCACAAAGCACAAAACCAGAAAGTTATTTGAAAAATAAAAGGTGATTGCCACGGATGACAAACGTGAAATATTGGTGGTCTGATAAGCGGTCGTGCCATAGGGCTCCGTCCATCCAACCCAGATGCTCCACATTGATCAACATGAAGTTCGTTGGTTTGCCTGTATTTTTGGTGCTGAGTTCGCCCATTCTGGCCTTGTATGAAAGCAAGAGTATTATCATGCAGCAACAGAAAACCCCTAATGTTGTATTGCGTTTCATCTCGTTGTGTTCAGTTTCAGGTCAACTTTGGTCCATTCGGGATTGGCCAGCAATGTGCTGTGATAATTTTTTTCGAGCCATTCGTGCAAAAGTTCTTTTAACGTAGCTGTTTTTTTAGGGTACATTTCAGCTAGGTTCCGTGTCTCCCCTATGTCCTCGGCCAGATTGAACAATTCATAGGAATCCAGTTCCAGATCATGTATCAGCTTAAAATCGCCAAGTCGTACCGCACTGGAGGGATTGCCCCCTTGGTTACCATAATGGGGATAGTGCCAAAAAAGAGGTCGCTCCCTAATCTCCTCGCCCAGGTCAAGGGAAGCCTTGAGGCTTTTACCGTCGATTTCCGATGGATTGGGGATATCCAGTTGCGCATAATCCAAGATGGTCGGATAAAAGTCCGCCCCGGTAACGGGCTCGTTCAAAACCTTACCTTTTTGTTGCCCCGGTGCCTTTATGAGCAACGGTACACGGATACCACCCTCGTACATCCAACCCTTGCCCTTGGCCAAGGGCAGGTTTGAGGTTGGAGATCCCTCTTTGGTGGACAAACCTCCGTTATCCGAAATGAACAGGATCAACGTGTTGTCATATTGCCCTATTTCTTTTAAATGTTGGATGACCTTTCCTATGTTCTCATCCAAGGAATGTACCATTGCCGCATAGGTGGGGTGCCCCTGTACCACGCGCTCCTTATACCCCTTTGGATTTCCCGTGGCGGCTTCCATCCAAGGTAGATCATCAAGAAACTCTGTCCGCTCATCAATATGTTCATCGGCCCGTTTGACCTCATAGGTTGCAATGTCCTTATCCTTGGCCATCAGCGGCCCGTGGACCGAATAGTAGGAAAGACATACAAAGAAAGGGTTCCCTTGGAATTCATCCGTATCCAGGATGGCCATCGTTTCCGCGGTCAACCTATCGGTAAGGTATTCCCCTTCCGGCCCGTCCTTCAACCTAGGGTTGCCAAAGGGCGAAAAATATCCGTTGATATCTTTTCCCGTATTGGGTCTACCCATACTCCAACCCGCCACATTGATGTCATATCCTTGATGTTCGGGCCAAAACTCCTCTTGCTCCCCCAAATGCCATTTTCCAATAAAGGCCGTGGAATAACCTCCCTTTTTCAGGTTTTCGGCTATTGTGCTTTCCTCCAATTTCATTTCAAAGTCCGTGTCGGGAACAATCCAGCGGTCGTTCGGTGTGGTACCCTGAAAGGCCTTACGTCCCTTTATCCAATCGGTTACACCTGTCCTGACCGGGAATTTTCCAGTCTGTATGGCCGCCCTTGAAGGCGAGCATACGGGACAATTGGCATAACCATTGGTGAATTTTACGGCATTTTGCGCCAAGGCATCCAGATTTGGGGTATCATAGAATGAACTGCCAAAAGTACCTAAGTCGGTGTAACCAAGGTCGTCGGCAATAATCAACAGGACATTGGGACGGTCCTTGACTTTACCGGCTTCTTCTTTTTGGTTGTGCTTGCAACTTGTAATCCACAAGAAAACAAGGATGAAAAAAAGTGGTGTTTTCATTTACTCCAGTTGATATCGTTTCATCCAATAGTCCACCATTTGTTGATCGGTCACATTCTCATCATAGTGTCGATCCTTCAGCATCTTTGATCGACGCCCCATCATCAATTGGTAGGCATGGTCGATTTCCCTTTGATCTTCGGGATAGGTGCCTTTATTATTTTCGGCCACCCATTTTTCCAAGACCGCCCTGAGGGTTTCCAATGTTTCCATGTATTGGGGATTGCTGGCCAAATTATTAATCTCATGTGGATCATTTTCCAGGTCATAGAGTTCTTCCTCGGGTCGATAATCCGATACAAATCGTGATTGGACATCGTTCAGTTTTCCTTGTTCATACAAAAGGCGCATCAATGGCCTAGCGGGATAGCGATTGTCCTTGTATACATTGGGCTGCATGTAGGGACGCTCTGGATAATAGTTCTTAATGTACTTGAACTTCTGGTTCCTCACGGCTCTTATGCGATCCACTGTTTCATCGCGCCTATCCCGCATTGTAAACACGTATTCCCTTTTATGATCACCCAAAAAATCTCTTCCCTGGATATGATCGGGTATTTGGATACCGGCCAAATTCATACTGGCCACTGGGATATCGAGATTGCTCACCAATCTATCGTCCATCTTGCCCGCCCCTTTTCCATCGGGCCAACGTACCATCAAGGGCGTGTTCGTACCCGCACTGTACAAAAATTGTTTTGCCCGAACGTGGGGTCTGCCCTGGTCACCAAAAAAGAAGACCACGGTATTTTCCAATATGCCCTCCTCTTTCAAATGGTCCATAATCTCACCCATCTTTTGGTCCACCAATTGAATGGTTTCAAGATACAGGGCCCAATCCTTTCGCAACAGTTCGTGGTCAGGATAATAGGGTGGCAATACCACGCTATCGTGATCGATAGGGTTCAGAGAATCATTGTGAAAAGGCCTGTGGGGATAGAAAATCTGTATTTGTGAAAAGAAAGGCTGCCCTTCGGCCCGTTTGCTCCAATGTCCGGCTTGATATAAATCCGATGCCTTGTATTCAAAATTGTAATCGGTCTTGCCCCCCTTATCCGTGGGGTTGCCCTTACCGTTGGTCACAAAATAACCTGCTTCCTTGAAATATTCGGTGACGGGCTCAATTCCCTGGGGAAGCTCTTTCTTGTACTGGGTACGGTGTTCGTGCACCCCCAAGGTGACGGGATACATGCCCGTTATCAATGAAGATCGACTGGGAGAGCAGACCGCGGTCACCGTGTTCAAATTGGTATACAGCACCGATTCCGAGGCCAATTGGTCAAGGTTCGGGGTATGGATAATGTTATTTCCATAGCATCCCAGGTCCGTACCGAGATCATCGGCCACGATCCACAGAATGTTATAGTGCTTTTGGTCGGCTTCCGCCGCATTCTTCTTTTCGGCACATCCAAAAAGAGCGATGCCAATGAGCAGGGATAGTGTTTTTTTCATTTTTTCTCCATTCTTTTTTTATTCTAGGATGATAGTTCAATAAAAAATTTACATCATCGGTCCGGGCCTTCTTCATGATTTCGTTCATCTCTTTGGCCAATTCGGGCATGACCTTCTCCAGATTGTCCTGTTTCCCCAGTATCTTCAACTATATTGTACAGTTCAAGGGGCTTTTTGAGATATGTTACCGCCTTCCATTGGTCTTTTCAAATGGCAAGGACAGGTCCTTGGCCTTCATTGAATACCCGATAAAGGTACTCGTGCTTTTTTTGATTTTCAAGGTTTCCGAGCAGGGTCGGCAGGCAGGAAATGCGATCACCGTTCTTTAGACCAAATTCAGTCCACTTTTAGTCGAAGATTTACACATTTAGTTAATAGAAAATGAAGTTGAGGAATGATTTTGTTAAAACAAAAAAAAGTGAGGTAACATTTGTTGCAAATTAGGTTGTATAATGTCAAAACAATATTACCCAAAAATAAATCAAATTGAATCAGCCGGGTAAACTGAACTACCTTCGCCGGATAAAATTTGAGCATCCTACAGCATGACACAAAAAACCGAATTTCAAATAACTACAGCCAAATATTAGGTGGCTCAACTTTTCCGTTTTTTGGTGGTCCCGACCATCCGGTCACTTTTGAGCTTTCAAAAATATTCAAAAAGTCTGTAAATCAAAGATTTACAGACTTTTTTGTTTTTATTGATTTCATTTGATATCAAATTGTACCATATATCGCGGTGAACGATTCGGTGAACGGTTTTAGAATCCGCAAAAATGGCACCTGATCAATGTTAAAAACGCTCCGAACATTTTTTTTCAAATGTTCCGGAACAAAATTGAATCAGTAAATCGATGACAAATGGAAACAAAAACATTCTCTTTAATCCACTATCTAAGAAAGGCTCAATTGGACAAAACCGGAAAAGCCGGCATCTATCTAAGAATTACCGTGAACGGTCAAAGGGCAGAGCTCAGTATCAAACGAAAAACAAGTCCCGAAAAATGGTGTTCCAACAAAGGAAGGATAAAAGGCTCGAGCAAGGAGGTCAAAGAGCTGAATCACTATATGGATCAGTTGGAATCCAAAGCTTATGAGATCCATTCAAAGCTGGTCGTCAAAAAGAAACCGTTCAATGCCGAGACCATCAAAAACAAACTACTGGACAAAGGAAATGTCCACAAAACCCTCCTTGCCATTTATGAAGAACACAACGCCCAGATCAAAGAGTTGATTGGATCCGATTATTCCTATGGAGCGTACCGTAGGCATGTACGTACCATGAATCATCTTGCCGGCTTTATCCAAAAGGAATATAAAGTGTCTGACCTATACGTAATGGAGGTGGATTTAAACTTCGTCAATGGATTTCACCACTACCTAAAGACCCAAAAAATCGGCAACCAAAACACGGTCACCAAATATGTGGTCAACTTCAAAAAAATCATGCGGATGGCCTTTGCCAACAATTGGGTGAAAAAAGATCCTTTCCATTCCTGGAAGGCCGAATGGAAAAAAGTGGAAAGGGACGTTCTTACCGAAGCAGAACTCAGGTCCCTGATCGATTTGCAACTCGAGTCAAGAAGCTTAGAGCAGGTAAGGGACATTTTTGTTTTTTGTTGCTTTATCGGGTTGGCCTATGTGGACGTCAAAAAACTTTCAAACAGTCATATAGTGAATGGTATAGAGGGTAAACGGTGGATCAAGATCAAAAGGGCCAACACAGATTCGTTGAGCAGCGTGCCATTGCTGCCCATTGCTGAAAAAATACTGCACAAGTATAGAGACCATTCGCAGAAATTGATTACCGCAACGCTACTACGGGTGATCAGCAACCAAAAGACAAACAAATACCTAAAGGAAATTGCTTCCGCTTGCGGAATCAAAAAGAAATTGACCTTTCATCTGGCACGTCACACCTTTGCCACCACAGTGACTTTATCTAACGGCATTTCCATTGAATCGGTCAGCAAGATGCTCGGGCACCAATCCTTGAAGACGACCCAAATCTATGCCAAGGTCATTGACAAGAAATTGTATGATGATATGAGCATATTGAAAGGAAAGTATTAGATTTTGATACTGAGAAAATAAAAATACAGTTTAAAGGAGCTTTAAGAATTATTTGATTGACAAAAGGGGAATTCATAAAAAAACTCGATGAATCCATTGTTTATTAAAAAACCTGCACTAAAGATTGGGGTATCTATATCGAAAGGACGGACATAGTTTACCACCTCGTCGGAAGAAAGTGAGCATAGTAATATTTATTGCGAACCCTTTTATAGCAATGTCTGAAATGTGTTTCTTAGTGGTTCAAAAATATCCTGGACCGTCTTTTGCAACCGTAGAGAGGTAGTATCGAAATTTTAGAGATACTTCTATTGAAATAAAATAAAACTGGGACTAGGGCAAAGAAAAGGACTCGTATTTAATAGTAAAGTACCAAGGATACTGATTCAAAAAACTTCTTATCCGAACCACACACGGAACACGTGTAATTCTCGGGTAGATCCTTAAATCTTGTGTTGGGCTCTATACCAAATTTTATATCCCCCACTTTATCATCATACACCGTCAAACATTTTTGGCATTGATAGACCTTCTTGGATTCCCGTTCCTTTGCATTCTGCTTTTTTATTGGTGTCTTCTTTTGCCCAAGTTGTTTAAAATATGCTTTGCTCAATTCAATCACGAGATTTGGCAATTCCACTTTATCCACATCTTGTGCATAGATTAGATACTGCCTCGTGTTGGGGTCAAAGTCTTTAAAATAACACACATTATAGGTAGGTTTTACTTCAAAATCCAATCCTATTTGAGTGGAGGGATTCTTCTCAATGACTATTGATGAAAAATGGGATTTTTTACCTACGTCTTTACTAATTCCAAAGGTGAGTCCGTAAGTGCTGATATCATTCTGATCCAAATTGTTGACCAAATATTGTTTGAGTGCCAAGGCTTCTTTATCGTCCACGGGCAAGTGCCAGTTCATTTCCAATTGGGAATGCCGTACATTGATTCCCTTTTGACCGAGAAACCTTTCCAACTCAGGTCGACTTTCCTTGGAAATCCCCTTTACAATAAAAGATTTCCATGGTGTGATGCATATTTTCCCAATACTGTTGTCCAAACAGAATCCACAAAACTCCTTTAAGAATTGAAGATTATAACGATTATTGCGCCAATAAAGTCCCAACCAGTATTGATCTAAGCCCATCCGGTTCATCCCTTCATAGTATGGAAAAGTAACAAATGGAATTTGGAGTTCTTTCTTTATGGTCTTGTTATTGTGTGTCTGCAGTTTCTGATTCAATAGGGTAAAGAGCTGGTCTACGTTGTCAATGGTATGATATACTTCTTCAATGGCCCTGCACACCGAAACAATGTCCCAACTGTAAATCAATACGGGGTAATAGGCACTTTTCTTCCAATGGGGCAATAGTATGTTTAAATACCAGTAATCTTCATCTTCGGACGCCACAAAATTGAGGTTTCCACTAAAAATTGGCACCAAGCGTTGTTTTGGATCGGTAATATTGATTTTCAATCTTGGCATAAAATCAAACTGCTCCACGAGGTACAGGTATGTGGAACCTTTGAGCCAATGGGTTCCATCAAAAATATCTGCCGATACATAAGAACAAACAATGTTTTGATAAGATCTGTCTGCAACAATATCGGTTTTATATTTTGATGTTTTTTCCAACTGCCCCTTATGCTTATTGTCAAGCGGAAAGAGCAAGTCCTGCCTTGATCCAAAAAAAACTTCCGATAGCCCCGCCGCCTCAAGCATGGCAACAATGTCCTTAAGCTCGCCCGGAGAGGTGATGCCCCCACTTATCAATATCCTGTGCAAATCGTCATTCGTCATTTAAACCGATATTGTTTTCAATTGTGCGTTTAATATGGCCTGCACCTCGGGCTTACAACTTCCGCAGCCCAATCCGGCCCCGGTCTGAGAACATAGTTGTGAAAAATCAGTACATCCCCCCGCTATGGCATCCTTTATGTTCCCATCCCCCACTTGACTGCAAGAACAAACCAAACTCCCTTTGAGCGGTTCCATTGTTGATGTTCCCCGTAGCAATTCCTCTCTTTTTTCTGAGAGTTCTATCTCTTCTTCAATGAGTCGCTTAAACTCAGCGAACTCATTTTTGTCACCCATCAAAATAGCTCCTTTCAAAGTATCATCTTTGACAATACACTTTTTGTAGAACCGCTTACTCACATCCATCAATAAAATCTCCTCATATGTGGGGTCGTTCTTTGGGGCATTGACCATTCCAATACTGCAGAGGTCAAGGTTTTCAAACTTCAAAATATTCATCAATACGGAACCTCCATAAATGCTCCCTAAATCCCCCAGAATGTAATTTGCTGCCACATCGGCCTGTTGTTCCGCAGCCGAGGTAATGCCGTAGAGTGCATTTTCGAACTCGGCAATCTCTCCCAATGCAAAGATGGACGGGTCGCTAGTTTTGAGATAAGAGTCCACCAAGACCCCTCTTCGGGTCTCCAACCCGGCACTTGTTGCCAAAGATATGTTGGGTCTGGTTCCGATGGCATAAACAATGGCATTACAACGTAGGGTCCGGCCTGTTTTTAGATTGACCATCAAAGTATATTGGGATTCCTCTTCCTCAAAAATGGTGCTTACCTCATTATCAAAAAATAATTGAATTCCCCTTTCTGAAACATCTTCGGCCAATAATGTACTGGCAACTGGGTCCAACTGGCGCTCCATTAACCTGGGGGCACGTTGTATTATGCTGATATTGATGTTGATTTTTTTAAGAGCTGCTGCCAGTTCAAGGCCCAGCAAGCCACCTCCAACAATCACGACATGTTGTTCACTTGGGGGAAGCTTTGTTTCTGAAAGATATTCTTTGAGTCGGTCTGCATCCCCCCGCTCCCGCATCGTAAATCTTCCTGGCAATTCCATACGCACTTCATTTGGCACAAAAGCGCGACTCCCCGTGGCCATTACCAAAAGATCGTAATTGTGTGTGCTTCCCAAATCATCGGTTACCACTTTTTCTTTGGCATTGATGTCTTTGATTCCATTGTTGGGGTATAATGCCACCTTGAGCTTTTCCAGTTCTCCTTGCTTCAATTTTTGAAGGGCTTCCCACGATAACTCTTCGTTCACATACTCCGGTAACAAAACACGGTTGTAAAAAGGATGTTTCTCCTTGGAAAACACATGGATTTCATCTGTTTTGTTCTTTTCTCGATAGGTCTGGATAAAACGGTAAGCTGCTGCCCCAGCCCCGATGACAATGATTTTCTGCTTGGGCTTACGATATTTTTCCACCTGAACGGCACAATACTTAAAATCCGGTTCTTTGGATATGGGATCCACAATATCATTGGTAAGGTTGTTGGCCCTGCTAAAGTCATTGTTCAACATTTTGCCCCAGTGCATAGGTAGAAAAACAACCCTTTCACGAATATCATAGTTAATCTTTACCTTGACCCTAACATTGCCCCTCCTACTCTTAACCACTGCAATATCACCCTCCTTGAGATTGCGCAGATAGGCATCCACTTTGTTCATTTCAAGGAAAGGGGTTGGGATGTGGGTCAATAATCGTTTTACTTTTCCCGTTTTTGTTCGGGTGTGCCATTGGTCTCTGACCCTTCCTGTGTTGAGCACCAATGGAAATTCGGCCGTGGCGACTTCTGACTTGTTGTATAGGTTACGGGGTGCATTAAAATGTACCTTGCCGTTGGCCGTAAAGTATTTTTGATCCTGAAAAAGACGTGGTGTTCCTTTGTGCTCTGGAGTAGGCACTGGCCATTGAAAACTTCCTTCTTTTTTTAAACGGTCGTGGGACAATCCCGAGATGTCAATATTGGAACCTTTGGTCATCAAACAGTATTCATCATAAACTTCAGAGACATTGTTGTAGTCAAAACCGCCATATCCCATTTCCTGTGCAAACCTCCAGAGAATTTCCGCATCGGGCAATGTTTCCCCAGGAGCTTCTATCACTTTGGGCAAATAACTGATACGCCTTTCTGAATTGGTCATGGTTCCTTCTTTTTCCAACCATCCTGCTGCTGGCAATACCAAGTCGGCATATTTTGTGGTCTCGGAATTATGGGAAATGTCCTGTACAATTACAAAATTGGCATTTTGGAGTGCTTTTTCAATTTTCTTGGCATTGGGCATGCTTACCACGGGGTTGGTGCAAATTATCCAAACGGCCTTCATTTTGCCCGATTCCAATGCATCGAACATTTCAGTTGCCGTGAGCCCGGGCTCTCCTTTAATCTCCTTTCCTCCCCAAAACTGCTGAACTTCTTCACGGTGCCTCGGGTTTCCCAAATCCCGATGGGCGGCCAACAAACTGGCCATACCGCCAACCTCCCTACCACCCATGGCATTGGGTTGACCTGTTAGCGAAAAAGGGCCTGAACCAGGTTTCCCTATTTGACCTGTCAACAAGGAAAGGTTCAACAAAGAAACATTCTTGTCGACCCCGATAACACTTTGGTTCAATCCCATGGTCCACATACTGATAAATCCTTTGGCATCTGCGATCATTTTGGCCGCTTCGCGTATTTCATCAGCTATGACACCACATTTTTCCGCCGCTTTGCGAATGCTAAGTTCAAAGGCCTTTTGCTTGCAAGCTTCAAAATTTGAAGTGTGTTTTTGGATAAATGACTTGTTTATTTTTTTCTTTTCGATCAGCCAGCGGGCCATCGCATTGAAAAGAATGACATCGGTCCCCGGCATTATTTGCAGGTGCAGGTCGGCCAAAGCGCAAGTCTGGGTTTTTCTTGGGTCGACCACTATGATTTTCACGTTCGGGTTTTCTTCCTTGTGCTTTTCTATTCTACGGAACAATATTGGATGGCACCAGGCTGGATTTGCGCCGGCTATCAAAAAGCAGTCTGCCAACTCAATATCGGCATAAGCAATGGGAACGGCGTCGTTGCCCACCGTTTTTTTGTAACCTACCACCGCAGAGCTCATACAGAGCCGGGAATTGGTGTCAATATTGTTGGTTCCCAAAAAACCCTTCGTCAGTTTGTTGGCCAAGTAATATTCCTCGGTAAGGCACTGTCCCGACACATAGAGTCCCACACTATCGGGACCATGACGCTCCATTATGCTCTTAAAAACCGCAGCGGCTCTTTTTAAAGCGACATCCCAAGAAACTCGCTGCCTTGGGTGATTGCGGCTCCACCTCATTTCAGGATGCAAAATTCTATCACTGGTGTCCTGTGCCACATAGTTCAAATTCTTTCCTTTTGAACAAAGCATTCCTTTGTTTACAGGATATTCTTCATCACCTGTAACGGACAGGACTCCTTTTGCATCTTTCTTCACCGTAATGCCACAGCCCACTCCACAGTAGGAACATATTGTATTAAAAGCCTGTTTTTCTTGCATCGCCGTTACATGGGATTATCAATGCTGAAAATTAAAAAAATACGTATAAATACGTAGTAAAAATATCATAAAAATGATGCTCTAGATCGAGAGAATGACAATAATTGCAGCAAATTGATGAAAAATCAAAACCTAAACCAGATTGTACTTGTTGGCTTTTTTGGAAAGGTCTATCAGGTTTTTAACATCCATCTTTTTCATTAGGTTGAAACGATGGGTCTCAATGGTCCGTTTACTATTCTCGAGCTTTTCTGAAATTTCTTTATTGGTATAACCTGCCAAAATAAGTTCCAATACCCGTAGCTCTTTGTTGGTTAGCTCAAAAGGATTGTTCTTTTTTTCTTTGGTGGATGTTTTGGCTTTTTTGTCGGAACTGAACAGGTTGTTCACCAACACATTGGAAATATCGCCGCTAAAATATTTGCCTCCTTCGTGCACCATATGTATGGCCTTGACAAATTCCGATTTTCCGGTATCCTTCAATAAATATCCGTTGGCTCCTGCTTGAACAGATTTGAGAATATATTCTTCTGAATCGTGCATCGAAAGAATGATGCATTTGGTGTTTGAACTATCTTTGGCATTGAGTTTTTCCACAGTTTCAATTCCTCCCAATTCTGGCATTCGGATATCGATGATCAGAATGTCCGGGGATTTGTCACCCACCATTTTAAGGGCTTCCCATCCATTGGAAACCTCTCCTATCACATCCAAATCTGGTTCCTCCTCCAAAAGGGCCCGGATACCGTCTCGAACCAATGAATGGTCATCGGCCAAAACGATGGTTATGGCATCTTGAACTTCAGAATTTTGCATAGCACAAAAATAATTGATTTGTTGAAATATAAGGATATAAAAAAGAGCTGCCCCGATTTAATAGGGAACAGCTCTCGGCACCAACTAACTCAAAAGTTCAATCTTTTTTAATCGTTGTGTAAATTTTAGGTTTGACTATCAACATGGCCCAGGCCCAGTTTTGTGTGCCGGCGGCATCTGCCTCGGACACACCTTTCAATTCGTACATACCATCCGTAGGAAATAAATGGGAGTATCCAAATTTTAAGCTATATCCCTTGAATTTTTGCGTGAACACCAAATCCACCTCGGTACCAAGTGCATTTTCCCCACTGGGCAAATCTTTATCTCCTTTAAAATTCCAGATTTTTGCCATCAAGATTGATTTTTCGCCAAGTTTAAAATTTGCACTGGCGTGAAGGTCAAAAATTCCTATGCTGTTGGCATGGTTGCCAACATAGAAATAATCCATGAGGCCATTGAATTTGTGGTTGGTTCCGAACAATGGGAAAAAAGCTCCGGTCTCACCTGCCGTGGAAGCATCATTTCCGCTTATGATTTCGAAGCCAGCTGCTAAACCCACTTTATTGGAAACTTTATAGGTGAAATCAAGGCCCAGCAAATAGGCATCCTTCACATCCAAATCCCTTTGTCTCTCGCCTAATTGCACAAACGCGTTCCCAGATAGGCCAAAGCTTCCTTTTCCATAGGTAATGTGCGTACCTAAGATCTGGAGATTGCTTATTCCATTGGCTTCATCATTCTCATCAAAATTTTGAAAACCATTGTTCATCAGAACCAAACTGGCAGCTAAACCCTCCCATTTTTGTTTTAAATAAAGCATTTGCATGGTCTTGTAACTGAAAAAACCTGTGGTGTTGTAGGCATTACCTATAGATTGATATCCGGTTGGGTTGTCAAAATCTTGATTATACGCAAAGGCAAAATCAAGAATAAAGTTGTTTTTCGCGTACTTTACCATGGCAGCATCGTGGTTGCGTCCCTGTTGTGTCCAATCCACTCCTCCCAAAATACGCTGATCGTCATAAGAAAGAACTTGTCTCCCCAACTTTGTGGACCATCCGGAACCAAGATCTAGCTTGGCCCAGGCTTCAAAAATGGCAAAGGAGTTGTTTTCATCATCCGGTCGCAACTGGCGGTTTTCTCCCCAGACCATAACATCCTGAAGACTCAAATAAAATGAATAATTCGTTGTTTGATACCCAGCATTCAATCTGGCACGTGTAGCAGTTGCAAAACCGGGGTCGGCATCCTTTGGAATTAAACTCCCGTATCCGTTTCTAAACTCCGTCCTGGGCCTGAATTGCCCATCGAGGGTGAATTGTGCCATTGAAAATTGGCTCAACAAAAGGACAATCGGGATAAGTAGGGCGTTCTTTTTAATTGTATTCATAGTGTACTTTATGAGATAGGTTGACAAATCGCTTTTTTAGTGGTGATACACTATGCCTTTACAGTTGCCAAAGCTCCTTTCTCTTCCATTTCTTCAAGTACAGCTTGTTCGTCTGCGGTAGAGAATTTTATGGCAAGGGCACTTACTGCAGCAACAATCACAAATATTCCAATGACAAAGTATCCGCTCGACACCGCTTCTGATGCGGCTGCGGCCTGTGCGGCTTTTGCGGCCTCTTCACCCAAAGAAGCATTGGCTTTTAGGGCAGTGCTTTCGGCCATTGCAGATTTGGATTTTAACAAGAGAGCGGCCAAAAACGCCCCTACATTGCCTCCAGCACCTACAATCCCGGAAATGGAACCTATCGCATTTTTGTTTATAAAGGGCACCACGGAAAATGTGGCACCTTCGGCCATTTGAACAGAAAGACTAAATGCAACCAAAAATATAATTCCAACTATCAAGCTAGTGGACATTGAAAAAACAGAGAGCATAATGCCTTCGGCCATTAATATGAAGGTAAGAAAGAGTACTCGTCCTCGAAGGCCTTTAAGTTTTCCAAATCGGTCACCAAAAAAACCACCTAGCGTTCGCGCAAAAATATTCATCAGCGCAAAAGACAACACAATATTTCCTGCGGTAATACGCTCAAGTCCAAATGTGTTTTGCAAATAATCGTCCATGGTGCCATAAACTGTGAGTTCCATGCCAAAACATGCTGCATATACCAGGAACAATATCCAAACACGATAATCTTTAAGGGTGCTTAAAAAGGAAACCTTGTCCTTTTTTAAAACTGGCATATTTCCTGTTTTCCGTAATTCGGAAAAATTGCCTACCGGGGTGTCTTGGGTAAAAAAGTAGTATACCAACCCCATTGAAAAGCACACGATTCCTGCGATTATCATGGAATAGCGCCATGCAATCTCGTCGGCAACCCCAAAACTTACCACGGCTGCGGCAATCAATGGCATCCCCAATCTGTTGGCGCCGCCCCCCAGATTGCCCCACCCTGCGGATGTGGCATTTGCCGTGCCCACGATGTTGGGCGCAAACATAATGGAGGTATGGAATTGGGTAATTACAAAGGAAGCCCCTATAAATCCGATAAAGAACCTGCAGAGAAGAAACTGAAAAGGAGTTTGTACCAAACCTATCAAAATAACCGGTATGGCACCTATTATCAGCAACCATGTATAGCACAATCTGGGGCCATATTTATCACAAAGCTTTCCTATTAACAATCGAGCAAACACCGTTCCCGTAACCGCAAGGATGATGGAGTTCCATTTTTGTGCGGGGGTAAGGCCAAGGTCCTTTACCACGTCGGGCATAAACGGTACAATCCCGAACCATGCGAAAAAGCATATGAAAAAGGCTATGGCTGAAATCCAAAAGGTTCTAATGGGGACACTTCTAAATTGTAGTAAGTTTAATTTTGTAGCTTTCATAATACGTAGTTTTCTTGATTACATCATCAAAATTAAGTATTTATACTTATTTTAATGATTTACAATCCGTTTTTGTACGTATTTTTACACAGTCTTCTAAGCTAAGTGGTTTAATTTGTGTTTTTTCAAAAATTACAATACTTAAATTGTTGATTTGATATTTTCCATCCAGTCACTTCTTGTCTTGTTGATACTTATCTAAGACATTTATCAAAGCTCCATACTTATAACACGCTGGATGGTTTCTTCAAAAAATGCAGGATGTTCGGCAACTACATTGCCTATTATTATAATACCGGGTTGATTGGTGTCCACTTGGGTAGACAGTGCTTCTACGTTATTTAACACACCCGTGCTGCAAGCTTCAGATGTCAAAGTCCCATTTTGTATAATGGCCACGGGCGTGTCCCCTCCCCTGTGCTTGCGAACCGCGCGGGATAGAGCACTCAACTTGCGTATTCCCATTAGGATGACCATAGTTGTGGTAGATTGCGCGGCATATTGGAAATCCTTGGAAAACCCTCCCTGCTCAGTGGTGGCCGTAACCACCCAAAAACTGTTGCTGACCCCTCTTTTGGTCAACGGGATGCCTTGGCCTGCCGGAACGGCAATCGCGCTAGAAAGACCTGGAACTACTTCGACCGGAATGCCAAACGATTCTATATATTCAATTTCTTCTGCACCCCTTCCAAAGACAAAGGGATCTCCTCCTTTCAATCTGACCACATGTCCGTATCCAAGGGCACTTTCCACAATCAATTTATTGATATCCTCCTGCACAAGACTGTGTTTGCCACATCGTTTTCCTACGTATATTTTATGAATGTGATCATCTAACTCGTTTAAAAGAGATTTGTCCACAAGCGCATCGTACAAAACTACGTCCGCTTGTCGCAAAACCTTGAAACCTCTTACTGTAATGAGGTCTGAGGCACCAGGTCCCGCGCCCACCAAAGTGACTTTTGCTTTATTTATGTGTTGCTGCATCCCTATAATATGTTTTGATTTTTACGAATCCCGCAACAAGAATACGTATTTTTTTTGAAATAATCACTTATATAATACGTAATAATACTTAGTTTTGAATCGTCTTTGAAAATTTCATGATATGAAAACAGTGATTGTTGTAGGTAACGGAATGGTTGGGTATAAGTTTTGTGAAAAATTTATTGCCCAACCCGCAAGTTCAAAATATAAACTGTTGGTCTTCGGTGAAGAGCCTCGCCCTGCGTATGACAGAGTACACCTCAGTGAGTATTTTGAGAGTCAAAATGCCAAGGCATTGGAGCTGGCCCCGCTTTCTTGGTATCAAGATAATGGCATTGAACTCATTACAGGACAACGGGTTACCGATATAAAAAAGGATGAAAAGGCAATCCATACGGCATCAGGACAGACCTATGCCTATGATTATTTGGTGCTGGCAACCGGTTCGGTTCCTTTTGTGCCCCCCATCCGTGGCGTAGAGAAAGAAGGTGTTTTTGTGTACCGTACCATTGAGGATTTGGAAGGAATGATGTCCTATGCTTCACAAATAAAGACCATAAAACCACATGGAAGAGCTGCCATTTTGGGTGGAGGACTCTTGGGGCTGGAAGCTGGCAAAGCTGTCTTGGATATGGGGCTGGAACCCCATGTTGTGGAGTTTGCCCCAAAACTAATGCCTCGCCAATTGGATACAAGAAGCAGCAATGTGCTACGGCTTGAATTGGAGTCTATGGGAATGCACATTCATCTGAGCAAAGCTGCGAATCAAATAATGGGGGACAAGGTGATTGAGGGTATAGAGTTCGGAGAAGATGATTGCCTCGAAGTGGATATGCTCATTGTTTCCGCAGGAATCCGGCCAAGAGACGAACTGGGCAAAACCTGTGGGCTTGAAATGGGCAATCGTGGAGGTATTGTAGTGAACAATAAGATGCAGACTTCCGAAAAGGACATTTATGCCATAGGCGAAGTGGCCCTCTACAATCAAATGATCTATGGCCTTGTCGCACCAGGATATGAAATGGCCGAGGTGGCAGTCAACCAAATTTTGGAATCTCAAGACGTTGTTATGCCCCAAGATATCGATATGTCCACCAAGCTGAAGTTAATGGGCGTTGATGTGGCCAGTTTTGGCACACCATATATGCCGGCAGAAAAAGGCTTGTCCATTATTTTTGAAGATAAAACCAAACATCTCTATAAGCGCATCAATGTAAGCCACGATGGCAAAACGCTTTTGGGCGGAATCCTTGTCGGAGATGCGGCAGATTACAACATTTTGCACCAAATGTATTTGAACGGTATGGCATTGCCGGACAATGCGGAAGAACTAATCGTTGGAACCCGTGGCGAAGGGGGTTCCGCCTTTGGTAGTGCCATGGACCTTCCTGATACCGCACAAATATGCTCGTGCGAAAGCATTTCCAAAGGAAGAATATGCTCATCACTTTTGGATGGTGAATCAGATTCCCTAAAAGATATTGTTAGCTGCACCAAGGCAACCACAGGTTGCGGGGGATGTAAACCGATGGTTGTGGAGCTTGTCAATGAGACCTTAAAATCCATGGGGAAAGAAGTGAAGGACATTGTATGCGAACATTTTGAATACACCAGACAGGAATTGTATGGAATTATAAAAGTAAAGGGCATCACCACCTACAATGAAGCTCTTGACAAGTGCGGTAAGGGGGATGGGTGTGAGGTTTGTAAGCCGGTATTGGCTTCGATTTTTGCCTCCATCTATAATGACACGGCCAACAAGGAAGATGTCATTCAAGATTCCAATGATCGCTTTTTGGCCAATATCCAAAGGAATGGCACCTATTCCGTGGTGCCGAGAGTGCCCGGTGGTGAAATTACCCCCGAAAAGTTGATCGTTCTGGGTGAAATTGCTAGGGAGTATGATCTATATACCAAAATTACCGGAGGACAACGTATCGACCTCTTTGGTGCTCAATTGAACGATTTGCCGGCCATCTGGAAAAAGTTGATCGCGGCCGGGTTTGAAAGCGGACATGCCTATGGCAAAGCCTTGAGAACAGTGAAAAGCTGCGTAGGCTCAACATGGTGCCGGTACGGTATGGACGAGAGTGTGAGTTTTGCCATTGCATTGGAAGAACGGTACAAGGGGCTGCGGTCTCCACATAAATTGAAAGGAGGTGTATCCGGCTGTATCAGGGAATGTGCAGAAGCAAGAGGAAAAGATTTTGGTGTGATAGCCGTGGAAGGTGGATGGAACCTCTACGTATGCGGAAATGGTGGAGCAACACCCAAACATGCACAGTTACTGGCAGAACAAATAGACAATGAAACGGTGATCAAATACTTGGACCGGTTTTTAATGTACTACATACGAACTGCAGCCCCATTGATGCGGACAGCTGCTTGGTTGGAGAAGCTCGAAGGTGGCATCGAACAGCTTAAACGAGTGGTGGTGGATGATAGTTTGAACATCGCCCAAGAACTGGAAGCCGATATGCAGGACCTTGTGGACAAATATGAATGCGAATGGAAACAAGCTGTTGAAAACGAAGAAATCGGAAAAAGATTCAAGCATTTCGTGAATTCTGATGATAGGGACGATAGTTTGGCATTTATCCCTATGAGAGAACAAAAAATGCCAGAACCATGGACTAGTTAAACTATAAGACATGAATACTTTATCACATAATTACAACCCAGTTTCAACAGATCAAGTCACAACTTGGTTCAAGGCCTGTTTGGAAAAGGACATTCCGGAAAATGGAGGCGCCTGCATCAAATATAAAAACCGACAGATTGCAATTTTTAACTACAAACGCAAACAACAATGGTATGCCTGTCAAAACCTTTGCCCGCACAAAATGGAAATGGTTTTGTCCAGGGGTATGATAGGCGACGCCGAAGGCATTGCCAAAGTCGCTTGCCCAATGCACAAAAAAACGTTTTCTCTTGAAACCGGGGAAAACTTGAACGGGGATTTGCCGGCTATCGCCACATTTCCCATAAAATTGGAAGATGGCTTTGTGTATATTGGTTTTTCTGAATAGTTTTAAAAAAACCAATGGTATATGGGCACTTCCGAAAAATTGATGGAGGCATTCAAACGGTTCGACGAAGCAAATGCAGAAGACCCCAACAAGGAGGTTTTTGAGGGAAGGGAGTATCCCAAAGAACTTTTGTACGCACAACGCATGACGCATATTCTGAACGCATTTGAGCCAGAAGCTTCAGAAGCTTTGCAGCTAACGGTACGTTGCCAACATATTTGTCGTTGGGAAATACCCCGTGAATCCTATGAAATGAATAGAGTGGGATATTTGAAATGGAGACAGGAACTCAAGAAATTCCATGCCCAGAAAGCGGGTGCCATTCTTAAAGAGGTAGGTTATGATGATGGCACGGTGGAAAGGGTGCAGTTTTTATTGCTCAAAAAACAATTGAAAAAAGATGAGGACACCCAAACCCTGGAAGATGTAATATGTTTGGTTTTTTTGATGTATTATTATGACCCCTTCATACATAAACATAATGACGACAAGGTAATTTCCATAACACAGAAAACTTGGAAGAAAATGTCTCCCAAAGGTCACAAGGCAGCATTGGGTCTTTCCTTCTCCAATCGGGGATTGGAATTGGTTACCAAGGCCATCTCTGAATAATTGCATATCATGGCAAAAACGCCCCATATGAACAACCCACAACTAACCTTGGACGTCTCCACCTTCTTGAGGATTCGAAAGTGGTACTTGTTGGCACTTTCCGCCATTGCCCTCACCATTATCATAGCCCAAATATTGATTCAAAATCACCTCAACTCACAGCTGGACGATTCCAGGGTGATCAATGTGGCGGGCAGGCAACGGGCCTATAGCCAAAAATTGGTTAAGGAGGCTTTATTGCTCAACCAAGCAAATCTGGGGGAAAGCGAGCAACAAGAGCTTTTAAAGGAATTGGCCCATACGCTCTACATCTGGAGAACATCCCACCTAGGGCTCCAAATGGGGAACGACAGCATTGGACTTCCCAAAGAGAATAATGTGTCCATTCTAGAACATTTTGATGAGATCTCCATACATCACAGTGCCATGGTCGACGCTATAAAAACCATACTTTCTCAAAAAGATACTTCTGGACAAGCTTTGGATATTCTATTGGCTAATGAAGGTCCCTTTTTAGAAAAAATGGACGCGATGGTCAATGCATATGACGCCATCAGTAAAGAAAGGTTGCAAAAACTAAAGGTCAAAGAGTACCTGTTGTTGTGTTTTTCCCTATTGATATTGGTTTTGGAGGTCCTGTTCATCTTCAGGCCGTTGTCGATACAAATCAAGGAAACCATACGCAATCTGGTTAAAAGCCAGTTGCAATCGGAGGAAAACACCAAGGAAATCAAAAAAATATTTGAAGAAAAGGAACGATCGCTCCAAGAGCTGAAAGAACTGAACTTTGTTATTGACAATGCCGCTCTCTTTACCAGTGCCCGCAGTGATGGTACTGTCGTTTTCATCAGTAAAAAATTCCTGACACTTTTAAATGAATCCAACATTCCCCCAAACACACATCTTTCCGAAATATTGACCACCGATGAGGGACAAAGGCAATATCTCGGTGAGATTTTGACGAAACCAAGAAAGAGCATCAGAACGGAGGAAATTGAAATAAAGACCAAAGCGGGCAACAAATTGTGGTTGGACATGTCCATTATCCCGATGCACCAAACAAGTCTAAAGCAAAGTGTGCTATTGCTGTGTTCCGATATTACGGAGCGCAAGAACAATCAAGAAAAGGTGGAACAGCTCACGCTTCAAAATTACGAGGACCGCATGCGCCAGAAGCAATTACAGGCCAGCCTTATCGTGGAAGGACAAGAAGAGGAACGAAAACGGATCGCCAAGGACATTCATGATGGCATTGGGCAAATGCTCACTGCACTGCGGTTCAATATCGAATCCATCAACTTGGATCAAAAGGAGCGCACTAAAGAAAAAATAGCCTATCTAAAAGAGCTTACTTCTGATTTGATCAAAGGGGTTCGTACAGCCACCTTTAATCTTACCCCTCCAGAACTGGGTGACCACGGTATTTTTCCAGCATTGCAAAAAATGACTTCGGAATTGAGTAAATTAACCGGAAAGAGCATATTGTTCGAGAACAAAGCGGAACAAAACATCCGTTTTGATTCGTTGGCAGAAACAAATATTTATAGAGTTACCCAAGAAGCCGTAAACAATGCCATTAAATATGCGGACGCCAATTATATTTTGGTCTCCATAAACCTTACAGACAATGTGTTGAGCGTGGTCATAGATGATGACGGCAAAGGTTTTGATCCAACTATTTTGGATCGCCCTCCAAAAAACAGCAGTGAGGGTGGGATGGGCGTATTTTTTATGAAGGAACGCATCAGTTATATCAATGGCAGATTGTTCATCAACTCCAGTCTCGGCCAAGGAACGCGTGTTACAATCAATTACAATCTAAACGATACCAAAAAGAAAAGAAACGTATGAAGATTAGGATAAAAGGAAATTCAATACGGTATAGGTTGACCAAGACTGAAGTAGAAACCTTTTGCAAAACAGGGGTTTTCAAAGAATCAACTGAATTTGGAACATCCACATTTACCTATGTCCTACGAGCAAAAAAAACCAAGGTCGACCTTCTAGAGGCCACCTATATTCAAGACACCATTACGCTTTACCTGGATGACAGAGAGCTATCTACATGGGCAAAATCGGACAGGGTAGGCTACAGCAGCACCTCGGTGTTGCCCAGCGGAAAACAGCTATCACTTTTATTGGAAAAGGATTTTGCCTGTCTGGACAATACCACCGAAGACCAATCGGACAATTACCCCAATCCAAAAAACGATAGCAACATATGCTAGATTTGCAAGCTTAACTGGCATTGTTTTGTAAATAAAATTAAGTGCAACTGCCATTGTTATGAAAACGCCGGACATAGCATACCACCTTAGCCGGATAAAATTGAGCATCCTACAGCATGACACTAAAACCTGGATTTCAAATAACTAAAGCCAAGTATTAGATGGCTCAACTTTTCCGTTTTTGGTGGTCTCGACAATCCAGCTCATCCACACCAGTACCTTCCTACAAGAATACCTTAAAATAAATTTCTTCTTCGAAATCCTTTGTTCCGTGCCGCTTCCACGGAACTATGAACTTCTCCAGTTTCTTATTTGATATTCCCTGCTAAGCCCGCCGTCCCTCCTTTTTTGGGTGGCAAAACAACAACATCCCTTCCTGTAGCCGGCATAAAGCCAGACCCCTCCCTTCCGAGGGGTTTCTTTTTTATACGGCTCCCACAGCAAGGGATGCTGTACCCCATTTAGCATCAAAAAAAGGTGACAGCGATGGCGCTACTGGAAGTAAATCAAATACCACAAAACATGAAATCGTACACATCCCATCTATCGGAAGCAGCACAAAACCATCAAAAAAAGGAAGACGCTCCAGATACCATAAGTAAATCATCTGCCTTCGGCCTTTCTTTTAATGCTGCTGGGGATGTGGTTCGGTTTTTCAATAACGAGTTCAATTATTTTTTAACCGCCCGCTTTGGGCATAAATCCTTTCAATCATGAGCAATTTCAGAAATCATGTTCTTTTATATGCATTGGTATTTTTTACTGGATGTATCTCCTTATTTACAAAAAAGAATCACTGAACCATCTATATTTATGTATGTTATTGCCAATATATAACTAGAACTGATTTTTATAATCCTACACATCCTATTGCACATTTTTTTATAGATTGAGAATCAAGAGAAACCCTCCTTCATAAAAATGTTCAAAACCAGTTCAAAAGGCATCAAAAATTTTAAAAACGACATTCAGGTCAAGTAGAATCTGGAAAATCCATACAAATGATATCCGAATTCTATGGAAGTCGGATAAAAATACCGGACACCGAAAGCAATATCTCTGGAGAAAATTCACCCTCCTTAGAAAAGGTAAAGTTCATATGTGAATCTACCATAGTAATAGATTCAGTTATTATCGGCTAATCCTGTTGCCCTTCTAAACACTGTATTTTATTTTTGACTCCTTCGCTGATTACGAACACAAACTAGGATAGAATTGCAGCATAACTTTTATATCAAAACCAAAAAGGAACAGGACCGAATTCAAGCACTTATTGGAGCTGCTGCTTTTGTCGTTGTCTTGCTTTTCTCTTTGATTTCTTGGTTAACAGGATTTTACCTGCTTATCATGGTTGTCATTCCCATTGTGTTGTCCGTTATTGCTCCATTTTTTGATGTTCCTTCGCTGAAAAAAAGTGGGAAGCTGAACTATCATTCATTACTGTTTATTTCCGAACCCCCCAAGGATGGCACGCTAAAAGTGCATGGAGGTACGCTATTGGACTACGTTTTTGTTATAAATCGCCAAAAAAATGGAAAACAACGGACAGTCTTTATCCTGCAACAATATGTACAAGGACTTTTAGATTTGATTGCCACCTATGAGACTCAGGAGAACAATTCACTGGTAATCCATGGAACCAGTTATATCATCAACGAAAGGACGGCAAAGCGAATTGGCTTCAGGAAAGTCAAGGGTGATGGTATCCAATACTTGATCTTACTCCTTAATTACTTCAATGTCATGATTCAATACTCCATTTCAAAAGGAAAACTTTCCTTTCCGAAATTGACCGAAACGAACACCTTTGAGGCTACCTTGGGAGAACTAATCGCAAAAAAAGAAGATATCGAACGTTTGAACCAAATGTTGAAGACTACCATCGAAATCCAAAAAAGCACCTAACAAAACCCAATTCCCACGCCTAAAATATTTCCTTACCTACCCTAGAATTAAATACTGGCAATGCAGCCACCTGTTGCGTATGTCTTATTCCACAGAAGTAAAGACCTGACCATCCTTCATGACAAAAACTACATTTTCCATACTTTCATAAAACTTTGTCCCGATGTCTCCTTTGACTGCAATGATATCAGCTTTTGCACCTTTCTTGAGCACTCCAAGCTTGCCCTCTTTTCCGAGCTGTTTGGCAGAAAGATAGGTAGCTGCCCTTAGGATGTCCATGGGTGCCATACCTGATTCATAATAGGCCTTGAACATATCCCTGGATGAGACACCTCTAGGCACATTTATTTCCGTGTAATTGTCCGACCCGGCAATAATGGTAACCCCAATTTTAAGTGCTTTTTGCAATCTTTCACTCATTGCTGTACTGTACCGTTCTATCCATTGGTCATCATCTTGGCCATATCCGGCCAGTTTACTGTACAACTCCATATAATCGCTACTGTTTTCAGTAGGTACAAGAAAAACATCGTTTTCCGCCATCATGGTCAATGTGGAATCAGAAACATTAAATCCGTGTTCAATCCCGTCAACTCCGGCATGAATCGCTTGCCTTGCCGATATATCGGTAACGGAGTGCGCGGTCACTTTCAGGCCATACGCATGTGCCGTCTTCACAATGGCCTGCATCTCCTCCAAAGAAAGAACGGTTTTGTTCGGTAAATTATCAGCGCAAATTTTGATCAGGTCGACCCCTTGATTCACATGCTCCTGAACGGCCAATTCCGCATCTTCCACACCCCGAACGATGCGATACTCTTCAGAAATCAGATCTTGATGTTTTGGGACCACCCCATAAATCTGACCACCAGGAGCCGACAGAATGGGCCCCGATGCGAAAATGCGGGGTCCAATGATGGTCCCTTCATCGATGGCATTCCTTAAGGCCACGTCCAAGAATAGCCCGGAATTGCCTAAATCCTTTATACTGGTTATTCCCACGTCGAGATAAGATTTGGCCCTCTTGGACCCTCGAAGTACTCTCAAGGCACTATTTTCGGTGGTCAGGGTAACCATGGAATGTTCCGCAAAATCCCTATCTGCAGCTTGAGAGAAAAGCACGTGGGTATGGGCATCTATCAATCCTGGCAAAACGGTATATCCAGTAAGGTCTATCAAGTTGCCATCCGTCATATGGTTCACGCTGGTGTCCAGGATTCCCGTGATAGTGCCATTTTCCACAACAATCATCCTATTCTTAAGTAGTTTGTTTTGTTCACTATCATAAAAAATCCCGGCCTTTATATAGGTTTTTGCCTGCTGACCAAAAAGGAACGATGCAAAAAACAACATTAAACAAGTACAATAATATTTACACATACAATTTATATTTACTAGAATTAGAACAATGTACAGGGCCTATTTAGTCCAGTGCTTATATTCGTCAAAACTGTCTCCACTGCTTTGAGGTTCCAAGATCACCATAAATTTTAAATTTACTGCTTGTTCAGGCCTAAATCGGTGTTTTACTTTGGGTGGTACGTAAATCCCGTTTGCCCTTCCTATTACGATGACTTCATATTTGATTTCAAAAGTTACACTCCCTTAAAAACCCTGACAACTTTTGGGTATCATTATGATGGGTTTTTTCTTTTGTTTCATTGGTGGCATGATTTCTTCGATTACACTCAAACTTTCCAGTGTAACTGAATGCCTTGTGCCACCATTATGTTCCCAATTTAAACTTGTTTTTTGAAACAGTGCCTATGAGCAATTGAGCTGGTTTGCACGCAATAGTCAGTACGGACAAGACCGTAAACCCTAGTGAATTTTAATAAGCGATGTCCTAAGCGTGCCGAAAGATAAGCGGGAACCTGTCTGCCGGTTATACAGGCAAGCAATTATCTAAAGCTATACCTGTTGTTCGGAGGTTTTATAATCTATGCTTTCTCCAAATTTCTTCGGCTTCGGTTTTTCTTTGATTTGCAACTCCAAGGAATGTTTCGAATCGAATTATTTTCCAACTTCCATGTTTCTTGTCAATAATAAATCGAATACTGCCTATTTTAGGCTCCTTTTCAAAAGTTACTTGATAACGGGTTTTTGATTTTTTTTCAATAATCTCTCTTTTGGCATAGGCCACATTTGAATACCGAGGAGGTTGTCTAAAATTTAACCCAGAATGCGTTCGGTTCTGTTTCCCGTAACAATATTGACTGAATAACTTGTTAAAATCTTCAATGAAACCATTTTCTTTATAGTCAAGGTCGTTACATCCCTTTACTTCCAATTGGTCTGCTTTTTTTGCAAATTCCTGGCAAATTTGAACAATTTGATTTTCTTCTTGTTCCATTCTAATTTTCATTTCATTCGGTTTACAACTGGTCAGCCCTATACTGATGATTAAGTAAATCACTAAATTTGTTAATCTCATTTCGTTCCTGAAGATATACCTAACTAATCCATGATCGTGCATGCGGGCACTTAGGACAAATGATTGCATAAATCCATTTCCAATTCAGGGGTAACCACCTCAACTGAAAACCATATTTGTACATTGGCACTAAAAAAGGAGCTTCTGCACGATTCCTTGCTTCAGAGCTTTTTTGTAAAATTTCATTTTCAGACCAATAATATAAATGACAGCTAATAACAGAATTACTACCGATTAACTGATTGGTAAAAGCATCCATTTGAAAAAGGGTTTATTATAATTCCTATATATTATAAAACGTACTTTATCTTTTATTAAGTTGCTCAGCTATAAGTATTTATTTTTGAATGTTGATTGGTCTATCAAACTATATCAACAAAAGGACAGCCACACCAGAATACCAAACAACTATCTTAATGTGCCGGACTCCATACTTTCCTATTGTGTAAAGCACTCATTGTTCCGCCGCAGGCGATTGCTATTTACTCCAACTAATTTTTTGTGCCGCCTCCCAACCGATTAAGGCTGTTTTCTTATCACTTCCCCATTTGTATTCCCCGAATTCACCTGTTGATTTGATTGCCCTATGACATGGTATCAAGAACGCAATAGGGTTATTGCCAATCGCAGAGCCTACAACTCTTGAGGCTTTAGGTTTTCCGACCATGGAAGCAATATGACCATAAGTTGTAAGGCTGCCCTCTGGAATTTTTATCAGTGTTTCCCATACTTTTAATTGGAAAGGCGTACCTTTTAAATGCAGTTTGACTTCACTTAACTCATTCCAGTTGAGTGAAAAGATCAAAAGTGCATTTTTATGGAACTCATTCTGATTTTCCCTGAATGTGGCTTTGGGAAACTCTTGCTTTAATCCGTGTAAATCCACATCTTGGGATTGGATAAATGATATATAACATACTCCTTTTGTAGTGGACCCAATCAATACTTCACCAAAGGGGGTTCCGGCAAAACTATAATCTATAAGAAGTGACTCTCCTCCATTCTTATAATCCCCTGGAGTCATCGCTTCAATATTGATAAAAAGATCATATAACCTGCCTGTACTGGACAACCCAGTTTCATATGTGGCCTGTGCAATGGATACGTCACTATTCTTTAGGATTTTCTTGGCATAGGAGATGTTCAAAAATTGAAGAAACTTTTTGGGGCTGATTCCCGCCCATTCTTTGAATATCCGTTGAAAGTGAAATGAACTTAAATGAACTTGCCCAGCAACTTCATCTAAACTAGGTTGCTCTTTAAAGTGTGCTCGGATATAACCAATGGCCTGTTCGATTCTTTTGTAATCCATATGCCTTTTTTCCTCCATTTTGAACTTACTTTATTTTAAAATTATTGATAGCAACCGACATGGACCAACCGTTTCTTGCGGAATTGCTGGCATAAGGATAATAGGATTGGCAAATCAAGACCAAGAACATACAATGCACTTATTTAAAAGGCCCTTCGTCTTGTCCCTGCAATATCCAAAATTAACCTCATTGGATCCGATAAAATCGATGCAAAGGTATCTTTGGTAAATTCATTTCTCAAATTTTCCTTTTTAGAGTTCCCTATTCAAAAATCAGTTGATTTTCACCTACGGGTACTAAAAATATCCCATCCTAATTTTTTTAATAGTGATATAATTGTTGATAAGACTTAATCACTCCTTTCCTTTAATTATTTTCATTGGTTTCACTTATTTCCTTTAATCTATAGTATGCTAGTAACTCTCCGTTTTTATTATGGTTCCTTACAAAGGAAAAACCTAGTTTGTTCAAAAGATGAATTGACCTCTCATTAGCGGGTTTCACAATGGCAATGATGTTTTCATACATTTGAAAGGGCTTAATTTTTTCTAGGAAGGCCTCACAGGCCTCACTTGCATATCCCTTTTTTTGAAATTCTGGGAGCATAGCAAAACCAAAGTCTGGATACTTTTCGTCCTTTCTTTTTAGAAAAGTGATGATGCCTAAGGACACTCGGGATTTCTTCAATTCAAAAACATGGTATGAACGATTAGGGTCTTCTGATATATTGGTAATGAAATCCATGGCGTCTGTAACATTATTAATATTACGTTCACCAATGAATCTTTTCCATCCTTCAGTGTTTACCAATTTATGGATGAAGCCTGCATCCATAATATGAATTGGCCTGATTTCCAATCGCTCTGTATTCAAGGTTATTTCCACGTGTTCCAATATATTTTCATTCAAACAAATATCATCAAATAGCCAAGAATAAGATTATTGTTCATGCCCATAAATGATGTTCAAATTGGGGAACATCTGGTTGAATTTGATAAGTTGACTTAAACTGTTTTCAGCAGCTTTTCGGTTGTCGACCCAACCTGGCTCTATGCTATTTTCAAATCCATATCTGGTGTGGCTGGCATCGCCTGTTAAAAGTATTGGACCCTCCTGTGACATCAGCAGATACGACAGATGGCCCTTTGAATGGCCAGGTGTATGGATTCCCAATAGTGACCCATCCCCAAAAAAATCCATTACGTTTTCGAACGGAGGTTTGGTGACCCCTTTTGACCAATCCAATTCGTTTAGTTCTGACGCATTAGTAAAGTGCTTGTGATGATACAGCAACGGAATGTCTAAAACCCTTTCATCTTTTCCCACATATTTCGGAAGTGAGGAATCAAGTTCGGGCAAGCCAGCCGTATGATCTCCATGCAGATGGGTGAAAAATATTCCATTAATCCTTTTTCCTTCACTTCGTAATTGGGAGGCTATATTTTGACCCTTCCTTTGTTTTGATACTAGGATATAGTTACTGGCCAACAAGCCCTTTATATTTCCATTGTCTTGAAATGTACTGTCCAATCCCGTGTCGATGATATACCACCCCTTTTCTTGGTGGTGGAACATGAAGACATAAACATCTACCCATGAATGTTCTTTCAATGAATGATCGTTCTCCAGCTTGTCCGTGTTCAACATTCCATCCAGTGGAACTTTCACAGAACCCGTATTTAAGATTTTAAATTGATCGATCAAAGCATCGGAATTCATTATTTCCTTCCAAGGTTTGCTATCTATTTCGGTATTTGGAAGTTGATAGGTAGTTCGATTCGCGTTCGTCGACGTACTGAAAATAACCGTTGCACTGGAAGCAATCACTATCAAGGACACGAATATGACTACCCATATTTTTTTTGTTTTACTCACAACATTGTCGTTTTTGCAAAGCTAGAATCACTCAGGAAATGAAACTTGAATGAATTTGCTGTTCTTAGTCAGCAACGAAGGTGGTACGCCAATCATTTTCGTAAACGTTCGAGTTAAATGTGCTTGATCGCTAAAGCCAGCCTCATAGGCAGCAGTAGTTAGGGATTCGCCGTTCAAAATCAACTCCAATACGATCTGTAGCCTATACCATAGGATGAAATTTCGGATAGGTAAACCTTTGATTTCTTTGAATAGATGAATCAATCGACTTTCACTCAAGTGAGCCACCTTCATGAGTTGTTGTGTGGTAATTTCTTGTTCGATATTTCCTTTGATAAAATCCACGACTTCTTGAATACGAGGCTCCATGGTATTGTTTTCGATGATACCTTTAAAATCAAAAGTTTTGTAGATATCTTGCCGAATTCCAGCCCAATCTTCAATATCAATGTATTCTAGAATTTTTTCTATATCCAAGTTTGGGAAATGCTCTGAGTGATATTCAATGACATGTTTATTCTTTAACTGATTGCCATTTATCCATTCACCCAAATTGGAGTGCGGATCGATTTCCAGGCTTAATATTTCCACTTGATTTGCGTCACACTCATGGATTTGATTTGGTGCGATGAGCAACCCTTTTTGTGATACCCATTCCCCGTTTTTGCCCTTTGATCGAAATAAGCCCTCGACCGCAATGACCAATTGTATCATTGGATGGCTGTGTTCAACCACCGAACGCGAATGGCTTCCATGGAAAAGACGCATATCCTTCCATAATATAAAATGATTCATAGTATCGAATTAAGTGCCATTGACTAAATATCCTTTCCCCTAAATATAAGCAGTTGGTCGTTTTTAAGCCATTTATCATTTGCCAGGACTACCGATGTCTCGATTTGCCTTTCAGGAACAGACCAATAGGTGTTCAGCAAATAATCCTTTTCATCTGTTCCTACGACACTAAATCCATGTTTTTCGTAAAATGAGATAGCCCAAGTAGCATCTTTCCAAGTACCAATCAGCACGGGCTTATCAGATAGTTCTTGTAAATGGTTCAATAGTTTGCCACCTATGCCCTTTTGCCTTTCTTTTGTTCTGACATAGGCATGTCGAATTAAGGTTACATTGTCTTTAAACTGGATGCCCATCACGCCCAATATGATATTGTTCTCTACATAGTTCCAAAATTCAATTCCATCGGAAAATTGGGATTCCAATTCTTCCTTTGACATATAAGGTTCCGTCCATCTATCCTGAGGTATAATACCCTTATAAGCCAAAGAAGCATCATTTATAATCTCATGGATTGTATTGAAGTCTCTTGCTAATTCACTTTTGATTATCATTATATGAGTAATTTACATTCTATTATTTATGATTGGGAAACGCATAATTACCACTCATTTGGGTTATTCATATTAATCTTTTTCCAATTCAATCTTTCTGGAGCACTGGCGTTTTAAGTCATTCACGTGAGAGATGTGGTCTCAAAAACGTTGTAGCCCTTGATCTTTATTATACCTGATTTACAGTAATCCTATAAGAAGCGGCTTCCCGATTTAACTCCTCTATTAATTCCTCTATTTCAACCTCGGTTGTGTTGTAGTTGGTAATACAAGCTCTAAATGTTGGAATCCCATCAATGGGATAGAGCGATAACCAAGATGTACCGTTTTTAAGAATATTGTCCATGATATACTGGGTGATATGCATATCATTTACAAATTCTTCTCTTGTGAAGCAGACCACTGGTAAAACGGTGTCGTTCATGATGCTCCACCCTTCCTCTCTCAATCGCCTTTTGAGGTATCTACCCATCTCAGCCTGATGATTGATGATTTGCTCATAACCTTTCCAACCATATAGCAGCAGGGACAGATAAACCTTTAATCCTATAAATCTTCTTGACCATTGAATGGAACGTGTAAAGGGTTGGGCGACCTTTAGCCCATCGTCATCTTTTGGCATGTATGGTGTTGAAATCCCAAAAGTATTTTCAAGGATATCATCGTGCTGTGTTAAAAAAATACTTGTCCCCATGGGCACCGACATCCATTTGTGGGCATCAAAAGTTATCGAATCAGACTTTTCTATACCGCCTAAATACGGTTTTAATTCCGAACTTAGTACGGCCCCACCTCCATAGGCGGCATCCACATGGAACCATATATCATACCTTTGGCAAATGTCGCTGAGCTTATGTAGATTGTCAATGGTGCCAGTCCCGGTTGTTCCGGCAGTCCCAATGACCATAAGTGGTGCATATACCTCGTAATCAAGCTTTTTCAACTCCTGTTCCAATAGAATCGTGTCCAGTTTTGATTCGCCCGTAATCGGAATCGATTTTATCAGTTTAGTCCCCAAACCTACAATCTTGACCGCCTTTTGAATAGAATGATGAGCCTCTTTCGAACAAAAGATGACCGGTTTTTTATCCATTCCAATTAAACCCTCTTCGGTTATGTTGGGGTATCTATGATTCAATGCACAAAGTAATGCCGTAAGGTTTGCCTCGGCACCACCGGATGTGAAAACCCCATCGGTCTGTTCCTTCTTGTACCCAAATTTGTCAGAAAACTCCCTTATCAGTAAATCCTCTACTTCAACGGCAAAAGGTGCATGGCTCCAACCCGCAAGTTGAGGATTATAGGTTGCCGTAATTAAATCGGCTAAAATGCCCGCAAAGTTAGATCGTGGATTAAACAAACCAAAGTATTTGGGATGCGGTGTATGCACCGCATAGGTTTCAAGGCCATTGATTACATGATCAATCGCCTTTTCAGGTTGAGTGCCAAACTCCAATTCTTCTTGTAACAATAATCCTCTTATGGCATCAATATTGAGATCAGGATTGGTTTTTAGGCTTTTGGTATCACTATAGAAGTTCTCTAGCTTTTCAAAAACCCGCTCTAGTATTTTTTCTCTTTCGGTTTTATTAAAATCAAACTGCATTTCGATTCTTTGGTGTTTCAAATACAATATTCATGACAGTCAAGAATATATCAAACCCGATTCTTGCGGTTTTATTCATTGTTACGGAGGATTCATAGGGTTAGCTATCTCTCAAATGGTTAACCTAGCTAAATCTGGACACGCAGAATGGCCTTGACGAGGAAGATCATAAAGGTCGAAATGCTTTCGGACTTTTGAATGGTTGACCTGAAATTGATAATTTACCATAACCAAGCGATATTTGTCCGCTTTTGAAATTACACTTTCCTTTATATCCATTTTATCAACTCCTAAAATCTTTAATATTTCTATGACCCAGTGATTGTTTAATATTGTAAATCCATGTTTTCAAAGAAAATAATGTGATACTCTTTTAAATAGGTCACAGAAAACAAAACATTTAATTCTATGGATATTCTCAAAGCGTTGGAATGGCGTTACGCGACAAAAAAGTTCAGAAAGGGTAAAAGTTTGGAAAAATCCAAGTTGGACATCATCTTAAAAGCAGCAAATCTGGCACCTACATCATCTGGTCTACAGCCATTCCATGTTGTTTTGATATCGGATAAGAATCTTAAAACCAAAATACTCCCAATATTCCGTAATCAAATCCAAGTTTCAGATTGTTCACACCTATTGATTTTTGCAGTTTGGGACGATTATACCAAGGAACGAATCAATGAAGTCTACAAAAGAATAAAAGAAGCTAGGGGAGACGACCATAAATTACTTAAAGGATATATGGATCGTATTACTTATCTGTACACACGAAGAAGTTCGGAAATCAACTTTAACCATGCCGCCAGGCAAGCATATATATCCTTGGGGTTTTGCATGGAAACAGCTGCTTTGCTCAAGGTTGACGCTGCGCCCATAGAAAACTTTGACAATAGTACATTGGACAAGGCTTTGGGCTTAAATCTCAAAAACTTAAAGAGTATGGTCGCCCTATGCCTTGGGTACAGGGATACTGATAACGATTGGTTGGTTAACATGAAAAAGGTGAGGAAACCTGACAAGGATTTTGTCATTGAAATTGATGCTATTTCTTAATCGATTTTAAATTCCTGGAAATACCATAGTACCCTTGATATTCTCGAAGTAACTCATATATCATAAACCATAAAATCATACACGTCCCATATATCGGAAGTAGCACAAAATCATCAAAAAAAGGAAGACGCTCCAGGTAACATAAGTTAATGCTATGCCTGCGGCCTTTGTTTTATCGCTACTGGGTTTGTGTCTTGTTGGTATTTAAGGTTCAGAATGAATATAATTGATACTTATAACCAACAAGCAATTAAATTATTAGGCTGTTTACAAATTGCTGTGGATTTCCAACAAAACAAAGAGTTCACTGTTCGACGGTGCCCCCAATCAGCTTCTTGCGGTAATGTATTTTCAGCTGCAACTTAGTGTTGGCCGTTATTCTTCTTCCGACTCCAACTGTCCATCGACTTTCGTATTCAGTTTTTAATCCCTTTTCCGTTTCCGAGACCATCTCAGAATTGAGCATTCCATAATATTCTCCAACATTAAGCCGTTGCCCTTGAAATGGGAAATCAATACCAAATCTATATCGAAACCCAATCGTGAAGCGTTCTTTCCTAAATCGATTTTCGACACGAAACCTGTGACCATATTTGATGATTTCCCTTTGAACTGAAGCCTTCCCTAAAAATAAAAAGGAAACCGATATTTAATAAACCATTTGAATTAAACACTACGGGCGACAAAATATATAGCTCATAGCTAATCAGTTTCTTAATCGATGTTTAGGCGTATTTGGAATGTCCCCAATTTTTTAAATTTGCCTATATTGATAACAGAAGAGTAAATATGGAAATTTTAAAATCTGACTTATGCCCAACTTAAAATTAACCGCTAACTTAAACGAAACGAGCCATGTACAAACACGTTGGAGCACTTTTGGCTAAAGCTTACTTTTGTTGCTACGTGCTGCGCACTTCCACCCTAAAAGAAATGTACTCCAACGACCCACTAAACCAAATTATAGCCCTTACCTACCTATCGAGGGAAAACCAAGTTTGGAGCAATTAAACAAAACCCCGAGGTGCGCCAACAGTGGCTAAAAGTGATATGGCCACGAAATTTTTATTCCCCATACCTCTAAAACGACAAGATACGGCAGCTACGCGACCTTCTTGGCAAACAATGTAACAAGACAAACCGGAAGCACCCTTCTTTCAACATTGTAACACGATTTCGCTATATTTCCATAAAAATCCCGGAACTACGTTTAGCGGGTCATTGGCAACAATTAAACCAAACTAAGAAAATTATGTTCGGAATAATAAACTTTGAGGCTTTTTTAATAGCGGGATTAATAATGAATTTAACACCGGGAGCTGATACAATGTATATTCTTGGAAGAAGCATTGCTCAAGGAAAAAAGGCTGGTATTTTATCTGTATTGGGAATATCGACTGGAGCAATTTTTCATATCATTTTTGCAACTTTAGGATTATCGATCATACTTGCTAAATCTGCAACAGCTTTTGTAATAGTAAAATATTTGGGAGCAGTTTATTTGATATTTTTAGGACTTAAAACGATATTTAAAAAACCAGATGGAAAATTTGAATTGAGTACTGAAAGTGAAATAGTGAATTATAGAAAAATTTACTTATCCGGAGTTCTAACCAATATTCTGAATCCTAAAGTAGCAATATTTTTTCTTGCATTTTTACCACAATTTATTGACCCAAATTATGTGCAAAGTTCACTTCCATTTTTAATCCTTGGAATTACATTTTTACTTACAGGAACAATTTGGTGTTTCATTTTAGCTTTATTTGCTTCAAAACTATCTGACCGAATAAGAAAAAATTACAAAATAAAAATGTGGTTGGACAAAATAACTGGCGGAATTTTTGTAGCTCTTGGAATAAAATTAGCATTAATGAAAAAATAACTGTTAACAGGCTAGAGTTTATATTTATGGCGACTTTTGGTTGTATCAAAATTTCAGTTCCATTTCGCGCATTTACTTCAAAAATGACAGATTGAAAAAAATATAAAATGAAACAAAAGCCTTTGTTTTTGGAGATTTTGGAAATGAAAGTCCAATCAAGCTAATCAAAATTATTCACACGCATTACATCCAATCGGCATAAACCTTGCATTATCAAGCAAACTGAATGTTCTTAGTTATCCTTTTAAAATTGTTCAATGAAAACCAATCTATTATACGTCTTCAAACGAATTAGGACTGGCCCGGTCCAAAGTTAAGTCATAGTTTCAACTTTTGAATTTGATGCTCTTTCCTTCTTTTGAGCATCGTTCTTTTCTTTATCAATTTACGGTTTTGTTATCTTTAGACCAAGTTCAGTCCACTTTTAGTTGAAGATTTACAGTTCTATATGGCTTTCATAGGCCAATTTGCCCAACATCTTGCTAATGAACTCACTTCCATTAACCACTTTGACACGTCTTGGTAGTACTTCGTTCCCAAAAGTAATGGCTTCCATTATCTGTATACCTAGACGACATCACTTCCCTTGATGATTTTCCCGCATGGATTGCCAAAACCTCACGGCTATATTATCCACTACAGTTAAAGACTTGAACAGCTCTCGCTTCACAACTGGTCAGGGACAAAATCCATTCCCCAAAATTCGTTAAGACTAAAACCGTACCCTCGGCGGGTGGGCTGTGTGCCGCAGAACCGTGCCGTTTTGGGCCGCTTGCTCTTCAAGTTCAACCATTACTGAAAATAAACCCGGTACATGTGTTTGTGGTTGCGTATGAAACCCTCCGTTTTTAAAAGGATATTGATGCGCCAAAAGTCTTATCGTGTCCTGACGGCGGCAGTCTCGCTTATTTTCATCCGCAACAGTTCATCACTACGGCCCTCGATCCTGAAATAGAAAACGTTCTTGTCCAGCAATACCAGCTAGCAAAAACGCTGGATGGAAATATTGTACTCCATCCTTATCTTATATGGCTTCCCACGCTTTCAAGACAGCCTCAGAACCTTTTTTAAGCACCTCCTACAGAATCTGATTGCCCTTGCTCAGGTCGGTGACCAGCTTCTTCAACTGTGCAATCTCCTCCTCCAAGTTCTTCAAACTCCGAAGTTGGGAGACACCCAGCCCGCCATATTTCTTTTTCCAGTTGTATAACCTGATCTAGCTGATGTCCATCTTGCTGCATCCCTCTTGCATATCGGCACCCATCTCCACTTGTTTGATCTCAAATACTATTTACAATTCCGTGTACTTATATCGTCTCTTAAGCAAATATTTGTTTAAAGTTAAATATTTATTCGCCCGGATTCTCTGGTTTTATACTGTTTGGTTTAACGGAAGGAGGTAAAAGGAATGAAGATACAAAAAACTCTATCTTCACCAATCTATTTGTAATAAGTCTAAATAAATTTGGGATATTGGGAAACGGAAAATATATTTGTTAAAATTATTAATATTAAATCTAAATAAAAATGATTTCAAGACAAATAATGGGGGCTGTTATGATTCTTACCGTATTAAGTTCCTGCTCCAACGACAGTTCCAATGAGGTGGATCCAATAATAGCCATCGACAATCCTGAGACCTACGTTTTTGATCGAAATGGTGAAAGTTCCGTTTATTTTGGGGGACAGACAACCCGAATTTTGATGTCCGAGGAAATCATTGCCAAGCTAATGGATGAGACCACAACGGCTGAAATCCTCAATAGCATGTATGCCCATGAAGAGGCAGGGGCCGACTTTACAAATGCCGACCTGAACGCTTCCAACAAAAACCTCAAGGGTAAAACCGCTGCATCATTTGATTTCTACTCCAACAATGCAACCGATCAGGCTTTGATCAGGGCGGATTTCGAAAATTGGATTCAGGTCCAGGTCGATGAAGTGTACCCTAACTGGAATACGGCGGCCTCTGCAGGGGTAGCCGGGCAAATTGCTGATGGTTCTTCCACCAGATACGTTACGGGAAAAGGATTGGAGATGAATCAATTGTTCAATAAATCATTGATCGGGGCCTTGATGGTCGACCAAATTTTGAACAACTATATCAGTGATGGGTATTTGGATGCAGGGAACCAAAAGTCGGACAATGATGATGAGATCTTGGAAGATGGGAGTAACTATACCACCATGGAACACTATTGGGATGAGGCATATGGTTATGCTTTTGGTACATCACAAAATCTGGCCGATCCACTGCCCACGATAGGGGAGGACGATAATTTTCTGAACAAATATATTGGACGTGTAGAAAGCGATGATGATTTTGCAGGAATTGCGGATGAGATCTATCAAGCGTTCAAGTTGGGCCGTGCGGCCATAGTGGCAAAGGATTACGAAGTAAGGGATGATCAGGCCCAGGTCCTTCGCCAACTCATTTCCGAAATTATCGGGATCAGGGCCGTGTATTACCTACAACAGGGGAAAAATGCCCTGGAACAGGAAACCCCTGACTACGGTGCTGCATTTCATGACCTGTCCGAAGGATATGGCTTTGTTTACAGTCTACAGTTTACTCGAGTTCCCAACTCAAACGAACCCTATTTCAATAAAGCCGAAGTGGATGCCTTGCTTGAGGATCTTCTTGATGACGGAGCTAACGGATTATGGGACGTGACGCCGGAAACCCTGGATACTCTTTCCATATCGATTGCCGAAAGGTTTGAATTCACATTGGAACAGGCGGCCGATTAACATGTATTGGAAATGTTGGACGACGGTGGATATTGGTGAAATTCCGGTTCATTGACTATCTTCGTCCAATATTTAATTGGAATAATTAAAAATAACTACATGATATGGGTAAAAAATGGTATTTTGTCCTAACGTTAACTTGGTTGGTTTGTGCCTGCTCTTCCGATAGCTCGGATGTTCCTTCAGATGATATGGGTATTGATCAGGGAGCTGAACTTACCTTCGATAGAAAGGCCATGTTGATCAATTGGACGGATAATATTATCGTTCCTTCCTACAAGGAACTACAAAGTGATCTATTGGATTTGAAAACAGCTTTTGATGCATTTGTTGCTGTCAAAAACGTGGATAATCTCGTCATCTTCAGGCAAGCTTGGGCAGATGCTTATATATCTTGGCAGGGTGCTGCCATGTTCGAGATTGGTCCTGCGGAAGCTAATGGCTATCGTTCGAATATGAACACTTTTCCTACCGATACCACCTTGATTGCCTCTTTCATCGATTCAGGAAGCTATGACTTCTCTTTGTCCTCAAATAGGGATGCCAAGGGCTTTCCGGCTCTGGATTACCTTTTGAACGGCTTGGAAGGCACGGATGAGGAATTGGTTGCAAGATGGGCCGAGGGTACCGAAGCAGACAATACCATGGATTTGATCGAAGCCATTTTGGTCGATATGCTTTCCTTGACCGATACTGTGGTTTCCGGATGGGAGGATGGCTATCGCAATACCTTCGTGGAAAACGATGGGTCGTCCGCCACGGCTTCGGCGGACCGTTTTGTGAACGATTATATCTTTTATTACGAAAAGTTCTTAAGGGCAGGAAAGATGGGTATCCCGTTGGGTGTGTTTTCCGGTACACCGCAACCTGCTACCCTGGAGGTATATTACAGACCGGAACTTGGCAAATCCATGTTTTTGGCCGGGATGGATGCTGTTCAGGATTTTTTCAATGGAAAGCATTATGGTTCCAATACCTCTGGGGAGAGCCTTGCATCCTATTTGGACGATTTGAACACCTTGAAGAACGGTGATGATTTATCACAATTGATTAATGCCCAATTTGATCTCGCCAGGGGGATGGTACAGGATTTGGGTAGCTTTAGGGATGAAATAGAACAAAATTCACCTCCCACGAACATGTTGCTTGCCTATGATGAGGTGCAGCGCATTGTGCCTTACTTCAAAGTTGATATGGTGTCGGCTATGAGCATCAGTATCGATTATGTTGATGCCGACGGTGATTAAATGAAGCTGATTCCAAGAACATATCTCAAAGAAAATACGGAGGCCGCCCCTTTGGCGGTCTTTCGTATTTGCTTTGGAATTATGATGTTTGTTGGGATTCTCCGTTTTTGGGCCAACGGTTGGATTGAAAAATTATATCTGGAGCCCCAATTTCATTTCTCATATTATGGCTTTGAATGGGTAAAGCCTTTGGGAGTGGTAACCTATTTCATATTTGTGCTCTGTGCTTTTTCGGCCATAGGAATTGCCTTGGGGTATAGCTATAGAATATCCATAATACTGTTTTTTTTGTCCTTTACCTATATTGAACTGATGGACAAAACCACCTATTTGAATCATTATTACTTTATTAGCATACTGTCTTTTTTAATGTTGTTTCTACCGGCCAATGTATATTTTTCAGTAGATGCCAAAAAGGGATATGTCCAAACCTATCAATTGATACCAAAATGGACGGTAGACAGTATCAAACTTCTTTTGGGCATGGTTTATATCTATGCGGGATTGGCCAAACTCAATTCGGATTGGTTGATGGAGGCCATGCCGCTCAAGATCTGGTTGCCCTCCAAGTTCGATCTGCCCCTAATCGGGGATTGGTTGTCCAAGGAGTGGGTCCAATATGGATTTAGTTGGGGAGGTGCACTTTATGATTTGACGATACCTTTTCTTCTTCTATATAAAAGAACCAGATATATTGGCTTTTTCTTGGTGATTTTTTTTCATGTACTGACGCGGGTTCTATTTCCCATTGGAATGTTCCCATATATCATGATCGTATCCGCACTCATATTTTTTGATGCCAGGCTTCACCATAGGGTTTTGACCATCTTATCAAGAATCATGGGGATTACCAAAAATAAGTTCGATAACGGAAAAGCCTTTGTTGATAAAACAGGACTTATGACAGGGATAAAATATAGTGCGGTCACTATATTTTTCATGTTTCAACTATTGTTTCCATGGCGATATCTTTTGTATCCGGGCGAATTGTTCTGGACGGAAGAAGGTTATAGGTTTTCATGGCGGGTAATGCTTATGGAGAAGTCCGGCTATGCCCAGTTCAAGATTGTGGACAAAGCGACCCAGAAATGGTTTTACGTCGACAACAGTGATTTTTTGACCCCCTTCCAGGAAAAGCAAATGGCATTCCAACCGGATTTTATCGTTCAATATGCACATTACCTAAAGAATCATTTTGAAAAGGACGGGCATCGAAATATCGGGGTCTACGTGGAATCGTGGGTTACGCTGAACGGACGCCTTAGTCAACCTTTTATCGATCCAAAAGTTGATTTGACCAAAGAGAAGGATGTATGGGAACACAAAACATGGATATTACCATTTAATGATGAAATCAAAGGTATTTAGAAGTACGGTCGTTTTGTTTTTATTTGCTATTCACAGTTGGGGGCAAGTGGTTATTTCAGGGAAGGTTACCGATTCTGAAAACTTACCTGTTTCGGAAGCCGAAATATATTTATCGGAACTTCAACGAACGGTCTTGACTTCGGAGACCGGGTATTTTGAATTTAAGGATGTTCCAATAGGCTCGTATTCCTTAATAGCTTTTGCATATGGATTGAAACTGCACAGACGTAATCTTGAGGTAAAATCGGATATGGAAATCCATATTTCGATGGAACCTTTGGGAGAAGCTTTGTCTGAGGTGGTTTTGACCAACCAACGGGAACAAATATTTAAGCTACAATCCTTAAAAAAAGTGGAGGGAACGGCTATTTATGCTGCTAAGAAAAGTGAAGTGGTTCTGGTCGATAACCTTACTGCCAATCTAGCGGCCAATAATCCCAGACAAATATACGGTCAAGTAGTAGGGTTGAACATTTATGAAAATGGTGATGCCGGGCTGCAATTGAACATTGGAGGTAGAGGTTTGGACCCCAATAGAACTGCAAATTTCAATGTCAGACAGAACGGGTATGATATCAGTGCCGATGCACTTGGATACCCCGAAAGCTATTATACCCCACCTGCCGAAGCATTAAGGGAAATCCAAGTAGTACGGGGAGCAGCCTCTTTACAATATGGACCACAGTTTGGGGGATTGGTCAATTTTAAGTTTAAAAGGCCCAATCCTTCCAAAGAAATAGAACTAATTTCAAGACAGACACTGGGCTCATATAATCTTTATACCAGCTTTAACAGTTTGAGCGGTACGGTGGGGGACTTTAGCTACTATACGTACCTTAACTATAAGGAAGGTGATGGTTTTCGGCCCAATATGGTTTTTAACAGTAGGAACTTTCATGGACACTTTTCCTATAAAATTACCGAGAGGACCAGCTTGGCACTTGAAACCACATTTTTTAATTATTTGACCAAACAGCCTGGAGGATTGACCGATTCCCAATTTTTGGAGGATCCATCATTCAGCAATAGAGAGCGGAATTGGTTCCAGGTGGATTGGAAGTTGTTTTCCCTTCGTTTGGATCATCAATTTTCCAAAAACACGGATTTTAGCCTAAACCTTTTTACCTTGGATGCTTCACGCAGTGCTTTGGGCTTTAGGACCAATCGCGTATCACAACAGGATGATCCAAGTGAACCACGAGAACTGTTACAGGACAATTTTTCCAATTGGGGAGCAGAAGGTCGTTTACTGACACGTTACAAAATGGGAGGTAAGGATAATGCGGTATTGTTGGGTATCAAATATTATCAGTCTTCCAATAAACAAAAGCAAGGGCCTGGAAGTGCTTCTGATAGCCCCGACTTTAGTTTTGCCGACGATCAATATCCAAATTATGAAAGACAATCACAGTATGAATTCCCTAATCTTAACCTTGCAATTTTTGGTGAGAATATTTTTACCATTTCCGATAGGTTATCTGTAACCCCAGGATTTCGGTATGAATATATCAAAACACAGGGAAAAGGTAGCTATAAGAATATTGTTTTGGATTTAGCAGGAAATCCACTTCTCAATGAAGATGTACCAGAAGATAGGATTTTCGAACGTAGTTTTTTGCTATTAGGTGCAGGCCTCAGCTATGAGCTTGGGGCAAATAGTGAACTCTATGCCAATTTTTCACAGAACTATAGATCGGTTACCTTTAATGATATCCGAGTGGTCAACCCTACCTTTCAGGTGGACGAAAATATTTCCGATGAAAATGGATTTACGGCCGACCTGGGGACCAGGGGGCGATGGAAAAAATACCTGAAATATGATTTAAGTGTCTTCGGGCTGCTATACGATGACCGATTGGGTGAAGTGCTTCGTAACGAAACCCAGGTCAATGCTAATGGTGAAACCGTGGAAACTGGACGTGTCGTTCGATTTAGGGGGAATATAGGGACCGCTTTTTTATATGGCCTCGAATCTTTTGCCGATGTAAATTTGAAACCGCTATTATTTAGTCGAAATGACAATTTGAAGTTCAATTATTTTGTAAACTTGGCCCTTACCGGTTCTGAATATATTTCTTTCGAAGAAAATAACGTCGATGGTAACCAAGTGGAATTTATACCCGAGGTAAATCTTAAAACAGGGTTCAATGTTGGATATGGCAATTTCTTGGGAAGCATACAATATACGTACCTGTCGGAACAATTTACCGATGCGACCAATGCACCCCGTGATGTCTACGATAATCAGAGGGGGATTGAAGGTACAATTCCAGCTTATGATATCATGGACCTATCGCTTTCCTATGTCTTTGATAGGTTCAAAATAGAAACAGGAGTGAATAATCTATTGAATAGTTCCTATTTTACTAGGAGGGCCACAGGTTATCCGGGTCCTGGAATCATTCCTGCCGAACCAAGGACTTTTTACATGACTTTTCAGATTAAATTGTGACATGGGCCATCTTGATGCGTCCATCATATCATCCCGACGAAATGGGTTTTGAAACAACCCAAAATAAGTAAAATTATAAGGAAATCAGTTGGTTACATATTTTCTGATTTCATTTGATTTCCTTTAAAAATTGTTCAAAAGTGACCCGTTCGTTGACCTTAAGGGGGGAGTATTCGACCGACGAACCAAGCTCATTTCCTTCATTAACTCGGTAACCCATCAGTATTTGACTTTTATCTCGATTTGACTTTGAAAACAAAATCGAGTATTCATCTAAAATGGGAGTACATGGGCGTTTCATTAACTTTTTGTTTTCATTATTGACTCAATATGGCCAAGGAAAAGATGCTTTAGCTCCCGTTTATACACGTGCTATCCTGGATGGAGAACGCGCTGAAAACAGTCTTAAACGCATGACCTAAGAAATCTTTTGGGGTTCAAAAGCTAAAAAAAGGTGCGGATATGGTAGGACTTCGGTAAGAACTAAAAAATATTTTCCGTGATAATGGTGCATTTGTTTCAGGATGTTAGTATACCAGTATTCATTGGTAATAGTGGTTTAGGACATTCAAGTCAATAATGGTACATGCGCATTGTAAAGGTTTAGAAACTGTAACATGAAAAATATAAAAATGCCCTAATCACCTACCTACATGTTGACATAACATTTTAATCATAAAATGGATGTGACTTACATACCTTATGTATCAGCAATGACGCGTTTGGGGTTTGTTTATCAAGAAGGGGTATGTTCTTTGAAACTGGTCAATTTTTTGGTGTATTGGGACAGATAGAAAAATGACCTAAAGGAGTTGTAGACTGATCGGATTTGTGACAGTGTATTATCAATTACAGCAACCAATACCCGATTGGACGGGTGGACACGCAACTGTACCATAGGAACAAAAAACACAACAATCCCTCTCTTTGGGTTTTAGTACTTTATTACAATTTTCACAGTCGTAAAAGAATTGGCAGGCCTTCGCCGGCATTTCTTTCTCTTTTTGGTGACCACAGTGCGGACAGGTAACAGTAGATTTTAATACCACCTCAATTACTCCATGATTTTGTAACCTGTCTTACCAATGGCGGTCTTTATTTCGTCTGGCGTTACCGTACCCTTGTCATACTTTACAAAAGTCCTGGATGTACCATAGTCCGCATTAACTTCCAAAATACCCTCCAATTGATTGACTTCGTGTTCGATATGGGCTTCACAACCTGCACAGGTCATCCCCTGGATTGAATAGTTCAACTCACCTACATTTCTTTCGGATACATAAAAGACCTGTTTCTCAATATTTGAATTGGGATAAAATAAATGTGAGTAATATGGAAAAGCCAACATGAAACCAGCAAAAATGGTCACCAAAAATAGAAATGTTTTGGATTGGATGAATTTAGGTTTGTCATCCCCACAAACACAATTACTATTTTGTGGGAGTGGTTTTGTTAGCCTGTACCAGGCAAATCCAAGGATTGAAAAGGTCAGGCCTATTAAAATTGGCCTGTACGGCTCTATCCAAGAAAAGGTCGCAGCTATACCTGTGGCGCCCGAAAACAATGCCAATACTGGGGTGATACAACATAGAGAGGCCACAATCGCCGAGAAAAGGCCAGCAAAAATACCTTGGTTGGGGATTCTCGTCTTTTTCATTTTATGCAATTTTTCTTTTGGATTGTACATTGGTTAAAATGGCGGCAAAAAATGATTCATTCTTCTTTGAAATGTGATAAAATATGGTCTGGCCCTCCCTGCGTGCACCAATGATCTTAGCATCCTTCATTTTACGTAAATGTTGTGAAACAGCGGGAACACTCATTTCCAAAATATCTGCAAAGTCACAGGGGCATAACTCAAACTCCTTTTGCAATAAGAACAATATTTTGAAACGAACTTCATTACCTGCAAGTGCCATCAATCTACTTATGTCCTCTATGGAATCAGTATTGCTGTTCAGACTTTCTTTACAACGAATGATTTGTTGATGGTCTGCTTCTGCTCTGGTACAGCTAACTTCGAGTTTCATAGGAAGAATTTGCCATAAATATATAATTATTTAAGCAAATACTTAAATAAGTTTGAAAAACACTTCTTTCAATTGAACTTTAACTACAAGTTTGTCCTATTAGCTATATGCTATCTAAAATAATACTATACGACTCAATTGACATCCGTTCCATAGGTGCAATCAGATGTTGAGTATATTGTTTTCCGGAATTTCGGCCTTTGGAAAGAGGTGGTTGTTTACGAAGTGAACATGACTGTGCAGGTCTTCTTCAAAATACATTGATGGTATAAAAGTCAACTGATTCGTGCTAAATGCGTTTTTTGGAGGAGGTACAATCATCGTTCAATCCGGCAATAATTCGGAAACACCCACTTACATTGTTATGCTCTTCCATCATTGTGTTTATAACAGCTTTTAAAGTTCTAGTCTGTTCTCTTCAATGGCTTTGGTAAAACTAGCTGTTCTACTTTTTCTTTATATGTCAATCAACGGTATAGGTATATGAAACGATTAAACAATAAAGGCATCTTTCCTATGATTGAAACCATCATACAAAAGATCAATGCTTTACCTGTTCAATATAAGGAGTATCAATTAAAATAGCACGTTTACATTCGGTATTGGAATTGGGCCAAACCGTAAATTCCCTAAGCATCTCCAATAGCAGTTGGGTATAGCAAAGCGAAGAATCACCTTAATTCCTTTGGGCGTATTTTGTTTAAGGGTTTGGATATCTTCATCCTTTATTAAAACTATTCCAATCCAAATCGGCCAAAGTTCCGTATATAATTCTAGAAGCTATAAAGTAGGGTTTTTTCAGCTGAAAATGTTATACCTACAAATACATCTAATAAATAAATATTTAAACCTAAATTTTTTATGAAACCTTTTTTGAAGAATGTTGGTATTACAATGGGAATAGCAATCATGATGTTCTCTTGTAGTAAGGATAATGAAAATGGAAATCCAGAAAGTGAAACCTACAGTACAACCTACAAAATCACGGATGCGCCCGTGGACAATGCCGAAATCGATGCTGTCTTCGTTACAGTTTCCGATGTTAAAGTGGATGGCACCTCTTTAGAGGGCTTCAACAAGACCACATTCGATCTTTCCGCATTGGTAAACGGACAGACCAAGACCTTGGGCAACCTCCAAATGGAAGCCGGTTCCTATAGCAATATCGAATTGGTATTGGACTATGATACCGACATGGACGGCAATGCTCCCGGATGTTACGTGGAAATGGCCGATGGAACGAAGGACAAGATCGAATCCACTTCGCAATCCATTGACATTACCGATGGTTTTGAAGTATTTGCAACCAATACCAATGAAATCATCATTGATTTTGACCTGAGAAAGACCGTTAAGGAAGAACAGGGAACTTTGGAAAGTGACTTCAACTTTGTGACCGCTTCTGAACTCAGTGCTGGCCTACGAACGGTAAATAAAGAGGCTACAGGTGAAATCAAGGGTACTGTCAACGATGCGGAGAACACATCGGACAAAATCGTAGTATATGCCTATGAAAAGGGTACGTACAATGCAGAAGTTGAAACCCAGGGACAGGGCGAGAGCAATATCCGATTTGCCAATGCCGTTACCAGTGCCGAAGTGGGAGGCATCAACAATTCCTACAGTCTTAACTTTCTGAAAACTGGTGAATACGAGCTGATCTTTGTGTCCTACACTCAGGATGGCAACCAATTCTATTTCAATTCCACCTTGGAAGTGGAATCCACCACAGGACTGGATCTTGGGGCCCTCCAAGTGACCTCTGCACTGCAATTGAGTGCCAATGTCACCGTAACCGGAACATCGTCATTATAGGACAATACGGAATCCCCCTTGAATTTTGAATCAATAAAGCCCCTTTACAACCAAGGGGCTTATATTTTTTGCACTATTTCCCACCATGGGCGCGCAAATCTTGCAGGCAAGCCTGGTCAAGCTCCGGAATACTCCCGCCACTGATCATATTGACAAGGCCCTCACCGGTTTCCGCCGTCCAGTACATCAGACAATTCTCTGTGGTACAATGCCGGCCATGTTCCGTATCCTGATGTTCGCTCTGCAAAGGAGTTCCTGCATTGACCAGGCCCATCAGGTGCCCAAACTCATGGTCGAGCACCGTACGTTCCAAAACCGTAGTACTGGGTGATAAGGGTTGCCCACTGAACTCACGAATCGTATCCGAGAAAAGTACAAAAGAGGTATTTCTATAGGCCACACCCAATACCGAACCTTCATCCGTATTTTCAGCATACTCCCCGTCCAGGAAAATCCCGAACACCTTTAAAATCGAGCTTTCATTATAGGCCGTTCTGATATCATCCTCAATATCCCGCACATCGGAAATGGTGTAGCTGGCCTGTCCTGGGGAGGACAAAGGGAACAATTCGATGGCAATGCCCGCTGGTTTGTTCAAACGATTTTCCAGAAAAGTTTTAAAACCTGCTATGGTTTCCGAACTGGGCTGGAGCCCCTCGATATAAAATAGCTCCACATATAAGCGGTCAAAGTCTCCATCGTCCAATAGATCTTGTGACGAATCCCCCACAGAACGAAGGTTTGCACTGTTATCCATTGGTGCTTCTTGGGATTGTCCCCTTTCACCGGACGACCCATCCGAAGAACAGTTTGACATCACCAATGCAATCAATATGATTTGCACCATTTTTCGATCAATTCCAATTATATACAATATTCTTTTCATAGTAGTATAACGAAAAACTTCTATATCATTGTGCATAATCGAAACGCCGGACATAGTATACCACCTTCGCCGGATAAAATTGAGCATCCTACAATATGACACAAAAACCTGAATTTTCTATAAATACATCCAAATATTAGATGGCTCAACTTTTCCGTTTTTGGTGGTCCAACCACCCAGCTCATCCACATAGAGCACACTATCAACAGTGAACCTACAGCAGAATTCATCCTTAAGATTCACAATCAACCCTTATCTTTTGTTCCTTACCGCTTCCATGGTCATATGAACTTCTCCAATTTTGTAATTGATATTCCCTGCTAAGCCTGCCGTCACTCCTTTTTTGGTCGGCAAAACAACAACATCCCTTCCTGTAGCCGGCATAAAGCCAGACCCCTCCCTTGAGGGGTTTCTTTTTTATACGGCTCCCACAGCAAGGGATGTTGTACACCAGTTAGCATCAAAAAAGGTGACAGCGATGGCGCTACTGGAAGTAAATCAAATACCACAAGACATGAAATCGTACACATCCCATTTATCGGAAGCAGGACGAAACCATCAAAAAAAGGAAGACGCTCCAGATACCATAAGTAAATCAACTGCCTTCGGCTTTTCTATTGATGCTGCTGGGAATGTGGTTCGGTATTTCACAGATAAGTTCAATTATTTTTTAACCGCCCGCTTTGGGCATAAATCCTTTCAATCATGAGCAATTTCAGAAATCATGTGCAATTAATCGGAAATGTGGGGGAAGACCCCAAGATCACCCTCCTCGATGGAGGACGCAAAGTGGCCCGTTTTCCCATGGCCACCAATGAGTACTACACCAACAGCCAAGGTGAAAAGATCCAGAACACGGACTGGCACCAGGTCGTGGCCTGGGGCAAGACCGCCGATATCCTCGAAAAGTACACCGCCAAGGGCAGTGAGATCGGCGTACAAGGAAAAATAAAGACCCGTTCCTATACCACCGAGGACGGCAACCAGCGCTACGTGACGGAAATCGAGGCCGATGAAGTGCTGCTATTGGGCTCCAAACCTGCCCAAGAGGACAGCGAACCAAAGACCCCTAAGTCCAAAAGCGCTAAAAGGGCATCCACCAAAAAGGATGCATAGCACCCAAGGGGTGCCCTTAGGGCATCCCTTCATTTTCTTTTTTGTTCAATTCAAATTCAATTCCCATGGAAACAAACATCCAACACCTCGAAAAAGAGCTAAGTCAGTTTTGCGGCTCACAACAGATTTTTACCCTTCCCCTCTGCCGAACACGGTACACCGAGGGCATCCAATACCTCGCCCAGACCGCCAATGCCTTTTGGCTGCTGACAGATGCCTCTGTGATGGGCAAGAGCCTAAGGGACAAAAGCCGATTTATCACCATTGACTTTAAACGCTATACCCCATCAGAAGTGGAAACCCACGGCTATGATGCCGCAATCACCTACACCGATGGCAATGGTACCGTACTTGCCAAACAGCAATACCATTTCACGGATTTTCCCTTGGAACAAATCCGACTCCTTTTTTGTGGACAATACCCTCCTATTGCCCTCCGAATATTAAAATGGTCGAGGGGATGCCCAAATAACCCTCTGGAACATCCCCTCTTTCATTTTTCCTAACTCTTAAATCCAATTTCAAGAAAAATGACAGCTAAAGTTAACGAAATAAAAATCAGCTACAAGGAGCATGCCCGAATTTCAGAAGCTCCACAATTGACCTCTTCCCGGGATGTGGCCGCACTTTTGCACCACAATTGGGATGCCGATACCCTGGCCCTCAAGGAATCCTTTAAAATCCTTTTGCTCAACAACTCCAATCGGGTCAAGGGTACCTATCAAGTCTCGGATGGGAGCATCACGGGTACCGTGGTGGACCTCCGCATCCTATTTGCCGTGGTGCTCAAGACCTTGAGCGTTGCCATTATCCTTGCCCATAACCACCCCTCGGGCAACCTAAAACCCAGCCAGCCCGATAAACAGCTGACCCAAAAAATCAAACGGGCTGCTGAACTCTTCGATATCAAAGTGCTCGATCACGTCATTATCGTACCCAATGGGGACTACTTCAGTTTTGCGGATAATGGTATGCTGTGAGTTATCCATAACAGACAGCCATTTGATATACCTTATCAATTGTGAGCCATCCCATCGGGGTGGCTTTTTTTTAGTTCCTAGAATTGAGGCTATTGGCGTTTAACTGCAAATCATTTTTAGTACTTTATACATCGTCTTTCCACTAGTCCTAATAAGGTGGAGGGACGGGCAGCATAACGATTTAACCCAAAGCATCTTAAAAGAAATCTACCCAATTCAACCATTTGCTGCAAACTCCATAATTCCACCTGCTGCATCTTCTTAAAATTCTGTCCCTTTTTCGTTCAACAGCCTATGCGCAATACCTTGAATGGGCGATGCATTTTGTGCTGCGCACAATAATGAAGAGCAAGAGGGCAACACGGCGAGCCGGTGTTGCATACATTGATTTTAAAATAACCCACTGTAAAACAGCGGTTTATTATTCAAAAAGCTTTTAAACAAAGGGCTTTAGAGGCCCCGATTTGCGGCAAATGCCCCCGAAACCCCTATAAACAGGCACGGATTTGCGGCAAATCCAAATCAAAAACTACCATGGGAACTGAAAGTTTTCGCAACATACGCTTCAAAAAGGACACCGCCAAAAGGTTCCAGTCCTTTTCGCGCATGTACTACAAGACCCATACCCTAGCCCTTGCTGGGATGCTAGATTTCTTTAGGTACAATGAAATCTCCCCTCACGAAAACCTCGGAAAGCGTATGGGCCTAATTATGGATTTCCTCCAAAAGTTCCGCGACTTTACCGCCAAACGCAACAATGCCACCATCGCCATCATCAAGGACCTAGAAAAACACGGTGTCATGCCCACCAAGGCGATGATGGAACTGCTCTTTGAAGGAGGACCAACCTCCTCAACCCAAAAGCATGGCGATATCCCTAAAGCTGAATTAATCATTCCCGAAGTCCAAGGCATGGACCTCGATACCGAATTTGCCCTGCTCGAAGAACGCAAACAGCGCCAACTGCTGGAACAGGAACTGGCCCAGCTTAAAACAATGATCAACGAGCAGCTCCTTAATCGGGTCAAGGTCATACGCCCGGCACTCGGTGCTCCCCGCCTCCAATTGGAGATGACCCTTTCCGAATGGAACGCCTTTCAAGAACATTTTAAAATACCATAGCCATGTACATCACTATTACACGACAACATCTCGGGGAAACCTTTTCCCAAAGTGCAGCAGATTTTGTGGACTATCTGGAAAAGGAAAACAAGGCACTCACCCCCGAACAGCAGGAACCTTTTTTTAACCAGCAACAAGACCATATCGACCCCAAGACCGTGGTCAAGGAAATCGATAACAATACCGACCGCCTCAAACAAAGCGAGCCCAAGTTCTACTCCCTGACCATCAATCCCAGTCAACGGGAACTGGCCGCCATCCAAAATGACCCCGAAAAGCTCAAAGCCTATGTCCGGGAGGTCATGAAGGATTATGCGGCTTCCTTCTATCGTAAAGAACCGGTCAAAGTGGAACAGCTCAAGTATTTTGCCAAGATCGAAAGAGAACGCACCTATTCCGGAAGGGACCGCGAAATCCGGGAAAACCGCCCCTATCGCGCACAGATTGCCAAACTCCAGAACGACCTGGCCAAGGTCAACCGAGGGGCGCTTCAAGGGAATCCAAAACACATCCAACGGGACATTGACCGGCTTTACAAACAGATGCCCCATAAATTGGATGGGAAACCCATCGAAGAGGGAATGCAAAAACCGGGTTCCCAAACTCATGTGCATATCGTGATGAGCCGCAAGGATATCACCAACAAATACAGTCTCTCACCAGGGAGCAGCTATCGGGAATCGGAGGCCAAACTCCATGGGCAGACCGTGAAACGGGGGTTCCGTAGGGATGAGTTTTTTGAGAAGGCCGAAAAAACCTTTGACCGGATGTTTAAATACAACCGCAACTATGTGGAATCCTATAATGCCCGGAAGACCCTGGACAAAGACCCAAAGGCCTATTTCTCCAAAATCATGGGACTGCCCGCCTCCAAAAGGGCCATGGCCCTCAAATTGCTGTCCAAGACAGGGGCCAAAGTACCCCTGCCCAACATTCCGACCAGTAAGGTGGCCATCGCCCGGAAGACCATCGCCCGATTGCAAAAGGCCGCATCAGTAGCCCGAAAGGCCAGTTCCATTGAAATTTAATCCTCAGATGATATGGAATACTTGATAACTGTTGCTTCCTTTTTCACCGACCATTGGTGGTTACTATACCTTCCTTTGGGATTGGGCATGCTGCTGTTCCAGTATGTCCAACGATGGGGTGTTCTGATAGTACTGGGGTTGTTTCTATTGGAAGGGGCCTTAGTTGTTTATTTCTTGGGATGGGGAATTATAGTACCCTTACTATTGTATGCCTTGCTCCCTTCGCTGTTCCTAAATATACTTATCGGATTGATGTTTTATATACGTGAGGACGAAGCCACCATACCCCCGAAATACCGAGCGAGATTGCCACTGCGCAGCGGTTTCCCTGACCCTTAAAAACATTCGACGGGGGATTTCCATTATAGGTTCAGCGGGAAGTGGGAAAACCGAATCCGTGGTCTATGCCTTATTGCAGCATTTTCAGAAACATGGGTTCTGTGGGGTCATCCACGATTACAAACATTTTGAGATCACCGAGCTGGCCTATCCGTTGTTCAAAAACCTAGGCATTCCTTTTCATATCGTGTCCTTTGATACCATCCATAAACGGGTGAACCCCATAGCGCCCCGATACCTGCCCGATGAGGAAAGCGTGAATGAGGTCTCCCGTGTCCTACTGGAAAACCTCCTCGAACAACGGGAGTCCGTTGCCCAAGGTTCCTCCAAGTTCTTCAACGATGCCGTCGAAGGTTTGCTGGGCGGATTGATCTGGATGCTCCGAACCCATCATCCCAAACACTGTACCCTCCCCCACCTTATCGCAGTGTACCAAACCTTGGAGCCCGAACATCTCATCCAATGGCTGAGCCAAGACCTGGTGGCCAAGGCCATGGCCGACGCCTTTATCGCAGGAAGAGCCTCCGAACGACAGACCGCCGGCGTGCTCTCTACCCTGGCCAATGCCTTAAAAAAGATATCGACCCAACGAATATTCATGGCCCTATCCGCCGATGAAGTAAATCTGGATATCAATAACCCCAAAAACCCTGCTGTCCTATCCATAGTCAACCATCCCAAATTTGAAACGGCCTACTCCCCCATCATTGCCACCATTCTCCATACCGTTATCAAACAGATGAGCCTTCGGGGGCAACATTCGTCCTTCGTATTGATGGAAGAGGCCCCGACCATTCGCCTGCTCAACATGCACCGGATCCCGGCCACCCTTCGTAGCTACGATATCACCACAGTCTACGTGATGCAGGACAAGGCCCAGAACGATATGATGTACGGCGATAAGGCCAGTAGGGCCATCCTCTCCAACCTCTCCTATCAGTTTTTTGGGAAGGCTAATGACCCGGATACCGCCTACTATTATGAACGTTTTTTTGAACTGGTCAAAAAGCCCATACGAAGCGTGAGCAAGAAAGCGGATTTTATGGCGTCAGACACCCGGATCACCAACATTGAACGGGAAGTAGGCAAGGTGCGGTCCGAGGAGTTCTTTCGATTGCGACAAGGGGAATTCATCGCCTTTTCGGATGGGAAGGACAGAAAGATACGGTTTCCGGTGCCCAAGGTCGAGCGGAATTTGCCAAAGTCCACATATCCTTCAAACAGCCCTGAAATTGCCGCCAATTTTCAACGCATACATTTGGAGGTAAAGGGTTTGTTTCAATAGCAATAAACCCCAATAAGCTTTACTTCTTGTAAAAGTAAGCTTACGATAATCTTGAAACTATCTATGTTTTCTTAAGCCACCGTTTTATTGAACTTTCAGTGTGAAACGAATCCATTGATTATAAAGAGTTTACTTTTTCGGTACACTTAAATAGTTTACCTTATATACCCTTTTTTATCCCTAAGATGAAGTTCGGTTATGCAAGAGTGAGCACAAAATCACAGAAACACGATTTGCAGGTGGATGCCTTTTTGAAAGAAGGAATCAAACCCAAGAACATTTATGCCGATATTTCATCTGGAGCAAAAGCGGAAAGAAAGGGTCTTGATGAACTTTTATCCATTTTGCGTGAAGGTGATACTCTTGTGGTTTGGAAATTGGACAGAATTGCCAGAAGCCTATCACATCTGACCAAGCTCATCGAAGATTTTGAAAAGAAGGGAATCCACTTCAAAAGCATTCAGGAAAGTTTCATTGATACCACTTCCCCACACGGCAGGTTTATCTTCAACTTATTTGCATCGGTTGCCCAATTGGAAAGGGACATCATTATTGAACGCACACGGGCAGGAATGGAAAGCTCAAGAAGACGTGGATTGAAAATTGGTCGGAAACCTGGTCTTAGTAAACAAGCATTGAACAAGGCTATATTGGCGGAAAGATACTATAGGGACAACAAACTGAGCATTGAGGAGATCATGAAACTCATTGATGTTGGTTCTAAAAAGACCCTCTATAAATATTTGGCGTACCAAGGCAGAAGAAAGTGTGTTGAGTGTGGAATTTTGTTTTGGGACAAGAAACAGGCTTTGGGTAAAGCTTATTGCAAAAATCACAAGAAGAAAATCAAACCCGATTGACTGTTTTACTCCCCTTTCACCGAAAACCCGATTTTTGATTAATGGAAATTTCCTACATTTATGACGTACATAATAATAACTAACCAAAACAAGTCAATGAAAAAATATCATTTTAACCCTCTTCACACTCTTATTATCTATACTAATATTAGATAATCACATATCGATTAGCTGCAATTGGGAGTTATTGAAAAGTATTTTTCGCCTTAAGGAACAAGGGATAATGCAGTTGATTTCTTAAGATCTACATGTTAAACACAAACACTTTACTTAATATGGTCAAAAAGGCCTTTTTTTTATTTCTGGTTATAAGTTGTATCAATTGCTCAAAGGATAGCTCTGATAATGAAATCAATGGGCCAAACCAAAGCGAAGAAAGATCGCCGGAAATATCCATATCCGAATTTAATGATTTGATTGAAAAAAGAACGAAGCTTAGAGTATCCATCACTGGTGTTGAGAATCAATCAAATACTAAGGTTTTGATAAATGATGTCGAGCTGATTTCAACCAATGATAAGGATTTTGAATTTGAAATAAACCCGTTTGATTATCCCAATGGCAACACAAAACTAACAGTCAAGTCTGAGGCATCCGGCAAGGAAAGTGTAAAAAACGAGGAATTTGAAATAAAAAAGTTGCTCTTTCGATCCTTTGGAGGGCTTTCCAGTGCATCGACTGATTCATACCTGGCCATCAACTTGCAAAGTACAGGGGAATTGGTGGCCTTCAAGAAAATTGTAACGTATGAAGACCCTATTTTCTTTCACGCTGAGGACAATTTTATAGAGGAGAACATCATTGTTACCCAATATGTTTTGGGCACGAATTCAACCTTTCATACAGCAAGGATGTACGGCCATGTGGAACCAGGTACCGAATTGATGGATACTCCACAGGTAGCAAATGCTTTGGGTGTGGATTTAATCGCCACCAACAAAAGTTCCAATTTTGATATCACGGTGGAGGGCACCATCAATTCAGGCCTATTTAAATCGCTTGGCAGAAACTACAGCTTTGCCAATTCCGCTTTCCCTGTTCTTGGTGTCAACTATGATCCTGGGCTTAGCTCGGATATATTTTTGTACTACTTTGATCAAAGCAATGAAGAAATTCTTAACAATTATCGATACCTCTCTATCAAAGATTTTTTTGATCAGACCATACAGTTTGATGAAATGTCCAGCCCTGAGGTCGAGGATGTTCTTACAGTGGAGTTACCAATGGAAGTCGAAAGGGCTACTATCGGTCTTTTTGGTTTTGCCAACGAAGATGAATACCGTGAAGATATGTTCAGGTCTGTCTTTCTGAACGACATTGAAACGGCAATTTCGGGTTTTACAGCAAGTTATCCTGACTTACCCGAATACCCAATAATGGTAAAGAGCATAGGTTTGGAACTTTCCAATGGGAATACACTGCGATTTGAACAAAGGGGAACCCCCGACCTTACTATACCCAATCTCACGGTACAACAAAACGATACGGAAATAGCAATAACCGGGGAATATGATTTTTCAGAGCTCAACATGGAAATTTCTCATCCAGATCCTGGGAGCAACCAAGTTTTTCGGATGATTTATAGAAATGCATCCCAAAATACCATAGATATGCCTTTTGGGCAATTGGAAATTCCTGAGGAAATCGTTTCTTTTCTCAATCAAAGAGGCCTTGAGGTTGGCTCACTCAACGATTCTGGCCATTTGGAGCTTCATATCTATGATTACGAGAATAATGTGTTTCCCAACGACGTATTTCACTTTACATTGAGAAGAGAATATGGTGACATGGTACAGTGGACCATGCCTATTAATAACTAATTTTACATAGCCATATCTAAGTTCAAATAAACGATTGATAAATCATTGTGAACGAAAATTCTTATATTAGAAAATTCCCCCGAATGTTCAACGTGAAACCTAATCTGGCATCCCTAAAATGAAAGCTAAAAAACTCCTTGATTTTTTTTTAGTTATAATGACTATGTCCTTTTTAACCTCTTGTTCCCAAAAGGGAACGATTGATCATCCAAAGGACATTTTTGAAGAAATGAGTTCTGGTGACGATTTGATGTCTTTTTTGGTGGAGATGGATGAAAGGGATATTGTCAAAGTTATTGAAAGTCTTGAAACCAAACTTAAAAGCATTGGATTCCAACACAATGAAAACCATCCTTTGGTCATAGGCAATGATACTCTGGTAAGACCTCAAGGAGCATTTATGTGGGTCAATTCCAGAAATGGAGTCTCCCTTTTCTTGTATGAACTCAAGAACAAGGACGAAGCAAATTCCCAATGGCCAGAATTCAGGGAACACATTGACCGGTACACTGGAATGAATCATGGAAAATTGGGTACCTTCTATTTGAAATTGGAACCTGAACATCCCACAAGTTTAAATGCCACCTTCCTATCCAATAAAAAAATAGTTCAGCTACGAAAGCCCTTGACTTTTGTCTCGTCAGGCACTTTTGAATTTAGTGAAGAACAACTAAAGGAAGTCAACTCCGCCAATAAAGATATGGTCAAAGTATTGGACTACTTGGTAGATGTTTTTGTTTCTGAAAAGAACCAGATTTATAGACCATTGAATGGTAAGTCCTTGACCGAAGATGAACGATTGTTCGGTTTCATCAATTTTTGGACAGAAGTAAAATACAATTTCGCCTTTTTTGATCAAGTGCCCAATCTTAATTGGGAGCAAGTATTGATCGACTATCTTCCCAAGGTTCGGAATGCCTCTTCTAATTTGGAATATTACCGGATTCTCCAAGAAGTTTGTGCTTTGCTCAATGATGGGCATACGAACATCTTTATTCCAAGTGAACTAGAATCGGAGTTTGGGTTCCCTGCTGTAACGATTTCTCCCATTGACGATGCTCTATTTATCACTAACACCGACATACAATTTGAGAAAAAAATTCCATTGGGGTCAAAACTGATAAAAGTAGACGGACTTACTGTTGAAAAATTTATTGAAAAGCAAATCAGGCCATACATCAGTTCTTCCACTGAACATATCCGCCGAAACATCGAAGCCCATGAAGTTCTGAAGGGCATGCGAACAGATTCCGTTAGAATAGAAATACTTACTCCAGAAAATCAATTGAGGCAGCTTTCACTTAGTCGCAATCCTTCCGATACAGAATGGATCATTAAAAATGAGCCCTGGGAACTTTCTTCTTTTAGAAAGATTGGTGATATAGCATATGTTTCTCTCAACTCTTTTGGCAACAGCCAAATTGTAGAAGAGTTTGAAGGCTACCTTGATAGTATTCAGTCTTCAAGAGCATTGATCATAGACCTTAGAAAAAATGGAGGTGGGAGCTCTTGGAATGGTTACAATATTTTAAAACACCTAACAGACCGGCCCATCATCACTTCTAAATGGAAAACCAGGGAGCACAAACCTGCCTACAAGGCCTGGGGCGCCTTTATTGATGGAGATTCGGACAACTTGGGTTCATGGGACCGAGAAGTTTTGGCTTCCTATAATGATGATTATTGGTTTGAAAGCGGACCCGATACCATTGCCCCCAGCAACAACCAGGTAATCAAATTGCCTACCGTAGTGCTCATTGGAAATAATACTGGGTCGGCAGCAGAGGATTTTCTAGTTGCTGCCGACCCGATTGACCATTTCACGACCATGGGAGATTTCACCTATGGAAGTACGGGACAACCTATGATACTACGATTGCCTGGCGGTGGAAAAGCCCGTATCTGTACCAAAAGAGACACTTATCCAGATGGGCGTGAGTTTGTTGGTTACGGAATCCAACCTGATATCTTGGCTCCAAAAACAATTGAGGATATTTTGACTGGGGAAGATTCAGTGTTGAATATGGCAATTAAAAGACTTACAGAAAGTAATTGAATGTACATTCACAGTTCAAATAAACGATAACCACCAGGCAATTGAATATGTTATGAGATTAATCCCTTCCGTAGACATTGAACTATTAACTTCATTTTCAAAGGAAGAAGTTGAAAGTATCCTAATGAATAATATCGGATCAAAAAGAGGAATAGAACTCAGATTTTCAAAAACAAAGATTGAAAAGCCATTTGAAGGATATTTTGCAAATGGACAATTTGAGATACAAAGGGCCATCAACTATAAAAATTCATTTCTTCCACAAATTAAAGGAACCGTGAGTGAAAGTATGAGCGGAACAATAGTTAGGGCCAAGTTTCAACTGCATGGCTTCGTGATAGCCTTTATGGTTGTTTGGCTAGGTGGGGTTTCGTTGGCTTTGTTAGGTTCTATTTATGCAATAATATCACATGAGGCAAATCCTGCCGTGGCAATAATCCCGCTAATAATGCTCGCTTTTGGAATTGCATTGGTTTATTTTGGCTTTAATTCCGAGAAAGAAAAATCCATCAATGAATTAAAGAGAATATTGAAAGCACATATTAAAAAATTTTAAAGTTCAATAAAACGATAACTTGCGACTGAAAGTGTATAAACAAAAATAATTTCAAACCGAAGATATCAGTTCTTAACTATATGAATACGGATAAGCAAATAGAGATTTACCAAGCTAATGATGGTTCCACTCAAATAAACGTTCAATTTGAGCAAGGTACCGTTTGGTTGACACAGGCGCAAATGGGTTAACTATTTAAAAAAAACAAACGTACAATTTCGGAGCAAATAAGAAACATTTTTAAAGAAGGTGAACTGGATGAAAAAATGGTTGTCCGGAAATCCCGGACAACCACTCAGCATGGACTTGGTGTATAACCCTTCCGAGGGCAGGGTAAGTGATACGGGTGACCTTGCCTATTACCATTGTACAGCCCTAGGAAATGGATTCATTAAATATTTAGTAGATTAAGAGGACCTGAGGCAACCAAAAGAACAGATAAGTATAACCCTTATTTACGCAATTAAGTGCAAACTAAAGAATAACGTTAAAAGCATACCAATCATAGGCGGTTAGCACAAATTGAACATCATGAGATTGACAATTCTTCAGATTTTAATATTTTTCTCAGGTAACCTAATTGCCGCACAAACTTCGCTCAAGGAAATTAACCTTGAAAATGGAGCATACAAGGTTGGATTTCGACACTATACAGCCACTGACAGCACACGAACTTATAGCAGAATCTTTGACTATACCAACAATAAGTTCCCAAGACCAATTCCCGTAAGCATATGGTATCCTTCTGAACAGGAAATGGTTAACAGAGAGCCACTGACAGTTTTAGATTACTTTGAAGTTCTAAAAGAAGAAGAGGAGTGGGAACACCTGCCCAATGATCAAATACTTAATTGGTTCTATTATGCCAATACCCCCGCCAACCAAAAACACCTTTTGGAAACCACGACAGCATACGGTGGTGCGAGATCTGCAAAGGGAAAATTTCCGGTAATCATTTATGCACCCAGTTTCCAAGCTTCCTCCATTGAAAACTTTGCGCTTTGCGAATACTTGGCAAGCCATGGTTTTGTGGTGATATCCAGTCCAAGCAGGGGAACTGAAACCCGTTGGTTCAGTAATAACAATGCTAAAGAAATGGAGACCCAAGCCAGAGATGTGGAGTATTTGATCAAGGAGATAAGTAAGTATCCTGTTGCGGATGATGATATTGCTATTATGGGTTTTAGCTTTGGCGGCCTGTCCAATATCCTGGTGCAGACACGTAATGACAAGGTAAAGGCCGTTGTCAGTTTGGACGGTACTGAAAGATACCAGTATGGACTACTTACCCAGTCACCGTTTTTCGATGCCTTTAAAATGGATGTCCCCTATATGCACATGGCTCAAAAGGACATTCCTGAAATTGTCCTGAAAGAAGACAAGATTGACGCTGCGCTGAACACCGAATTCAAATTGTACGATAGCATAACAAAAAGCAAAGTGTATCGGTTAAAGTTCCACAACCTGAGCCATACCCATTTTAGTACGCTGGGCGTTCTTTTTGCCGAGAGGGACAAGAGGCAGGATAAAAGCGATCCAGAAATAATGGAATCTTACAAATGGGTCGCTAGGTACACACTGCAATTCTTGGAAGCTACTTTAAAAGGGGATAAGAATGCCTTACAGTACATCGATAACGATCCGCAGTACAATGGAGCTGCGGATGGCTTGATAACGCTACAAATCAAGCGGCCAGAAAAAGAGGCGTACACCTTTCAGGATTTCCATGAGCTGGCCTCAAAAAAGAATTACAAAAACTTGGTTCAACTCCACGACTCTATCCTAAAAAACCATCCTTCGTTCAAAATTCCCGAAGGCAATTTGAACACGCTCGGCCTACAACTTGTTTTCAATCCAAAAACATCCGATCAAGGCATAAAGGTTTTTCTTTTGGGGACAAAACTCTATCCCAATTCCGCCAATCTTTATGATAGTTTGGCTGAGGGCTATCTATTTATGGGAAATGACAAAAAGGCAATTGAAAGCTTTGAAAGGTCTTTGGAGTTGAATCCACAAAATCAGAATGCCATCAACCGATTGGAGCAGTTAAAGAAATAAAGCTAATTGATTGAAGGGCAAATAACTTATTGGAAAACACGACTGCCTAAAATCACCACACAGATTGCCAAAATTCATAATAACTGATTTCTTAATTCTTGTTTTAACTCAATTGTTTAATACTGCGTATATTGGAAGTATGATTGAATATGGCATAAGTGTAAAAAATGATGATTCGAGGCGTCTTATCCTGACCATTATATCACTATTTCTTTCAATCAACATGTTTTTTGCGCAGAATGAAGAGGAAAAACTTGCTGATATCATCGATTATCTTAGAGAGTTATCCTATCCTGAGTTTTCTGGCGTGGTCTTACTTGCAAAGGGGGATAACGTTCTATTTAAAAAGGCTTATGGGTATTCAAGTATAGAGTATGAAGAAAAAAATACTGTCAATACATTATTCAATATTGCCTCAATAACAAAAACAATGACAGCCGTGGCGGCCCTTCAATTGGTCGATAAAGGTCTATTGGATTTAGATACTCCAGTAGGTGAGTATTTACCAGATTATCCTAACTATTTCGATTTTTGTAATTTCATTTTAAATATGACTCTTTGATGAATAGGTCAGCTTCAAAATCCACAAAAAAAGAACTGGTAATTTGGATAGAATCCCTCAACGATGATTCAATTATTGCGCTATTACATTCTATAAAACTTTCCAGTGAAGGAAAGTCTGGTGACTGGTGGGATGAAATTACAGAAAGTGATCGGGTAAACATTCTCTCTGGCATAAGAGACCTTGAACAAGGACAGACAATGAACTCAAAAGAGTTTTGGAAGGAGATTGCCAATGGGTAATATTTGTGAAGTCACCTGGACAAAAAAGTCCGTTTCCAACGCATTGGAAATCAAATCACACCTTAATCGCAAGTTCGGCAAAAAGGATGACCCAGTCTGGTTTGAGAAACTTTTAAAGCAATTTGAGAAAACCGTGTTTCATTTCCCAACGCTTTATCCAAAATCACATAAACTTAAATCCTTACGACGCGCTGTAATACACAAAAACATTACCATCTATTATCTGGTCGAAAAAGAAAGGATTACAGTCATTTCGATGAAGGATAATTGATAACTTTAAACAAGTGGGCAAAAAAACTAATGTGATAATAGACGAAAACATATTGAAAACATATCACTGGAAAATAATACTATACTTGCTGGTTCTTTTATGGATATGCCTATCCATTTTAAGCTGCAGCAAGGATGAGTGCCGTGAAGAGAAAAAAGAAAATTGTGCAGTAACTTTTGAAATCAACCCCGTTTGTGGGTGCAATGGTGTTACTTACGAAAACCCATCAACAGCCGAGTGTAATGGCATCAAGGACTATACAATGGGCTCATGCAACTAGGTTTTTTGACCGTATAGTAAGCGAAGCGAAGTCTTTTTTTTAAATAGCTGTGTGCCAAGTAATTTGTATGGATTGCCTTAGTTAGCCTATTTTTACTTGAATTAGTTTTGATTCATTGAATCGAGCACGAACCCAATCCAAATGATCAATGAAAAAAATTGTGCCTTTGATTATAATGGCTTTTATGTTGTCTAATTGCTCCGAAAATGATGGCGGTATAGACTGCGCGCTTTTTGATCCTGGCTTCCCTTCGTTGTATGTCAGACTGATCGATCAAAATGGAGATAATCTAATTGGGAACGGAACCATTGACCCGAACGAAATAATACTCCTAAAAGGATTGGGCTACAGATACAATCCGCCCAATGAATTTGCAGTTCAAGATTCCGATATCAGGAAGTTCGACAATACAATCAAGCTGTATATCCCGAATGAGTCTACTTTTCAATATATCATTAAACTGAACGAAACTGATGTTGTTACCTTGGATATTTCTGCTCAACGAAAAAATATCCCCTGCGATCTTTTTTATTATATTCCAACAGGGATATTGCAGAATAACAAAGAACTCCAAATAGAGGAAGTTTTCACCTTGGAATTTATAGCAGAAATTACAATTTAAAAATCATGTACATGGAACAATCGGTCCATTTAAATTGCGACTCGTTTGTGGTGGCGATGTTAGAAACACCCCAAAATATATTCAGAGATGGTAAAAAAGCGAACTGAGCACATAATTCATGCAGATGAAGTCGAAATAGGTCCACTCCAATTGCAATTGATGCTCGGGTCCTCGTACAAAAAAGCGATTGAACTATGCGTAAACAGCATTTTTTGTAACTGTGGGTCAAAAGACAAACGTCTGGTTAATTACAAAAGCTATATCAACGACTTAAACGATGTCATTCTAAAGGGCTGGTGTAGTTCTTGTAATACCATCGCAGCAAGATATATAGAAACTGGTGAACGTGAAGGTATTGAAGCCATTGCGGATAGAATAAGACATACCAATCAAAAATAACCTTATATACTTGACCAGTAAAACGGTTTGAAGATGAACATCTTACTCGTGAATCTCATTTTTATGATACCTAAAAAAGAAGATGTCTTTTTGTTGATTAGAGCCCCTAAAAATAGTAAAGGAAGGTGAAATTAACCTTATGTGTTGGTGCTGAAAAACTTCTGTAAACTACCTGCTCAATCTTATAGCCTTGAACTTCATGACTTTTGATGTTTCATATCCTATGTTTAATATATTCCCATCTATTGCATAATTCATTATAAATGCTTCCCGACTCGAGTCATAGGTCGAAGCGATGGTCTGATAAAAACGCATCCCCCACTCACTTTCGGCTACTTCGGTTCCATTCAGCGAAAGAAATGTCAAACTACCTGTACCCGAAGCATACTCCCCGAAAAAAGTGTTCCGTGCCGTTGAACCATCAAATTCATCTTCCTTAAACGTGATTCGGATAACATCTCCCCTGTTAGGGGTATTTATATTTTCTCCCGTACTTTCATTGAAGTACGAAACCAACTCCCAAGAACCTATTAGCGTTACATTGGTCACCACATCATCATCACTGCATCCTAAACAGAAAAAAAGCATCAGAAGAATAGCTAAATACCTGACTGACATAACAATAAATTTATAGTAATATACAATTTTAACATAGACATCCCTTCGTTAAATCATCACAATTTTTAATTCCTTATGTTTGAGTGGCCTGAATTTTATTTCTAAACCATTTGGAATAACGATCAAACAATATTTTGAGGAATCGGTAAAGTGCAGTATGTTTTATTAAATCAAATGATAAAATTGGCCGTAACCAATCATCGAAACCAACCTTGATATAGGAATGACCATGAAAAAAAAACGTGCAAACTCGGAACACTACATTTGGGGAGAAAATTGCCATGGTTGGCATCTATTGAAAAATGACCGATTGAGTATCATAGAAGAGTCCATGCCTCCCAATACTTCTGAGGTGAAGCATTACCATAACAAAGCTCAGCAATTCTTTTATATTCTAAGGGGTAGTGCAGTTTTTGAGTTGGACAATACAACTCTGCATATTGGCGAACGGGAAGGGATACATATCGGAAGCCAAGTTATCCACCAAATTCGAAACGAGGGCAGCACAAATTTGGAATTTATTGTAATCTCAGAGCCCACATCTAAAGGTAATCGGGTAATCATAGAACAGACCAAAACCAAACAACAATCCTAAGCAAAAAAGGTCAGTTATTCCCGAACTTCTCCAACGCGGCGAGGATAGGCCCCAAAGACTTACCCTTTTCCGTGAGGGCATAATTCACCTCGGGTGGAAAGCCGTTTGTTTCACGTCTTTTGATGATGCCCTTGGACTCCATTTGCCGTAAATGGTCTGCAAGTACTTTTTTAGAAACTCTAGGCATCGATCGCCAGAGGTCGTTGAACCTGAATTCCCCATAGTGGAACAAATAATGCAAGATCATGGGTTTCCATTTTCCCGAAAGCATGGTCAATGCCTTCTTTAATCCACAATTCTCAAAATCCTTGTAGTCCATCGCTGGTTTATCCATAAAACAAAGTTACCTAAAAGTAACCTTCTTGCTCATTTATAAAGACTCAGCTAGGTTTACCAAAATAAAGATGACGTCCCTTAGATACTAATGGAGCTGAGGCGGACTTTAATGAATAAAATGATTAAACCCTATCCTATGCACATACAGTTATGGCGCAATGCCACCATCCAGATTGCAGTCGGAAAAACCAACATACTGATCGACCCCATGCTGGGAGAAAAAGGAGCGGTCGGTCCTTTTCCCTTTACCAATGATCAACGTGAAAATCCATTGGTCCCCTTGCCCTTCTCTGAAGAGAAACTTAGAAAAAAACTGAAATGCATTGATGCCGTCTTTGTTTCGCATCTGCATCCGGACCACTGGGATGAGGCAGCCATTCGTTTAATCGAGAAGACAACCACAATCATATGCCCTGAACCTTTGGCAAAAACCATAGCTTCTTATGGCTTTCAAAAGATTATTACGCTCAATGATCAAATGGTCCTGGATGATATCCAACTCCACCTGACCAACGGACAGCATGGTACTGGTGACATAGGGAAACATATGGGCCAAGTGAATGGAATCATACTTGAGCACCATAATCTTAAACTCTATATCGCAGGGGATACCATATGGTGCCCTGAGGTTAAGAAAGCTATAACCGAACACCGCCCCCAACACATCATTGTGGCAGGGGGTGCGGCTACCTTCGCCATAGGAGACCCCGTTACCATGACCGGAAAAGATATCAAGGCTCTTTGTGAACATGCTTCTAAGGCATCCATTTGGATAACCCATATGGAGGCGGTAAGTCCATGCAGGGAGAATAGGGCCATGCTTACCGAATATCTAAAGTACCATGGGCTTTTGAATCAGTGCAAGGTATTGGCCGATGGGGAGAAAGTAGCGCTAAATTAAACAGAGTTTCTACTTGAAAAAGTCTCAGTGAAAAGGCCATACCTTTTTCAACCTGGCCCCTCCTAGGGTTGTAGACCTATTTTATCGGAAACAACCCTATCACATAAGGCGCTAACTTAAGCAGTACGGGAGTTTAATAATGTAAAAAATCGAATCACAACCCCCAAAAAGTGCTTTGGAAAACCCATATCCAAGGGTTTAATGACGAGTAAAAACCTTCGGTTCAAATATCCTATTTGGTCCCTTGCTTTGCCATTTAATATTAGAGCCCTTAGCACGCCCATGGTACCTTTTACCCTTTAGCAGCAGTTTGCGACTGCCACTTTTTTCCTGTAGCTCTATCATTAGACGCTCCCTACCAATCAAAGTAAACTTGGGTACCACATATACAAAACGCTCCACATGGCCTACCTTGACGATGGAAGGCTTTTTATAACCGTAAAGTGGTTCCAGGGAAAGTTTCTGATAGGAGGATTTCTTTCTTGGATTCCCATGCACCTTAAACAGCTGGACAAAATCCACCTCAAAATCGATATCGGACTTATTTTCTATCTCAAGGACGATATAGGTTTCCCTGCCAAAATAGGCCACATCACGAAGTCGAAGAACCATGCCATCTTTACGTTTGGCCTTGAACACGGTGGTATTTCGTTCCATAAAATAGCGGCTGGCCTTGCTATACTGAAGACTGTCCGCTAGTGTAACTGTTTGGAATCTTCTTCTTTTCTTTTGGGCCATTTCATCCTTACGCTTTTCGGGCAGGACATTGCCAATAGCCTCGCTCTTATTGACAAACCGATGTTTTTCCTCCAATGGTTTACGATATACCAGATAATAGGAATAGGCCAGCCCATCCTCGGTCACCACTAGCAGATTGCTGTCATCACCCTGATTACCTTGCAAAAGCCCTACCCTTTCTGGAGTTTCTTGATTATATCCCAGCGTATAATTGGAATGCCCGGTGACAGCTCGTGATATCGGCTTTGGGAATATCAGGGGCAACACATGGGTATCGTTGACATATAAAGTGTCCGTTTGGCCATAGAGCGTAGCAAGTGAGAAAAAAAGTATCGGTAAATATGGATATATTTTCATAGGGTTTGATTTTCTGATTTGAGTATGAGTTGATAGCCATCATGAACGGTCACCCGCACGGTACGATTGGAGCGTCGGAACACCTGTTTGATGCCTCCCAATTGAGGCATACCAGGAAGGCTGATATCCTGAACGGCATCGTCCAGCACCTCTCGTGTTGCTTCTTCGCGATAACTGTTCTCCACATAGATGCCCTCTCCCCCGTCCATGGTATCGTAGGCCTTTAAACGGACAGGATGCTGGCCAATATGGTCAATGGACAGAAAGACCCTATTGGCCCGAAACGAAACAAATCCATAGAGCAGGGTGTTTCGTGTAAAATATCTGCCATTGATATCCATGTCCTCATTAAGCCGCAGTTCCAGACGGTTTTTGGCCCGTACCCGTTGCTCACCGTTAACTATGGCCCTAATAGCAACGGGAGGATGTACACTATCTTTTTGTATTGGTCTGGAGCCAAAAAAAGCGGTATGGGCCTTGGAAAAGTCGATGGGTTTTGGTTCTGGCTTTGGGTCGGAGTTTTCCGTTTGGATATCCACTATTGGTTGGGTCCTTGATTTTGGCTTACGGTAAGTGCCCGCCCCATAATCAATACGCCCCTCCCTATAGATGCTGTCCACGATACGCTGGCGCTGTTTCTCCTGTAATTCCGGGTCATATGCCCCGGTGGAATCGATATACTCTTCCCCGTACAGACTGGGCTTTGTCCGTTCGCGTTCGTCCTTGATGGCGTCAACGGCCTCTAGCTTTGAGCTGAACTCTTCTGGTTCCTCTACCAGTTCCGGCACCTTTGTTTGTCTTATCTCGTCATCTTTTGAAGGTTCCTCCAGCTGCAATGCATAGAGCATAATAAACCCACAAATGCTAACAAGCAGACCTATAAACAACAATTTGTTTCTATCCAGTTTCATCATGACATTAATTGTTTTCTGGTTCAAGTTGACGGAGGGAATCTTCAAAAAAGTCGGTAATCAACAATCCATGCGGATTGTTTGGAAAATTACGTTCCACTACAATGAGTTCGCCTGAGGTAACCAATTGGTAGCGGTCCATGACCGCTCCCCGATGGACCTCAAATATGGTCCTCGCCCTAAAACGATAAGGCTCCTTGTCCAAGTCCAGTTCAATGTCCACCTGTACAACCTGTTGCCGCAACGAAAACTGTAACAGTCGGTTGTAGACCCCATCCGATTTTTTTTGACGGTAAATGGCATCCACCGAAGCATCCCCTAGCCACAAGGCCTTATCCAAATGGTCGTGGTAATTGCTATCATCAATACCATAAAAAAGCCGGTGGAACAGATCAATATGGGCCAAAGCCTCCACCTCCCGTTTCTTTTCTTGGCCTACCAGTTCCAATGGCACTATCGTGCCATCGGCACCTATGGCAAAGGCAGCGTTCAATAATTTCTCCTGATAGTGGTACAGCAGTCCCATCGAAAGGCCGCTTGTTAATAGACAGAGAACGACCACCGCCAGAACAATAAAACGGTTCAAACGAAGGACATCAGTGATGTTTTTATATACTTTTTTCATAACGGTTTGTTTTCAAAGTGAATATGGTTTAAGCCCCCCCTGCAAAAAGCCGAAACGTAAAAGTCGTCGCCCGCTTATAGAGCTTGAACTTCAGCAGTACGATAAACCCTATCCCCGCAAGCTCGATCAAGGGGGCGAACAGCTCGCTGCCAAAGTCCGTTCCAAAGAGATTGGGCCAAAAATTATCCGTGATTTCTTGATAGAGGGCATTGACAAAGACATTGACCAAAAAGAAGGCCGGGACGATCATATATACCGCTGCATACAAGCGGAAGAAGCGATAGCCTATTTCCCTGAACCTTTCGAAGACCGCCATGCTAATGACCAAAGGGAAAAATCCCTGCATTACCCCAAGGATAAAATAGCGTTCGGCCAAAAAAAGCGGATAGATGAACAAATCCAGTACCCAAAGCACCAGACTCCCCGCCCAGGCCAAGGTCCTTAGCCCCATAAACGGGGTGGCCAGCCATTCGTACAATAGGCCCATGGCCTTGGTGGCTGCATCCAACAGACCTGCTTCTTCCTCAACTTCTACTTCCTGAAGTCCTAGTGGCAATAGTTCGGGTGCCGTATCCCTATATTGGCTCTCAATGGCCACCAAAATGGTGTCAAAGGCGCCCAGCACCTCTGTTGAGAACAATACGACCAATACCACCGCAAAATTCCGTATCAGATCACTGGGCGTAAGTCCCCAAGTGAGTCCTGTTTGTGTTGCGCCGCCCTCATAATACTTTTTGATGATATTGACCAAAAAGAATAGTATGGCCAAGGCCTTCATCCCACCAATCGTATAGGTGGCAAAACTGCTGTCCTTGATGGTCTGAAAGACCGCATCCACATATTCAAGTCCCATATCGTTCTAGTTTTAAAAGTTGGGCTTTCTATCCTTGATTATTGCTTGCATCTTCCGAAAGGAGATGACCATGTCGTACCGCTTTTTCCGGTGCTTGATATCGGCCAATATTTTTTGGGATTCCTCCCGTTGGGCCTCCAATATCGCCAGCCTTTCTGCGTCTGTCATATTCAAAAAATCATTGCTGAGCACCTGCCCCATAAAATCCAATTGGTCCAGGGAATGTTCCATGATTCCGTTGAAGGCATTGGATATGGTCTCGATTTCATCGCCATGGATATAGGGTGAATTCAAGACTTCTCTCAAATCGTCCCGGACCATCTCAAAAAGTCGTTCGTTGTTGCGGGTGATGTCCCGGACCGCTTGGTACTGCCTCACCGCATTGTTTACCTTTTCTATCTTTTCCCGCACCGCATTGAGCTGCTCTACCATCTTTAATAATTCCGCGGTCTGCTTTGCGGATTCGACCAGCTGTTTGGCCAAGGATATAAAGTTGGTATTATCGTACACCGGCATCCCCTGGCAGGCAGCGCCTGCAGGCAGAAATAAGATAAAGGCAAGCCCTAATACCAAAGAGCGGCACCTATTCCGGATTGATTGGCTTTTAGTTATTTTCATGTTGCAGTGTTTTCTGATGGACGAATGTTTGGATGGCCAATTCCATATCTTGGGTCTTTTCGTAAAGCTCCATGATGGCCTGATTTTCAGTACCGTCGGTAAGATAGGCTGCATAGGCCTCTGGGGGCACTTCCAGACGGTAGATATTACTTTCGGATCCTATCTTGATAAAGATTTCAGTGTACTTGCGTTCGCCCTTCAAATCGCTCTTGATTGACCGGAGCTGGTTCAGGTCATGGATGCTTAGATTGAGGCGTTTCCCTAGCGCATCATATCCCTTTTCGTTCCGCAGGCTATAGATGACCTGGGTGTTCTCCAAGATGGTGGCCGAGGTATGGTTCTCTGGCAATTGGTTGATGGACTGCAGTACAATGCCAATGGCCCCGTTCTGCTTTCTGATGGCCTGATAGTAAAACTCCACGCTCTCCAGAACATTGGGGAACTTGAGCTGTTTGGCAAATTCATCGAAGAGGATGATACCCCGCTCGCTTCGGTTTTTCCATATGGTCCGTTGGATGGCAGACTTGATGAGTTTGAGCATCACGGACAGGACCTCACGGTTGTCCCTGACCTCGTCCAGCTCGAATATGATCAGTCGCTTGTCCTCCAACCGATGGGATTGGTCCTCCCTGACCTTAAAAAGAAAACTGTAAATACCATCGCCCACATACTCGGAGAGGATGTGCAAAAAATTGGTCAGGTTGAAATAGCCGGGGTCAATACCCAAGGTTTCCAATAACGTATTTTGGTGTTCTTGGATGAAGGCATACAGTCCTTCGAGCGAATGCCCTTCCTTGATTGTTTCATAATAGGAACGAAGGATTTTCTTCAGGGCGACCTGGTGTGCCTTGCCTATAGTATCGTCTGTAGCATATAGTTCTATCAAGAAGTTGGTCAGGTCCTCTAACCACTCTGCGGCGACACCGTCGCCTGGGGTTTTATAGAAGGGGTTGATACCAAGGTTTTTACCGGGTTCGTATTTCAGGATGATGTGTTCTTCCGGATATAATTGAGCAAACTTGGCGTAACTACCCCCTAGGTCGATGATCACTAGGCGTACGTCCTGCTCAAAATACTGCCGTAGGATGTTGTTGGCCAAAAAGGACTTGCCCTCTCCCGTTGGAGCGAATATGGCAAAGTTCCGGGCCTTGATACGATGTTTTCTCTCGTCCCATACATCCTTGACCACTGGTATGTTTTCCAGACGGTCATTGAAAATGATTCCCTTTTTATCCGAACGATAATTCGTGGAATTGATCCATAGGCAGAGTGCATGTTTTAGGTCGGTGACATAAAGGTCGGTATCGCCAAAATTACTGGAAAACAAGGGATAGCTGTTGAGCACATAATGGATACGTGACTTGCCCACCGGACAGTAGGGTTTAATATCCAGTTCCTTGAAACGGGCGGTGAGTTCCGATAACGATTGATCCAAATTCTTTTCACTCTTTGCCCAGCAAAGCACGTTTAATTGGCCCCTGATGATCAATGACGAATCATCTTGGTTGAGCCTGGAAAGGGTATCCGATACCCTATCGAACAGCAGTTTGTTCCGGGAGCCGAAATTGCTGCTCTTGGAGAGTTCCTCCAATCGCTTTTCAAGCAATTTGCGCCATTTGTGCCGATCATCCAAATGGATGAATTGGTTGACGATATGATTCCCGGGAAAGGTAAGACCGAACCCATCGATAAAACCTTGGTGGAACAAGAATCCATCTGCGGTATATTGTTCGTTGGGCCGGCTGGTCTGAACGCTATCACCAAAGCAGCCCTCATTGTTCACGGCCATGGCCCCAAACCGATGCTCGCCGACCTTGACCTTGTCCTTTTCCAATACCATGTCCGTATCGTATCCTTCATTGAATCCATTGAAATAGGTATCCGTATATTGGATCATAGCGGCCTGGTTGAACGCCAACAGTTTGAGTTTTGATGAATTATTGAGATATCCAACGGTATCCCTGACCGTTTTGCCAAACTCTTCCGCTTGGTCCCCAAGGGTCTGCGGTAACTTTTTGGATACTTTGGCAAAGGGATTGATCAGCGCGGAGCTATTGATGGCCCTGTTTTTGGGCCAGATAAAAAAGATCAGGGATTCATGGGAAAGGTGCTCCCTGCCTTTAAAATGGTCCCTTGTGGCCTTAGCCAAAAAGGAAACCTTGGGCAATTGGCTGGCATCAAAGGATGTTTTTCGATAGATATCCTGCTTGTGGACCAAGGTGCCAATGGGGAGGGATTTCAATGCCTGGAACCAATGGCCATGCAACTCCTCGAAATCCGCCTCCGAGAGGGAGTAAATCTCGGACAGTTCCACCCTGTAGGCATAGGCGATGTTCCCGTTGTTGGCCAATATCCTGTTCTGATCGACATCCACAATCGGATAGCTTTCATGAAAGTTCACTTCAGTGTTCATAGGAGGTTATTTTTTTGTTGGTGATACTATGTGGGAACCGTACCCCTATTTGGAGCAGTCTTGGTTCTTGGACCAATTTGAGCAATATGCCATAGAGCACTGTATTGCCAAGGCCCACTGCAATAAGGAGGATTAAATTAAAGGAGAAGATGACCGCTATGAGGGAGCCCACAACGGCCATCATCTGGAGGGCAAAAAAAGCCACGGGCAATCCAAAGATCAAGGCACGGACACGGATGTTTCGATAAACACTATACTGTTTCATATCATCTTGTTGTTCACTAAAAATGTTGCGTGCGCCTTAGACGACAATACCAATGAGATAGGTAAAGATCCCAACGACCGCCCCGGCAATAAGCACAAAGACCAGAACGCGGGTGATTCCTTTTTTGAGGTCGGCGTTCTCCCCAAAAAAATGGCCTGCATTGAAAAGAAAGCCGATTAGGAAGATGACACCTAGGATGATGGGGAAAATGGCCCGAATGGTATCCGAGATGTCCGCAACGGAATCCTCGATTCCCCCGATTTGGGGATAGCTGGCCTGGGAGACTAGGAGTCCAATAACAAGTGCTACTGATTTTTTAAAGTTTTTCATGACCGTTCGTTTTTTGATAGGTCCAATCCAATATGTTGGAAACGAGACCTGTTCATTATGATTGATTGAAATTACCTTGGAACTTGTTTAAGCGCCCAAAAGGATTTACGATGTGGAATTTCCAGTGATATGAAGAAAAGGCTTTAAAAATCACATTTTTTAACACTTGAAGCTGTTAATTATTGAAGTATTGGCACCAAAATCATCGTATCGCTGGAAATTGTTCAACAAAAGTTTTCCAAAATGAAAATGTACCTGTGCACCCTAACAATGTTGGTTTGCTGTTTAAATCTGATGGCTCAAAAGCCAGTCGTAATTATCGACCCGGGTCATGGAGGTCCAGACTCTGGGGCCATTGGCACTAATGGGATTCTGGAAAAGGATGTGATCTTGGCAATCGCCAAGAAGTGCCTACAATTGAATCGAACTCTATTCCAAGATAGTTTGGAAATCTACCTTACCCGTTATACCGACACCTTGGTCTCCTTGGGTACTCGGGCACGGCTGGCCAAGGCGCTTGGAGCGGATGCCTTTGTGTCCCTCCATTGCAACCAAGCCCCGAATGAGAAAGCCCAAGGCTTTGAAATCTTTTTGTTCCATGGGCAGGGCAATCCGAAAACCACAGTTATGGCCGCCAATTTGGCCGACCAGTTACAGCAACGATTGGGAATTTATGACAGGGGTATCAAATATGCCAACTTCCAAGTGCTACGGGACACCCATGGGCACTGCCCCTCCCTCCTCTTGGAAACCGGATTTATCTCAAATAATGTGGAAGCTAATTATACAAAAAGAACGGAAAGTCAGTCCGCTATTGCCCTTGCTCTATTACAATCACTTATTAAATCCTTCTATGATGACTGAACTGTTATTGGCCATGACCAAAATATTGAGACAGCTTTTGTCCGCATGGATAAACTTCATTATAAATGAAGTGAACCAATTTCGGAACAAAGCATAAAATCCAAAGGATACTAAATGCTTTGGGATGAGCCGATTTTTAGTAAGATCTCTTTTCAGTTTAAATTTCGCCGCCCTTAAAAACTACATGTGGCCAAATAATTTATCTTTATGTCATCTGCTACTCCACCACATTGCGGAAGACCAAGGAAGAAGTCGAAGAAAGGTTCAGGGCGAGACTGCAAATCGAACTGGAGTATACCCCTTACTATCATATGAACGGCTTTACCCATGGTAACTTATATATAGTTCCCATGGAATATCCCGATGAACTGCTTCCAGCCATGTGGGGCTATATTCCTCCCTTTGGGATGGATGACCCAGACGCATTCCATAAAAGGTACAATACCCTCAACGCCAAAAGTGAAACGGTTTTTTCCAGCAATACCTACAAGCACTCCATCCATGACAAGCGATGTCTCATCGTAGCCGATGGTTTCTATGAACCGCATCATGTAAACAAAGTGTCCTATCCCTACTTCTGCCACTACAAGGATGATTCGCTTTTCGCCTTTGCCGGTCTCTACTCCGAGCTGGATGACGATCTCTATAGCTGTACCATTATTACCATGCCGGCCAATGAACAGTTTGAGCAGATACACAACCAAAAGAAAAGGCAGCCGTTGATCTTGGACCAACACTGGGAAGAGGATTGGCTCCTCCCCGATCTGCATGAACCAGGTATCAAGGAACTTATGAAATCCGCATTTACCACCAAAGAAATCGAAGCCTATACGGTCTCACGCGATTTGTACAAAAGAGGGATCGACACCAACAATAAGCTGGCCATTGAAAAGAAGGATTATCCGGAACTCAACCAACAGGGGAGTCTGTTTTAACTTATCAACACAATTGATTATGTATTGGAATAAATCCCAATTTTGGGATTATATCCAATGAAGCATATCAAGTACAGGAATTCGGACAAAAAGGCCATCAAAATTTTGATGCGAGAAATCGGGGCGAACCGGTATGAAATCGCCTTGGAACAAATGAAGGTGGAACAGCGCCCCATTAGCATGGAAGGATTCTACCTTGAGGCCAACGATGACTGTATATTTTTATGCCACCGCTACCCTTCAGGGTACATTCTAAAGCTGATGAAGGTCGAACAGTTCGAAATGTTGCCCAGGGATGGGTGGGAATTGATCAAATCCTAAAGGACGGCGGCAGCACCTACCAAGCCTGAAATAAAGGATAGTATGATTCCAATGACTACGAACCAAACCAATGTAGATGTATTACCTCTCGTTCTTTCAGTAGCGTTTTGAACCTTCCAATTGGAATATAGGAGTTCCATCATAAGTTCCCGATCAGTGTAATCCTTTCGTTTTTCTTCAAAATTAATTTGTGCCTTTGTTTTCATTGAAATTGTTTTTATTTATTGTTGTGTCCGATTTATAAGCATCCAGCATCATTTCGGCCTTGTAAAGATCTTCGTTTAAACGCTGGTTCTCCTTTTCCAACCGTTCCACTTTGGTTTTGTCCTCGATTACATTGACATCTTGTGTACTATATAATGAAGCCAATCCCAATATAGAGCTAACAATCAGTGCGAATATGGCTATACCGATTGAAACGTTGGACTGCTTTTTGGCCTTTGTTGCAGCTTCGCGAGATTCAACAAGCTCCTGATAATCTAGGTACTGTTTTACTGTTGCCCCCTTTATAACCCAGATTGTATTTTAAAATCTATCATAATGAGTCCTTGAAGCGGAATCCGATTTACCATGCATTACATAATTTGCAACGCCTAATATAAAATTGGGTAGCCCTCTTGGAAAACCCACAACAGGTTCAAAAGCTTCCGCGATCCATTTAACAAAGGCTGCCTCTGTGTTTCTGCCCATGGAACTTCCCATTTCAATTTCTATCTGCCTTTTTAAATCTAAGTAACTGATTCCCCCAATCTTAGAAAAACCAATCTCCATGGCCTTTATATAAATGTTCTGTTTCATTTTACCATGTCCTTCTTGATTGTTACAGAATCAACCTTTTTAGCGGTCGACGTCTCCAAGGAATCCAAACGGCCCTCTATCACCTTTAACCGTTCCTCGTTTAATTCTTGTTTGGAATCACGGCACGTGACAATCAATGAAATCAAGGCAACGGTAAAACTGAAAGATGAGATCAATATGGAAGGTGTATTGTAACTAATCTTTTGCTTCAATTCAATCTCCTGTAGTTCTTTCAAGGATTCTTCACGTTTAGCGGCCTCATTAAGCTTTTGGGCTGCCTCAAGTTGTTTTTTATATTCGGCTACAAAACCACCTTGTTCAAGGAATTCCTTTGTAAAATCATTCACGCTTAGGGTATAGCCAAAAGTAGGATTTCCCCTAAAGTTAAAATACTTACCTGCTTGGTCAATCATTTCACCGATAATCTCTATTAAATGTGCTTTGCTATTCGTAGGTTTTTTAAGATTTATGAAAAGAGAATCAATACCCCATGCACTGGTATAATTTTCTATAAGAAAACCTATAATCCTATCCTTCAACTTTGCCCTATCCAATTCTTCCATAACTATAAACCATTTAAAGCCAATAAGGTATATCGTAATATGGCTCCCATTTGACCAACTGGACGGGGGTTCTTAACGGAATTATCAACATTTGGAGGAAAACCCCAGATTTTTTAAGGTTTTGGTGCAAAGGAATTAAAGCGGTATTGGGTATATTTAAAAACTCCCCCTTTGTCCAACCAAAAACATCCAAAATGAAAAATTTAATTTTACTCATGCTTTTGTTGGCTACCAGTATTTCAATGGGACAAGATTGGAAGCCAAATCTAACATTACCAGAATCGAAAAAATTAGGCCTAGTAGCTTACTTGAGCCATGTGAAAACGGTTTCAGAAATAATGTTCGTTAAAAAAGGGGACGCTGCAAAGGATTGCTATTACAGTGTAAAGGAAAGTTCCGATGTTCTTATCAACCAGCTATGTGCCGATATGACTGACAAAAGAGGGTTAAAACTATACAGGGATTTAAACAAAGGTATTGGCTCAGATAGTTATAATTCGGATAGATCGGGAAAATATAAGCGTCTAATTGCCCGTATTGACAATGACGTTAAATCATTCGACGGTGTCGAAAAAATAACAAACGCAGAAAATTTTACTGATGTGCTGGGAACTTTGGGAATAGAGCCATATTCGATTTACAAAGACATAGTATCGGCCAAAACCAAAAAAGTCGAGGGGCTTATAGCTCAATTAAAAGAATTAAAGCTTCAGCCCTTGGAGAAAAAGGAATCTAAAGGCCAATAGAAATAAATCCAATCGACATTGTCAGATCTTAAATATGTCCTTGAACTAATCGAAATCTTTACAAAACACCCTTAATCTTACTCTGAAAATATCCAAACGTTACAGCAGGATATGATTACATTTCAAAATCGAGTGAAAATACTGGAGGTTAAATGAGCAAAACAGAAAATTTCGCAGAGAACGGCAAAAGAAGGAGATTTTTCGATGAACAGCATAAGGATTCAACAATGGTACAATTGGCAAAGGAAAGCCTATATCTTCAACAATAACAGTCCACAAGTCAATCTAAAATGCAAAAGGATGTCCACCTTATGCTAATCATTTTGATCATTATGATCTCCTTTTACGTGTTAGGGTATTTGTGGATATTATTTTCTGGAGATAGATAATAGACCTTTTTGATTCCCTATACCAGGAAATTAAAAACATGGTGCCTATTATAACTATCTAAAGCAACATAAGTTTCGATAGTCTTTGTCCAGTTTTTTAGTTAAAAAACTGGACATATAAACCTCGTTCAAATTTATCAATTGTTCGCCTTTGTATGGAAAATAGTGCCATATGACCCTTTCACAATTCAGGGATAACATGTACACATGTATAAATTATAATATCTAGGTGGCCAGCTTAAATTCTAAAGGAAGATGGTAAACAAAACAAGAAAGTTGACTCTTCAAATATTTCTATTTAGTTCATTACACTTCATAGTCACCCCATAACAGAGGAGGTGCTAATATGGGTTTATCCATTACATTGATCTTGAAAGGGGCCAACTTTGAAATACGGGCTTTCTGTTCTACCCTTGGAAAGTGAACCCCGCATCTGCTTATGCTGTCATACAACAATGAAGAGCTCAGTAGATAGTCATGCTTGGCCAACCAGCGCGAGTGTGGTTCATTGTTGGAAATTCTATTTGAGTCCTTATTACCGGTTACTTCAAAGGCTGAATGCTCGATAATGTCCCTAACCTTCCTGTCTGACAATAACGGCCTTAAGCTATTTCCATACGAAACCTCACCTAAGGTTCCGCATATCACGATCCTATCATTGCCCTGAGCGAATAAACGATTGTAGTAAGAATCAAGGCGCTTGGCCTGTTCTTTCCGCTTCGCACTGTAATCCACACCTTTGCTATCCTCCGAGCATCGTGTACTGATGATGGTCAGCTCGTCCCCGGTCGGGGTCATAACGGTATATTCCGGGCAGTCCATTTCAAAAAGGTCATTGCCCTCTTGGTCCCGTTCATGGGCATGGGGCTGGAACCCAACGATACGATATCCATTCCTGGTCAGGATGGCATGGCCCAGTCCCCTATTATCATTCCCTTCCGTGAACAGCCATTGCTCAAAGGCACCGCCCAATTTTGGCCCCAGATAATCCTTGTTGAAATCCGACAAGGACGGTCTGTCCTCCACCTCCTGCAATATCAAAATATCCGGATTAGCTTTCGAGATGCACTCCACTTTGGCACTTCGGTGTTTTTCATCCAAGGGATAACTTCTGAGCTCCACCCAACCGTTCCAACCGACCCGTTCCGTGGCCTTGGTCTGACGCTCCCCGCCCAATGGCTTTACATATAGGTGTCCCCCTTTCCTTCGCAGGGTCAAAAAGGGTTCGGTGGCTTGTGGACTGAAGCCCATCAAAAAGGCCAGTTCCCGCATGCGTCCCAATTCCTGGTGCCGTTTGTTGGGGTTTTTCAACAGGGTCTGAAATTCCTCCATCCAATCCTGAAGGTTCTTGGAAGCATTTTGCCGTAAAAAGGAGAGATCTCTGTGAAAAAGGTTCTGGATGTTCATCGTTGCTATTCTCATGATTGTCGATTTTTGATTTTATTTTTTGTCAGTATTTTTTGTTCCCCGTTTGTCCTGGGCATTTTGGTCAAAGGCCACCAAGTTGAACAGTTCCCTCATACGGCTCCGGACACGCTTGCCATAGCGTTCCTCCAGCTCCTCGGCATTGAGATTCGTGGTGGCGTGGGTACGGAGGCCAGATGCCAAAAACAGTTCATGACGGGACAGCAAGATTTCCCCGATGACATTGCAATCCTTCCCGAAATGTCGCCCCATTTGTTCCACCCCGATGTCATCAAAACAGAAATACCGGCCATTGCCATAGTCTTCGATAATGCGATGGCCGACATGGTTGAACCCAAAGACAATGTTCCTTGCCGGTATGATCTCATAGGGACGATAGTGAGGTGTGATATGCCTAATCAGTTTCATCAATGTGGTCTTGCCACAGCCTACAGGCCCGGAGAGCAAAATCCCCTTATCGGGATCAATGCCCAGTTCTTGACAACTGGTATGATCACGGACCATATAATTGCACAGCTTCAACAGGACTTCATGGTCCTCGGGATAGAGCCTAAAATTTCTTCCGAACAGCATTTTTCCTTTGGCATCCATATAGGTCAGCATCTTGGAAAAATCATATTCGACCTGCTTCCCGTCGAATTCTCCCAGGGAATAGACCACGCCGCTTTCCGTTATCTTAGAGGGGTTGCCCATAGTCCTTTTGTGTTTCGACCATCAAATGGTCCCGGTTTCTTGACTGTACCATTGATGAGTGATTTGCTTTTTTTATTTCATCGGCCTTGAGTATCCAATTTTGCGCCGCTGCCTTCCAATCCACAATAGGGATCTTGCCTCCTATCTTCCATCCAATGGCCTGGTAATGGTTGAAGAACCGTTGGGCCTCTTCTTTGTCATATCCGCTCTCCCTAAAAAAATTGAGGACTTCCAATTGGCTTCTGGGCTGTGCTCCCAAAGAGCGTTTATTGTTTTGTTTTGTTTTCTTAAATAAGGGGTCCGGTACACTGGTGGGACAGTAGGTCCTAAAAATGGAACGGCCCCGTTCCATGACCGTACCGCTCCTGTCCCAATTTTGGGACAGTGCCACCTTACTCGAACGTGCAGGACTATTTGAAGGGGAATAGTCGATATAGCCCATCGTATCCAACTGTTTCAAAAGGCGATGATAAGTGGACTTGGAACCGATCTTGGCCATCTTCATCAATTCCTTGCGATTGACCGGAAATTCCCCTGGAAACCGGTATAAATTCCAATAAAAGAACAGGGCCAGGTACAAACTGATATGGCCAGGACACAAACGCTCATCCCCGTAAATTTCCACCAAGGCCGCATTAAGGTGCTTGATATAGTTCATACCGTACCGTCCAAGGGTTCCACCTTGTTGTCCAGGATGATCTGGTCGATTTCCTCTGCGTCGTAAAAAACAAGTCCCCCTACTTTGTAGCTGGGAATAATGTTCCTGTTGCGCAGACTGTGCAGGGTACTGGGACTTATCTCGAATCGCTTTCGGATATCGCTTGATCGTAGCCAGTTTTTGGGTTGTGGATGGGTGTGTTCCACCATCAATTTCTTGAACTCCTCCAAGAGTTCCTCTTTGAACTCCATGAGGTCTTCCGTGGTAATAATCGTTGCCGCCATATGCTTGTGGTTTTTGGATAGGTATCGGAGCTGTTACCTCCGGGGTTCCCTATCCGGGTTCGACCACAAAACTGAAAAAGGTTTTTGAAAGAAATTCCCAAGTTGGTACCAACTTGGGAAAGATTTTTTATCCTAAAAATTTATATCGATTTAGGGCCATTTGGATTTTTGGGAGGTCCAAAAAAGCTTGAAAATCGCAAAAAAGGGGTGCCAAAACCCTCGAAAACCAAAATTCCCAAGTTGGTACCAACTTGGGAAAAATTCAGGCGCTATTCTTCCAGGGATTCCATCCGCTTGTTGAGCATCTCAATGAGCCGGTCCAAGAACCGGGTCCTGCTGCTCTTTCGGGAACGGATATCGATAAAAGTGTGGTAGTAATTCCCTAGGTCGACATTGTAGAAATACTCAAAATGGGAGGCCATTTCCTTGATGTCCACGGTACCGCCGTTGATAGATTTACTGGTATGCAGGGCATAAAGGAGCTCGATGAGATCGGTCTTGCTCCCCGTCCAAAAAAGTTTTGATGGTTTTTCCATTGCTGTGTTCTTTGTAGGTTCCATATTGTTATTGAGGTCGTCCACTTCCTTTCTCAGGTACACGATGAGCATGTCATAGGCCATGATGGTGGCCACCGTGCCGTCCTGACAGGTGGAGAACTGGTCATCGATCAAAAAGTGAAAGGATTCCAAGGGCATACGTAGGTCCCGGTTACCCCTGACAAAATACTGCTCGTCCATCGACATGGCCCCACGCCGGTAATAGTTATAGAACTCAAGATTTTCATTAAAGAAGGTCTGCAGCTTATCGATCTGTTGTTGTAGATATTTGACCTGGGCCACATCCTTTCCCCGTGGGCGTTTGCTCTCAATACTGAAGAGCCTGATGTAATAAATGAGCTTGCTAAAGATTTGGGGCTTGACATGTTTGAAAAAATAGATTTCGTCAGCCTGCGTCTCAAAATCCTGTCCGACGATCTGTTTTTGCAGTTTGCGGATGCACCTCTCCACCAATGCTATGCCCCTCTCCGCTTTGTAGAGGATATCGCCGTTCCCACTTTCCAAGGCCTCCAACTGGCCCTCAAATTCCGATAGCAGTTTTTGATATTTCATTATAGGTAATCTTTAGTAGTCTCCAAAAACGTATTCTGTACCCTTCCTCTAACATATCAGCAAGGGGAGGCACTTTACATCAAATTCGTATTCAGGGAACTTCTCTGCTGATCTCCTTTGAATCCGTCCTTTTTGTACCAAATCAATTGTACAAATTTGAATTGCTGAACGAATTGGTATCAAATCGCACGGTTTCAAACTAAATAAAATCCATAATGTTTTGTGCATCAAGGACATGCTGGAGCCAAAAAAATCCCTTACAGATAAGTTTTTTTACGTTTTAGAGCCCTTTTTGTTAAAAAAGCAGATTTTTCTTGTTAAAAATATTTTCAAAAATTTTTTATTTTAACCGCCCTTTTTGAAATCGCGAAGGATGAAAAGAATTGTGGAAACCGAATTGGCCACCATGTGGTTGGAAGATGAAATCCTCTTTTTTATTTGGAAAGAGGGAATTTCCATTGACCTTTCGGGAGCCAAAAAGACGGTGGCACGTCGCATGGTCCTGCAACAGGGAAAACCCTATCGCATCCTTTGCAACATCAATGGGGTCAGGCATATCGAGAAGGAAGCCTGGCACTTTTTATCTGGAGAAGGTGCCGAACTGGTCGAGGAACTGGTACTGGTTGCTGCCACGCCCTTGGAGCGGGTATTCTCCAAGTACATTTCGAACCGAATGCGTTCGGCGCCCATCAAAATGTTCCCCAACATGGAAACGGCCCGCTTGTACCTATCGCGCCCAAGATAGGTGTTGTATCCCGTTTCCAATGGGTTATAAATCTAAAACACGGGGACAATTATGGACAATCTGGAAAACAAGAAGCGTTTGGAGCATATCTACAACCAATTGGTGCATATCGCCAACGGGAACTTCTCTTACCAAATCGAACGAACAGATCAAAACGATGCACTGGAGGCCCTGACCTTTTTGGTCAACTCCACTACCGAGGAACTCAGGGACGCCTTTCTGCACCAAGGCTTTATCAAACTGCCCAATTCCTATGAAATGGTCGTTCAATTGTACTTTGAACTGGATTACAAAGGCCAGATACTGAGGACCAACCCAAAGGTAGAGACGCTGTTGAACTTCAAAGAAGGGACCTTGAACGGTCGCCAATTTGCACAATTATTGGAGAAGAGATCCCAAAGGGGCTGGAAAAAATTGTTGAAAGCAGCCCCCAAAAACAAAATATGGGAGCTGACCTTAGAGTTGTCATTTTCCGAACAATCAGGACTCCTCCTCCCTGCCCATTGTCATGTGATTTATTTCCCGGAACACCGGGAGAAAAAAGGAACTTTTATGGTGACCTGTTTTGAACTGGTCAAATACGATGGAACGGATCAAGGGTTCCTTCAGAAGAAACTGAAGAAACAATTACAGACCCATGGGCTATTGCCCCGACCAGAAAAAACGGAGACCCATATCCTTCACGCCATGGATATGGAGAACCTGAGGAAGGCCAAACGTTATATCATGGACAATCTGGATATGCCACTACCATCAATCAGAGAGCTGGCCCATATTTGCAATACCAACGAGTACAAATTCAAAAAGGGATTCAAGGAGCTTTTCGGCATGACGGCCTTTCAATATCAAAAACATGAACGGCTCCGAAAGGCCCATATCCTGATAGAGCACTCTAACAAGACCATCCTTGCCATAGCCAGGACCGTAGGTTTCAAAAAGGGGAACCACTTTACCCGGGAATTCAAAAAAAGGTATGGTTATACGCCCTCCCAACTGCGGAAACGCTCCAAAAAATCCTTCCCAGAGCCTAAATAATCCCTTAGAGATCGCTAGAGTCCCTTAGTTTTATCATTGTAAATCAAACCCTTACAATGAAAACGGGCATACTCATAATTAAACGTTGGGCCATAGTGGAAACCATTTGTTATCTCTATAGCATACTTTTCCTGTATACAGCAAGCAGTAAACTCATGGGACTATCTGACTTTAAGTTCCAAATGAGTCGTTCAGAAGTCTTGGGTCCCTTCACGGAGTGGATTGCCTGGATGGTTCCACTCCTTGAGATTGTTCTCGCCATTCTGCTACTGACCAAAGTATATCGGCTGGTTGCCCTCTACGGGTCCCTTGTCCTAATGACCCTTTTTACGAGCTATATCGATTGGATGCTTCGGTTCAGTGACCATATCCCCTGCTCCTGCGGAGGCGTCATATCCTCCATGGGCTGGGAAACCCACCTCGTGTTCAATGCCTTTTGGATCGTCCTGGCATTGATTGGAATCGTACTATTGGAAAACCTCAAAAATATCAGCCTCTAAAAATACTGTGCAGTGAAAGGGGAAGCCGAAAACCTTAGAAAAAGAGTAGGCATTAATATCTAATTCTTAATACTATGAAAACTAGATTTTTAAAACTCGTTTTACCGGCCTTTGCCATTCTGTTAGCGGTCGGTCTGGCCTTTGCCACGGAGAGCAATACGGTCAGTCAGGTGGCGTACTATCAAACGTCAAGCGGGGTCATGGAAGTGACCATCGGGGACGACTGTGAACCTAACGGTGATATCAATTGTACCTACTTCGGCAATCAATTATATGCCGAACCTTCCCTGTCCACACCATTGGGCAGGAACCCATAGTTCCTTGTCACTCGTAGTAGAAAAGGTGCCCCTCACAGGGCACCTTTTTGACTAATTCAAAAAATAAATGAAAACAAAAAATTACTTTTTAGATGGTGAAAACAACCATCCCCTTTTTGTGGTTATCGCTTGTATTATTTCCTTTGCTTACTTGTCCAATGATATAGTTACAACAAATCCAATCGGGCCAAACAGTGCTCCCAATGCCCCTTGGCATCACTGTCCTTTTCCTTTTTCAACTTGCTCTTGATATCCTCCCGTAATTTCACCAACTGCTCCATCAACAACCCTTTGGAGTAAGCGGTATAATCATAAGCTTTCATTTCTGCATAGGTATATTGGGCTTTTTGTTGTACCGCCATAATGGCCCTGTCGATATAATAGGATTGGATTTCTTGCCGTATCCGTCCTACTTTGGGGGAACCTTCGTACAGTTCCCCGAACAATCCCTCTTGCAATTCCGATAGATACCATTCAAATGTACCTTCAAAGCCTTCCAGCGTTTCCATATATTCAAAGCGCTTCAAGCGTCGGGGGCGTAATAGTTCGTCCACCGATCGCTGTTGGAATTCGACCATTTTGTCCGGAAAGGTGGAATACCCCAGTTTGGGAAGGAACTCGGGGGCAACCAACCACCCTGGTGGATTTAGGGCATTGGCATGCAAAAAGTCCATGGCCTCCTCCTGCATGGCCAAAGGGATTGGCGTGAACATCTTGCCAGGGGTGTTTATCGGCTTGTACCGAATATCGTACCCACCTAGCAAAGAGGTCACATGGAGCATATGGTCTTTCCACTGTTCCAGTAATCTTCCATATAGATTTTCCAATCTTCTAGTATCCTTTTGGTCCTTAACGGCGGCCGGCATCAGTTGGATGACACGTTCCAAGTTCTTCAGTGCCAACTTGGTGCTTTCGACCGGATCATTGGTATCCACCACTTCATCTGCCGTTGCGGGCCCGAAAACCTCCACTTGGCTTTGGTTGAACCTAAACCAGGGAATTGAATCCTGCACCCCTATAATACGCTCTAGGGCTTCCTCCTCCTGCTGCTCTGACATTTCCTCCGGAAATTCGGTGTAGCCCCACTCAATCTGGTGACGGTCCATCGGGCCCACTTTTTGCATTAACAATTCAGGGGGCACACTGTCCTCTGGCTGGGCAATATTATTTTCCCGGGAATAGCTCATCATACTTGGGGTGTGGCCCATGGTCTTCAGCCATTGGATATCGGACATCTTTTCGACGGGATAGGCGAACTCCCCATAATTACTGTCCATCAGCCCAAAGGCATGTCCCGCTTCATGGGCGGCAATCCGTTGAAAAAGCCTTCCCGTGAGTTCTTGGGGAAAAGGCAACGACTGGGCCCGTTTGTCCAAGGGTGCGCAACGGATAAAATAACGGTCCGTAACATTTTCGACCGAAGCTCCCAGATAAATGTCGCATTTGAGGATTTCACCGGTCCTTTCATCGATTATTTCTGGAGCGGTCCCTCCAGACTCTTCAAAGCCGCGCAAGTATTTGGAATCGCCCCAGTCCACGTAAGAGGTATGGATGCTATGGGCCTCCCATTCCGACAGGCTATCCGTTTCCTTTACCACTATGGCATTCTTGAACCCTGCAGCCTCAAAGGCAGGCAGCCACTCTTCGATACCTGCCTTCACATAAGGTCTCCACTGTTCGGGAACATCTGGAGGTATAACAAAAGTGATCGGTTTAACGGGCACGCTCAGTTTTCGGTCCTTGTCCTTTTTCTCCAATCGCCAGCGGGCAATATTAGCTATACTGTTCTTCGGTTCACCGTGATCGATTCCATATCGGTCCTCGTTAACGAATCCCATGCGGTAATCATAGTCCCTACCTTTCATCAGTTTCTCGGGAAGGGCCGCCAATCCAAAGAACACCGGAAAAGAAACTTTCGAGCCCTCGAACATCAAGCCACGTCGGGTCTTGATGACCACCTCGTTGTGAAAATCCTTCGAGCCCTGTAAGAGGCTCAACTGTGGCACCAAGGTTTCCGTAAAGCCCTTGGTCCATTCGATGACATTGTCCATTACCAAGGAAGTGACATTGATGCACAGTTCCCCTTGTTCGCCCATATCTTTTTCCAAGGGAAACATGGCCAAGACATTATCCTTTAAGGCCTTGTGGTGCCTTACAGGTAAAATTATTCCTGCCGTGGACCTTACCCTAGGGTGTTTTAATAGCACCTTGTCCCCCTCCAGTGACCAAAGCACCTGCATATATTTATATACTTTTCTGTAGTCATAGCGGATAAAGAGCATAGGACGCTCCAGCACCTCCCGCGGAATATTGAGATAGAGCTCCCCCTCCTGCATGAAGGAGGTCAGAAACGTTGACCCCATTGAGGAAGCTGCCGCTTCATCCTCGTATATGGGGTTGGTTTTCAGTGTTTGGGAAAATACCCCAACGGCCATAAAAAGCCATAGTATCGATACGATTTTTTTCATTGATTTCATTTTTATTAAGGATACCAAGGCTTCCAATTAAATGCCCAGACATCCCATATTGTTCATAATTATCAGTAGCCAGCGTTCTGCGGCAATAGATTGGGGTTGATCTCGATTTCGGTCTCCGGAACGGGCAACAACAGGTCGGTATCCTGCCATCCTGGCTTGATACCTTCCAATACGGCACTGGCCTCTCCAAAGCGTTTCAGGTCGAACCAACGATGCCCCCGCTCTGTGAACAGTTCCATCCGCCGTTCCTGCAATACCGATTCCAATAGTTCCCCTTGTGTTCCTATGGGGATATTGGGCAAACCTGCCCGATTACGGAGCTCATTCAGATCGCTTGCTGCATCGGAGAGATTGCCCAATTGTGCTCTCGCTTCGGCCCGGATCAGGTACTGTTCCGCCAAACGGAGTACGATTGAATATTCCACGGACTCCGTCTGGGAAAAATCGGCCTTGTATTTATGGGCGTAGAACAGGGTCTGTGTATTGTCGGCATTGGATATGCTTTCTGTCCAAGAAGCTTCCCGTAGATCGCCCTCCTCAAAACTGTCCAAGAATGATTCGGTTAGTGCATAGGTCTGGCCGGGAACCGCCTGTATGATCAATCGGTTTGCCTCTTGGGTATTCCTTGGGGCCTCGCCCGGTTTCAATTGCCAGATGGTCTCGCCAGAATCCTTTAGAAACACTTGGTCCACATTATCTTCCAAATCAAAGGCGCCTATCAGTTCGGAGGCCATGGCTTCAGCATTCGCCCAATCCTCTACATACAGGTACATCCGGGCCAATAAGGCCTTGGCTGCATACTGGTCGGGCAAGGTGCGTTCTGGTGATGGATTTTCCATACCTTCCAATAGGGCCACGGACCGTTCCAAATCGGTAATGATGGCTTGAAAAACTGCGGCCTCCGGGGTGCGTGATACGGTATTGTTCACCTGATAGTCCACCGTGGTGATATACGGGACATCACCGAACAACTGCGCCAAGAGACTGTGTATATAGGAACGGACAAACAAGGCCTGGCCGGTAAACAGGGCCTTTTCATCTTCGCTCAGGGCCTCTGATTCTTCCACACCTCGAATGATATCATTGGCTCCGTAAATAAGTTCATAGCCGTTGGCCCACCATTGCCGTACCAATTCATTACCGGCCAAGAGGTTGTGTTGGTAGAATTCGGTGTTCTGCACTTCGAATCCATAATAATCCAGTTCGTCCGCATAGATGCCCAAAGCCGTGGTCAGGCCAAAGCTGCCCGATACCATACCTTGTTCCCGCATCCCGAAAAATAAGTTTGCCATGGCGGAGCGTACCGTGGAGGCTTCATCGAATACCGTCTCCGCGACCAGGGTGTCCTTGGGCGGCTCCACTTCCACAAAGTCCGTACAGCCTACCATGACCAAAAACATGAGCAATGGCAGGATTTGAAGGTTGAGATGTTTTAGGAGCGCTGGAAGACCATGGTCCCCTACGCTCCTGGTTTTGTTTAGTGCTTGTATCATATCTAATTTTTTTATGGTTAAAAGTCTACTTGTAGTCCAAGGGTGATCTGTCGCAATTGTGGCAATCTACTATTGGAAGGTTGTTCAGGGTCAGGTCCCCGATACTTGGTCCAGGTCCATAGGTTCTGTCCCTGTAGGTATACATTTACCTGCATGCCATTATCCAACCGGCCCAGCCCATAGTTCAAGGAAATGTTCCGTAATCGGACAAAGGAGGCATCGGAAAAGGCGGTATTGCTCAATTGCTGGAAGGTCCCACGGTCCACATCTGGGGCGAGTCCCCCAGAGGCTCTTTGAATGGGCGCCAAATCCCCTTCTTCTTGCCAACGGTCCAAGAGTTCGACCGGGGCGTTCCCCCGAAAGCCCGGGGTGGCCCCAAAGGCCAATTGGTCAAAAGCTTTCTGCTTTTTGAACTGGAAGAATACGTCCAATGATAGTTTGCCATAGGTAAGGGTATTGCCCAACCCGCCATAGAAGCGCGGGGCCCTGTCCTCGATAAACTGTCGGTCCTCCAGACTACTGATGTTCCCATCCCCATTATAGTCCTCAAAGGTATAGAGACCCGTCTCTGGGTCCACACCAAGGGCGTTGTAGAGCTTGACAATGGTCAGTGGCTTGCCGATTTCATAGCGATTGGCAAAGGGAGAGGATTCCAGACCGTCAAAGCGCAACAGTTTGTTCTTTGGCACCGTAAGATTAACCCTCGTGGACCACTTTAATTTGCCATTTCTAAGATTAATGGTACGAAGGTCCACCTCTACCCCGGAATTCTCCACGGTGGCATCAAAGTTGCCGGTCAATTCGGAAAAGCCGGTGGTGGCCGCCAAGGGGATACCGACCAATTGATCGGAACTGCGATTTCGGTACCATGAGGTGTTTAGCAATATGCGGTCATTGAAAAAACCCAGCTCCAAAGCTGCTTCTAGCTTACGGTTGGATTCCCATCCAAAAAGTAGATTAAAGATGCCCGTGGGCTCCAATATGGAAATTCCATCATAGTCAAATCCCGTAACGCTATAGGTATCCAAGAATCGGTAATCACCGATATTGTCACTGCCCGTGGTTCCATAACTGCCCCTTAATTTTCCAAAGCTCAATATCGAATTGTCCCCAAAAAGGGATTCTTCACTAAAGAGCCAGGCCAGGCCCACGGCCCCAAAGTTCCCAAACTGCCGGCCGGGACCAAAACGGGAGGAACCGTCCCTACGACCGGTCAGATTGAGAATATAACGGTCCTTCACATTGAGGTTCACCCGACCGAATACCGCATTGTAGTTGTACTCGCTTTCCGTATCCGTCAGCACTTCCAAGGTCTCGGCAGCGGATAGGTTAAAGATCAGATCCTCATTGGGAAAACCTCTGCCCCGTTGCACAAAACCCTCGGTGGTCTGCTGTTGGAAGGTGGTGCCCACCAATACATCCAAGGCTGTCCTGCCCCACTTTTGTTTCCACTGTAATTGGGGCTCCACGATCCAGGAGTCCCGTTGGGAAACGTTGGTGGTGATGGAGGAATAGTTTTCGGGGGTCAGTCCCAAGCTCGGGTTACGTGCACTGCTGGGCAGGGTCCGGTAGGAATCCAAGCGATAGGTATTGTAGCCCAGACTGGTCCTTACTTCTAAGTTGGGCAATAGCTCATAGGAGACCAAGGCATTGGCGATAAGGGTGTTTACCTTGGAGACATAGTTCTCTTCCAGAGCGGCAAAGGGGTTGTTCCAGGTGTTGTTTTCCCAGTTCAACCGTCCTTCCTCGTCATAGATTTCGGGGGCATTGGGCTCCAAGGTATAGGCAAGCCCGGTGAAATCTCGCTGTGGCAATTGGTTTCGTTCATTGGAATAGATGGTGGACAGATCGATCTGGAAACGATCGTTCTCAGAGCGGTGGTTTACCTTGCTCTGTACCGTCGCCTTTTTATAGTTGCTGTCCCCGGGGAATACCGTGGTTTCCTTTAGGTAGCTACCACTGATCAAAAAATTGGTCCGTTCATTGCCCCCTGATACCGAAAGCTGGGCATTGTTGCGATAGGACGTACCGCCAATGAGCACCTTTTGCCAATCCGTATAGCGGGAATTGTCCCAACTTTTGAGATCGGGAAAGAACAGATCAAAATTGGGGTCGTTCAAAAAGTCCCCGAAACCGTCATTGACAATCCCTTCCCTTCGGATTTCCAAATATTGTTGGGTGTTCATCAGTTCCAAGAAATTGGAAACCTGGCCCAAGGTGGTACTGAGGTTGGCACTGAAGGTTGTCCTGCCCTCTTTTCCACGCTTCGTGGTGATCAGTACTACCCCATTGGCACCCCTAGAACCGTAGATGGCCGTGGCATCGGCATCCTTCAATACCTCTATACTCTCAATGGTCGTAGGGTCGATGGCATTGAGCGGGCTGATATTGCCGCCCAGAATCCCACCCGAAACGCTACCGGAACCCAAGGACTGGGAGCCAAAGGGTACCCCATCGATAATGTAGAGTGGGTCGCTGACACCGTTAATGAAGTTTCTACCTCGTACCTCGACCTCGAATCCCCCACCGGGAACCCCGGTGTTTTGGACGATGTTGACCCCGGAAAGCTGACCCTGCATTGCAGCCAAAGGATTGCCTACGGGCTGTTTCTCCATGGTCTCGGCCTTGATGGTGGCTATGTTTCCCGTACGTTCCTTTTCGGATACGGTGTAGTAGCCTGCATTGAGCACGACTTCCCCCAATTGGGTGACATCCTCCTCCATTTGGACGTTGACCTCATACCTCCCCTTAATCCCAACAAACTTGGGCTCAAAACCAATGATTGAAAAGTACAAGGTATCGTTGGTATTGGCTTGAATCGTAAAGGATCCATCTAAATCGGTGATAGTGCCCCTTTGGGTGCCCTCCACTTGGATGCTTACCCCGACGAGAGGTATTCCGTCAGTGTCGGTGACGGTACCAGTAATGGTCGCTTGGGGAGGTGGGGCCATTGCGGCATCCAAGGTTTTTGATGGCCAAAGGACCAGCAGCATGTTAATGATCAGGAACAGGGAAAATCTGTTCGCATTTATCCATTTTATCTTCATAATTTTGAGTCGTTTGATTTTAACCGTTAGTGTTAATTGAATCGTGCCTCTGGACAATTGCTACCCTGTCCGGAGGTTTTTTGTTTGCACTGCCCCAGAAGTCCCGACAATGTCGTAACTTACCTTAGGGCATTTAGGTTCGGGCATAGGCCATCCTGTCCAAGAAACAAGTGCTCTTGGAAATGGGATTCCTAATGGAACAAGACTATGATTTCGTGATTGGGCCGGTTGCCCGAAAAACGTATGCGTCAGTTATGGGTCTGAAGTAGTAACGTAATCCGAAAATTAAGTAGCGTATTACCCATAACGATAGTCCATGGTTATACGGGATTCTTGGGCTTTTTCTTGAAGAGGATGTCGAACACCGAGTGACAGGCTCCAAAAATGGAACAGAAACAAGGTGTGAATCCTACAGAAAAAAGTTGCCAAATGTTTCCCATAACCTAAAAAGGTTAGCGACGCATCGAAAAAGAGTAAATAAACCAAACGCTAAGAAAAAGTTGGGCGTGGAACTCAACTTACCCGCTAGCGGTACTGGTATACCTTGCAGAGATAAGAGAGGCCACGCCCGGGTCGTGAGCCAATCTGCTTATCATCTCTTCTGCAAAAATTACCAGTTTTCTAGCGAGAGAATCTAAGCGAAAGCTTCAAATATTATCTATACGAAGAATCGCAAAAATAGTCCTTTAACAAAAAAGGAGACTCAAATATATTCAAAACATTTTAACGACACAAATGTCGTTGATGGAAATTTAAATATTAACGTCTTTTGGAGTAATGATTGAGGAAAAAGACATTTTACATTTTACCACATCAATAGAAATGGTTTTAAAGGAACTTCATATGGAGAAGGGTGTTTCTCAAGGAAAACCAACGGGATTATCTCAGTCAGACGTCAATATTGAATTTGCAAATAAATACAAGGTTACCTTAAATATGGGGCGTATGGAATCAAAGCCCAGCTTTGGGGTGACTAAACTTTTTCTTCTATGTGATTATTTTGATATTTCTATCACTAATTTCTTTGAAAGAGTACTAAGTAAACAGAAAAGGGAAATCATTAATTTTTTAAAAGATAAAGAGTCTAAAAGAAGACAAAAGTCTACCAACAATTAGAGAAATTAAGAATATTTTTCTAAAGACAGGAAAACTATTGAATAACAGATTGGGGTTTATTGAGAATCTCGATAACACAGCCCTGATTCCATTCAATGATAACAAAATTTTCATTTTTCACCAAAGTCTTTTCCAAAGCATTAATGAACTTATTCAGCTCCGTAGCCAATATTAGTTTATAATCATCGGTTTTATTTTTATAATCGTTTGCGAGTAGATTAGAAATTATAGGATTAATGCCTTTTAATGTTGTGAGGGGCAGACTTCCCTTAAAAGTAATTCTTAATTAAGAAAACCCTGCAAATTATTACTCAAATTTTTGAGTCTAAGAGTTTATAGCTTAACTCGATGCTTCATATATAGAATAAACTCTTTATCAGCTTCAATCACCAATCCAATCCCCTTATTCTTTTTTGTAACTGTGTTAGCCGTTTTAGCATAACATCCCAAGCTTTCGATTCGCCAACAAACATATTCTCTTGCATCACATAATAATCATTTTCATAATCTGCAATTACTTTATCAGGCGGGACTATTTGAATCAAGCTTGGTTTGTGATTGGCGTAATCTATACCTTTTAATGGTGAGAAAGTGCTTCTGTGCTGTACGATGTGATAAAATAATTCTTTGTCTTTAAAGGCCTTTATTGCGTGTTCAGTATCCATTAAACGTTCTAAATCGTAAAGATGCCTGCTTAATCTATCTACTCTGATATTGTTTTTTTGCCATTCTTCGTGCAGTAGGAAGATTTTTTCTAAAAATGTTCTTTGCGGTTCAACAGTTCGCACATCGAAAGTTGGATTTGCAAAATCCGCCGATTCAAATTCTCTATCAATTATGGAACGTATAGGGACATTCTCACAGGGTTCACGAAGCGACCTACAACTGATTTCTAAAAGTACCCTTGGTCTTAGATAATCACTTTGTTTTGTCAATGGGTCATAAGTCACATAAATCCGCAATGGGTCTGTATCAGAATCCTCAAAAGGTTCAATACCTATCGAAGAAATGGGCAACTCACTTTTCTCAATCGCTTTTGATATATCGGCCAGTAGCTCTGTGCTTATAAACTTGGCACTTTTCTTTCTTAGTTTCTTTATTTGCGAACGGGACAATTCCCCATCCATATCAAAAAAAGCACGGTCTATGGCCAAGTCTATGTCTTCTGAAAATCGATTTATCAAATCATAGCCTTTGCTTAATGAAGTGCCACCTTTGAACACCAAGGCTTCTGCATACGGCAAGGAAAAAACTATTCCAAGCATTTCGGTTACCCACCAATCTTTTTCTATTGCAAATGCTGGAAGATTTGCCCTTACACCAGTCTGGGTAAATATTCTTGTTTTCTGTTCATCGGTAAGGTCTATAAAATCACTCATAGTAGTATTGAAGTAAATCCCCAAAAATATCGGCTATCCACGATGGCGCAAGTTTCATATCGTGGTATAGGTTTTCTGGTTCTTCTTTTTTTAGTTGTTCCTTAATCTTAATTATTTCGTCTTGCGACACTTTTTCTTTTCCAATTTCCTTTAATGCCTGTATAGCAAGACCACTCAGCCTTCCCTTGGCCGCCAGATTTTTTGGGCTGGCTTTTTTAAACTTTATTTTACGTTTACCAATGTTAATTGTACGTGGCGAACCATCAGTTAGAAAAACGGCATTCAACGGAACTTGTGTTGAGAGTCCGAGTAGATTTAAGGCTTGGATTCCGGTTGGAATAATACGAGCATTGTCACGCAATGCAATCTCCTCTGCTATAGTTTCAATATCGGGATAAAGCACCCCTAAAAGCTCATCTCGTTCAGGATATAAATAAATACCTCGTGCAAGGCGTTCCAAAAAACCCTCATTGGTAAGCCGCAATAAAGACTTCTTGGTATTTTCTACACCATACTTTATTCCAAAGTCTAATGGCAACACTATCTTACCCCTGTTCCCTGCTTTAATTTCGTCCTTTATTTTCTCCTTTATCGACTTCATTTAATTCATTTTGTCCCAAATATATGCTTTTTTTGGGACATTTAACCTCATAAAATCATAACATAAACAAATAACACACACAATAATAAAAAATATTATGTTTTTGTGTGTGTAAATAAATTTCGTATCTTTGTAAAAGTTGAACCAACACGCTAAAAAATGGAACTTGGAAAAAGAATAAAACAGTTAAGGCAAAATGCAGGTCTATCCCAGCAGGAATTTGCCGATTATACGGGGTTTTCAGTTTCATATATCCAAAAATTTGAAGAAGGAAAACGAGAGATGAAAACAAACCATTTAATACGTTTTTCTAAGGTTTTAAAATTAAAGCCTTTCGATATTATAAATACCGAAAGTACCAATTTGGAATATCGCCCAGGCGATAAGTCTGCCTTTTCAATGACCAATATTGAGTATCGTGAAAAACAAGAGTCGCATAAGGTCTTTGAAAATGAAATCATAGAAAGTATTTCAAGTGATTTCTTCAACATTATAGAACTGGAAAATATAATGGACGATAAAATCAAGTTCAAAAATCCAGTAGAGAATATTGTGATAAGCAAAGCCACCGATGTTGAAGATGCAGTTAAAGTAATTCGTAAAAAATGGAAACTTGGAAAAAACCCAATTTACGATGTAATTCATCTATTGGAAAATAAGGGTGTTAAAATCTTTGAGGTTGAAAAACCAAATAGTTTTGTTGCTTTCTCGGGTTGGGCAGGTGAAGTCCCTATCATTGTACTTAACGCAATAAATCCAGATGTAGCTAGAAGGCGCTTTACGACATTACACGAACTAGCTCATTTAATTCTTGATTTTGATATTGATGACCATAAAAAAATCGAACGCTTTTGTGACCATTTTGCAGGTGCGATGCTTCTTTTTGAAGACGTGCTTTATGACCACTTTAATAACGAAAGAAATGGAATTACCCTTGAGGAATTAAAAAGTATCAAAGCTGCATACGGAATATCCATTTTGGCTATCATAATTCGTGCGCTTACCCTCAAAATAATTGATTGGAACACCTATCACTCCTGGAAAGAAAAATATGATCAATGGCGGGAAAATGATGATACTTCATTTGGCGAGTATAATGGTGTTGAAAAGCCAAAACGGTTTTTTAGCCTGTTGGCAAAAGGACTGAATATGGATAATCAAGAAGGCAAGTCACTTTTGTCGCCAACGAAAGCGGCAGAATTGTCGAATATGACTATAAAAGATATTAATGCCAGATTTGGAGGTAAGAATTTTATGAGAAACTAGATGTATATATTCAGCGACATAGAATTATTGCTTCTGTTGGACAGTCTAAGAATACTAGACAGTTCAACAGATTCATTTTATGTTACTGAAATGGCTCTGGAATCAACTTGTTACGATTACTTGCAACGCAATCATTTAAAACGGTTGGTTGAAGAACGCAAAATAAATACATTTTCGCTCGAAGGCGAATTTTTTAAGTTTTGCTGCAAGGAAAGTATAAAGTTCGGCGGATTACAAATTATGGATTTCGCCGCTATTTATTATTGTAAAACCACAAATGGTGTTCTCGTAGAAAGAAATGATATTATAAAAGAGTGCGCTGAGAATAATGGGATAAATGCCCTATCGGTCAATGAAATATTGAGCACTATTGTAAAAGAAAAAAAGTATATGGAATTTATAAAAGCACTATAAAAAAAGCTGATATCAATTTGATACCAGCTCTATTATTTACTTTAAGATAAGATTGGAATTTTATCTGTAAAGACTTTGTTTTAAGCGACACAAATATACCGTTTTTTTCGGTATTTTAAAGTCTTCTGCAAACAAACTTTCCTTTCATTTTAGAGCAAGTAATATTCAGCCACCAACTGGTGGCACGCACTATTTGTATAATTTTTTAAATCAATTTGTTATGGCAAAGAACAAGCCGTATGGCGACAATGCAAGAAAAGGGGCAGTTAAAAACCGTTCTCAAGTACTAAACCCGAAAACTGGGCTTTACGTTAAACGAGATTCCAACTCGGGAAGATTTATGGACGTAAAAACCAGCGGCGGAAAATTCAAAGGCGTTACTGATAAAAGTAAGTAGCACTTCAGCGAAACCCAAATGCTGTGAACTTGGGCTAAGTTAATTTTTTTAATTATGAATTATTCGTATCAAAACGACAGGTTGAGCCTTTGTAAAAAAGACACTTGTCTTCATTTAAAAGGGGGTAACGCAAGAGTTATTTCCACAATTCTTACTGTGGTAACGTTTGTTGCGGCTGTTTCGGCCATTGCAAAAGCTATCAGGTAATCAACTAGGCTGGCTCTTCGGAATCAGCCTAGTTAATAAATCAAACTTATATGGAAAAGGAAAGATTGGAATATACTATAACCAGATTGGACCACTATTACGATAGTGTCAATAATAAAACGGCAGTTTACATCGCCATCAACACCTTTATTACTGGTGGTACGATTACGTTGCTAACCCAAATCCAAGAACTTTTAGATAAGGAAATTTGGCTATTGATTTTTTTGGCTGGCATAATCGCCTTTGGCGTGGGAAGTCTTATACTCTTGGCATTAGCTAGTATGCCTTATTTATCATCAAAGTCAGAAATAGAATCATTGTACTATTTCGAAAGCATTGCGGAAAAAAGTGCTCAAGAGTTTTTTGAATTATCAAAAGAGCAAGATAAAAAAGAGGACAAAAAAGATTTGAGAAACCAAGTCTATTTGCTTTCAAAAGGCCTGAAAGCAAAATTTAAGAAACTAAAATGGGCTTGTGACCTGTTGATAATACAATTCTTGCTATTGGTACCATTAACCTACATATTAATTAAAGTTACCTCATAAAATGAACTTATTTGAAGACTACAAAAATGTAATTAAAAAAGCAGTAAAGAACGACCCTACAAAATCAAACAGAATTCTTGGGCTTAGTGAGTCTGCGTTAGCAAGCAATCGTGAATACCTTAAATCATTAAGGAACGAACTTCCAGGCAGGGAACTATCGCCCCAGATGAAATTATTTGCCAAAGGAATGGGTGTGCCAGAAACTTTCGATTACCAACCCTTAGGAAGTCATCCAGATTTTGCATACTTAAAAGGTACCGATTTAGTTGAAGAGCATTGGATTGTTTCTGGTTTTATAGATGTAAAGAAAAGTACCAAGCTATTCAACAATTTCACTAAAGCAACGGTGAGATTGATTACAGAAAGTATCATCAGAGCCTCAATGTTTGCGGTTAATCTCTGCGGCGGTTATGTCCATCGTATTCAAGGTGATGGTTTGATGGTATATTTTGGCGGAAAGAATATCGAAAAACTGAAAGCAGTTGAAGATGCACTAAAATCCTTCTCTATGATATCCTACTTCGTCAAAAATGACCTAAAAGACTTTTTTGAGGAAAATGGTATTCAGGATATTCACACAAGAGCTGGGCTGGATTTAGGTCATTCAAAACAGGTGGATTGGTTCTATTCCGGAATTGGCGAATCAGGTGAAGTTACCACGTGCAGCTTACATACCAGCCTTGCGCCGAAAATGCAGAGTAATGCTAAAAATAGTGGGATCGTAGTTGGACACAACATAACCACACAGCTGAGAAAAGACAAGTATTTTGAGCAGCGAAGTAAAGAAATACACGATTATGAAGATGGAAGAAAATACTATCAGTACAATTTCGATTGGGAAAGATATCTAGTTGACAATAACCTAGCCGTTCAAAACGATATGGGTGTTTTAGTGCTTACCATTAACATTACACCTGACCCCAATAGAAATAGCAGGGATTTATACCCAATAGCTTCAAAGAGCAAACCTTATTTTAACTATGGGCAAAAATGAACTTGACAAGGATATCAAAAGTTTTCTAAGCAAATACTTTGCATTTGAGGAAGTTGAAAGTCCTAAAACTGGGTATTTAGCTCTTGAGGGTAAAATAAGTGTACTTGACAGAAATGATAAACTCTGGGGGCAGTTTGAAATACTCATTTTAGTCAATGAGAAAAACTACCCGTACACCATACCAATCGTCATTGAAAAGACAGAAATAATTGAAAGGGATTGGGACTTCCATATTTCAAAAAAAGGTGAGTGCTGTTTGGATATACCCCACAAGCTTCTAAAAATGAAAAAGCGGGGAATTGTCCTTGTAGAGTTTTACAGAGAAGTCATATATCCCTTTTTCGCCAATTATCACTACAAAGTGGCAACTGACAAGTACGCTAATGGCGAGTACGAACATCACTTTAAAGGTATTGCCCAATTTTATCAGGAAGAATATGGCCTTAACAACTATGGGGATATTATTGCTTTGCTTGAAACAACTGTTTCAGGAATCAAGCATCAACCGAATAAGCAATGTCCACTATGTGGTGGTTCAAAATACAAGAAATGTTGCCGTAAAAAAGTTTACAGTTTGCGAGGCTATGGTCTAGACCAGTTAAAACTTGACCTAGCTTTATTTAAGGAAAATAACCTAAACACAGAGAGTGTCTCAGTATAAAATCCAAATAAGTTTTAGCATCAAAGAATATTAATTTGTATCAAGAAATATCTATTAATGTTGATTGAGGAAATGTTGTACCTATGTTGTAACCGTCCATTTTTTTGACAAGTTTTTGAAATAAAAAAGCCGAAGCGATAACTTCGGCTATTCTTACGGGCGAAGGGACTCGAACCCCCACAACATTGCTGCATCAAATCCTAAGTCTCACGTGTCTACCAATCACCATTTAACGCAATAGGCTAAAGCAATCCATGCCATAAGTTTGTCTTTCCAACTCTTTATCCTCAAGGTAAATTTTCATTACAGTTTAAAATTGACTTTAAATGAATAACCTTTCAATCTCCAAATGCATGTTTGCTTTTTACCTGCTCCATTTTATCCATTAGATTTTGCATGTCCTTCCCAATCTTGTTTTCTAAAACCCGGGCATAGATTTGCGTGGTAGAAAGTTTGGTATGCCCAAGCATTTTAGATACGGTTTCAATGGGAACACCGTTGGACAAGGTCACGGTAGTGGCAAAAGTGTGTCTGGCCGTATGGAAGGAAATATTCTTGTGTATGCCACAAGCCTTGATAATTTCCTTTAAATATGCATTGGTCTTTTGGTTGCTATAAACAGGTAACAAATTAATATCGTTCTTTGGACTTTCTTCATATTTCCTCATGATTTCCACAGCTCTGGGCAACATAGGGATCTTCAAGGGCTCATCGGTCTTTATCCTTTTGGTGTAAATCCAATAATTACTATCAATCCCCCTACTTACATTGTCCCTGGTCAGTAATTTGATATCCATGAAGGTTAGCCCGGTGTAACAACTGAAAAGAAATACATCCTTTACCCGTTCCTTACCCAAACTTGTAAAAGTTGTATCCTCAATCAAATCGATTTCCCTTTGGGTAAGATACTTTCTGTCAAATTTATCGAAACGTAACTTGAAGTTTCGAAAGGGGTCCTTGTCCATCCATTCCAACCGGACACCCAGTTTAGTAACTTTCATCAAACGCTCCAGATGTTTCATTGTACCGTTATTAGAGCAGGTCTTTCGATTTTTCTTGGGTTTAAAGGTCCTGATGTAGTTCTCAAAGTCCAAAATGAACTTGTGCTTCAATTCTCCTAACGATACATCGTTGGTTTTGAGTTTTGTGGTAATGTAGCTCTTTAAGTATTTCTCGGTGGAATAGTAATTTTTCATGGTACCCGGCTTGAGGGCATGGACCATGTTTTTATTGTGGTATTCAAAAAGCTCAAGAATCGTATGGTTCAATTCATCCTCCCCGACGTACCTAGCCTTGATAGATTTAGCGGTTATCAATTTCCTTTCCATGTGCAAGTCCCTATGAACATTGAGGATTTCACCATATACGGTGTCAAGGTAGGCGTTCAAATCTTCCATGGTTTTGTTCCTAGGAAAGGCTTTTCCGCGCTTTTTGTCCCAATTGCACACCTTTATGCACCTTTTTAAACTGACCTCTGCACGCGATTTTTTTACCGTAATGCGCAGGTAGACATCATACATGTTCGGGTCATTGCGCTTTTTCCTGACAAAGAAATTAATTCCTAAAGTACTGTCTGTCCGCATGTTGTAATAGTTTAAGTTGAACAAATGTTAGTGGTCGGACTGCCCTTAATCCTCAATTGCCCATACTTAAAACTACAACAATCTGTGCATTGGTGTGCTCACCTTATTGCACACCTAAAATTTGGATTCAGATGATATCAAATGGATACATAAAAAACAAAAAGCACTGATAATCATACAATTAACAGTGCTTTATTTTAACCTAAACGGTGGTTGGTCGGGATGACTGGATTCGAACCAGCGACCACACGCACCCCATGCGTGTACGCTACCAGACTGCGCCACATCCCGAAATCAGCTTAATGCTGATAAAATTTCAAAAAATAAAACCCAATTTTAAATTCCGCCCAACTGCAAAGCAGTCTGGGTACCAGACGGAGTTTATCCTGAGCGTAGCCGATGGGCCACATCCCGAAAAGGGACTGCAAAAATAAAAATTTTGGTGATATTTAGGCCTTGTGACTGAAAATCTTTTTCATCCTATTCCCGGTACAAGGTAAAGTGTCCCACAAATTGCTGGTTCTCACTATCGTTGGCATTTACCACGTACCAATAATCTCCCGTAGGCAATGGTTTACCATCGTAGTTTCCGTCCCATTTCTTCACCTGATCAAGTCGGGCCACTACCCTACCATAGCGATCATAAATGATTACGTCGATAAAGGGGAAGTACTCCCTGTTCTCGGGATACCAGAAGTCGTTCAAGTTATCCCCATCGGGTGTGAAGAAATTTGGCATTTCGGGCATGCCTTCAAAATTGAACGGCATAACCAAGGTGGCCTCACATCCATTTCGGTCGCGAACCCGAATACTGATATTAGAGTCCTGGGTTACATTGAAGGTATTCACTTCTCCAAAAGATTCCCCTTGGAAGAAGTATTCGTAATCTCCAAACCCTCCTGTTGCTATAGCTGTAATCTCATCCGGACCCGTCTTGGTCGCTTCCAAAGTCAAGGGTTCGTAGGCCTCTATTTCAAATTCGACAAAGGTGACGCATCCGTTGGCGTGGTAAATATAGACCGTATGCATTCCTGCTGGCAAATCCCCAAAAGTTCTTTGGGCCGTTGCTTGTTGAATATCTTCTACATCCAATGCAAACAAGAGATTTGGTAATTGGGAACCATCTGCAATGTTTACCGTAACCGTACTATTTGGGAAAATCCCTTCACAACCGTACTCTACGAAGGGTTCAGCGACTATATCCACACCAACCCCGATTTCTGCAACCACATTGGTTTGGCATCCATTGGCATCACGCACAAATACTACGTAGGTTTCACCTCCTTGGAGATTATCGAAGAATAGGCTGTCGTTCTGCACAAAATCAGCGTCATCGGCAGAATTAACACTCATAGTAGGGTGCTGTTCCGCCGGTTACTTCCAAGGTCATGCTTCCATCCCCATCTCCCAAACAGGTTTCGGGGGTGGTGTCCACTACGCCTGCTACCAATTCCATCGGTTGGGTAATTTCCACTGTTCTGGTAATGGTACAGCCCAAATCATCCTGAATGATAATATCATACGTTCTTGGGGCCAAATCATTAAATGTTTTTCTGTTCGGATTGTTCGGGTCGTCGCCTTCAAAAAACTCGCTTAAGGTATCGGAAATCGAATATCTAATCTGCCCTGTTCCACCACTGGCTTCAATGATAATCTGTCCGTTCATATCACCGGCACATTGCACGGGAACCGCTTCCAAATAATCCAATACCAATGGGTCTTTGGGCTCTATCACAATAGGGTCCGATATGGCCTCACATCCGCCACTTTGTGCATAAACGTAATAGGTACCGGGGTTCAACTCCCTAAAAATCCCTGAGCTTTGGGCCGGACGTACGATTGTTGCTGCTGTTGGCGGCACGGTATTCGAGTTGACAAGCGTATAGACATAGTTGCCTATGCCTCCAAAAGCTTCGGAACGAATGATTCCCGTCGCCTCACCAGCACAGTTAATGGTGGCGTTGGTCAAATCCAAAGCAATCACCAAAGGTGCAGCGGGATCTAGCGAAATCTGGTTGGATTTCTCAAACGGACAGCCATTGGAGTTTTGTACATCGTATTGGAAGGGTCCTGGATCTACAGTAATATCGGCTGCAATCTCTACACTGGTCATTCCTGTGCCAAAGGGGATAAAAGGATCGGTAGTACCCGCTCTTCGGTAGAAATAATCCACACCTGGTTCCGGGTTGGTCACCGTAAGTTCCATACGGCCCAAATCCCCACAACCTGGAGGTTGCAGCTCCACAAGTTCTGCTATCACAATCTCTGGATCTTGCACTTCTATTGGAATAGTGGTAAAGCTACAGTTCCAGCCATCAAAAATGGTGATGGTGTATTCTCCTGCAGATAAATTGGCAAACCTTGGGGTGGTCTGCAAACCACTGTTGGTGCCATCCGTAATTCTGTTCAACTGGTACAGGTAATTGCCAGGGCCTTGTCCGCCTGCTTCATTATAGGCTTCGATTACCGCATCATTATCATTGTTACATGCAAGTGGGCTTACCACTTGAATATCTGCGGAAATTGGCGTAGGCAAAGGCAAATCAATATCCATGGTAGCCTCGCAGCCTCTCAAATCCCGAACGTTTACCGTATAGGTATCCGTGGAAAGATTCTCAAATACGGAGTTGGTATTCGGATAATCTACCAGAATGGTGCCGTCCGAAGCTACCAACTGGTACTCGTAAGTGCCCCATCCTCCATCGCCCGAAGCAGTAATTTCACCAAACCCGGGAACGTTACAGGTCACGGGAGAAGTTTGCACCGCGTCCACGGTCAGAGGACGATCGGGTGAACGTACGGTAGTTACATTGCTCACTGCATCGCAAAACGGCGAATCCATAGCTTCGATTCGGACCACCAAATTACCCGCAGGAACATTTTCAATACGCTCTGGGGAATTGATAGGTGCATTGGTATCGAAGGTCCCTGTTACACCGGTAGATGTTTCAACGCCAGCGTTATCCCTTGAAAAGACTTCATAATTGTAAACACCAGAGTAGTTGGAAATGTCCAAACTGATGACACCATCGTTACCGTTGAAGCAGGTGACGGGTTCCAACTCGGCAATCACGGCATCAATTGTGTTGTATTCCGGCATATTGATGGTGGTCGTTAAGTAGGTACAACCGCCGCTGCCAATATCGGTCACCGCAAAAATGTAATCCCCTGGGGTTGCAATATCCCATGTTACCCTGTCGCTTCCGCCGGAGCTACGAGCAGGCTCTGAACCCAAGGGCAGAATCTCCACTTCGTAATTCCCTGGACCTTCATTGATGATGATGTCAATTGAACCTGGGGTCACTCCACTGCCGGATGCATCACATGTAATTTGATTGACATTGTAGCTAAACGTTATATCGGTAGGGGTATTGATGTTTACCGTTGCTGTTTGCTCACAACCATTTTGATCGCGGGCCGTTAAGATTATCGACTGATTGGTTCCATTGTCAATCACCTCAAAAGTATTGCTCGTCTGGAAGTTGGTTCCATCAAATTGTGGCGTTCCATCGTTCATGCTATAGGTATAGGAACCTGAACCAGTTGGTGTTCCTGTTCCGTCGCCATTATCATCGGTATAAATGGTAATGGTGGCCGTACTGAATTGATTACTGGATGGATTACAACTAAACTCTGTGTTTACTGCATTGATCATCAGTTCAGTAGGCTCGTCGATGATGATATTTCCAGAGCGGTCCGTACATCCCCTGTCGGAGACAGCTTCTACCTGATATGTACCAGGTTGCAAGTCATCAAATACAGGAGAACCTTGAGGTCCCGCAATCACGGTGGCGGTGGCCCCTTGATACAGCACATAGTTGATGGGTGTATCGGTATCGGTTCCGGGTTGGAGTTCCACCGTAATGGTTCCGTCATCTGCTCCAAAACAGGTGACATCGCTACTTGGCGTAGCTGAAATCACCGGCGTATCCACTGTGGAAACAATTACTTCTGCTTCATCCGAACACAAAGGAGAGGTGTTGGAATCCAAATCGGTTACCAAAATATTATAATCTCCGGGCATCACATTGGTAAATACATTGGTGGATTGGGCCGGGCCAATATTGGCCAAGGTACCTGCATCCCTCAACTGGTATTCAAAGTTACCGCTACCTCCAGTGGTGTTCACTGTAATTTCCCCGTCCCCTGCATTACAGGTAGGATATGAAGTAGCATCCGCAGAGATTGCAAAGAAATCAAACACCTCGGCCGTAACGGTATTGGTACAACCGTTTCCGTCCCTAACGGTGATGACATAGCTTCCAGGATTGGGTACTATAAAAGTAGTTCCCGTCTGAAAACCACTTCCGATATCGTACTGGAAGGTTTCTTCTGGTAGACCTGAACCTGTAGACAATGGAGATACAATATCAATTTGATATCCACTGGTCGCAGTACACTGATTAACCACGTCGATTACAGGGTCTGGCACACCAGCTTCTTGGGTGACCGTTAAAGTGGTCAGCGCGGAACATCCGTTGGCATCCTGAACATAAAAGTCGTAATCCGCAGGGTATGGTCCGGGAATCTCAAAGGTGGTTTCCGAAGCAAATGTGGTAGGCGCTGGATCTCCAGTGGGCACATAGGCATAATTGTAGGGCCCAGTGGTTCCAAAACCTCTAACCGTTACCAATGCGCCGACATTACAGGTAGCCTCCACGAAATTGTCAATGGCGATGGATACCGAACTAATATCGATAAAGGCCAAAGTGCTGCCACTACATCCATTTGTGTCGTCGCGGACAATGATTTGATAATTGCCAGGAGCCAATCCGTTGATGGTTCCGTTGTAGGGAATGGTTTCCCCAGTAAACGAACTGCTGGATACATTGGCGCCCGTATCCGTATTTTGAACGGTAATGGTAAAATCACCGGGTGCCAAAATACCGGCCACCTCATAGTCAATGGAGCCACTGCCGGCCACATTACAGGAAGCCGACAAGGATGTTGCTGTTACCGCGACCGGATTACTTGGACCGATAGGGTCAATTTCTTCGATATAGGTACATCCCAAAGCATCCCGTACCTCAACAAAATAGGTAACGCCTGGGACTACCTGACCTGTAAAATCATAGGTGTCGCCCCCAGATGTCGCTGGGTTGAAGGTGGGTTCTCCCACCAATCTAAATTCGTAAGGTGCCGTTCCACCCGTAGCTCTAACCCGATAGGGAAACGAGGTATCTGAACAAATGGCAGGGTCAGGATCCAAAGGAATCAAGTCCAACTGATTTTGGTCAATGACAACAGGGTCACGGTCTTCACAACCTTGTGTATCGGTGGTGATAAGGGTGTAGTTGCCCAAAGGCAAATTAGGGAAGTTTACCGTAGTACTGGCAGTTCCTGTTGATGCCGCGACCGTACCGCCAAACTCATCCACCAATACATAATCGAATGGAGCTACGCCATTATTGATCGTGGCCAAAATGGAACCGTTCACCGCTCCGGCGGAACAAACGGCATCCGTTGGGGTAGCGGTTGCGTCCAATGGGGCACTGGAACCTATGGTTACCGAATAGGCCGGACTCACACAGCCTCTGCTATCTCGGATAACAAAACCACCATGGGTTCCCGCTCCGTAGCCTGAGAATATATTTTGTGTGCTAAATGTAGCACCATTATCATTACTGAACTCGTAAGGGGGTATCCCTTGGGTGGTATCGGGAATCAGCTCCACTACCCCACTGGCATTGTCCCCACATTGGGTGTCGGTTGCCACAGCGCTACCTGCTATGGTTTCAGGCGGAGAAATGGTCACGGTGTTGGTTTCGGTGGTACAACCTCTCGCATCCGTAATCATAAACTGGAAGGTGGTATCGGAGATGATGGATCCATCATTCGGGATACTGTACACAAAAGAGTTTCCAGAAATATTGTTGTTGTCCGAAGTGTATGTTGCTCCGTTAATACTTACTTCGTAAATATCATAATCGCCCGAAGAGGTATAACCATTACTGATGTTCACCTGGATCTGTCCGGGAGGGCCTGCACAATCCAATTCTTGAATGGTGGTCGCATTGGCCATTACCTGTGGCTCGATGGTCGCTGTTACGGTATCCCTACAATCATTGGCATCCACTACCTCAATGGTGTAGGTACCAGGGGTGAGACCGTTAAAGCTGGCACTTGCACCCAAAACTCCTCCGTTGATACGGTAGCGGTATGGTGCCAAGCCTCCTGTAGCATTCACCGAGAGGGTGGCCGCCGTAAAGTTGTCATAGCAAAAATCGGATGCTGCAGCATCCAAAGTTAAGGTTGGCGCATCCAGTCGGGTCAAGGCAAAGCTATCGGTAACGGTACATCCGTTGGCATCGGTAACACTGACTTGATAGGTGCCATCTTGTGAAAGGTTGGAAAAAGTACTTCCATTTTTGGGACCACGGGTAGAACCATCTGGCTGGGTCAAAGTATATCGGTTACCGCCCCAACCACCAACAGTATTGATGCGAACGGCTCCCGTATTTCCATTTTGACAGCTCATTGCGGTTACGTCAAGACTGGAAATAGCGAATGCGGTGGACGGTTCTTCAATCACCAAGGTAGCAGTATCCGTGCAATTGGTTTCCTCGTCAGTTACGGAAATCACATAGCTTCCTGCCGCCAAACCTGTCAACGGAATGATGCTGTTGTTTTGTCCTGTGGAAACGGGCCCACCATCAATACTGTAGCTATAGGTGGTATTGAAACCGTCCACCAAAAAGCGTCCCTCTCCATCGGAATCCCCAACGCAGGTCACTACTCGGGTCTGCTGCCCTTGAACACCAATGGAACTGATATCCGTAATGGCATAGTTTTCATCATAGGAACATCCTTCGCTATCGGTAACCCTAAAGGTATAGGTTCCTAGGCCCAAACCTGTAAACGTATTATTGCTTCCATTGTTTACGGCACTGGCCGCTGGAGCAATAATCTCATAGGTATATGTTCCAGAACCACCGGTAACGGTCAAATCCAAAGATGCTGTGGTCGTGATACAATCCAAACTTGAAATACTAAAATCCAAGTTGGTAGGCTTGTTCAAGGTATTGAACACGATATCGGGAAGTGCTTGCACACATCCATTGGCATCTCGAATCATGGGAGTGTAGGTTCCAACACCAAGGCTCGGGAACACAGGGTTGCTGCTAAAGCCGGCTCCTACGCTATATTCATAAGGTGCGGTTCCTCCAGAGACCCCCGAGATGGTAATCTGACCACCATTTTCATCGCCGCATGTCGGCACAGCGTCCGGTGTGGCGATCGCGGTAATTGTAGACGGAGTGCCTATGGTCGCTGCTTGAGGTGTTGTGGTACACGTAAAAGAATCCTGCTCATAGCGAAGTACCACATCATAATTGCCTGGGGCCAGGTTGGAAAAGGTATTGCTTATCTGAAAGGTTGCCCCATTATTGACACTATACTGAATTTCGTATCCATATCCATTGGTCACATTCACGGTAATCCTACCATCGTTGGCGCCGCCACAATTGGCATCCTCCTCGGTAAAACTGAACACGGGAGGCGGGATATTCTCCACATCCACAGCTGCGGTGCGTTGACATCCATTGGCGTCCTCCACCAAAATATTGTAAGTGCCAGCCGAGCTTACAGAAAAAGAGGAAGTACTGGAATAGGTGGAACCGAATGGACCTCCATCCACACTGAATCGATAGGGTGCTGTTCCCCCACTTGTGGTCACGTTGACATTAACGGATGTTGCCCCACAACCAAAACTATCGGATGCCGTTGCCGAAACTGCCAGCGGGCTGATACCCCCACCGATAACTATAGGGTCCCCATTAACGTCGGTAGTGATGGTTTCCGAACAGGAATTGGTTTCAACACGAATAGAATAAGTACCTGGACTTACATTGTCAAAAGAATACGAATCAGCACCATTGGGTCCGAATGTATCCACCGATACTCCATTTTTTATAAGCCGATAAGTGTAAAAACCAGGAACCCCGGATACCGCAACATCAATACTACCCAATTCTCCACTACACAAAATATCATTGGCGGTAACGTCCACATTGATATCCAAATCACCTACGGTGACCAAATTGGACGGGAATACACATGCAGTTTGGGACACATTTTTTAATCGTACAAAAACTCGATAATCGCCAGAGGCGGTGATATCAAAGAAAGGATCATCTTGATAAGGTCCTGCGGAACTGTTTAAACTGTATTCGTACCCTGCAGGAACATTGGTAACCTCTACCCTTCCAGGATTACCACAAATAATATCTTCTTTTATGAGTTGTGGGTTGAGTGGGTTAAGGGTGGATTTAAAGTAGTAGTACTGTCCAGAGTTGACCCGTACCCTATATTCGCCCGCTGCCGCCAAATTAAAAGTGGAACCCGTTCCCACGGTGTTCCAAGTACAGGCGTTGTTGATGGTGGGACAATCGTCCACTACAGTAGGGGCACAACTATTGGGGTCCAATCGCTGCCATTGGTAGGAACTTCCAGATTGACTTAGGGTAAGCGTCCGAACATCGCTGGTTCCGCAAAGGAAGAACTTGGCCAAGGTACTTCCATCGTTTGGACAAACCACTTCCTCGTTCGCACCGTTGATGATAGTGGAGAACATAGGAGCTGTTGCGAGCAGTTCATTGTCTTCGGCAAAAGATTCCTCTGCAGCAACTTCGGGAATCTTGTTTTGGGTATCCGACACTGCGTTACTGGAAACAATTTTGGTAAGTATCCGAGTAACATTTGTTTTTGCTAATACCGTGGAACCGAATATTGATATGAACACCAACAACACGACATATAGCAAATGCCTTGTTTTTTGTGGGAGCATAGGGTTAAGTCTTGTTTGGAAGAATACTTCAGATTTGGGACCTTAATATTCTAGATAGTAATTTTCTGTTCGTATAAATTTCTTTTTATCTTCAACACACCCAACCATAGTAAATGGTCGTTTATCTATTAAATCTGTTATTTCAACGTAAAATTATGCAAAATAGTCTCTTATTTCCCATTTTTTTCGTTGTACTGCTTAGTACATCCTGCGCGCAAACTTCGGATAAAGAGATAAAAACTCCCGAAACCCTTGATTTTACTACTGAACTCGTGATTGACGACATTGAGAACGCTTGGGGCATGGTTTTCTTGCCCAAAGGCGGTATTTTATACTCGGAAAAGTCCGGAAAGCTAAAATTTTATAACTCCGGGAGGGTAAGCGAGATTGAAAATCCTCCGGAGGTGTACAACCGAGGACAGGGCGGTTTGATGGATATTGAACTACATCCCGATTACGAAAACAATGGCTGGATCTATCTCTCCTACGCCTCTACGGAAGGAAACGGAAAAGGGGGCAACACCGCCATTATGAGGGCCAAATTATCCAACAACAAATTGACCCATATAAAAAAACTCTACAAGGCATCGCCCAACTCCACAAGAGGACAACATTTTGGTTCCCGAATCGAATTTGACAGGGATGGTTACTTGTTTTTTTCAATTGGGGAGCGTGGCAACCGGGATGTCAATCCACAGGACATCACCAGGGATGGTGGTAAAATTTATCGGTTGCACGATGACGGACGCATCCCTAACGACAATCCATTTATAGATAAAACGGATGCCAAAAAAGCAATTTGGAGCTATGGGCATCGAAATCCACAGGGATTGGCCCTGCATCCCGAAACCGGCCAACTTTGGGAACACGAGCACGGTCCAAGGGGCGGGGATGAAATCAACATCATAAAAAAAGGAAAAAACTACGGATGGCCTATAATTACCTACGGCATCAATTATAGTGGCACCCCAATCACAGATGAAACCTCACGCCCGGGAATGGAGCAACCCCTCTACCAGTGGACTCCCTCCATTGCACCATCGGGAATGGCATTCGTTACCTCGGACAAGTATCCCAAATGGAAAGGAAGCTTATTGGTGGGGTCTTTGGCCTTTCAATATTTGGAACGATTGGAAATGCAGGACAACCAAGTGGTGTACCGTGAAAAATTGATGGATGGTATGGGAAGGGTTCGCAATGTGAGGCAAGCACCTGATGGTTTTATCTATGTTAGTGTTGAAGGCAAAGGGATTTACCGACTGGTTCCCAAATAACCTATTTTTTTAAGGCATCCACGGCCAATTTTACGGAGCCATATTGCTTGAGTGCTTTTTCAGCCTCTTCGTAGTTGAGACCCAACTCTTCCATGATGTAACGCGTTCCTCGATCTACCAATTTGGTGTTGCTTAACTGCATGTTCACCATTTTGTTCCCTTTCACCCTACCAATCCGAATCATCAATCCTGTGGAAATCATGTTGAGTACCAATTTTTGACTGGTCCCGCTCTTCATTCGGGTACTTCCTGTTAAAAACTCCGGTCCCACGTTCACTTCGATGGGAATGGTTGCCGCATTCGCCAATGGTGAACCTGGATTATTGGTTATACCCACTGTTAAAATGCCATGGGCATTGGCATCCGCAATTCCTCCCAAAACATAGGGAGTGGTGCCGGAAGCTGCAATTCCGACCAGAACATCGTTTTCGTTTATCCCATATTCCAAAAGGTCCTTCCAAGCTTGCTCGGTATCATCTTCGGCAAACTCAACTGCCTTTCGTATCGCTTGGTCGCCTCCCGCAATAAGTCCGATTACCCTTTCATGGGGCATTCCAAATGTTGGTGGTATTTCAGAAGCATCCAATATGCCCAGCCTTCCACTGGTTCCTGCACCTATGTAAAATAACCTCCCCCCTTGCTCAAAACGCTTTGCCGTTTCATCGATTACCTTTGCGATTTGCTGAAGTACCTTTTCCACGGCATCTGCTACTTTTTTATCCTCTTGGTTGATGTGGGTCACGATATCCAGCGCATCCATTTGTTCCAATCCATCATAATTGGAAGGTGCTTCGGTAATCCTTTTATGCTTGTCCATTACTATATTTAGAGTATTTGTGTGTTCAGGTTTTTAAAGGCATCAAGTTTGGTGTCCCAGGGCTCCAGTTCCGTAATCATGGTATTGATCACATTCAAACTGCACGTCTTGAATCGATGCTGCGAATTCAATTTTTCGGAGATGCACAAGAGCACTGCCTTCTTGGAGGCATTGATGACCGCCTTCTTGGTCTGTACCACATCCCAGTCAAACTCGGTGAGCCCAAATTCGGTATCTACATAGCCCGTACCGATAAAACTATAATCCACCTTTATTTCGGAAAGGGCATGAATGGCACTGGGTCCCATGGCAATCTGCGAATCGCGCGACAAGGTACCACCAATAAAGATGGTCTCCACATTCGGTTTGCGAAGCAATTCCATGGCTACAGGGAGACTCAGTGTAAAACAGGTCAGTTTCAGATTTACAGGCAATAATTTGGCCATCTCCAAACAAGTGGTTCCTCCATCAATCAAAATAACGCTATTGTTGCGTAGCAAGGCAATCGCCTTTTTGGCGATGGCAACCTTCTTGTCCAAGGCATATACATTGTTTCTTTGGGGACTATGGTTGGAAAAGCCTAGGGAAACCGCTCCCCCATGTACTTTAACCAATAGGTTTTCCTCGTCCAGTTCCTTCACGTCCCTTCTGACGGTATCCACCGAAACGTTCAATTTATCGGCCAAATCGGCCAGTAAAACTTTATTATGGAGCTCTACCTCGTTCAGTATGGCGTGTTGTCTTTCTTCCTTTAGCATGGGATTGATGTTTTCATCCAAAAATCAAAAGTAAAAACAATTGCAGAAAACAAGCTGTATGTAAACAGAATGTTATTTCTTACCTAAAACTGCAATTAAATGCAAATATATTGCAAATTATTGCAGGTATTTGCTTTTTTAGTCTATATTTGTCCTGTAAAACTGGTAAAAAGCAAATTAAACATGCAAGAATTAGCCAACAATCCCATCAAACGAGAACCTTTGGATGCCGAAATCGTCAAGTTCGAAAAAATCAACACCCACATTTATCAAGATTCGCAAAGTGCATCCTGGTATGTGGCCAACGAAATTGCCAGCTTGATCAAGCAAAAGCAAGAGCAAGGGCAAAAAGCGGTTCTTGGTCTCGCTACGGGATCTACACCAACAAAGGTGTACGACTATTTGGTGCAATTCCACAAAGAGGGCAGACTGAGCTTTAAAAATGTAGTCACCTTCAATTTGGATGAATATTTCCCCATGGAGCCCGACTCCATTCATAGCTATGTTCGTTTTATGAACGAGCATCTGTTCGACCATATCGATATTGAGCCCCACAACGTGCATATTCCAGATGGTAGCTTGCCCAAGGAAGAGATTCGAAAGTATTGTTTGGATTATGAGGAAAAAATCAAAAATGTTGGCGGCATTGATATTCAAGTTTTAGGTATCGGCCGAACCGGACACATCGGTTTCAACGAGCCTGGTTCATCCCTCAATTCCAAAACGCGTTTGGTTCGTTTGGACCGTGTGACCCGTTTGGATGCGGCAAGTGATTTCTTTGGTGAGGAAAACGTACCGCGCCGTGCCATCACCATGGGTGTCGGCACCATTATGGATGCCAAAAGAATCATCATCATGGCATGGGGCGAAGGCAAGGCACCCATAGTTCAACAAGCTGTGGAAGGGGAAATAAAGGAATCTGTTCCTGCGACATTCTTGCAGCACCACACTAATTGTGACTTTGTACTGGATGATGCCGCTTCTTCTTACCTGACCAGGGTCAAGACCCCGTGGTTGGTGAGCGAATGTGATTGGGATGAAAAACTCATCAAGACCGCCTCCATCTGGCTGTCCGAAAAATTGAACAAGGCCCTTTTAAAATTGACCAACGAGGACTACAACGAACATGGTATGGGTAACCTTATTGCCGAAGTTGGGTCCGCTGAACAGATCAACCTTTCCGTTTTTAACCAATTACAACGAACCATTACTGGCTGGCCGGGCGGAAAACCGAATGCTGATGACAGTCAAAGGCCGGAGCGAGCGCAACCTCATCCCAAAACATCCTTGATCTTTAGTCCGCACCCCGATGACGATGTGATTTCCATGGGAGGCACCTTGTTGCGCTTGGTGGACCAAGGACATCATGTGCATGTGGCTTACCAAACCTCGGGAAACATTGCCGTTTTTGATGATGAGGTCATCCGTTTTCTGGATTTTGCCACCGATGTACAAAAAGACAACAAAGAACTGCAGAAAAAGTTCAAGGAAGTACGAAAGTTCTTGGCCAACAAAAAGCCTGGGGAGCTAGACAGTCCTGAGGTACAGAAGTTTAAAGGGCTCATCCGAAAAGGGGAAGCCTTAGCTGCCTGCCGATACTGCGGAGTACCCGAGGAGAATGCCCACTTCCAGAACCTTCCTTTTTATGAAACTGGAGCGGTACGTAAAAAACCACTTTCCGAGGAAGATGTGCAAATCACCTACGACCTCTTACAGAAACTCAAGCCACACCAAATATTTGCGGCAGGCGACCTTTCCGACCCCCATGGCACTCACCGAGTTTGCTTGGACGTTATCTACAAAGCCATACAGCGACTGGTTGACGAAGGCTCCGATTGGATCAGAAACTGCTACGTTTGGCTCTACCGTGGAGCTTGGCAAGAATGGGATATTGCAGATATGGAAATGGCGGTACCCATCGGTCCTAAGGATATGACCCGAAAAATCAACGCCATTTTTAAGCACCAGTCCCAAAAGGATAGTGCCATGTTCCCCGGAAACGACAAAAGGGAATTCTGGCAAAGGGCTGAGCAAAGAAACAAGGAAACTGCAAACCGCTACAATCAACTGGGTATGGCCGAATATGAAGCCATGGAAGGTTTTGTGCGCTATCGTTTTTAAAATAACACTCTTTTAAGTTGTTAGTTGTTTAATTTAATCTAGCAAAAAGGCCTACATTTAATGCACAAGTAGGCCTTTTACTTTTTTCAATGCATCGATTTTTAACTTTAATCCCCATACTTTTTCTCTTATCCTGTGCAACGACCAAACCACCCAAACAAGAATTTAGGGGCGTTTGGGTTGCCACCGTGGCCAACATCGATTGGCCCAAACATCCTGAAGATGAAGTCGCCAAAAAAAAGAAGGACTTTATCGATATTTTGGAATTCTATCAAAATTTGAATTTCAATGCTGCCATAGTTCAAGTACGAACTGCCGGGGATGCACTTTACCCTACTGCTTTGGCCCCTTGGTCCAGATACCTCTCAGGTACCGAGGGTGAAGCCCCGAAGGGATTTGACAAACCACTGGAATGGATGATTTCGGAAACCCACAAAAGGGGCATGGAATTTCACGCATGGCTCAATCCCTACCGTGCCACCGTAAGTCTTAATACTTCCACCTTATCGGAAACCCATGATTACTTTCAACACCCCGATTGGATTGTTACCTATGGCAACAAAAACTATTATAATCCCGGACTTCCCGAAGTCAGGGAAAAATTCAACGCCATTATAGAGGAACTCGTCACCAATTACGAGATAGACGCCATCCATTTTGATGACTATTTCTATCCCTATAAAGTAGAGGGCGAAACTTTCGATGATGCCGAAGCCTACTCCACCTATGCGCTACCGGGACAATCCTTGGAAGATTGGCGACGAAGCAATGTGGATTCACTGGTAAAGAGCGTCCATAGCACCATCAAAAAACACAAACCTTGGGTACAGTTCGGGATAAGCCCGTTTGGGGTCTGGAAAAACCGGGATACGGACCCAAGGGGTTCCGACACCAAAGCTGGGCAAACCACCTACGAAGACCTTTATGCCGACCCTATTTTATGGGTTCAACAAGGCTGGTTGGACTATTTGGCCCCACAAGTGTATTGGAGCATGGACTATCCTGTGGCCTCTCACAAAGTGATTACCAAATGGTGGGCAGAGCATGCTCCCAACACCCATTTGTACATAGGAAATGGTGCTTACAAGGTCAAAAATAATCCAGACAAAGCTTGGGACAGAAAAAGGGAGATACCCCAACAGCTCAACTTTGCCCGAAATTTGGAAAACATTGACGGAAACATCTTTTTCAGTGCCAAATCCTTGATGGGCAATCACGAAAAGATAACTCGGAAATTGCAGAGGAAGTTATATCCGCTTCCATCCGAAACCCCCGGTCCATTGAATAAGGTGGTTCGACAGCTACAACTCCCTGCCATATCCTCCACAAAATTGAAGAATCAGACATTGGAGATTTGCATCCGTCACGTGGATAATATTCCCCGATTTTTGAATCTGTACAAATCAGGCAAGGAAGGTCCTCAACTCATTGGAAAGCAATATCTTTCTGAAAGTGATATCGAAGGTTGCTATGTGTTTGATTTGGACAAAAAGCATCTTCGAAAAGAAATAATGATCGGAGTAAGCGATGCTTATGGCAATCAAAGTCGTTTACAAACCGTACCAATGAACCAAAACCAAATCAATACCAAATAGTAAGTTGACACCCAACGCACATAAACATTTATATCGCAACCTAAAAAAACAAACAAAGTGAATGTAGCGCCAAAAGACAAAAACGCCTGGTTATGGATACCGTTCCTCTATTTCACCCAAGGCATACCCTACATTTTAGTAGTTACGGTCTCCGTGATCATTTACAAACGCTTAGGTATTGGTAATGCAGAAATCGGACTCTACACGAGTTGGCTATACCTCCCATGGGTGATTAAACCCTTGTGGAGCCCACTTGTGGATCTGAACGGTACCAAACGAAAATGGTTTTTAGGGATGCAGTTGCTCATTTCCTTTGCTTTTTTGGGCATTGGTCTCTTTTTGGCTTCCAATTCGTTCTTTATCATCACATTGGCCTTCTTTTGGATGGCTGCCTTCGCCTCGGCCACCAACGATATTGCCTCCGATGGCTATTACATGATCGGTCTCACCCAGAAAAAACAATCCTTCTTTATTGGACTAAGAAGCACATTTTACCGATTGGCCATGGTCACAGGGCAAGGATTACTAGTGATTTTTGCCGGCTTCTTGGAAAATCAGTATGGAGACAATACCAAGGCGTGGTCCGTAACCATGATTACCGCTTCGGTACTCATGATAGGTTTGACCGTTGCCAATTTTTTATCCGCACCTAAGTTTGAAGCATCCACACCTACGTCATCGGAAAAACCAGCAGGTTTCTTTCAAGTTTTTGCCATTTTTTTCAAGAAACACCAAATCGGTGTCGCTTTGCTGTTCATTCTTACTTATCGATTGGGCGAGTCACAATTGGTAAAAATGGCATCCCCTTTTCTGTTGGATGAATTGGAGGTAGGCGGACTGGCCTACTCCACCGAGGCTGTGGGGACCATTTACGGCACTGTAGGCGTAATCATGCTATCGCTGGGCGGTATCCTGGGCGGTATTTTGATATCGAGGGACGGTTTAAAAAAGTGGATGCTCCCGATGCTGTTGTCCCTGAATCTGCCCAATGCACTCTATGCCATTTTGGCGATTTCGCAAACCACCAGCATATATGCAGTTGTGGGTACCGTGGTACTAGAACAGTTTGGCTATGGGTTTGGTTTTGCTGCCTTTTTGATGTATCTCATTTATGTGGCCGAAGGAGCCTCAAAAACATCGCACTACGCTATCGCCACCGGCTTCATGGCCTTGGGGATGATGCTTCCGGGAATGTTGAGCGGGTATATTCAGGAATGGCTGGGATACGACGGCTTCTTCATTTGGGTGGTGGTCGCTGCGCTCCCCGCATTCCTTGTGCTCCGTTACCTAAAATATCCCGCAGATTACGGTAAAAAAACAGTAGAATCCAATGAATAAAACGATTCAACCTTTTAGCCTTCCAAAGGAACCTTTGACCTTGAAACAAAAGGCAGGACAGTTGTTCATGCCAGCCGCATTCATCAACGATACCGAAGCCGAAGTACATAAAATGGAACAGCTTATCCGTGAACATCACGTAGGTTCCATTTGTTTCTTTCATAGTCGGGCCAGTGCGGCCACTAATTTTGAAGGGAAAAAAGTCATTGTGCACAACGAGAAGAGCTACGACCGACTCTTGGACCTTATTGAACGGTATCAAAAGGCGGCGACCATTCCTTTGCTGATTGCAATCGATGCCGAATGGGGGCTGGCCATGCGCATTGAAAATACGCCGCAATACCCATACGCGATCACCCTTGGGGCACTTATCGATAGAGACGAACTTATCCATCAAGTTGGAAAAGCTATTGGGAATGACTGCGAAAAGGCAGGAATCCAATGGAATCTGGCTCCTGTTGTGGATATCAACAACAATCCAGAAAATCCGGTCATCGGTTATCGGTCTTTTGGCGACAACAGGGAAAGTGTTGTTGGGAAAGCTGAGGCTTTCTTAAAAGGTATGCAAGACAGTGGAACCTTAAACTCCATTAAACATTTTCCAGGGCATGGCGATACCGCCACGGACTCCCATTTAGGACTTCCAGTAATCGATAAATCTTTGGACGAATTATTTGAGAACGAACTGTATCCTTTCAAAAAACTCATTGATATGGGGGTTGACTCGGTTATGGTAGGCCATTTGCTTTTGCCCCAATTGGATGCCGAGAATCCTTCCACCACCTCATCAAAAATAATTACGGAATTGCTCAGAGATCAACTGGGCTTTAAAGGTGTTGTCATTTCAGATGCGTTGAACATGCATGCCGTTTCCAAAAAATTCCCCAAAAAAGGAACATTGGAGAAAGCGGCTTTTGATGCTGGGATGGATGTGCTATGTTTCAGTGAGCACGTAAAAGAAGGTGTGGATGCCATCCTTTCCAGTGCATCGGAGCAACGCATTCAAGAGAGTTTTGATAGGGTCTGGAAGCTAAAAGAAAAAATGTTTTCCCAAGAAAGAGAATCCAAAGAAATTGATGTTATTGCGTATTCTGAATTGAACCATACCATAGCAGAAAATACCATCACGGAACTGTATGGAGACAAAGTCATGGCTGACCACATTAAATCGTCAGGATTTTTGAGCGTTTCTGTGTCTTTTGGCAAGAAAAACTGGTTTGCCGAAGAGATTTCGATACACTTTGGTTCAAAAACGGTTGATTTGGATACCGCTTTACAGTCCAATCAGCAGAATGTCGTAGTAAGCTTATTTCCGCCTGCGGTAAAACCTAAAAATAAGTTTGGGATGGACGAAAAAACCGTCGATTCCCTTCAAAAACTTCTTCAGAAAAAGAATGTGTTGCTGTACCTGTTCGGCAATCCATATGTACTGGATATTTTAGAGTTGCCGCCCCACGCCAATGTAGTTTTGGCGTATCAAGATTTTGAAGCGTTCCAAAAGGTCGCTTTCGCCCATTTCTCCGGAAAAATCAAGGCAAAAGGACAGCTTCCTATTCAACTAAAAACTTTTCGACCATGAGCCCACAATTTGTTATTTTTAATAGTCTCAAAAAGTATCGGGTATGAGCACTTATAAAGTTTTGGGGCTGATGTCCGGCACCTCGCTGGATGGCTTGGACATGGCCTATTGCCATATTTGGGAAGCCAACGGAACTTGGAATTTTCGCATTAAAAACACGGCCGAAATTGAATACTCGGAAGATATGCGGGAATACCTCAAAAATGCAATTCATCTTTCCGAGGAAGAACATGCACAATTGCACAAAGATTATGGCATCTGGTTAGGGCAACAGTGCCGTTTGTTTTTGGACGAACTTGGCGAAGAGGTAGACTTTATTGCCAGTCATGGCCACACATCACATCACCGCCCCGAAGATGGTGTCACCTTTCAATTGGGCGATGGACAGCTTTCGGCGAATATCTCCGGAAAGCAAGTGGTCTGCGATTTCAGGACTAAGGATGTTTCCTTAAAGGGACAAGGCGCTCCGTTGGTGCCCATTGGCGACAGGTTATTGTTCCACGAATACGATTTTTGTCTGAATCTCGGGGGCATCAGCAATATCTCCTTTGAAAAAAATGGCAAACGTATCGCTTACGATATTGGATTGGCCAATATGCCGCTGAACTATATCACCCACAAAATGGGAATGGCCTACGATAAAAATGGTCAACTGGCACGGTCGGGGAAATTGGACACAACACTTTTAAATGAACTCAATACTTTGGAATATTATAAGCTCCCCTACCCCAAGTCTACTGGCTACGAATGGTTTACCTCGCAAATTGTCCCGTTGATTGAAAACTCATCGGCCTCTAATCCAGATTTGCTGCATACTTTTATCCATCATAATTGCGAGCAGATTGCCTTGGCCGTCCATCAACACAAAGCCGACAAGCCTGATAAACATAAATTATTGGCCACTGGCGGAGGCGCTCTCAACCGGTTTTTTATGGATAGCCTGCAAACTGCCTTGGGCGACGACGTAGAAGTGGTAGTTCCTGATAAAACCCTGATTGCCTACAAAGAAGCCCTAGTTTTCGCACTAATGGGGGTGCTGAGACTCCAAGGAAGGACCAATGTTTTAAAATCTGTGACCGGAGCCACTTCAGATTCCTGTAGCGGAGAGGTATATTTCCCCCAAGAAGATTAAGTGGTGACCACCCTTTTTCGTTTGGGCTTGTTCACCAGAAGGAAAATGGCAAGGGCGCAAAGACCGCAAATGGCCAAGCCAGCAAAAAGCGGCCATACCGTTTCTTTTACAAATTCCCCAATAAAGGTTGCTATGGGAATGGACAGCAAAGTAGATACAAATCCATTGATAGCAGCACCAATACCTGCTATATGACCGATAGGCTCCATAGCAATGGAACGGAAGTTACCCCACATAAACCCAAGGCAGAAAAACTGAATGGACAAGAACCCTACCAGCACGTAAATACTGGGATTGGGCGTATTAAGGAATACAATGGAATACGTTAAGGCGACAATGCAAAAAACAATCGTTGCCATTAAAGACAGTTTTCGCATCCCGAAGCGCATCACCAAGGTTCCGTTCAAAAAAGTGGAAAGTCCAATGGAAACGGCCAAGCCCGCAAAAATATAAGGGAACATTTCCTTTAAGGCATATTGATCTTCAAAAATATGCTGGGCCGAGCTCAAATACACTAAAAATGCGCCTGTCACCAATCCAGATGTCAACGTAAAGGCCACGGTTTCACGATATTTCACAAATTCCTTTACCCCATCGATAAACACATGCCGCGTGAAGGGGATTTTATACTCGGGATGCAGGGTTTCCTTTTGACGCTTCCAAAACCAAATGGCAACGACCAAAACAAAGAACATCTGCACATAAAAAATAGCCTCCCATCCCGCAGCATCCAGAATCAACTTACCAATGGCAGGCGCTACCACTGGAACCAAAATAAAGAAGGCCACCACAAAGGACATGATTTTGGCCATATAATCGCCCACGTAGGTATCCCGAATGATGGAAATGGAAATCGTTCTAGGTGCCGAAAGCCCAATGCCCTGAAAGATGCGGCCAACGACCATCACTTCCAAAGAAGGTGCATACAAGCAGACGACACTTGCAATCAAAAAGATGATAAATCCAATATAAACCACTGGCTTTCTTCCAAAACTGTCTGATATGGGTCCAAAGAAGAGCTGCCCTACCCCAAGCCCCAAGAAAATCATGGTCACCAATAACTGGTTATCCGTTGGATCGGTACTGTTGATGGCCGTTCCTATATTGGAAATGGCAGGTAGAATGGCATCAATGGCCAGGGCTACGATGGACATCAAAGCGGCCATTAGGGCCACAAACTCAAAGTTGGGTTTTTGATGTTGTTTTTGCATCAGGCAAAATTAGGCATACCCATTGGACTGGTAAAGCATTTAAGAAAGGTTTAATGTAAAGGAAACATATACATCGTTGTAGTTGAACATTTTACAAGTCTTTCTAAAAACTATAAAACCTTATCTCTTCCAAATCATGGCGAAAAATGAAGATAACCCTATCTTTAAGGCTAAATCTTTGAAAACAATGGGCAATTTAAAGGTATTAGTGGTCGGATGCGGCAATATGGGAACCTCCCATGCACGCGCATACCATCAATTGGAAGGTTTTGAGATTGTAGGATTGGTCAGTAGAGGGGCCAAAAGTCGCGAACGGCTTTCCAAAGAACTGGACGGTGCTCCTACATTTTCGGACTATAATGAGGCACTCCGAGCCACTCAACCGGATGTGGTATCCATCAACACCTATCCCGATACGCATTTTAATTATGTGAAAATGGCCTTGGAAGCCAATGCCCATGTCTTTGTGGAGAAACCCCTTGCCCTAACCGTAGCGGAAGCGGAAACTTTGGTGGCACTGGCCCTACAGCAAAACCGAAAAATGGTAGTTGGCTACATTTTGAGGGTGCATCCTACTTGGGCCAAGTTTACCGAAATGGCCCAGGCCTTGGGCAAACCTTTGGTAATGCGCATGAATCTGAACCAGCAAAGCTCCGGAGAGCAATGGTATACCCATAAGCAACTGATGAAATCCATGTCGCCCATCGTGGATTGCGGCGTGCACTATGTGGATGTGATGTGTTCCATGACCCGCTCCAAACCCATTAGTGTTTCTGCCATTGGTGCCCATTTATCGGACGAAGTGGATACCGAAATGTACAATTATGGACAGTTACAGGTTCGTTTTGAAGATGGTTCCGTAGGCTGGTACGAGGCAGGTTGGGGTCCTATGATGAGCGAAACCGCCTTTTTTATCAAAGATGTGATAGGTCCGAAAGGCTGTGTTTCCATTAGTGATTTGGACAAAGGCGCTTCTGAGGATATCGAGGGGCATACCAAAACAGGTAGTTTGAAACTGCACCACAGCGAACTCAATGCAGAAGGCAATTTTACCAAAAAGGATGAAATCATCAGCACTGCGGACGAACCGGACCATGATGGACTATGCCTGTTGGAACAAGAATATCTGCTCGATGCCATTATAAACGACTGTGACCTCACCGATCATTTGAACGATGCTGTGAATAGCCTTAAAATAGTGCTCGCCGCCGATGAATCGGTCAAAACTGGGAAGACGGTGATGTTGTAGTTAAACTGTCAGGTCGAGCGCAGTCGAGATCCATTTCAAAATACTTTGTTATGTTTGGTGTCAGGTCGAGCGCAGTCGAGACCCACCAAATCATGAACCTATACTATGTTTACATCCTAAAATGTGCCGATGGACTAACCTACACGGGTATCACCGAAAATATAGCGCGCCGACTCAAAGAACACCAAAGTGGAACTATCAAAACGGCGTTCACCTATCGAAGAAGACCTGTCCAACTTATCTTCTTACAAGAATTCAATGATGTATTGCAAGCCATTTATTTTGAAAAGAAAATAAAAAAGTGGAGTGCCAAAAAGAAGTTTGCCCTTGCCACTGGTGATGTGGACCTGCTTCAAATTTTATCGGAATGTAGAAATGCTTCGCATTTTAAATATCATCCTGACAAGGATTGAGGTCTCGACTGCGCTCGACCTGACAGCACAAAAGAACCGCAAACTACAGTTTTGCTGAATATTTGAGTCATTGATGTCAACAGTGTCAATTGCTATGTCTTTAACACCATTTAGCCTCAAAAACCATAAGCCTAAAACCGTTAAAAAATCCTTTGCTTCATGTAGGTCTCGACTACGCTCGACCTGACATCTCGGAAAATCTAAAAACTAAGGTTTTCGAGAAAATCCGTGCCATTCGTGTCAGACCTTAAAGTTGGACCACTTGCCGAGCTTACAACGGAATATTCCCATGCTTTTTCCATGGGGTTTGCACCTCTTTCTTTTCCAGCATGGCAAACGTCTTCAATAATTTGCTTCGGGTATCTTTGGGCAGAATCACCTCATCAATAAAACCACGCTTCGCGGCCCTATAGGGGTTTGCAAACTTATTGGCATACTCCGCTTCCTTTTCCTTGAGTTTGGCTTCTGGGTCGTCGGCTGCGGCAATTTCACGTCTAAAAATGATCTCACTCGCGCCTTTTGCTCCCATGACCGCAATTTCGGCACTGGGCCAGGCATAGTTGAAATCGGCTCCGATATGTTTGGAATTCATCACATCATAGGCGCCACCATAGGCTTTTCGGGTAATTACGGTAACTCTGGGCACCGTAGCCTCACTCAAAGCATAGAGCAATTTGGCACCATGTACGATAATCCCGCTCCATTCCTGGTCCGTTCCGGGCAAAAATCCAGGGACGTCCACCAAGACCAATAAGGGAATATTGAACGAATCACAAAAACGGGTAAATCGCGCCGCCTTGCGCGAGCTTTTTACTCCCAAAACCCCGGCCAGGAACATGGGCTGGTTGGCAATGATCCCGATACTTCGTCCACCCAATCGGGCAAAGCCGGTAATAATATTCTCCGCATACTCCTTATGGATTTCATAAAAGGAATCCGCATCGATAATTCCATTGATCACATCGTGCATGTCATAAGGCTTGTTCGGATTGTCAGGAACAATGTCGGACAGTTCCTCACGGGTTTCATCGCCAAGCTCGTATGGCAATAGCGGAGTGGTTTCCTTATTGTTCTGCGGTAAATAGTCCAAAAGTTTTCTGATATCATCCAAACAGGTAGCATCATTGGCCGAAGTCCTGTGCGCCACCCCGGATTTTACAGCGTGGGTACTGGCACCGCCCAATTCTTCCGAAGTCACGGTCTCGTTGGTTACCGTTTTGACCACGTTGGGCCCTGTCACGAACATATAACTGGTTTCTTCCACCATGATGATGAAATCGGTCATGGCGGGCGAATATACCGCCCCACCGGCACAAGGTCCCATAATGGCCGAAATCTGTGGAATCACCCCGGATGCCTGCACATTTCGATAAAAAATATCGGCATAACCGCCTAGCGATCGTACTCCCTCCTGTATCCGGGCTCCCCCCGAATCATTGAGTCCGATAACGGGTGCGCCTACCTTCATAGCCAAATCCATCACCTTACAGATTTTTTCTGCGTGGGTTTCTGAAAGTGCTCCCCCGAAAACGGTAAAATCTTGGGCGTACACATATACCAACCGTCCATTTACGGTTCCGTAGCCGGTCACCACACCATCGCCATAGTACATTTCCTTATCCATGCCAAAATCGGTGGTACGATGGGTCACCAAAATGCCCATTTCCTCGAAAGAGCCTTCATCCAAAAAGTAGAGCACGCGTTCGCGGGCCGTTAATTTTTTCTTCTGATATTGCTTTTCGATGCGTTTTTCACCACCGCCCAAATGGGCCTGTGCAATTCTGTCCTGTAATTCTTTTATTTTGTGATCCATGGATTCAGTTTGAAGGTAATCGTACTATTTTCTTGTCTTCCAAAAATTGATAAAGGGCAATCATGGCGGCAATTTCCGCTTCGTTGCTTGTTTGTTCCTTTATCATTTCGGGAGCGTAATAATTCTTTACAAAGTGGGTATCAAAATTCCCAGAACGGAAGGCTTCGTGGGCAAACACAAAACTGCCAAAAGGCAAGGTTGCCTGTACTCCTTTTACCTTATAATTTTGAATGGCGTCCAGCATCAGTTCAATCGCTTCCTCTCTTGTTTTACCATAGGTAATCAGCTTGGAAAGCATGGGGTCGTAGTAAATGGGGATATCCATTCCTTCCCGAAAACCATTGTCCACCCGAATTCCCTCTCCCACGGGCAGCTGATAGGTCTCCAGATTCCCAACACTGGGCAAAAAGTCGTTCAAAGGGTCTTCAGCATATACCCGAAGTTCCACGGCGTGTCCATTTATGGTAAGGTCTTCCTGCTTTATGGGCAATTCTTCGCCACGGGCCACTTTTATCTGCAACTCTACCAAGTCTACCCCAGTGATCAATTCAGTCACCGGATGCTCCACTTGTAGACGGGTGTTCATTTCCAAGAAATAAAAATTATGGTCGGCGTCCATCAAAAATTCGACGGTACCGGCACCAATATAGTCACAGGATTTGGCCACTTTACAGGCCGCTTCGCCCATTTCTTTGCGCAATTCGGGCGTTAAAATGGCAGAGGGAGCTTCCTCCACTACCTTTTGGTGACGCCGCTGCACGCTGCATTCCCTTTCAAAAAAGTGCAACACATTCCCATGGGTATCGGCCATTACCTGTACCTCGATATGCCTGGGCGAAGTCACATATTTTTCCACAAAAACGGAGCCGTCGCCAAAGGCGGAAGTGGCCTCACTTATGGCCCGCTTCATCCCGGATTCCAAATCTTCCTCTTTTTCCACAATACGCATTCCTTTTCCACCACCACCGGCAGAGGCCTTGATCAATACGGGATAACCTACTTCGTTGGCAATTTCATGGGCTTTGGCCACATCCGAAATGGCTTCGTCAATACCGGGAACCATGGGAATATCATAGGCTTTTACAGCTTCCTTGGCCGCTAGTTTGCTTCCCATAATTCGGATGGCCTTGGATTTTGGACCAATAAAGGTAATTCCGCTGTTTTCGACGGCTTCGGCAAAATCAGCATTTTCACTTAAAAAGCCATAACCGGGATGGATGCCATCCACTTGGAGTTTTTTGGCCACTTCAATGATCTTGTCCCCTTTGAGATAGGATTTGTTCGAGGGTGCTTCGCCGATACAGACGGCTTCGTCGGCGAACAATACATGGGGAGCGTTTCTGTCGACCTCAGAATAAACGGCAACGGTTTTTATTCCCATTTTTTTGACGGTCTTCATCACCCTTACAGCGATTTCGCCACGATTGGCAATCAATATTTTTTTCATGTTGCTTTATTCAAATTCGATCAACAATTGTTTTTTCTCTACGGCGTCGCCTTTGGATACGCTAACGCTTTTGATTACCCCCTGTCGAGGCGAGGTGATGATGTTTTCCATTTTCATCGCCTCCAAGATCAATAACTGGTCCTCTTCGTTCACCTCCTGTCCTTCTTCCACCAAAATATCCAGAATCAATCCCGGCATGGGCGCTGAAATGGAGTCGATGTTTTTTCCGGCATTCACGGCAAAACCCATTTTTTTGATCAGTTCATCCAAAGGGGTCTGTATAGCGGTTTCGTATTCGCTACCGTTAATGCTAATGGTATAGGTTCCTTTATTGAAGTGGGAATCCAGGATCTTTACGTGGTACGATGTGCCATCCTTCAATAAATGATAGGCCCCATCACCAGTCTTGATCAAATCCAACGAAGAAATCGCATCCTTGGAAAGTGTAAAGTCAAAGTCATCCCCAACCTTGACCGAATAAGAATCATTCATATCAAAAATTTCCATTGGTTAGCTTGATAAATATAAGGGTATTGCATTAGAATTCATACAAAGCTATGGCCGATCGAAACCAATAATTATGACAATGATCATTAATTGCTATCTTAATCTTCCTTAATTATGTTGTGTCGTAATTGGGCAGGAGATGTAATCATTTGTTTATTTTTGATGCCAAAATTTGAACTATGCTGATCTTAGGGATTGCAGGCGGCACGGGATGCGGTAAAACTACGGTGGTGAACCAGATTGTGGAGCAGCTGCCGATGGACGAGGTTGGGGTTATTTCCCAAGATTCCTATTATAACGATCTTTCCCATTTGACCAAGGAAGAAAGGGCCATGGTAAACTTTGATCACCCCAATTCGATAGACTTTGACCTTTTGATCGAGCATATCCAATTGTTGAAAGAGGGAAAAACCATCGATACCCCCATCTATTCCTTTGTGGAAGAGACCCGGATGAAGGAGACCATTCCCACTCCGCCCAGAAAAGTGATGATCGTGGAGGGCATTTTGGTGCTGAGCAACCCTAAGCTTAGGGATATGTTCGATATTAAGATCTTTGTGCATGCCGATTCGGACGAACGCTTGATACGAAGGCTGCAAAGGGACACGCAAGAACGAGGGCATGACCTGAAGAAAGTGCTTACGCGGTATCAAACTGCCGTAAAACCCATGCACCTTCAATTTATAGAGCCGTCAAAGGAGTTTGCCGACATCATTATCCCGAACAACCACTACAATACGGTGGCCGTGGACATTGTAAGGACCATTATCAACAATAAACTCGCGTAGCATGGGCTTAAAGGAATGGAGAAAAAAGAAATGGTTCAAGATCATGACCAATACATATATTTTGGTCCTGACCATTTTTGTGATTTGGATGGCCTTTTTCGACACCAATTCCCTTTTAATCCATTTGGAACTGGAGAATGAAATCGATAAGTTGGAGAAGGAAAAAGAATTTCTGAAAAGCGAGATTGCCAAGGACAAGGAAATCTTGAAAAAGATGTCCGATGAAAGGGAGTTGGAAAAACTCGCCCGCGAAAAATATTACATGAAAAAGGACAACGAAGAAATATTCTTGATCGAGTACGAAGACAGCCTAAAGCACAAAAACGATGACTAAATCCGGCCTATTTAGCGAATTCCCCGAGGTTAGCGCCAAGCAGTGGAAACAAAAAATCCAGATGGACCTTAAAGGTGCCGATTACAACGAGACATTGGTGTGGGAATCGTTGGAAGGCATCAACGTAAAACCGTTCTACCATCCCGAAGACCTGGAAAACATTCCCACCTATCCTCTACCCAAGAACCATGATTGGTCTGTTGGTCAATCCATTTATGCGGGTGATGCGCAAAAAGCCAATGCCAAAGCTCAGGAAATCCTAAAAAAAGGGGTGGAAAGTCTGATTTTTACGGTTCCCAATGAGGAAATCGATTTTGACGCTTTGTTGTCGGGAATAATTCTGAAAGACATCCAACTCTATTTCAACTTTGAGTTTTTGGCCCTGGAACCCATCCAAAAATTAGTGTCTCTCCTCAAAAGCAAAAATGCAAAAGCCCATTTGAACGTCGACATTGTTGGACATTTGGCCAAAGAGGGCAACTGGTACCATACATTAGAGAAAGACCACGACATTTTTGATCATCTGGTGAAGCTCGGTACTTCGGATATTTCAATCGTAGGAATCGATATCTCACACTATCAAAATGCGGGCGCCAACATGGTACAGCAGCTGGCCTATGGCATGGCCCATGCCAATGAGTATCTTAACCATGTCTCCTCGAACGGACTCGAGAAGTCTTTCCCAGTTACCTTTACCGTAGCTGTGGGCGGCAACTATTTCTTTGAAATAGCCAAATTGAGGGCACTGCGGTGGCTTTGGACCAGTTTGGCATCGGAATATGGCATCAAAAGCGGTTGTCATATCCTGGCAATCCCATCCAAGCGCAACAAAACACTCTACGATTACAATGTGAACATGCTCCGAACCACGTCAGAATGCATGTCGGCAGTATTGGGCGGGGCGGATACGGTTTGTAATCTACCCTACGATGCCCTCTACCACAAAGACAACGAATTTGGGGAACGCATTGCACGAAACCAATTGTTACTGTTGAAAGAAGAAAGTTATTTGGCCGGAGCATCCCAAATTGCAACAGGTTCCTATTACATCGAATCACTTACGCACCAATTGGCTGAAAAAGCCCTTGCCCTTTTCAAGAAATTGGAAAAAGGAGGTGGATTTTTGGATGGGTTAAAAAAGGGAACCATCCAACAAAAAATAAAGGAGAGCGCCGAAAAGGAACAACAGCTTTTTGATGAGGGAAAAATTGTTTCGTTGGGTACCAATACCTACCAAAATCCTGAAGATCGGATGAAGGACAGTCTCGAGCTTTACCCTTTTGTAAAGACCAAAGCGAGAAAAACCATCATTGAACCCATTATTGCGAGAAGATTAGCTGAAACTTCCGAACAAAAAAGATTGAACAATGAGTAGAAAAGACCTTCAACAACTGGAATTGGCTGTCAGTTCGAGCGCTGTCGAGACCCAAAATTACGAGCACGAAAATTTCGCAGCAGGCATCTCTCCCTTTTTGCGTGGCCCCTACTCCACCATGTACGTCCGTCGACCATGGACCATTCGCCAATACGCAGGTTTTTCCACCGCCCAGGAAAGCAATGCGTTTTACAGAAGAAACCTGGAAGCTGGACAAAAAGGGCTTTCCGTAGCTTTTGACCTACCCACGCACCGTGGGTATGATTCCGACAATGACCGAGTAGTTGGCGATGTGGGTAAAGCTGGGGTTGCCATAGATTCCATTGAGGACATGAAGATTTTGTTCAACGGTATCCCCTTGGATAAAATGTCCGTTTCCATGACCATGAACGGTGCGGTAATCCCCATAATGGCCTTTTATATCGTTGCGGGTTTGGAACAAGGCGTTTCCATGGAACAGCTATCCGGGACCATACAAAACGATATTTTAAAGGAGTTCATGGTGCGGAACACCTATATTTATCCGCCAACGCCATCGATGCAAATCGTAGCGGACATTTTTGAGTTTACCAGCAAGAACATGCCCCGTTTCAACAGCATCAGTATTTCGGGCTACCACATGCACGAAGCAGGAGCTCCCGCAGCTATGGAATTGGCCTACACTTTGGCCGATGGGGTGGAATATATTCGAACTGGGATACAGGCAGGTCTCAAAATCGATGAATTTGCACCAAGGCTTTCCTTTTTCTGGGGAATTGGGATGAATCATTTTGTGGAAATCGCCAAAATGCGTGCGGGAAGGATGCTTTGGGCCAAGATGGTGCAACAGTTCAACCCTCAAAACGATAAATCCTCAATGCTCCGTACCCACAGCCAAACCAGCGGATGGAGCTTGACCGAACAGGACCCTTTCAATAATGTGGCCAGAACGACTATTGAAGCCATGGCTGCTGCCTTTGGTGGAACACAAAGCCTGCACACCAATGCTTTGGACGAGGCCATTGCCTTACCCACAGATTTCTCGGCACGTATTGCACGCAACACGCAAATCTATCTGCAACAAGAGACCCATATTACCCGAACCGTAGATCCTTGGGCCGGTAGTCAAAAAGTAGAAGAATTGACCCATGAAATTGCCGAACATGCATGGGAATTGATTCAAGAGGTGGAAAAATTAGGGGGAATGACCAAAGCCATCGAAAAAGGTATCCCTAAAATGCGGATTGAGGAAGCCGCAGCCAAAAAACAGGCACGTATCGATAGTGGCCAAGATGTCATTGTTGGCGTCAATAAATACCGACTGGAAAACGAAGACGAGCTGCAAATCTTGGAAGTGGATAATGCCAAAGTACGCAAGCAGCAAATGGCACGTTTGGAACAAATCCGCAGCACAAGAGACTCTGAAAAAGTAGAACAGGCCCTAGAAGCCATTCGAATCGCAGCCAAAAAAGCCTCGGAGAACAACACCGACCGTGGAAATTTGTTAGCTTTAGCCATTGAAGCTGCCAAAGAACGTGCTACGCTAGGCGAAATCAGCGATGCCATGGAAAGTGCCTTTGGACGGTATAGAGCAAAAATCCAATCCTTTACCGGAGTGTATTCCAAAGAAATCAAAAACGACGAAAGTTTTGAAAATGCCCGTAAGTTGGCCGATGCCTTTGCCGAACAGGAAGGGCGTAGACCACGGATAATGGTGGCCAAAATGGGTCAAGACGGTCACGATCGTGGCGCCAAAGTGGTAGCCACTGGCTATGCAGATCTCGGTTTTGATGTGGATATTGGTCCTCTATTTCAGACTCCCGCCGAGGTGGCCAAACAGGCCGTGGAAAACGATGTACACGTGCTCGGTATTTCCTCCTTGGCCGGTGGACATAAAACCTTGGTTCCCGAAGTAATTCAAGAACTCAAAAAATACGGTCGGGAAGATATCATGGTGATTGTAGGAGGGGTGATTCCAAAGCAGGATTACAAACATTTGCTGGACAACGGTGCGGTGGCAGTATTTGGACCGGGCACCAAGATTGCCGATGCGGCCACAGAAATTCTGAACATCCTTCTGGATTAGGATTCGTAACCATCTTGTGCCTAAAAGTTTAACTTTATTTAACGCAGCATAGCAGGTTTATTCACCCCCTGTTAACAAATTACATTTTATCGCATCTTAAATAATCGTATTTTTAACGCCTAACTTACTATGAAATGGGCAAGATTATTGCAATAGCAAACCAAAAGGGTGGTGTTGGAAAAACAACCACTACGGTTAACCTTGCAGCCTCTCTGGGCGTATTGGAAAAAAAAGTACTGCTGATTGATGCAGACCCCCAAGCCAATGCTACCTCTGGATTGGGCATTGATGTGGATTCCGTGGAGAACGGAACCTACCAGCTTTTGGAACATACCATGAGCGTTGAAGAAGTAACGGTTACCACAGACTCCCCAAATGTTGACCTAGTCCCTGCTCACATTGACCTTGTGGCCATCGAAATCGAATTGGTGGACAAGGACAACAGGGAGTATATGATGAAAGAAGCCCTGAAGAATCTGGGTGACAAGTACGATTTTGTATTGATCGACTGTGCGCCATCGTTGGGATTGCTCACGTTGAACGCGCTTACCGCAGCCGATTCGGTAATGATTCCGATTCAATGCGAGTACTTTGCCTTGGAAGGCCTTGGAAAGTTATTGAACACCGTAAAAAGTGTACAGAAAATACATAACAACGATTTGGACATCGAAGGAATGTTGTTGACCATGTACGATTCTAGGTTACGACTTTCCAACCAAGTGGTTGAAGAAGTGAAAAAGCACTTTGCGGATATGGTTTTTGATACCATCATCCAGAGAAACGTTAGGCTGAGCGAGGCCCCAAGTTATGGCGAAAGCATTATAAAATATGATGCCAGTAGTAAAGGTGCCTCCAATTACCTTAACTTGGCCAACGAAATTTTGAAGAAAAACAAGGAGAAAGTTTAGATGGCGAAAGCAACAAAAAAACAGGCGTTGGGAAGAGGCCTGTCCGCTCTTTTGAATGATCCGGACAATGATATTAAATCAGTTTCGGATAAAAATGCGGACAAGGTCATTGGAAATGTAGTAGAACTGGACATCAATTCCATTGAAGTCAATCCTTTTCAGCCACGTTCCAATTTTAACGACGAAACCCTTGAAGAACTGGCCAGTTCCATTCGCGAGCTTGGCATTATACAGCCTATTACGGTACGAAAACTGGATTTCAACAAATTCCAGCTGGTCTCTGGGGAACGTAGGTTCCGTGCCTCCAAGTTGGTGGGATTGGAAACCATTCCTGCCTATATCCGTATTGCCAACGACCAAGAATCCTTGGAAATGGCTTTGGTGGAGAATATCCAAAGGCAAGATTTGGACCCCATCGAAATCGCTTTGTCCTATCAGCGACTTATTGATGAGATTGAAATCACGCAAGAAAAATTGAGCGATCGTGTGGGCAAAAAGCGTTCAACCATTACCAATTACCTGCGTCTGCTTAAACTTGACCCTATTATTCAAACGGGAATGCGTGATGGGTTCATCAGCATGGGCCATGGTAGGGCGCTTATCAATATTGATAAGAAAAAAGACCAAATCGCCATTTACGAGAAAGTGGTTTCCGAAGGTTTGTCCGTAAGGGCCACGGAGCAACTGGTGAAAGCAAGAAAAGAACCTGAAAGTGGAGGTTCCGTCAAGAAAAAATCCACCCAAGACGTACCCGAATTCGTTTCCAAAAGTCTTGATTCCATTAAAGAACGGCTTGCGACCAAAGTAGATATTACCACATCCAAAAACGGAAAAGGAAAAATTGTGATACCCTTCCACTCGGAAGAAGACTTTAAGCGTATCAAAAAATTATTGACAGGTGAATAAAAACCTCCTTTTATTGCTCTTTTCCTTTTTGTGGTTGCAGTTAGGTTTTTCTCAAGAAGAAGAGAAAAAGGAAAACGAAAAGCAACCTCAGCAGACCCAAGAGGCAGACTCCCTTGCACAAAACATGAAAGGGAAAGGCGTCACTTTTGAAGAGGTTACAAAGCAAGAGAACATCAATCCGCTGGCGCCCAGCAAAGCAGCCTTCTATTCTGCTATTCTGCCCGGTCTTGGTCAAATTTACAATAAGCGATATTGGAAAGCACCCATTGTCTGGGGAGCCATGGGAACCGGAATTTATGTGTACTCCTTCAATAACACCGAATATAGAAGAGCCCGAAATGCGTTTAAACGGCGGCTGGCCGGCTTTGAGGACGACGAGTTCTTTGACCTGAATGGGGATGGCGTTGGTCCCGACGTGTCTTCCGAAGCCTTGCAATCGGCTCAAGAAAATACGCAACGGGACAGGGACTTGGCCTTGGTAATTACCATAGCACTCTACGCCTTGAACATCATCGATGCCAACGTGGATTCCCATTTAAAGCAATATAATGTAAGTGATGATTTGGCGGTGGATTTTAACCCCGTAATAGACATCAATCCATTTACCAACGACCTTAACTATGGCATGGCCATGGTGATAAAATTTTAGCGTATGAAGATTGCTCTTTTCGGATATGGCAAAATGGGAAAAATGATTGAGCAAATCGCTCAAGAACGGGGCCATACCATTGTAGCAAAAATTGATGACCCCATACAAGATGTGGATTACAGCTCCATAGACGTTGCCATTGATTTCAGTACCCCCGAAGCTGCTTTTGATAACATTACCAACTGCTTTACAAACCAGGTACCGGTAATCAGCGGCACCACGGGGTGGTTGGACCGGTTTTCACAAGCCGTGCGTATCTGTGAAGAAAACAAGAGTGCTTTTATCTCTGCCTCCAACTTCAGTTTGGGCGTTAATCTCTTTTTTGAACTCAATAAAAAGTTGGCCCAAATGATGTCGACCGTGGAGCAATATCATGTTTCCATGGAGGAAATACATCACACCCAAAAACTGGATGCACCTAGTGGAACGGCCATTACCTTAGCCGAAGGCATTATCGAAAACAGTTCCTACGAGAACTGGAAACTGGATGAATCCGGCGACAAAACCATCCCAATAAAATCCATCAGGGAGGGCATGGTACCGGGAACGCACACCATTTTTTATAAAAGCCCCGTGGACACCATCGAGATAAAGCACGAAGCGCACAACAGGGAAGGTTTTGCATTGGGTGCGGTTATCGCAGCCGAATGGATTCAGGGAAAAACAGGTGTGTTCACCATGAAGGACGTGTTAAACCTAAGCTAAAAAACGTAACAACAATTTAGGCCGAGAGTCTAACAAAGAAATATGTATTATGGACGGAATTCAGTGGATTATTTTTATTCTGATAATTCAGGTCATCCATTTCTTGGGAACTTGGAAACTCTACGTTAAAGCCGGAAGAAAGGCATGGGAAGCCGCCATACCCGTGTATAATGGGATTATTTTGATGAAAATCATCAACAGGCCTTCGTGGTGGGTCATTTTATTGTTCATTCCCATCATCAATTTATTGATGTTCCCCGTGGTATGGGTGGAAACCATCCGAAGCTTTGGCAAAAACTCATTGGTAGACACCTGGTTGGTGATACTGACGCTTGGTTTTTACATTTTTTATATCAACTACGCTGAAGATGTACAATACATTGAAGACCGCAGCCTAAAACCAAAAACAGGTCTGGGCGAATGGGTAAGTTCCATTGTATTTGCAATCGTAGCCGCAACCTTTGTCCATACTTACTTTATCCAACCCTACGTGATACCCACAGGGTCTTTGGAACGTACACTTCGTGTGGGCGATTTCTTGTTTGTGAGCAAGTTCCACTATGGGGCTCGCGTACCTATGACCACCTTGGCCGCACCCATGGTACATGATACACTTCCTGTGCTCAAAACCCGCTCATATTTGGCCGACGTCAATCCAGAAACCTACAAAACTTCTTGGATCAACAAACTGCAATTGCCATACATGCGATTGCCCGGGTTTGAAAAAGTGGAGAAAAACGATATTGTCGTCTTTAGTTTGCCAGCGGATACCTTGTATCAGTTTTTCAAGGCACAAAAAGCGGTCATCAAGCCCATCGACAAAAAATCGAACTACGTAAAACGATGCGTGGGAACCCCTGGGGATTCTTTGGAAGTCATCAACGGATATGTCTACATCAATGGGGAACAGCTTCAACTGTCTGACAGGGCAAAACCGATGTACGTTTACGAAATTTACGCTAAAAATGGCGTCTCCAGTAGATATTTGGAAGAAGTGGACGCATCAGATTATGTCCGCAAATATATCGCTACTAACATCAATGAAGCGCAGTACAATGCTTTGGCCCCCTTTATTTCAGGTGGAAGGCCAGCTGGAGATGGCAAAATTGAATTGTTCACACAGGAGCAGGGAATCCCTACCGAGGTTATCCGTCAATTAAGGCTTTCCCTTAGCGAAGAAAAACCACGTTCCCGAATGGCGAACCTCACCCACGATATGGTGACGGCGCTCAGAAATAATCCCGCTATTGATTCCGTGGTTCAAACTGTAGAGCCCAAAGGCATGTACGGAGGAAACACCTTTCCGCAAAAGCCGAATCTATATCCTTGGAACAACGACAACTTTGGTCCTATTTACATTCCAAAAGCAGGAACTACCGTAGCCATCAATTCAAGGACTATTCCATTGTACAAGAAAATCATTCGCGATTACGAGCATAATGATGTAAAGGTTACTGGCACCAAAGTGCTCATTAATGGCGAAGAAGCCGATTCGTACACCTTTAAGCAGGATTACTATTGGATGATGGGCGACAACCGCGACCACTCCGAAGATAGCAGGACTTGGGGGTACGTTCCGGCAGACCACATTGTGGGGAAACCTGTGTTCCTTTGGATGAGTTTCGACAATTTTAGGCAAGGTATCGCCAATTGGAGAGTACGATGGGACCGTGTGTTCACCACCGTTGGGGGAAGTGGCCAACCTGTTTCCTACTTCTGGTACTTCATCGGACTTTTGGCCGCTTGGTTCATTTTTGATTTCGTCCGAAAACGAAAGAAGAAAAACGCATAAGATTATAAAACCGAAGTTCCTTGAAAATTCTTGTCCACCCTTCCTATTTTCCAAGTATTGCCACCTTTGCGGCTATTGTTCAGCATGAGGTGATTTGGGAGGCGAAGGACAATTTTCAAAAACAGACCTACCGCAACCGTTGCTACATTGCTACGGACAAGGGCAAGCATATGCTCAACATTCCCATACAACATGTAGGCGGAAAAGAAGGGCGTCAAAAATATGCAGATGTCACCACCGAGAATAGCTACAATTGGAAAAAGGAACACTGGAGGACCTTGGAAACGGCTTACAGAACCTCTCCTTTTTTTGAGTTTTATGAGGATGACATTAAACCGCTTTATGAAGGAGATGAGGATGTACTCTATGATTTCAATCTAAAGACCATTGAAGCCGTTGCAGGGTGTATAGGGATTGGCGTACCCCATGAAAAAACCACGATTTACGAAGTGCGACCAGAAGTTTACTTCGATGCCCGTTTTTTGGTAGAGGCCAAAAAAGAAAAAGACTGGTCTATGGAGCCCTACCCGCAGGTGTTTGAGGAGCGACATGGCTTTATTCCCAATTTGAGCATTTTGGACCTGTTGTTCAATGAAGGCACCAATGCCCTCGACTACCTGAAAGATTTCCCTTTAGATTTGCAACATGCTTAGGCACTTTATCCATTATGGCATTCATTTTTTGGTGCCCATACTCATTGCGTTCTGGTTTTTTAAGGGCAATCGCATCAAGGTTGCATTGATTCTTCTAGCTGGAATTCTGATTGATGTTGATCATTTTTGGGCCGACCCCCTTTTTGACCCTCAGCGCTGCAGCGTAGGGTTTCACTTCTTGCACAGTTATTGGGCCATTGCCCTCTATGCCATCTTACCATTTTTTAAACCTACCCGGATAATCGGATTGGCTTTGATTATCCATATTATCGCAGATTCCATGGATTGCCTATTGATGTGATGTCAATCGTAAGGTGGCCATAACCGGATAGTGATCGGATAAGTGTTGGTCAAAGTTTTGATGGGAAAGTACCTCGAAGTTTTCATCGGCCAGGATATAGTCAATACGGAGAGGAAACTTCCATAAATCATAAGTACGCCCAAAACCTTTTCCCTTTTCAAGAAAGGTATCCTGTAAGTCTCCTTTTATTATTTTATAAACGTTGGAATATTGTGTATTGTTAAAGTCACCAACCACAATTTTTTTATATGGTGTAGCATCCATATTTTCTTTTACCAGTTTAGCTTGCTCATATTGCTTTAACATTACCCTACCGGATTTCTCAAACAATTTTGATGACTCTTCATTTTGAATAGTTCGAAGACCTGGAACAATTCTATACGATTGCAAATGTAAGTTATATACTCGGACAGTGTCTTCTTCGACTAAAAGATCTGCGTAAATTGCATTATTAGAGCTGTTAGGAAAATTTATGGAATCGATATGAACTATCGGGTACTTGGAATAAATAGACTGTATTACTTTATCTCTACCTTCGCCGTAAACAAAATCCACAAACTTATACTTGTATTGACTCAATGCATTGTTACGTTTCATAGAGTATAATGTTTCTTGAAAGCAAACAATATCTGGGTCATGTACTGCAACAAAATGATATATACTATCTTCTATTCCCTCAGTCTTTAATTGTTTTAATTCATTGAAACTCCGAGCATTGAAAGACATCAATGATAAAGTTTTATCCTTTTTCAAATCTGAATTATCCTCAATATTATAAAATTGATAAAATGACCCGAGCAACAAATACCATAATACCAATAGAAAACAGGACAACATAAAATTCCTTTTCCTTTTTAATAACCAATAAACAACAAAAAGTAAGTTTAACAAGACAACAAATGGCACTATTAAGCTTACTAGGGCCAGGAAAGAAATTAGTTGGGCAGGCACATAAGGCACTATCAATGAGATAGCCAATACCAAGGCTACCAAGATATTTATAGTAAAGATAATTTTATCAAAAAATGAGATATTTTTCACACTTTAGTCTTCCTTACCGGCCTTGAACAAAAAGTCCTTTTCTTCCTTTGACAAGCTTTCGTAACCAGATTTGCTGATTTTGTCCAAGATGGAATCTATTTTCTTCTGCTTGGCCTGCTTGTCATAATAGGCCTTACTGGTAGTCGATGTCCTGTTTTTGTACACCGTTTTCATAGGGGCCTTCTTCTCTCTGGGTTTGAATAGGTTGGCAATACCGTTCCTCATCGTCGTAAACCCCGCCCCAATATCGTTCCCTTTGAAAAGTTGACGGGCATACACATAACCCAAGAAAGCTCCGCCCAAATGGGCCATACCCCCACCAATGTTATCACCCATGCCAATAAGCACCAAATCCTTGACTACCAAGGCCACTCCAATGTACCACAGTTTGATATTAAAGAAAATCACCCGCACCTCTTGATTGGGAATGTAGGCGCAAACAAATATCAAAACGGCGTTTACTCCTGCCGAAGCCCCTACCAATGCCGTATTGGAATTGACCAAGGTGGGAAACACATTATAACTGAGCAAAAATAGAAGTCCGCCCAACATCAAACCCAAAAAGTAGACATTGATGAAGCGTTGTTCATCGAACAGGTTCAAGAAAATCCTGCTCGCAAAATAAAGTATGAGCATGTTCCAAAAAATATGCCCCAGACCTGCATGGAAAAAAGAATAGGTGACCAAGGACCACGGCTGGACCAAAAACTCAAAAAAATCTTTTGGCAAATGGAACCATTTGGAAAAAGAATAGCCCAACAAGGCACCTGAAAGACCGTCAAGTAAAAATATAAGTACGTTAACGGCTATCAGTTTTTCCGCAATGCTCAGCCTAGCAAACTGGTATCGAAGTCCTCCGTTCATCATAAATTAATCCCATCGATTATTGTTGAACTGGTTCTTTTTCCAGTACCACATCATAATAAATCCTATCAATGCTCCGCCAATATGGGCAAAATGTGCCACTCCGGTATTTACATTTCCTATACCGAAAATCAAATCTACGGCAATCAAAATAGGTACAAAATACTTTGCTTTAATTGGGACGGGCAAAAATATCAGCATCAATTTGGCTTCTGAATACATAAAGGCGAAGGCTACCAATATACCATAAATGGCACCGGAAGCGCCTACCGCTGGGGTATTGAAGGCCATCAACATACTATCCACAGTGCTCTTGCCCACAATATCGTACCATCCTGGACTGTATTGTCCGTTGGCAATGATATCCAATACCTGGGTCCGCGCAATTCCAGCTGCTTCCAAGGCACTCATTCCTTCGTTGAACAAAAAGTAATTTACCCCTGTATGCAATGCAGCAGAGCCCAATCCTGCGGAAAAATAGAAAAACAAAAATTTGTTCTTGCCCCACATTCGCTCTAAAGGTGTCCCAAAGGCCCAGAGTGCGTACATATTGAAGAGAATATGCATCAGGTTGCCATGCATAAACATGTGGGTAACGACCTGCCACCACTCAAAATTCGGATTTTTTGGAAACCATAACGATAGCCATTGGTACATCTGGTCCCCATATAATTGTGTGGCAAAAAACAGGATCACGTTAATGATCAACAAATGTTTTACTGCCTCGGTCATTCTACCCATCTAGTTGAATTTTTTATCAATATCTCCTTCGGAGATAATGGTATATGTTATTTTATGAAAAGGGCTCAGCGTGGGTTCCTTGCAAGCAAAAAGATTGTTCACCAAAGTCAATTGGGACTCTTGATCCAACACATCGCCCGTGCGAACGGCCAAATTTCTGCTCAGGGCCTTGGCCAACATTTCAGCCTGCGAAATGGAGCCATCGGCAAAGCCTTCCCTATAATCCGAAATCAAACGATCCAATACCGTGCCAATCCCGCTCTCTGGAACCATCATGGGAACGCCTGTCACTTTTACAGTCTCCTCTTCCAAACTTTCAAAAGCAAAGCCAATATTTGTCAGGCTCTCTTCAATTTCCTTCAAAATGGTCAATTCCTGCTTGCTAAAGGTCAGTTCCAACGGAAATAAGAGTTGTTGGCTCACACCTTCCTTTACGGTAATCTCGCCCAGAAACTTTTCAAACAAAATGCGCTCGTGGGCCCTATTTTGGTGTATCACCAACATTCCAGACTTCACGGTGCTCACCACATATTTTCTTCGTAACTGAAAGGTACTGGCCAAATGTTCCTCAACACTTTCTTCGGAATACAGCGTACCCTGTGAGTCATTTTCCGATTCGATCACCACACTGCTGAAACCGTCAGCATCACTTTGTTGGCCGAGGCCCTCGTAGAGATTTTCCCAGCCCTTGCTACTCTGTTTTTGAAAACCACCTCCAGAATGACTCCTTTTTGCCGTAGTGTCCTCAAACGGATTGAAACTGGCATCCACCGTCACTTTTGGAAGCACGGCTCCCTTTTCTTTATAGGAATAGGGCGTATCCAAATTGGGGTCGTGGTCAAAATCCAAAATCGGGGCTACATTAAATTGCCCCAAGCTATGCTTAATGGTAGATCTTAAAATGGCATATAGCGTGTTTTCATCATCAAACTTTACCTCCGTTTTAGTGGGATGGATGTTGATGTCAATGGATGATGGGTCAACCTCAAGAAACAAAAAGTATCCAGGATACACATCGGATTTGATCAAACCCTCGAAAGCCGCCACCACGGCGTGATGCAAATAGGGGCTTTTGATAAAGCGGTTATTGGCAAAGAAAAATTGCTCTCCCCTACTCTTTTTGGCAAACTCCGGTTTGCAGATAAAGCCAGAAATGGTGACGACTTCGGTCTCCTCGTTTACGGGAACCAACCGGCCATCCATTTTACTGCCAAAAATATGGGCAATACGTTGCCGGTGCTTGGAAATGGGCAAATTGAATATTTCCGAACCGTTGTTATAAAAGTGAAATTCGATATTGGGATGTACTAGGGCTACGCGATGGAACTCATCGGTAATATGGCGAAGTTCCACTTGATCCGACTTTAAAAAATTACGCCGGGCAGGAATATTAAAAAATAAATTTTTGACAGATATGGAGGTACCTTGAGGAGTGGCCACTACATCTTGGGAAACAATTTTGCTGCCCTCAATTTTGATGTGGGTGCCCACTTCGGTGTCCGCCGTACGGGTCTGCATGTCCACATGCGCAATGGCGGCAATGGATGCCAATGCCTCTCCCCGAAACCCCTTGGTTTGCAAATTGAACAAATCTTGGGCGGATGATATTTTGGAGGTGGCGTGACGTTCAAAGGAAAGTCGAGCATCCGTTTCACTCATGCCCACGCCATTGTCCACTACTTGAATAAGCGTTTTACCTCCGTCCTTAATGATCAATTTAATCGCGGTGGACCTGGCATCAATGGCGTTTTCCAACAGTTCCTTTACCACGGAAGCAGGTCGTTGGACCACTTCCCCTGCGGCTATCTGGTTAGCGACATGGTCCGGTAAAAGTTTAATAATATCCGCCATTATGGATTTAGGAATATTGAAAGGTCAAAATCGATGATAAACAGGAATACCAATACCAACACGGCCACAATGATCCAAAAACGCAGCTTTAGGTTTTTGTCCCCTTCGGTCTGCAAATCGTCCATTGCAGAGGTGACCTTGTTTTTAAGGCCTTTGTTGGCATGTGCCGTAGTCCTGAATTTATCAAGCTTGTGTTCTATTTTATAAGGATTCCCCTCTCCCTTATAATATCTCGGGGAGTAATCGAAGCTCTTGTTTTTTCTAAGTTTTAAAGGGTTTCGCATGGTTTCCTTATCGCTACAACCTCAAAGGTACTCAAAATAGAAAAAAAGGGTCGGACCATCCTCCCAAAAAATGTTAACAGGGAATAAGTTCATGTGCAAGAGGCAAGAATCAAGAGGTAAGAATAGATACTATACAAAGTAGCTCTTGCTTTTTGGTCAATTTGAATATGGAGCTGTTGTATTTTTTAGCCTTAGCTTTTCCCTTGAAGGATTACCTGCCCAAAACTGCCATTTGAATGGCCGCAATAGCTGCTTCGGTACCCTTGTTGCCGTGTTTGCCGCCACTTCTCGCTCTTGACTGCTCAATGTTGTCGTCGGTCAACACACAAAAAATTACCGGAACATCGTAAGCCACGTTCAAATCCTTAATGCCTTGAGCGGTGGCACTGCAAACAAAATCAAAGTGACTGGTTTCGCCTCGGATTACGCTGCCAATGGCAACAACGGCGTCCAGCTTTTCCGTTTGGATCATTTTCTTGCATCCAAATGTCAGTTCAAAGCTACCGGGCACATTCCATCGCAGAATATGTTCAGGCAGCGCCCCGCAGTCCAAAAGTGCCTCTTTGGCTCCTTGGGCCAGCGCCTCGGTAATCTCACCGTTCCATTCAGAAACAACAATCCCAAACCGAAGGTCCTTCGCGTTTGGGATTTTGCTTTTATCGTAAACGGATAAGTTTTTGTTCTCTGTGGCCATCTTTTAGTTTTGCGCCAATCCAATAAGGGCGTCAACACCATTGGCTTCCTGTGAATCTGGATATTCTTCCTTAATCCGTTCAAAAAATTCCAATGCCTTTGCTTTTTCGTTCAAGTCCAAGGCAACTACTCCTGCCTTGTACAAGAATCGTGGGGCGGTAAATTCGTTGTCGCTATGCGCAATGGCCTTCTCGTAGTAATCCAAGGCATCCTCGGGCTGGTTCAATTGGGAAAATGCATCACCAATGCCTCCCTTTGCCATGGCTCCCATGATATCGTCATCGGAAGAAAAACTTTCCAAATGCTCAATGGCCAAATCGTACTGTTTCAAATTCAGGTAGGTCATCCCAGCAGAGTACTTGGCCAAGTTGGCCGCTTTGGTACCGCTGTACTCCTCCATAATGTCCAAGAAACCATATTTTCCCTGTGCACCGTTCAATGCCAAGGTGAACAACGAGTCCCTCTGGGTCTCACTGGCCAAAGCCTGATCAAAATATTGTTGCGGATAAAAAAGTTCGTTTGCAGCGGAAGCCTCTTTCGGATTTTGAATGAATTGATGGTAACCCAAATAGGCCAAAACACCGATCGCTACCACTCCAATAACGCCCAAAATGTAGTTTTGGTTCTTTTGAACCCATGCTTCGGTCTTGGAAGCACTTTCGTCCAACGTATTGAATACTTCGGCCGTAGTACTATCGTGTTCCTCTAGCTGAGCTTCCTCTTCCTTATTTTTTGGCTTAAAGCCTCTCTTCTTGTATGTTGCCATCCGTCATTTAATTGGTCGCGCAAAAATAAAGTTTTTATCCAAAACCAAAAGCTAATTTATTCGTTATTTTTGGATTCCCGTTTTGGATGGGCCACCTTTTAACCCCAAATTTGTTTCTCACGGTTTTTATGTTTTTAAGACATTTATCCTTAGTCAATTACAAGAATTTCGATTCCAAGACCTTGGAATTCGACCCGGTAATCAACTGTTTGGTGGGCGATAACGGGGTGGGCAAGACCAATGTTTTGGACTCCATTTACCACTTGTGCTTTGGCAAGAGCTACTTTAATCCCGTCTCTACGCAAAACATAAAACACGATACCGATTTTTTTGTGGTTGAAGGGGAATTTGAGAAACAAGGACGGACCGAAAAGATACTGTGCTCCTTTAAAAAAGGCACCAAAAAAGTAATCAAACGCAATGGAAAACCCTATGAAAAGTTTTCCGAACACATTGGTTTTTTGCCTTTGGTCATCATTTCCCCTTCGGACCGTGACTTGATTTTGGAGGGCAGCGAGACCCGCAGAAAGTTTATGGACGGGGTCATTTCGCAGTCGGATAAAGTGTATCTACAAAACCTCATCAAATACAACAAGGTAGTTTCGCAGCGGAATTCCCTGCTCAAATATTTTGCCGCCAATCGAACGTTTGACAAGGACACCTTGAGCATTTACAATGAGCAAATGCAAACCTTGGGAACGGCCATCCACCAAAAGAGGGTAGCTTTTATTGAAGCTTTCTTGCCCATTTTCAAGGAACAATACCACAACATTTCGGAGAAGGACGAGCAAATCGACCTCACTTATGATAGCCAATTGACGGATGATTCCCTATTGCAGCTATTGGAAAAAAATATTGAGAAAGACCGTGCCCTTCAATACACATCGGTGGGGGTGCACAAAGACGACCTTAGCTTTACGATTGCAGGTCATCCCATCAAAAAATTTGGCAGCCAAGGCCAGCAAAAATCATTTTTGATTGCCTTAAAACTCGCTCAGTTTCATTTCATCAAGCAACTGGCGGACACCACTCCCATTTTATTGTTGGATGATATTTTTGACAAACTGGATGAAAACCGGGTGTCCCATATCGTAGGATTGGTAAAGGATGAAAACTTTGGTCAGATATTTATCAGCGATACCCACGCCGACCGTACCGAAAATGTGGTCAAGAACATCCATCAGAGTTATAAAATTTTTACCTTGTAGCATCATGCGAAGAATCCTTTTCATTTTGGTTATTTTGATGTTGTGGCGTTGTGGCAATCCGTCCGTGAACCCAGATGATTTGCATTATTTGAATGGATACTGGGAAATTTCGGAAGTAGAATTCCCCAATGGAGCCACAAAGGAATATGGCATCAATCCTACTATCGATTTTATTCAAATAGAAAACGGAAAGGGATTCCGAAAAAAACTAAAGCCCCAATTTGATGGCACTTATGACACGTCAAAAGATGTGGAAAGCTTGTCTACCGCCACCACCAATGGCAGCATCCTGCTACGTTATTCAACCCCGTTGAGCGAATGGGAAGAAAAATTGGTACAGCTGGACTCCCTATCTTTTTCTGTGGTCAACGACGAAGGGGTGACCTACCGATATAACCGTTTTGAACCCATAAAAATTCCGCAATAATGGCGAAAAGACACAGTTCACATATCCCATTGAGCGAAGCTTTGAGCGAGTTTATACAGGAAAACAAGCTGCAAAAGGGCATGGACAGGGTAAATGCACGTGATGCCTGGTCGAGCCTCATGGGGAACGGGGTAAACAACTATACCACCAGTGTGGAGTTGAAGAATGAAACCTTATATGTGTCGTTATCGTCTTCTGTGCTTCGGGAAGAGTTGAGTTTGGGCAAATCCAAGATCATTAAAATGATCAATGAAGAGTTGGGCAAGGAATTGGTCAAAAAATTGGTGTTGCGGTAAAATGCGTCATGCTGAACTCGATTCAGCATTTCACCCTTAACATAGGTTCAGTATTGTGCTTCGACTACGCTCTGCTACCGTACAGAATGACAATGTAGATTTCTCACCTACGTTCGAAATGACAAAAAAACGTCATGCTGAACCCGATTCAGCATCTCATCCTTAACAAAGATTTAGTGTTGTGCTTCGACCACGCTCAGTCACCGCACAGAATGACAATGTAGATTTCTCACCTACGTTCGAAATGACAAAATAAACGTCATGCTGAACTCGATTCAGCATCTCATCTTCAATATAAATTCAGTGTTGTGCTTGGACTACGCTCAGCTACCGTGCAGGATGACAATGTAGATTTCTCACTTACGTTCGAAATGACAATAAGAACCCTGAGTCGTTTCGAGCGAGCGAAGCGACGAGAAATCCAACATTGTTCATCAAACTGAATCCGCTTGCCAGTAATGTCTTTTTTCTAGGTTTAACTCATTTGGATTCCTAAATAACTACCAAAAAAAGCCACCCGGATAGGTGGCTCTCTTAAAAAATATGTTGAGTATCGATTAGTAGATTTCCCTTCCGGAGAAGTGGAAAGCACCTTCGATAGCTGCGTTTTCATCGCTATCGGAACCGTGTACTGCATTTTCACCAATGCTGGCAGCATACAATTTTCTGATGGTGCCCTCGGCAGCCTCAGCTGGATTGGTGGCACCGATCAGTGCACGGAAATCATCCACGGCATTGTCTTTTTCCAAGATGGCTGCTACAATGGGACCTCTGGTCATAAACTCCACCAATTCACCAAAAAACGGACGCTCTTTGTGGATGGCATAGAATATTTCGGCATCCCTCTTGCTCAACTGTGTGTACTTCATGGCCACAATCTTAAATCCAGCAGCCGTAATTTTATCCAAAATTGCGCCAATATACCCGTTTTCAACGGCATCAGGCTTAATCATGGTAAATGTTCTATTTCCAGTCATTTTTTAAATTTTGCGCAAACTTACGCTTTTTCGACCAAGGTACAAGGCTCAATAGCGTTGTTTTAACTCTTGCAGCACCTCTCCGTTATCACCCATCATCTTAAATTCCGCCGCTTTATCCTGTATGTAGAGGTTAATGATTCCATAGCTTTTGTCGGACACCACCTCACCTACCCGATGTTGGTTCGGCTCCCCGCTGAAGCTGGAATAAGAATGGGTAAGTCCACTGCTGGTAAAGTCGATCAATGGATACGAAAGACCAGTAATATCGGTTTTGGAGAATTCCGAAATATGTCGGTCACCAGATAAGAGCACCACACCCTTAGCCCCTGATTGGGCAATCAGACTTTCCAGTTTTTTAACCTCCAAGGGAAAGTTGCCCCAGGTCTCAAACCCATGTTCTCCGGACAACACTTGAATACTGGACATAATCAAATTGAAATCGGCTTCAGATTGGTTCAGTTCATTCTCCAACCATTGCCATTGTTTGGCTCCCAAAATGGTGGCTGTGGAGTCCATGGTGGGTTCATAACGTCTTTGGGCATCATCACTTTTGATGAGATCACTTCTAAAATATCGGGTATCCAGTACTATAATTTTCACTTTTCCAGAAGGCAGCTCGTACTCATGGGAAGCATATACCCCTTCTTGATTCCTCCGTTCACTGTCCGTAGGAACATCCATAAAGTCCAAAAACACTTGCTGGCTCTCGGCCTTGATGGCAAAATCGGCCCCTCCATCGTTCACTCCAAAATCATGATCGTCCCAAGTTCCAATAACCGGCACTTCCTTTTTCAATTCCGCATAGCCTGCAACCGTATCCTGCATGGCATAAATGGCCCTTAGTCGTTCCACGTCATCGGTATCGGCATAAACGATATCCCCGCCCCAAATCCAAACATCGGGTTGTTGTGCCACAATATCGTCCCAAAACAGGTTGGGTTCCTGCGACATGTTACAAGAGCCAAAAGCTACCACAAAATCGGGGGCTGGCTTTACTTGGGTCGCTTCTTGTTTTTCGGTTTTTTGTTTGCAGGCGGATAGCAGAAGTACTACTGCCAGCAAGGTGTAAAATTGTTTCATGATGTATTTTTTCCGAACCAAAAATACGGATAAACCAAGTTACCTCTATATTATATTATTGTATATTTGGCCGCATGAATTCAGCGGATATCACTACAGTAAAGTCCATTCTTTCCAAGCCCCAAAAGATTGCCATCATCCCTCACAGAAACCCCGATGGGGATGCCATGGGCTCTTGTTTGGCACTCCACGGCTTTTTGAGCAAAAAGGGACATACCGTGGCGGTAATTGCTCCCAACGATTACCCTAAATTCCTCAAGTGGATGCCCGGCAACGATTCCGTTATCAATTTTGAGCGGGAAAATCCAAAGGCAAAGGAAGTGATTGATACGGCGACTGTAATTTTTACATTGGATTTTAACGATTTGTCCCGCGTAGGACAGATGGAAAGCATACTGCAAGAAGCCAAGGCCGATTTTATTATGATCGACCATCACCAGCAACCCAGCGACTATGCAAAGGTGACCTATTCCGATGTAACCATGAGCTCTACCTGCGAGATGGTGTACAACTTTATCAATTTTTTGGGGGAAACGGACCAAATTGATGCCGATATCGCCACCAATTTATATACGGGCATTATGACGGACACAGGGTCTTTTAAATATCGTTCCACCTCCAGCAAAACACACCGCGTTGTAGCTGAACTGATTGACAAGGGAGCGGACAACATGGAAATCCACCGGGAGGTTTTTGATACCAACTCTCCATCCCGATTGCATTTGTTGGGCGTTGCACTGAGCAATATGGTTATTTTGCCCGAATACCGGACGGCATACATCACCCTGACACAGGATGAGCTGGACCATAATGACTTTAAAAAAGGGGATACCGAAGGATTCGTAAATTATGGACTAACTTTGGAGGGCATTATTTTCGCGTTGATTTTTATTGAACATCGTGAAGAAGGCATTATCAAGATCTCGTTGCGCTCGGTTGGTGATTTTTCCGTGAACGAATTTGCCCGTGCGCACTTTAACGGGGGCGGACACAACAATGCCGCTGGCGGACGAAGTGAGCTTGGCATGGAAGAGACCATAGCCCGTTTCAATGAAATCTTGAAATCCTATAAAAACAAATTGAATCCATGAGGTATTGTATCGCGTTGCTGTTGATGGTATTAGTGATAGGCTGTGGAGGACCGGAGCCAAGAAGACCCGTAGAAGTCAAATCGGGCAGTTTTTTCAAGGAGTCCATAGAACGCACCAAAAAGTTGTTGGCCGAAGAAGAAAAGGCCATCAGCAACATTATGGAGCAGGATACCGTACACGAATACCTTTCCAGTTCCAATGGCTTTTGGTATTTTTATGAAATCAAAAATGATACGGCCACTTATCAATTAAAAACAGGCGACCAAATCTTGTTTTCCTATAATTTGATGACCTTGGGCAACGATACCATCTACACGGCTGAGGAAATCGGACCGAAATCCCATGTAATCGACAAGCAGCAATTGTTCCCGGGGCTTCAAAATGCGGTGAAACTGCTTAAAATCAATGAAAAAGCCACATTTTTGTTCCCCTCTCCCCTCGCCTACGGCTATCAAGGGGACAACAAGGCCATCGGCCCCAAAACACCTTTAAAATCATCCGTAGAATTACATACCATAATCATAGATAACGACAGTTTAAACTAAAACCATAACAAATGAAAAAACTATTTTACATCATACCCTTATTTCTCCTGGTGATCATAGGATGCAAATCGAGCAAATATGCCGATTTGGGCGACGGTATTTTTGCCGACATCCAGACGACCAAAGGGGACATCATCATTCAATTGGAATACAAAAAAACCCCGGTGACCGTTGCCAATTTTGTATCCTTGGCCGAGGGCAAGAATCCTTTTGTAAGCGATGAATACAAGGATAAGAAATTCTATGACGGTATTATTTTCCACCGTGTCATCAAAGATTTTATGATTCAAGGTGGTGACCCAACAGGTTCAGGTAGTGGTAATATTGGCTATACGTTTAAGGATGAATTCAACGATTCCTTGCGCCACTCCAAAAAAGGAATCCTATCCATGGCCAACAGAGGTCCTAAAACCAACAGCAGCCAATTCTTTATCACCCATAAAGCTACCCCGTGGTTGGATGGCAAGCACACCGTTTTCGGGGAAGTGGTAGCAGGAATGGATGTGGTCGATTCCATTGCCAATGTAAAAACCGGTCAGCGCGACAAGCCCGCCACCGATGTGGTAATGAACCACGTGGAAATTGTTCGCAACGGCAAAGAGGCAAGACAATTTGATGCCGTTAAAATCATGAGCGACTACTTTGAGGAGGCCAAGGCCGAAGAGGAAGCCTTCAAAAAAATGAAGGAAGATTTGGTAGCTCAGTTCAACGAACAAATCAACGAGGCAGAAGAAACTTCAAGCGGACTTCGCATTCTAAGTTTGAAGGAAGGTGAAGGCGAAGAGCCCAAAGTGGGACAAATGGTAATGGTAAACTACGCCGGTTGGTTGTTCAATGGTGAGCTGTTCGATAGTAACATTCAAGAGGTTGCGGAAAAATTCAATCAATTGAATCCGGGTAGAAGAGATCAGGGCGGTTACCGACCATTCCCCATGTCCTACAGCCCAGATGCACAGCTAGCCGCTGGTTTCCGCGAAGGGCTGTTGACCATGAAGGTCGGAGACAAAGTACGCTTGTTCATTCCCCCACATTTGGGATATGGAGAAAACGACTACGGCCCCATTCCAGGAGGTTCTACCTTGGTTTTTGACGTAGAAATTGTTGGAATCCAAGAATAACGATACTACAACATCACACAAAAAGCCGTACTTTTCGTGCGGCTTTTTTATTGCCCTAACAAATTTGCCTTTCTTGTTCCATGCGACAAAAAACCAAGACCATCATTGCCATCGCACTCCCGATTCAAGTCGTATTGGTCCAATGGATAGGGAGTAATCCCCAATTTGTGGAAGATTATTATAGTAATGGGCTTTACCTTTACATTTCAAGCTTTTTGAGAATTGTATTTGGTTGGATTCCGTTTTCGATTGGGGATATCATCTATACCGCGCTTGGTATCTTGGCCATCCGGTTTGTTTATAAAAACTGGAAAAACATCACAAAGAAGCCGCTACTTTTCTTAAAGGATATTGTCGTAGTGCTTTCCCTTGTGTTTTTTGCATTCCACCTACTTTGGGGCATGAACTATCATAGACAACCCATCACTTGGAAACTTGGGATAGAGCGGGAATATACGGTTGACGAGCTGGTGGAGTTTACTCGGTATATCGTAACCCAAACCAATCAATATCAACATGAAATTACTGGAGATACCATTTCGCCAGTACATATCCCCTATTCCAAATCGGAAATATTTACCAAAACGGAAGAGGCCTACGATAACTTTGCAAAGCAATACCCAGATTTCGGGTTTGAGTATCACAGCTTAAAATCATCCATTTATAGCGTCCCCCTAACTTTTATGGGCTATGGGGGATACCTCAACCCCTTTACGAACGAAGCCCAAGTGAACGGAATTACGCCCAAGTTCAGATTACCCACGGTGAGTTGTCACGAAGTGGGACACCAATTGGGTTACTCTGCGGAAGGAGCAACCAATTTTATCGGTTTTTTGGTGGCTTCGGAAAGTGACGATTCATATTTTAAATATTCCGCCTACAACCATGCCTTGGGGTATTGCTTAACGGACCTATTTTACAAAGATGAGGAGCGGTACAATGAAATAGTGGCCACCATCAACATGGGGGTCAAAGAAAATTTTAATGAATTACGCGATTTTTGGGAAAAATATGAGAATCCAATGGAACCTGTCTTTAAATCCGTGTTCAACACATTTTTAAAGGTGAACAACCAAAAAGAAGGCATCAAAAGTTACAATGGCGTCGTAGGACTCATGATCAACCACCGAAAACAGCAGATGGGTCACCTTTCAAACTTGTAGAGTCCTCTAAGTTAGGTTATATTTAGAGCGACTAATTCAATTTAAACCCTATGAAACTTAAACTTTTAGCGCTGCTTTTCTTCATGGGCAGTGTTTCTTTGTTGGCACAGGATTACTTTCCAATAAACGACGGTGTCAAAGCAAAGAAAAACAACAATTACATGGCATTCACCAATGCCAAGATCTATGTAACCCCTACCCAGGTCATCGACAAGGGTACGCTGCTCATTCAAAATGGCAAAGTGGTACAAGTGGGGAAATCCGTGAACATTCCCAAGAATGCGGTCGTGGAGGACCTTAGCGGAAAATCCATCTACCCATCATTTATCGATATCTACTCCGGCTTTGGGGTAAAACTTCCCGAAGAGGCCAGAGGAGGCGGCAGGTCTGCACAATATGAACCATCGAGAGAGGGCTTTTATTGGAACGACCATATTATGCCAGAGAATGATGCCATTAACAACTTTTCGTATGATGCCAAAGCGGCCAAAGAGCTCAGAAATGCAGGATTTGGCGCTATCAATGCCCATATCGAGGACGGTATCGCCAGAGGAACCGGACTACTGGTTGCCTTGAACGATGAAGCTTCCGAAGCACAACGCATACTTTCCGATAGGTCGGCACAATATTTCTCTTTTGAAAAAAGTAGGGCCTCACGTCAGTCCTACCCAAGTTCCCTAATGGGTGCCATGGCCTTGATGCGCCAGGTGTATTACGACATGGACTGGTACAGCAAAGGCAATGTGGATACCAAGGACCGTTCCTTGGAAGCATTGATCGCCAACCAAGGCCTCACCCAAATTTATGCCGCTGGTGACAATGGCAATGTGTTGCGAGCCGATAAAATCGGCGACCTTTTCGGGATTCAGTATACCATTTTGGCCGGAGGCGATGAATATGAGCGCATCGATGACATTAAGGCAACCAATGCCAAACTGATCTTGCCGCTCAATTTCCCGGATGCCTTTGATGTATCCAACCCTTACGAAGCAAAATACATTGCTTTGAAAGACATGAGACATTGGAACTTAGCGCCTTCAAACCCAAAAGTGTTGGCAGACAATGGTGTGGAGTTCTCCATAACCCTTCATGGCCTGAAATCACCAAAGGATTTGAAAGAAAAAATCATGAAGGCCATTACTTACGGACTTTCCAAAACCAAAGCTTTGGAAGCCTTGACGACTGTTCCCGCACAAATTTTAGGGAAATCGAACGAAATAGGCACCCTTCAAGCAGGAAGCCAAGCCAACTTCTTGATTACTTCAGGTGACCTATTTGACAAAGGAACCACCCTCTACGAAAACTGGGTACAGGGCACCAAAAATATTATAGAAAGCATGGACGTTATCGACATTCGCGGTGATTATGACCTTGCTGTCAACGGCACCACCTACAAAGTTTCCTTGACCGGAGAGGCCAGTAAGCCAAAGGCAGAAATCAAAAAAGGAGATACAACCGTAGATTCCAAGATAGATTATTCTGCTGATTGGCTGAACATTTCCTTTAGCGAGGACAATGTGGGTTCTTACCGAATGGTGGCTCAAGTAATGCCAAACACTAAGACCATTAAAGGAAATGTAGTGCTCCCCAATGGCGATGAAACATCGGCAATTTTGACTCAGACCGCTGGGTTCGAGGAGAAAGCCAAAGATGAAAAGCAGGCCGAAAAGCCAGAACTTATCGCACTGACCTATCCGAATGTGGGCTATGGATACAAGACCAAGCCAAAGCAAGAGGATATGCTCTTCAAGAACGCTACGGTGTGGACCGGTGAAAGCATTTTGGAAAATACGGATGTCCTCATCAAAAAAGGAAAGATTGCCAAAGTAGGCAAAGACCTTCGTGCTGGTGGCGCTACCGTTGTGGATGCGACAGGCAAGCACCTTACCGCAGGTATCATTGACGAACACACCCATATTGCGGCCCTTTCCATCAACGAGGGAGGTCAAAACTCATCCGCCGAAGTGCATATGGAGGATGTGGTAGACCCTAAGGACATGGACATTTACCGCAACTTGGCCGGTGGTGTGACCACAGCTCAATTATTGCATGGCTCCGCCAACCCAATAGGAGGACAATCAGCCATTTTACGATTTAAGTGGGGCGAAAATGCTGAAGGATTGATTTTTGAAAACTCACCCAAGTTCATCAAGTTTGCTTTGGGCGAGAACGTAAAACAATCCAACTGGGGCAGTTATTCCCGTTTCCCACAGACCAGAATGGGTGTGGAGCAAGTCTACACGGATTACTTCCAACGTGCCAAAGAATACGATGAGTTGAAAAAGAGTGGACAACCCTACCGCTACGATGAGGAAATGGAAACCTTGGCGGAAATTTTGAATGGGGAACGCTTCATTTCTTGCCACTCCTACGTACAAAGTGAAATCAACATGATGATGAAGGTGGCTGAAAAATTTGGCTTCCGCGTCAACACGTTCACCCACATCTTGGAAGGCTACAAAGTAGCCGATAAAATGGCCGAACACGGTGTTGGAGGGGGAACCTTTAGCGACTGGTGGGCTTACAAATACGAGGTAAACGACGCCATTCCATACAACGCAGCCATCATGACAAGTCAAGGGGTGACTGTGGCCATCAACAGTGATGACGCCGAGATGTCGAGAAGGTTGAACCAAGAAGCCGCCAAAACGGTAAAATATGGTGGTATGTCAGAAATTGAAGCTTGGAAAACAGTCACTTTGAACCCAGCCAAGTTGTTGCATTTGGATGACCGCGTAGGCAGCATCGAAGAAGGCAAGGATGCCGATGTGGTACTTTGGACGGACCATCCGTTATCGATTTACGCCAAAGCCGAAAAAACTTTGGTGGAAGGAACGGTTTATTTTGACTTGGAAAAAGATAAAATGATGAGGGAGTCGGTGAAAAAAGAGCGTAACAAGCTGATTGGCATGATGCTGAACGAGAACAAAAAGGGAGGTGACTCCCGAACCCCCGTTCAGAGCAAGAAAGAACGATTTGAATGTGACACCCTTTAAAAAGTAAGACATGAAAAAAATAATCTTAATCATAACATTAGTTTTTGGGGTCACATTGAACGCACAGCAGACCCCTGCCCCACCTCAATCCGAGCAAGTTGCCATTATTGGTGCAACGGCCCATATTGGTAACGGAGAGGTCATAGAGAATTGTACCATCATTTTTAATGATGGAAAGATTACCGCCATCGGTGCCGGTTTAACGGCGCCCACAAAAGGCACCACGATCAATGCCGAAGGCAAACACGTGTATCCAGGATTTATAGCACCCTCCAAATCATTGGGATTGGTAGAGGTTGACGCGGTGAGAGCTAGTGACGATCAGGACGAAATCGGGGAAATGATTCCCCATGTTCGTAGTTTGATTGCTTACAATGCAGAATCGAAAGTAGTGGAAAGTATGCGTCCCAATGGTGTTCTCATAGGACAAATCACTCCTCAGGGTGGCACCATCTCCGGAACCTCCAGCATTGTACAGTTTGATGCATGGAACTGGGAGGATGCAGCCCTGAAAACTGACGATGGTATTCACATGAACTGGCCCAATTTCTTTAGAAGGGGTCGTTGGTGGGCCGGCGAGGAAAGAGGCTTTATTCCTAATAAAGAGTATGCCAAGGAAATGGATGATATCAAAATGTTTTTCCAGAATTCCATCGCCTACGGAAAAACCGGAGCGGGTGATAAAAATTTGCCCTTCGCGGCCATGCAAGGACTTTTTGATGGGTCCCAACGTCTCTTTATCCATGCCGATGGCGAAAAGGAAATGACCGATGCCGTTACGCTAGCCAAGAACATGGGCGTGAAAAATGTGGTCATCGTGGGAGGTTACCGCGCCAATAAAATCGCTGGATTCCTAAAGGAACACAACATTCCAGTTTTGGTTAATGTAACCCACTCTTTGCCCGAGTTTGATGATGATGATTACGATTTGACCTATAAATTGCCCAAGTTATTGGTGGATGCCGGATTATTGGTGGCCATTCAGAATGAGGATATGGCCAATTTCCAAACCCGAAACATGGCATTTTACGCAGGACAGACCGTGGCACAGGGATTGGACAAAGAAACCGCTTTACAATTGATCACGGGCAATACCGCAAAAATTTTGGGTATTGACGATATGTACGGAACCTTGGAAGAAGGGAAAAGCGCCACTTTGTTCATCTCCGAAGGAGATGCTTTGGACATGCGCACCAACAAACTCTCCAAGGCCTATATTGATGGCAGGGACATTTCGTTGGAAACCCACCAGACCGAACTTTGGAAACGGTACATGGGCAAATATGAAAGACAACAGGAGGGCCAATAGGTCTCGAAAATAGAAAAGGCGCTCACTGGAGCGCCTTTTTTTTTGTTTTTCATGTTCCCTATTAATTCATCTGGATGGTTACATACTCCCCTGCTTCAGGTTTGACATAAAACGCATCAGGTTTTGATTTACCATCAAGTGTAACCTCCTCAAAGGTCACGGAATTAACAGGTTCCAATATAGATCTTCCCTCGTACTTGTGCCAAGTAATGGTCTTTGGTAGCATCAAGCCATTCACCTCTTGCCAATCACCATAATTGATCCACTTCACATTGTCGGAGCTTTCTCCGGATCGGTACGTCACCGTGTACCCCAACCAAGCCATTTGATGGGTGTCTGGATCAAAATGAATAAAATATTCGTCCTTGGACGATGCCCCTACTCCAGATTCATAGGCTATTTGGATTCCAGGGTATTTCTTTCCTTCATATTCCAAATCGGGCGTGGCGGAATAGACAATGCCATCATCGGCCAACACAAAGGGCATGGCATAAAAGTAGAACATCAAATTATGATAAAAGCCTACATCACCTTCGTACTTACCACTACCATTCATGAGCCAAGCCTGCTCCCCATCAAAACCCATTGAAAATTGTTCGGTATCGATCCTGTCCTTTCTGGACCAAAGGTCAATGGTATGGGTTTCGGGCATATTTGGCTTGGGAATCACGTAAGATAGGGTTCGTTGTACTTTCCACTGTGTCAAGCCACCATGGGCCTCAAACACCTTTGCGAGTGCATCGGGATAAACAGTTTCACTTTTCATGCTCTCCTGAACCTCGTTTACCGGAGCTTCGTTTGTTTCATTTTTAGCCTCTTGTTTGCAGGCAACAAGGCCCAACAAAAACAAAAAAACAGTTAATTTGTTCATGGTCTAGGTTTTAACACTTGGTCGAAAACCCCTTTCAATAATTACAGGAATGGCTATTTTTACCATGCCTATGGAAGCCAAAGTAATCAGTAGTGCCCAAAATCCGTTGATTAAAAAAATCCTACTGCTCAAGGAGAAATCCCGCGAACGCAGAAAGAATGGGCTTTTTGTCGTGGAAGGTCAGCGCGAAATCGAATTGGCCCTAAAAGGAGGTTACCGATTGCAAACCCTTCTTTTTTGTCCAGAAATTATGGGTTCCGTTTCCATTAGGGCATTTACTGCCCAATCACACCCAGAAATGGTACAGGTTTCCGAAAGTGTTTACGGCAAAATCGCACATCGGGCCACTACGGAAGGCCTACTGGGCATCATGGAATCCAAAGATCATGGATTGGAGCACATTTCCTTTTCCAGTACATCACCTTTGGTGTTGGTTGCCGAAGCTCCCGAAAAGCCGGGCAATATTGGCGCCCTGCTGCGAACTGCCGATGCGGCCGCCGTAGATGCCGTTTTGATTGCAAATCCCAAATCCGACCTGTATAGTCCAAACATTATCCGTTCCAGTGTGGGGTGTCTGTTTACCAACCAAATTGGCGTAGGAACCACGGACGAGATCATTGCTTTTTTACAAACCAACCAAATCAAAATTTACTGTGCTGCCTTAACCGCTTCCAAAAATTATGTGGACTGTGATTTTAAAGCCGCCTCGGCCCTAGTGATGGGTACCGAGGCTACTGGATTGACCGAAAAATGGCTTCAAAATTCAGACCAAAACATCATTATACCGATGCAAGGAGAAATAGACTCCATGAATGTTTCGGTATCCGCTGCAATACTTATATTTGAGGCGAAGCGCCAGCGCGGATTTTAAGCTATGGAAAAAAACTTGCTCTTTTATGTCATCCTGGCCATCCTTGTGGTCCAATATCTGGCTCACCAGTATTTGGAGTACCTGAACGCCAAGCGTTTCAAATCGACCGTACCTCCTGAACTGGCCGATGTTTTTGATGAATCTGAATATCAAAAATCCCAACAATATAAACGGACCAATTACAAGTTCGGGGTAATTTCTGATGGTTTTTCCCTTATCTTGACCATCTGCTTTCTGGTTTTTGGAGGTTTCGAGTGGGTAGATCAATTCACACGTTCCATCACCGAAGACCCGATTCCCATGGCCTTGATTTTCTTCGGAATCATTATGCTGGGAAGTGCGCTTTTGGGCCTACCGTTTTCCTATTACCGAACATTTGTGATCGAAGAGCAGTACGGATTCAACAAAACCAGTCCATCCACCTTTTTCTCGGATAAACTAAAAGGAGGCATCCTCACGGTTATTCTTGGAGGTGGTATTTTGACATTGTTCATGTTGTTTTATCAATCCACAGGACCTTATTTTTGGATCTATGCGTGGATAGCCGTTGGTATTTTCATCCTGTTCATCAATTTGTTTTACAGTCGATTGATCGTGCCCCTGTTCAATAAACAAACGCCCTTGGAAGACGGAAGCCTTAAAAGTTCCATAGAAAACTACGCCCAAAAAGTGGGTTTTGAGCTTCAAAATATCTTTGTTATCGATGGTTCCAAGCGCTCCACTAAAGCGAATGCCTATTTTTCTGGTTTCGGAAAAGAAAAACGCATTACCTTGTTCGATACCCTGATCCAAGATTTGAGCGAGGATGAAATTGTGGCCGTTTTGGCGCACGAAGTCGGACATTACAAACGCAACCACATCATTGTCAACCTGATTGTCTCCTTATTGACGACGGGACTTACCCTTTACATTCTATCATTGTTCATCAACCACCCCGAAATCTCATTGGCCATTGGGGTATCTACTCCTAGTTTTCATGCCGCGCTGGTAGGGTTTGCATTGTTGTACAGCCCCATATCGGAACTTACGGGATTGCTCATGAACTATGTGTCGAGAAAATTTGAATTTCAGGCTGATGACTTCGCGAAGACTACCTTTGCTTCGCAACCCTTGGTATCTTCCTTAAAGAAGTTGTCCAAAAAGAGCTTGAGCAACCTCACGCCCCACCCCGCTTATGTTTTTGTGCATTACTCCCATCCGCCCTTAGTAGAGCGCATCCGAAACCTTAAGGCATAGATTTTGTTGTTTAGATAATAAGATTGTAGTAAATTTAATATACTATGACAGAGGCTGCTATTGAAAAAGAGAACAAGGAGATTGCGAAGCAGTACAAAGAATTGCTTCGCATAAGCTACCAAACGTTGACGGATGAGGACAAGAAGTTGATTCGGTCGGCCTTTGATGTGGCCGTGGATGCCCATAAGGACCAGCGTCGCAAATCGGGCGAAGCCTATATTTTTCATCCCATTGCCGTTGCCAAGATCGTTGCTTCAGAAATCGGACTGGATGCTGTATCCATTGCTTCCGCCCTACTGCACGATGTAGTTGAGGACACTCCTTACACCTTGGCGGATATTGAACGAATGTTCGGGGAAACAGTGGCTCGAATTGTTGACGGACTCACCAAAATAGCCCACCTCAAGAAAGATAAGGACATCAGTCAGCAAGCGGAGAATTTTAGAAAAATGCTGCTGACCCTTCATGATGATGTACGGGTCATCATCATTAAGATTGCAGATCGTTACCACAACATGCTCACCATGGACTCCATGCCAGAGCACAAACAGGTTAAAATTGCATCGGAGACCTTGTACATTTATGCTCCCTTGGCCCACCGTATTGGTCTGTACAACATCAAAACGCATCTAGAGGATCTCTCCCTAAAATATACGGAGCCAGAGGTCTATCACGACATACTTGCTAAAATTGAGGACACGGAAGAAGAGAGTCTGTCCTATATCGAGGACTTTTCCAATGTGATCCGTACCTCATTGGACCGGGAGGGACTCAACTATTACATCAAAGGGCGCATGAAGTCCATTTTCTCCATCAGAAGGAAAATGAAGGCCCAAAATGTCACTTTTGATGAAGTCTACGACAAGTTTGCCATCCGGATCATCTATAAGTCCGATCGTAAGAACGAGAAATTCCTTGCTTGGAAAATCTATTCCATTGTTACGGACCACTTTACCCCCAATCCCATTCGTTTGCGCGATTGGATCACCTCTCCCAAATCCAAGGGCTACGAGGCGCTCCACATCACCGTAATGGGGCCCAAGGGGAAATGGGTGGAAGTTCAGATACGCAGTGAGCGTATGCACGAAATCGCGGAAAAAGGATATGCCGCCCATTTTAAGTACAAGCATGGCAACCAAAAGGAACAAGGTATAGAGGAATGGTTGAACAAACTGCAGGAAGCGCTGGAAACGGCCAATGGCAATGCTGTGGATTTTGTGGAGGAATTCAAACTGAACCTATACGCAAAGGAAATATTTGTATTCACTCCTAAAGGAGACCTAAAATCAATGCCCAAAGGGTCTACGGCCCTCGACTTTGCCTTTAACATTCATACAGAAATCGGTATGAAGACCCGTGGAGCCAAGGTCAACGGGAAATTGGTTCCCCTGGGAACAAAATTGAGGAGTGGGGACCAAGTGGAAATCATCACTTCCGATAGTGCCAAACCTTCACAAAGCTGGTTGGATTATGCCGAAACGGCAAGGGCACGATCCAAGATCAAATCGTCCCTGAGCGAAGAGAAGAAAGAGGTGGCCGAAGAAGGCAAGGAAATCTTGCGCCGCAAGCTCAAGGCCCAAAAAATCAATTTGAACGAGGATACCGTCAACAAATTGGTGACCTTTTTCAAATTAAAGACCAGTTTGGACCTGTTTTACCGCGTGGGTATCGGCGTTATCGACAATGAAAAATTGAAGGATTTTGCCTCTTCCTATCACAATGCGTTCATCAATTTCTTTAAAAACAGGATTCGAAAAACCCCTGTACCCAAAGATGTTGACAAGAACGAGATTACCACCAAATACGACTTGCTCGTGTTTGGCAAGGAAGAAGAAAGGCTCAACTATAAATTGGCGCAATGCTGCAACCCTATTCCCGGGGATGATGTATTCGGTTTTGTAAGTGTCAACGATGGGATCAAAGTGCACAAAAAAAACTGTCCCAATGCCATTTCGCTGCAATCCAACTACGCCTATCGCATCATCAGTGCCAAATGGATAGATTCATCCCAGGAGGAATTTTCGGTGGATATACAACTTACCGGTATCGACAATATGGGATTGGTAAAGGACATCACCAAGATCATTTCGGAAAACATGCACGTAAATATGCGCAACCTTAACTTTAGCGCAGATGGCGGTACATTCAAAGGAAAAATCACTTTGGTCGTGAAAAACAACAACATCCTTAAAAGGCTGATGAACAATTTAAAGCAAGTCGAAGGAATCGATAAAGTGACCAGAATTTAATTTTTAACTGTACCTTTGTGCATTAGCATAGGTAGAAAGCCATGGGAAACAATAAAAATCAGGAAATTGTAAAAAACGTGTTCACGGCCTATCTTGAGGAAAAAGGACACCGCAAGACCCCTGAACGCTACGCCATTTTACAGGAAATTTACGATAGTGACGACCATTTTGATGTGGAATCCCTTTACATTAAAATGAAGACCAAAAACTACAGGGTGAGTCGAGCTACACTGTACAATACCATCGAGCTTTTATTGGAGAGCAAACTGGTCCGTAAACATCAATTTGGCAAAAATCAGGCGCAATACGAAAAATCCTATTTTGATCGCCAGCATGATCATGTTATCCTTACGGACACTGGCGAGGTGGTGGAATTTTGTGATCCTCGCATCCAATCCATCAAAAAAACAATCGAAGAGGTGTTTGATATAAAAATCAACAATCACTCTTTATACTTCTACGGAACACGAAACAAAGAAAAAAACCTAACTGAATAACCCAAACATTACATGGTAGATTTATTGCTTGGACTCCAATGGGGAGACGAAGGAAAAGGAAAAATTGTTGATGTACTGACCAAGGAATACGATATTATCGCCAGATTTCAAGGAGGCCCAAACGCAGGCCATACGCTGGAATTTGATGGCATAAAACACGTATTGCACACTATCCCCTCAGGAATATTCCATAAAAATGCCATGAATGTCGTCGGGAACGGAGTGGTAATCGACCCGGTCATCTTCAAAAAAGAACTGGATAATCTGGAAAAGTTCAATATCGATATTGAATCCAAATTGCTGATTTCCCGAAAAGCACATTTGATTCTGCCAACCCACCGTTTGTTGGATGCCGCCTCCGAAGCTTCCAAAGGAAAGGCCAAAATAGGGTCTACCCTAAAGGGAATTGGCCCCACCTATATGGACAAAACAGGCCGAAACGGAATGCGTGTTGGGGATTTGGAATTTGACGATTGGAAGACCAAATACCGAGCCCTTGCCAATAAGCACGAGGCCATGATCGATTTTTACGATGTGGATATTGAATACAACTTGGAAGAGTTGGAGGCCGAGTTCTGCGAAGGAGTGGAAACCCTGAAAAAACTCACCTTTATCGATAGTGAGGAATACATCTTCAAAGCACAGGCCGAAGGAAAAAAAATCTTGGCCGAAGGAGCTCAAGGTTCCCTATTGGATATCGACTTTGGCACCTATCCTTATGTAACTTCTTCCAATACTACGGCCGCAGGTGCATGTACCGGTCTGGGCGTAGCACCGAACAATATTAAGCGGGTTTTGGGCATCTTCAAGGCTTACACTACGCGTGTGGGCAGCGGACCTTTCCCAACCGAACTTTTTGATGAAGATGGGGCCACCATGGCCAAAGTGGGCAACGAATTTGGAGCCACCACAGGAAGACCACGCCGTTGTGGCTGGTTGGATTTGGTCGCACTCAAATATGCCGTACAAATCAACGGGGTGACAGAGCTGATGATGATGAAAGCCGATGTACTCAGCGGTTTTGAAACCATTAAAGTGTGTACCGCCTACAAATACAAAGGGGAAGAAATCCAACACTTACCTTACAACATTGAGGAGGAATACGTAACACCCATCTACAAGGAAATGAAAGGATGGTCGCAGGATTTGACGAAAATGTCAAAATCGGAAGATTTGCCCGCCAATTTGAACGACTACATCGCCTTTTTGGAACAACAGTTGAACGTACCCATTAAAATTGTATCCGTAGGTCCGGACAGGCTCCAGACCATCCACCGATAGGCTTCGGTTTTTTGTTCATTTTTCAGTATCTTTTTTGTCCGATTGAGTTTGGGTAACAACCCTATTTCGCCAATTGTATCGATAAAAAACTGTACTATGAATAAAATCTGGACACTTCTTTTTTTGATGGGAACGATGGTTTCCTGTACTAAGGAACCTGCCACCTTAAACGTAACATCACCTAGCGGTAACAACGCCATCCATTTTCATCTTTCCGAAGATGGAACACCTTATTATTTGGTGCGTCACGGGGAAAAAACCGTTATCGACTCCTCAGCCATGGGATTCGACTTTAAGGGCCAAGAGCCTTTAAAATCAAGGTTAAACCTGGTTAGCTCCACCCAAAATACCGTAAATGAAACTTGGGAAATGCCTTGGGGCGAACAAAGGGAGGTAGTGAACCACTACAACGAGATGGTCGTTACCTTGGAGGAATCAGCAGCCCCCAACCGTCAATTCAATATCTATTTCAGGGCTTATGACGACGGTATCGGATTTCGGTACGAGTTTCTTCCCCAACAGGGTAGAGACAGTATTATCATCATGGACGAGAATACCGAATTCCAGCTGACCGAAGACTATACTACCTGGTGGATTCCCGGTGACTGGGATATTTACGAACACCTCTACAACACCACCAAAGTCTCGGAAATCGATGCCCTATCCAAAAGGAACAATGCCGACCTTGCCGCAACCTACATTCCCGAGAACGCTGTGAACACCCCTGTGACCATGCGGGGCGAAGATGGACTTCACTTGAGCTTTCATGAAGCCAACCTTACGGACTATGCCGGAATGACCTTGAAAGTGGATACGGAGTCTTTACGGTTGACCAGTGAATTGGTGGGTTCCGACCGATCGGGATACAAAGTAAAACGGGAACTTCCCTTTAAAACACCGTGGCGAAGCATCCAGATTGCGGACAAGGCCAGTGAACTCATCGAATCCAAATTGATTGTCAACTTGAACGAACCCAATAAACTTGGGGACATGAGCTGGTTCGAACCCAAAAAATATGTGGGCATCTGGTGGGAAATGCATGTGGGCCAATCCACTTGGGACTATGCCGGTTCGCAGGACATGAACACCTTCACCCAAGATTTAAAACCCACGGGGAAGCATGGCGCAACCACCGAAAACACCAAAAGATATATCGATTTTGCGGCCAAAAACAACATCAAAGGGGTGTTGGTCGAGGGTTGGAATACGGGATGGGAACATTGGATAGGTTTTGAGGACCGCGAAGGCGTTTTTGATTTTGTGACCCCCTACCCCGATTACGATTTGGAAGAATTGAACCGCTACGCCAAGGAAAAGGGAGTAGAAATCATCATGCACCACGAGACCTCCGCTGCACCGCGGACCTACGAGCAACAATTGGATACGGCTTTCCAACTGATGAAAAAATACGACATGAGTTCGGTCAAAACTGGGTATGTGGGCGAAATCATTCCCAAAGGAGAATACCACCATGGCCAATGGATGGTGAACCATTACCGAAAAGTGCTGGAAACAGCTGCAGGGTACAAGGTGGCCATTAACGCCCATGAACCCATCAAAGCCACAGGAATCCGAAGAACTTATCCCAACGCCATTGCCAGGGAAGGACTTCGCGGTCAGGAATTCAACGCATGGTCGGCCGATGGTGGAAATCCGCCCGAACACTTACCCATTGTTGCCTTTACACGAATGTTGGCCGGTCCAATAGATTTTACACCCGGTGTTTTTGATATTGAAATTCCCGGCAAGGAAAACAATCGGGTCAGTACCACTATTGCGCAGCAGTTGGCACTTTATGTGGTCATTTATAGCCCTGTGCAGATGGCCTGCGACCTACCGGAAAATTATGAAAACCAGCCTGCTTTCCAGTTTATCAGGGATGTGGGCGTAGATTGGGACGAAACCCATGTACTAAATGGCGAGGTGGGCGATTACGTCACTATTGCTCGAAAAGAGCGGGAAACAGGCAACTGGTTCGTTGGTGGGATTACCGATGAAAACGCCAGAGAAGTTACCCTCAATTTTGATTTTCTGGAAGATGGTGTAACCTACAAGGCCACCCTTTATAAAGATGCAGCGGATGCGCATTACCGAAACAATCCTACGGCCATTACCATTGAAGATGTAGCTATCAGCAAAGGGTCATCAATGACCATTCCTATGGCAGAGGGTGGAGGTTTTGCTATCAGTTTGATGAAAACTAAATGATTGGCACCCTAAAGTTATGTGACTAGGGTCACTGTAGCTTAGAAAGAACAGGGTTATTTTTGATTAAAATCAAAATTAGCAAGACATGACACATCATCTCAACAGAATTGGACTGGACAAACAAGCATCAAATGAACTGGCCAATAAACTCAATGAACTGTTAGCCAACTACCAACTGTTTTACATGAATGCCCGTGGTTTTCATTGGAACATTAAAGGCGAAAAGTTTTTTGAGCTTCATATAAAGTTTGAGGAACTGTACAACGATTCATTGGTCAAAATCGATGAAATCGCAGAGCGGATTCTGACCTTGGGGTTTGTTCCTTTGCACACCTATGCCGATTATTCCAAAATATCCAAGATTAAAGCGGCCAAGAACGTATCCGATGGTAACAAAGCGATTCAAGAAATTTTGAATGGATACGAAGTACTGCTGCCACTTGAGAGGGAGTTATTGGAAATGTCCGGAGATTCAAGTGACGAAGGTACCAATGCATTGATGAGCGATTACATCCGGGAGCAAGAAAAATTAATTTGGATGTACTCTGCTTACTTAAACCAATAATTTATATGACCAAACACCTCCTTAAGGATTTATTGGATCAAAATCTAAAAACGTGCAGTTACACGTTTAAGGAAATCGACCAAAAGAACAGTTCCTTACGATTGAACGACGATACCGCTTCCGTGGGCTTTATCTATCGGCACATAGGAGAAATCATGCACTTGATCAGTCAGTTTTTTGGTATTCCCACTTCAGTTCAAAATACGACCATGGGGGAACAGGATACTGGCAAAACTTACTATTGGGAAGAAAGCAAGAAATTGGTGGAAGACGGCTATCAAATACTACAGGATTTGGTGGAAAACCTTTCCGAGGAGGAGTGGATGGAAACCATTGAAACTCCATTTTTTGGACCAATTTCCAGAATCAAGTTGTTCGGACATATCCTGTACCACAACAGCTATCATTGCGGTCAAATCACCCTAGCTCTCAAAAGGGGAAAATAAAACTCTGAAAGCTGTAGACCTTTGGGATACAATTGCCAAAGCTTTCTAAAGGATGTGTGCCACTTCCGTTAAAAATCCTACTTTTGGGCAAAATTCAATGAATTTGAAAAATAGTGCATTTTTCATAGTGTTTTTTGCCTTTGTGAGTGGGTTCGCCCAAGAACAACAGCCAGAAGGTGGAAGACAAATCAACATCGTGTATGGGGCCAACTTCACCAAGGATGAGGCCCAATTCCCCGGTGCTTCGATTTTTAGCAAGGACGACGAAAGGCAGGTGCAGTTTGAGCATCAGGGGGCGGACCTTTGGTGCGATATCGCCATTTTTTATGCGGAAGAAAACCGGTTAAAAGCCATTGGAAATATCCGCTTGCAACAGGGTGATTCCATTGAAATGAACAGCGGGAAGATGGATTACGACGGGAACACCAAACTCGCAAAGGCTTGGGAAAAAGTGGACCTTACGAACGGACAGATGCGGTTGACCACCGATACGCTCTATTTTAATAGGGAAAAGCAGGAGGCCTATTACAATTCAGGAGGTAAGGTAGTTGACTCGGCCAATGTGCTGACCAGCAAGGTGGGCACCTACTTTATAACCCCAAAAAAGTACCAATTTCAGCGCAATGTACATATCGACAACCCGGATTATATCATAGATTCGGAGCAATTGGACTATTACACCACTTCCAAAAACGCCTATATGTACGGCCCTTCCACGATAACGGGAGAGGAATATAAAATCTATTGTGAGCGCGGCTTCTACGACACCAAGATTGAACAGGGCTACGGTATCAAAAACACCCGTATTGATTACGACAATAAAATCATCGAGGGCGACAGCCTGTATTTCGATAAGTTCAAGGAATTTGCTTCGGCCACCAACAATATCCAAATCACGGACACCATCAACAATGGGGTGATTCGGGCACACTACGCCGAGGTGCACAAAGCCAAAGATTCTGTTTTTGCCACCAAAAGAGCGGTTTCCATCAGTTTGGTGGAAAAGGACTCGCTGTACATGCACGGCGATACCTTGATGGTGACCGGAAAGGAAGAAGAGCGTGTTCTGAGAGCTTTCAGAAACGCCAAATTTTACAAAACAGATTTGAGCGGCAAATGTGATTCCATCCATTTTGAGGAAAAAACGGGCATCACCCAATTGATCACCGACCCTATTTTATGGAATGTGGATAATCAAATCACTGGCGATAGCATTCACTTGATTTCCGATTTGGAAACCGATAAGCTGGATTCCCTCAAAGTGATAGAAAATGCCTTTATTATTTCGTTGGATACCATCAGCAGAACCGGCTACAATCAAGCTAAGGGCAAAAATCTGTTCGGCAAGTTCATTGAAAATGAACTGAAAATCATTGATTTGGTCCAGAACACCGAAGTCATCTATTACGTTTACAATGACGATGAGGAACTTGTGGGCATCGACAAAACCATTTGCAGCAAAATCAGACTGCTAATGGCCAATAATGACATTGAAGACATCACTTTTTTTGTGAATCCTGATGGTGATATTTTCCCGGAAACCGATTTGCCCGTGGAAAGTCGAAAATTGAAGGGCTTTGTATGGCGGGGTGAAGAACGGATCATGTCCAAGGAAGAGATTTTTGATGAAGACGACAACAACATTGAATTGGTCAAGATTAGGGGTATCGACAACCCAATCGATATTGATGCCGAGGAAAACGAGCGTCAGAACAACACGAACGACCCCATAAACGCACCCAACACCAAGGCGACAAAACCAAAGAAACCGGTGCTCAAAAAGAAGGCACAGACCCAATAGCCATGTCCAAAGACGATTTTTTCACATACCAAGCCCAAACTTCCCCGCATCCACTGGCCTTGGAGGTCTCTCATGCGAAGGGAAGCTATATTTACGACAAGGAGGGCAATGCGCATTTGGATTTCGTAGCAGGTGTATCGGCCTGTAGTTTGGGACATGCACACCCAAGGGTGGTGGAGGCCATCAAGGCACAAGTGGACCAGTACATGCACGTTATGGTCTATGGGGAGTATGTACAGGAGCCTGCCGTATCATATACCAAGCTACTGGCCTCCCTCCTTCCAAAAAACCTAAGTACCACGTATTTGGTCAACTCCGGAACGGAAGCCATGGAAGGAGCGTTAAAACTCGCCCGAAGACATACAGGCCGCTCCCAAATTATCGCTGCCAAGAACGCCTATCATGGCAATACCATGGGCAGTTTGAGTTTGATGACCTACGAAGAACGCAAAGGTGCCTTCCGCCCTTTGATTCCCGATGTGGGGTTTATTGAGTTCAATTCGGAGAACGATTTGGAGCAAATCACGGAACGCACTGCCGCAGTGGTACTGGAAACCATCCAAGGAGGGGCTGGGTTTATTGTGCCCCAAAATGGCTATCTGGAAAAGGTACGAAAACGCTGCAACGAAGTCGGTGCCTTGCTGATATTGGACGAAATTCAACCCGGATTTGGACGTACGGGCAAATTATTCGCTTTTGAACACTTTAATTGCATTCCCGATATTATGGTCATCGGCAAAGGAATGGCCTCTGGTTTGCCCGTGGGCGCTTTTGTGGCTTCGCACGAATTGATGAGCGATTTGATGGACCACCCAAAACTGGGGCATATCACCACATTTGGGGGAAATCCGGTCATCGCAGCCGCCAGTTTGGCCACCTTGAAGGAAATTACCGAAACCAACCTCATGGAACAGACCTTGGAAAAGGAAAAGCTGTTCCGAAAACTATTACAACATCCATTAATAGAAGAAGTTAGAGGCAAAGGGTTGATGCTGGCTCCCATAATGAAAAACAAGGAGATAGCCAATTACGTGGTGCTGGAAGCCGCAAAAAAAGGACTCATCTTATTCTGGTTACTGTTCGAGCAGCGAGCCGTTCGAATATCGCCTCCACTCACCATTTCCATGAAAGAAATTGAGGAAGGTTGCGACCTAATCATTGGCATTTTAAACGACTATCCAACCCCTACTGTTAACTAATTTGTTGATAACATACCCTAAAAATGGACTTCAAGAGCAACCCAAAAGGTTAATTTTAAGTCCATAGTTCAACCAAAAACGTTCCTATGGCGTTAGAATCTAACGAATATCCTGACAAATCGATAAGCAAATTTGAGTCCATGCTCAAGACAGATGACGTCTACTTCTTCGATGCGGAGGACTTTGAGGAAATCATCCACCACTACCTGAACAACGGCAAAATATCCCTAGGCAAAAAAGCCATCCAAATTGGTTTGGAACAACATCCCAATTCCATGGAATTAAAGCTTTTGCAGGTTGAGGTTTTGGCTTTTGAGGACAAATTTGAAGCTGCCGAGACGCTCTTGGATGAAATCCAGAACATCAATGCGGGCAATGAAGAAATCTACATCCAAAGAGCCAATATCCGTTCCAAGCAGGACAAACACCAGGAAGCAGTAAACTTACTCTTGGAAGCACTTAACGTGACCGACCACTCCTTTGACATTCACTCCCTTTTGGGAATGGAATACCTGTTCATGGATAACTACGAGCAGGCCAAGCTCAGCTTTATGCGCTGTGTGGAAATGGACGACAGTGACTATTCATCCCTATACAATGTGGTGTACTGTTTTGAGTTTTTGGAAGATTTTGATGGGAGCATCTACTACCTGAACGATTATTTGGACCGCAATCCTTACTGCGAAGTGGCCTGGCATCAACTCGGTAAAATGTACTTGGCCAAAAATTTGTATCTGGAAGCATTGACGGCATTTGATTTTGCGGTGATTTCAGACGATTCTTTCATCGGGGCCTATTTTGAAAAAGGCAAGGTGTTGGAAAAACTGGGCAGGTACAACGAAGCCATAGAAAACTACGAGTCCACCATCACTATGGAAGACCCTACTTCCTATGCTTTTTTACGTTTGGGCAAATGCCATGAAAAACTGGGCAATTACGATCTGGCCAAGTATTATTACTATCATACCGTACATGAAGACCCTTTGTTGGACAAAGGTTGGTTGGCCATCACCGATTTCCATTATGGACAAAAGAATTACGAAAAAGCCCTGTATTATATCAACAAGGCCATCAATATAGATGGTGAAAACCCAAAATATTGGAAAAAAGCAGCCAAGATTTATGCAGCGCTCGAAAATTATGATGAAGCCGACTTTGCATACAAACAAGCGGTGGATTTGGGCAACTACGAATTGGCAACATGGAGAAACTGGGCCGAAGTACTCAACCAAATTGGGGACTACAATTCCGCTATTCAAGTACTTATTCAAGGTTTGGAGTTTTATCCCGATAATTCCGACCTCACCTACAAATTGGCGGGTCTCCATTTAAAAAATAACGACTTGGACGAAGCAAAAACCATTTTGTCAAAGGCCATGAAAGTGGATATTGGTAAATTGCGGCAGTTTGAAAAGGAATTCCCAGAATTCATAGAAGTTGATTGGGTGAAAGCGTTGGTTTCCAAAGTCAGGAGAACCGCCAAGTAACCTCACCATAGCCCAAAAATTCATGCAAGCACGTCGTACACTGGACTACGTATTTATCACCCTTAAAGGTATGGCCATGGGTGCCGCCGACGTAGTCCCGGGAGTATCCGGAGGAACCATCGCCTTTATTTCCGGAATTTATGAGGAACTCATCACCTCCATCAACAACATAGACCTTTCCCTCATCAAAATGTTGCGAAAAGACGGTATCAAAGCCGTCTGGAACAAGGTCAATGGCAACTTTCTTTTGGCATTGTTCGTTGGGATTTTTATCAGCGTCCTCTCCTTGGCCAAATTCTTGAGCTGGCTTTTGGAAAATGAGCCCATTTTGCTCTGGTCTTTCTTTTTTGGCTTGGTGGTGGCTTCCATTTTTATGGTCGGTAAGGAAATCACGAGGTGGAACATGGGTTCGATTGTGGTACTGCTTTTGGGTGCGGCCCTTGCCTTTTTTATTACCGAACTGCCGGCCAGCGATAATGTGGATAGTCTACCCTATCTGTTCCTTTCCGGAGCCTTGGCCATTTGTGCTATGATCTTGCCCGGAATCTCAGGGGCATTTATTTTGGTACTGCTTGGCTCCTACAAAACCATTTTGGACGCTGTTCACGAAAGGGACTTTAAAATTATATTTACGGTGGGCATTGGAGCTATTTTTGGTCTTTTGAGCTTCGCTCGATTGCTCAAATGGATGTTCAACCACTATAAAAACATCACCTTGGCCCTTTTGACAGGCTTTATTTTGGGTTCGCTCAATAAAATCTGGCCCTGGAAAAAGGTATTGGAAACCAAAACCTTTGGTGACAAGACCATTGTGGTGGACGATATGAACGTACTTCCCGGTGCTTTTGAGGGCGATAGCAAATTAATGCTTGCCCTAGTGTTAGCCATCCTAGGTTTTTCACTTATTTTTATCCTCGAAAGATTAGCTTCCAAAAAATAAGGAAAACCCGTAAAGGCGCATGCAGCAACCTAGAACACTTCTGGACAATTTTTTCTTGGTCATTAAGGGCCTTTGCATGGGTGCCGCGAACAAGGTTCCGGGTGTTTCGGGAGGTATTGTGGCCTTTGTGGCCGGTTTTTACGAAGAATTCATCTACTCGCTTCAAAAGCTAAACTCCAAAGCGGTAAAACTGCTGTTCAACGGCAGATTCAAAAGTTTTTTTAGGTACATCAATGCCAAATTTCTGGGGCTATTGATCTTTGGGATGTTGGTCAGCTATTTTAGCGTTTCCCGGATTTTGGACCATTTTTTGGATCACAACGAACTCTTTGTGTGGGCCACCTTTTTTGGGATGGTCATCGGGTCCATTTACTATATCGGAAAAGACTTTTCGCCTTGGAACCAGCGTACCATTCCAGCAGGAATATTTGGTTTGGTGGTGGGTGTTTCCATCAGTTTTTTGAACCCTGCCAAGGAGAACGATAATTTGCTGTTTATTTTCTTCTGCGGAATTATCAGTGTTTCTGGAATGACGCTTCCAGGACTTTCCGGTTCGTTTATTTTGATTCTGTTGGGCAATTATGTCCTGCTCTTGGTTGATTCCGTAAATGCCCTTTACGATACATTTTCCGAAGTGTTTTCGGGCGATTTCAGCTTTGTCAACAACAGGGAACGTATTCAGATTCTAAAAATTTTAGGCGTGTTCACCTTGGGTTCAATTACCGGATTGGTCACCTTTTCCCATTTGCTCAGTTATGTATTGAAGCATTTCAAAGCAACTACAACGGCAGTCCTGCTGGGCTTTATTACGGGGTCGTTGGGGGTTCTTTGGCCATGGAAACGAACTATTTTTAAGTTGGATGAAGCCGGAAATCCGTTATTGGATTCGAACGGCGACAAGATTATTCAAAATTATACACGACACTTCCCGAATATGGTCGAGGCGGAAACTTGGTGGGCCATCCTTTTTATATTGATGGGGATTTTGGTATTATTGATTTTGGATTGGTATGGCAACAACAGAAAAAAGAATGAACAGGTACGGGCTGCTCGGTAGAAATATTTCCTATTCCTTTTCCCAAGGATACTTCACCCAAAAATTCAAGGATTTGGGCCTTCAAGACCATAGCTACGAAAATTTTGATATCAAGCAAATCGACGATATTAAGCAGGTCTTGGCACAAAAAAACGTAAAAGGCCTTAACGTCACCATTCCCTACAAGCAAGAGGTATTGCCTTATTTGGATGAACTGGACCCCAAAGCGGCTCAAATCGGTGCCGTCAACACCATTCAATTCACAGGAAAAGGGCTAAAGGGCTTCAATACCGATGCCTTTGGATTCCGAACATCACTGGAACCCTTTTTAAAAGCACATCATACCAAAGCATTGATTCTGGGAACAGGAGGCGCCTCAAAAGCCGTACGATTTGTGCTCAACGAATTGGGTATTGAAAGCACCTATGTATCCCGCAGCAACAAAGAAGGCCAATATACCTATGACGACTTGAACGGGGACATCATCAGGGAAAATACACTCATTATTAACTGTACACCCTTGGGAACCTATCCAAAAACAGAGGATAAACCCGACATCCCCTACGAGTTTATAGGAACCGACCATTTACTCTACGACCTGATCTACAACCCGGAAAAAACAAGCTTTTTAGCAGCAGGTGAAGCAGGGGGTGCCCAGATAAGCAATGGTCTAAACATGCTCGAACAACAGGCAGAAAAGGCTTGGGAAATCTGGAACCAAGTCTAAAAATTACCTTTGGTAAAGACATCCGGCCCTTCCGTACATCCACGAAATCGTACAAAAGAAGAATCAATACTTTTGCTATTAGACAATTAAGTTGTTAAATTGGCTATAACTTTCATCAATCAATTAGGTAAACTAGCGACTAATGCAGGACAAGGATCGTAAACTTCAGCAGGCTGAAGGTGGCAAAGAGGAATCTACAGAACAAACAAAGGCTCCATTGGAACAAGCCACTCAGGCCGAACCAAAAGTAGCCGAGGATACGGCATCCGAAATCGAAGGTTCCAATGAACCCGAATCCAAAGCGGTTCCCACAGAGGATAGCGACGATAAAAGCCCCAAAAAGGAAGAGTCCAACGATCACTTGGATGAAATCGATGAATCCAACGCCGAGGATGCCGAGGATACCGAAAACGAAAAACGGCACACCATCCCCATGCTGGACTATCATTCTATGTCCATGGAAAACCTGGTTGGGGAGCTCCAGCGCTTGGTCAAGAATGAGAAAGTACAGGCCATCAACAAGCATGTGAGCGCCATTAAATATGAATTTGACCAGAAATTTCAGGATTTTCTGGATGAGAAAAAGGAAGAATTCATCTCCAAGGGAGGAAATGAAGTGGATTTTAGGTACAACTCGGTGGCCAAAAGGCAGTTCAACGAAGTCTACTCGGATTTTAGGGAAAAACGGGACCAGTACTACAAACAACTGGACCAGTCCTTAAAAACCAACCTGCAGAAACGGTTGGAAATCATAGAGGAACTCAAAGGGCTCATCGACATTGAGGAAGATATCAACACCACTTACAATAATTTCAAAGACCTGCAAAACCGCTGGAAAAATGCAGGGCCCATTCCAAGGGCCAATTACAATGATGTATGGCGCACTTACCACCATCACATGGAAATCTTTTACGATTTCCTGCACCTCAACCGAGAATTGCGTGACCTTGATTTTAAACACAATCTTGAAGAGAAGCAGAAATTGGTAGAACGTGCCGAAGCATTGGCCGATGAACCGGACCTGAACAAGGCCTTCCGCGAACTGCAGACCCTTCATAAAATATGGAAGGAAGACATTGGTCCCGTTGCCAAGGAACATCGGGAAGAAATTTGGGAAAAGTTCAGCAATGCCACCAAGGCCATGCACCAACGGAGGCAAGAACATTTCCAAGAGTTGGAGAAGGTCTACGAGAAAAACCTTGAGAAAAAACAAGAAATTATTGCGGGCATAGCCAAGATTGCCGAAAACGTGGCCGACAACCATCGCGGAATTCAACAGCAAATCAAGGAGGTGGAGGCGTTTCGCGAATCCTTCTTTAAAGCTGGAAAAGTGCCCCAAAAAGTGAACGAGGAGACCTGGGGACAGTTCAAGGAGACCGTACGCAAGTTCAACCGTACCAAAAACGCCTTTTACAAAAACCAAAAAAAGGAGCAACAGCAAAACCTTGAAAAGAAAAGGGAGCTTTTGCAGTTGGCCGTTTCCCTAAAGGATAGTGATGATTGGGCCGAAGTAACCCCACAGATGAAGCGCATACAGCGTGACTGGAAAAAAATTGGGCATGTGCCCCGAAAGTACTCCGACAAAATATGGAAAGAGTTCAAAGATGCCTGCAATCATTATTTTGACCGTTTGCATGCCGAAAGAAACGACGCCCATAACGAAGAGTTCGAGAACTTTAAAAAGAAAAGCGAGTGCCTTGACCGTTTAAAAGCTTTCCAATTGAGCGGAGACAAGAAAAAGGATATCGAGGACATCAAAGCCTTTTTGTCCGAGTGGAAGCAATATGGCCGTATTCCCTACAATAAAAAACACATCAACGGGAAGTTCAATAAAATTGTGGACGCCCTGTTCAAAAAATTGGGGATTGCCAAGGAACAATCCGAGTTGTTGAAGTATGGAAACAAGGTACAGGAACTGGCCAAGACCGAGGACAATTACGCCATTGGCAATGAGCGTATTTTTGTAAAACGCAAAATTGACGAAGTCAAGTCCGAAATTCGCCAATTGGAGAACAATCTACAGTTTTTCTCCAACGACTCAGAGGACAATCCGCTGGTGAAAGAGGTAGTCCAAAAATTGAACAAGCAAAAAGAAGCCCTCCAAACGTGGAAGGAAAAAATGAAAAACCTCAATATCTTGGAGCATAAACTCAATAAAGAAAGTGAAGAGGAAGAAACTGAGGGCAGCGAAGAGGAAGAATAAACATTGCCTTTTTGGCAAAACAACAAAGGGCCGCTTTTAGCGGCCCTTTGCCTTTCTTTCGCCTAAGCTTCGATACATTCGAGTAAATAGTTGATCAAGTCCGTAGTGGTAACGATCCCCACAATTTTTCCGTTATCCACCACCGGTAATGCATGAAACTCCTTTTTTGAAAGAAAACGTGCGACATCCTTAATGGAAGTTGTCGAAGATACGGTAACCACATCGCTCACCATCACTTGTGGTATGGTAAACATGTTGTACACAATGGTATCCACATATTCTTCATGTTCGTCCACCGCATCGGCAAAGCTAATCCGGAGCAAATCCGTATAGCTCAACATGCCTTTGATGGTATTCCCCTCAACAACAGGGATATGTCGTATATGGTGCTTTTTAAACAATCGCTCCGCGGTCACCAAATCATCTTGGGGAGAGAGCGTGACCAGTTTTCTGGTCATTATTTTTGAGATAGGTACACTATTTTTCATCACTCCAGTAGTTTATCAATTCCTCGAATGAAGTTACTCCAATACCTACTGGAAAAGTATGATAATTGTCAGCCTATCGCCTGTCGACACAGCATAACTGTAAAATGGAGTCTCGACTTCCATCAAAATGAAATTCACATCCATTTTTTATCCTTACATCTCATTTTTTTGGGTTTTCCATTAGGAACCTTCATTTTTATAGTAAAATACCAACCAATCCAATACCAATGAAGAATTTTTTTACTCTTTTTTTGTTCTTGCTTTGCAGCCTTCCGGGCATCACAAAACTATTTTGAGACCAGCTGGGTGAGCGGCGAGGTGAAATACACCGCCCTTGTCATTTTTTATAGCGATACCGAAGCAGTGGTCCGTGTAAAATATTATGCCAACGGGGCAGATAAAGTCGCGGGCTATATCTGCAGTTACAAGGACTTTCAAAAAGCGGATGGTACAACGGACAAATACCTGAATGGATACGATGCTTACATTGTACGCGGGCCATCCGGCTCCAGCTACAGCGCGGACAATTTTTACCTGAAAAATAACGGGGGCTCCTTCAAAGCCTATACTGCCGATGACAATGCGTTCTCGAGTGGCGACTTCACACAAGTGATGAAGCCAATGCTGTACTGGGTAGAACTCAACCCAGAAGCGATGACGAAGGGATATTTGGACGATTACTTTTTAGAAGGTGAAGAATTGCTACAGTTACTGATGTACATGAACAAAGGTGAACTATCCTTTTCAGTACCCAATAACTCGGTTACTGTTTTGGCCAATGGCATGGATGGTCAATCAGTTTGGGCAGCCGTAATGGACTCCAAGACCAAAACCTCCTATTCGGAACAGCGCATCAAAGAATCGACAGAGTTTCCCAGTGAATGGATAAAAAGTCAATGGGCGAACGGTTTCTACATCAGCACCTTCGATTATGATGAAAGCAAAAAAACCTTTGTGGTTCTGATGAGCAAGGGTTCTGGCCGTGGACCACAATCTTGGAGAAAATCTGAAACTTTTCCAAAGGAATGGGTCAGCGAAAAATGGGATGATGGTTACCACATTACCTCCATGATGTACGGGGATGGCAACTGGTACCTTGCCATGGACAAGAACACTGGATTTGGCACCCAACGTTGGCGTACAAGCTACGATATACCCAGGGATTGGATGATTGATAGCTGGAACGAGGACTATGCGATTACTTCGGCCACCTACGGTAACGGATTATGGGCCTTAACGATGACCAAGGGTTCCAAATTAGGGGCACAAACTTGGAAAACGGATGCATCTTATCCGTTCGAATGGATCAAGGAACGGGCCGAAAAGGGATACTCCATTACGACCATTACTTATGGTGATGGTATGTGGTTGGTAGTTATGACCAAAAATCCGACCAATACTACAAACCGATCCAGCACGCAATACACGGATCTCCCCATAAGCTGGATTTTAAAGAATGCCGGGTACTAATTATTTCGCTACGTTCACCGATCTGGTTTCCCGGATTACGGTGACCTTTACTTGGCCTGGATAGGTCATATCCGTTTGGATTTTCTGGGAGATTTCGAACGAAAGTTCTGCGGCCTTGTCGTCGTTCACCTTTTCGCTCTCCACAATCACGCGTAGTTCCCTACCCGCTTGAATGGCGTAGGCTTTCTGCACTCCGTGGAAACCAAAGGCGATATCCTCCAAATCCTTCAAACGTTGGATATAGGAATCCAGCACTTGCCTTCTGGCGCCAGGACGCGCACCGCTGATGGCATCACACACCTGAACTATGGGTGAAATAAGTGTGGTCATTTCTACTTCATCGTGGTGGGCACCAATCGCGTTGCAAACTTCATCTTTCTCCCCATATTTTTGTGCCCATTGCATTCCCAAAATGGCGTGTGGGGTCTCCACTTCGACCTCGGCCATGGGTACTTTTCCAATATCGTGCAACAATCCAGCTCTTTTCGCCAATTTTGGATTTATACCCAATTCGGCAGCCATTACACCGCAAAGTTTTGCGACTTCCCTGGAGTGCTGCAAGAGGTTTTGTCCGTAAGAGGAACGGTACTTCATTCGCCCAACAGCTTTGATCAATTCGGGGTGCAGGCCATGAATACCCAAATCGATTACGGTGCGTTTTCCAATTTCAGCGATTTCCTCATTGATTTGCTTCTCAGTCTTTTTGACCACCTCTTCGATACGGGCAGGGTGGATTCGACCGTCAGTTACCAATCGGTGTAAGGACAATCTGGCCACTTCCCGTCTCACAGAATCGAAGCAGGACAGTATGATGGCCTCAGGCGTATCGTCTACAATGATTTCAACCCCAGTGGCCGCTTCCAGTGCACGGATATTTCTTCCTTCACGACCGATGATTCGCCCTTTTACGTCATCTGACTCCAAATTGAAAACGGAAACGCAGTTTTCAACGGCTTCTTCGGTTCCGATGCGTTGAATGGTATTGATTACAATCTTTCGGGCCTCTTGTTGTGCGGTAAGCTTCGCTTCTTCCAAAGTGTTTTGGAGGTAAGCCATGGCATCGCTCTTGGCGGTTTCTTTTAAAGACTCTAGCAGTTGCGCCTTGGCATCCTCTGCGGAGAGTCCGGAAATGACCTCCAGTTGCTGCACCTGACTTTTGTGCAATTTCTCTACTTCGGCCTGTTTCTTATCAAGTATCTCGCTTTTGTAATCGACCTCCTTGATTTTCTGTTGCAGTTGGTCGTTCAGTTTTTTGTTCTTGGCCAATTCGCTGCTCACCTGCGATTCTTTGTCCCTGGTGCGCTTTTCGGCTTCCGCGATTTTTTTATCCTTGTTGATGATGACCTTTTCATGCTCTGCCTTCAACTCCAAAAACTTCTCCTTCGCCTGAAAGATCTTATCCTTTTTGATGCTTTCCCCTTCCTTATTGGCCTCCTTTACGATATTGGCCGCTTCCCGCTTTGCATTGGCAATGGTCTTGGATGCTTTTCCCTTCTCCATCATCTTTGCAATGGCAAAACCAATTGCCAATCCAACGACTGCCGCAACAACAATCACTATGATATTATCCATGTTTAGTTTGTGTTTAGTTAAAAAAAAAGCCCACATCGGAAGAAGTTTTGTACAAACTCCAAAATACAGGTTTAGGGCTAACAGACTGATCAAGGATCCCTATACGGGTAGGGCCTGCTTTTACAGCCTAAACTCACCCTTTCTAATTATATTAGTGTTGAGTTTGTCAAAAAATATTTACCAATGTGGGCAGTAACAATATTTTATTTAAAAGAACTTATTCCCCCAGTTTGGAATGGACCAACTCGTCCAACGCCCGGAGTCGCTGCATAGCGGCCTCTGCATTTTCGGAACGGTCTATTCCGCCTTGCTCAATTTTGGATGCAAACTGCAGGGCACACATGGCCAGCACATCTTGCTTGTCCCGAACGGCATAGTTTTGCTCAAACTTCTTTGCCAGATTCTCAATATTCTTGGCTGCCTTTCGCAACCCTTCCTCCTGCCTTGGGTCAATCGTAAGTGGATATACCCTATCGGCAATCGAAAGCTTTATTTTGAGCTTCTCGTCCATAATTTCGGTAACCTTTAATCCGCCAGTTTTGCAATGCAAACATCCAGTTCGCGGATCAATGTATTTATTTTGAGCTTAGCTTCTGTTTTACTCGAATTACTACCCAGCATCGTGTTCGCCATTTTTAGGGAGTCATATTTCTCCTCCCATTCTTTGAGAGCGTTCTGTTTAAGTTCGTTTTCCTCCTTCAGAAGTTCCAAATCATTTCTCAATTTGGCATTCAATTGATGCAACAGCTCCATTTTGTGCAGCAGTTTGCTCACCTTGTTCTCCAAAGAATCCACAATCTCAACAAGTTCGCTCATAGATGCAAACAACAATACGTATTACACAAAGTTAACCAACCTCGCCCAACCTCGCAATACTTTTTGGATTTATTCTTAAAGTGTTGCTTTAAGCAAAATAGGGGCGTTCAAATCTTTTCATCAAATCAAAACATTGGTTACATTCGTAGATAATTTTTGAATTGCCCTATGCGCCACACCTGCTTTTTAGTCCTTTTTTCCATCATTTTCCACCTACATGCACAACAAGAATATCCGCAAGATGCGTTCCGCTCTCCCTTGGACATTCCCTTAGTGTTGGCCGGAACTTTTGGGGAACTACGTTCCAACCATTTCCATGCCGGTGTGGACATCAAAACGCAACAGCGCGAGGGATTACCTGTTTTTGCGATTGCAGATGGCACGGTAACCCGCATAAAAGTCTCGCATTGGGGTTATGGCAAGGTTCTTTACATAGCACACCCCAATGGATATACTTCTGTTTATGGCCACCTGCAAAAGTTTGGGCCCGAAATCGAGGAATATGTCAAAAAAGTGCAATACAGGGAACAGTCCTACGAAGTGGAAATATTTCCAGATTATGGGGACCTCAAGATCATCAAGGGAAATACCATTGCCTATTCCGGAAATACCGGTGGTTCCGCAGGTCCGCACCTGCATTTTGAAATACGGAACAGCGTGAACGGTAAACCTACCAACCCGCTTCTGTACGGTTACGAGGTCAGGGATGCTACAGACCCTACCCTTTTGGAGCTTTATGGATATCCCATATCCGATGGGGCTTTGATCAACCAGAGTGCCGAAAAAATCCAGTTGAACTTTACCCGACAATCGGATGGTTCCTTTTTAGCCGACCCGGTAAGCGCGATCGGCACCATCGGTTTTGGCATCAATACATTCGACCGCTTGGATATGGCCGCCAATAAGAATGGTGTTTACGCCATCAAACAAACGGTGAACGGTAGGGTATATTCCGAGTTCGATTTTGAAACTTTCTCCTTCGGAGAATCGCTCTACATCAATACACTTATTGATTATGAACATTATTACAACAACAGGGACCGTATTCAAAAATGCTTTAAGGAACCCTACAATTATTTGAGCATCTACAAAACGCTCTACAATGACGGTAAAATCGATGTGGAGGATGGCATGTCGTACAATGTGGAACTGCATATTTCCGATTTGGCCGGCAATACCACCAAGCTCGTTATTCCTGTTGAGGGCAAACAGGAAGAGGAGAAAATTGGGAAAGCGGACAAAACCACAGACCATTTTGTGATTGCGGACAAGCCCAACAATTTTGATTTGGGTGTGGCCAAAGTATATTTCCCGGCGAACACGTTTTATAAAGATTTCTTTATCCACTTGGAAAAAGGCTCCGATACCGTTACCATTCACGATAACAGTGTAGCGGCGCACCGAAACTTCACCATTAGTTTTGACCCCTCTGGCCATTCAGAAGCGGATAGAAAACAACTGTTCATTGCCCATTTGGAGCGCGGGGGGCGCCCCTCCTACTCCAAAACGTATAAAAGGGATGGCTCTTTCACCACGCGTACCCGTGCCTTGGGCACCTATACGTTGGTCAAGGACAGTGTTGCCCCAGAGATAAGACCCAAAAATTTTAAGGCAAAGCAATGGTTGAGCAATTACAGCTATCTCAGTTTGACCATCTCCGATGACCTGAGCGGAATTGACACCTATTCGGCCACCTTGAACGGCAAATGGATATTGATGGAGTACGAACCCAAGACCAACACCATCACCTACGATTTTGATGATAATGTTGTGACGGATACCGAATGTGAACTAAAAGTTATTGTTACCGATAACGTAGGCAATTCCAGTACCTATACGGCCAACTTTTTCAGGAAATAGCCTTATTTTTGCACACGTAAAATCGGCCAGCGTTATAAACATGCCTTTTTTGTATGGCTTTTGCACTATACATGAAGTCAGCCATCTATAAACAACAACCGTAACCTTAGTGAAGATTGTTGAATTAAAAACAGATCAATGAAAAAGATTGTCTTTGTGCTTACTCTTTTTGCCACTACGATGGCAATGGGCCAAAAGAACATTTATGAGAGTATACGATTTGACGAATACACCGAGGACCACGAGATTCTTGCCATTGTACCTTTTATCGCAAATTTGGAGCTAAAAAAAGCCGTTGACCAGGATGAGCTCGACGTATTGGCCCAAAAAGAAGGCTATGCGGTGCAAAATGCCCTTGAAACCTATTTTTCCCGACGTAAGAAAAGGAAAAAGTTCAACGTTGACTTTCAAAATATTGCCAATACCAACGCTATTTTGGCACAGAACAATATCACTTACGATAACATTGACACCTACACCACCAAGGAGCTGTGCAAAATATTGGAAGTGGACGGCATCATTAGCGGTAACCTCAACCTTAATATCTTACTTTCCGAAGGGGTCCCTACAGATTTCAGCATTTTGGATTATTTCAGCGGCAATGCCAACTATGGACGCATTGGGGTTAAAATAAGCGATGGCGAAACCGGCAAGCTGCTATGGAAATACGAGAATGAAATTTCCAAAAAGACGGGCAAAAATACGAATGAGCTTATCGATAAGATGATGAAAACCGCATCCAGAAAGTTTCCATACGATAAGGAAAAAAGAAGAAATAGAAACTAGGCTACAGGAACGCTTAGCTGTTAGCGAACTCCTTTAGCACCTCGACCGTATAGTCCAATTCTTCCTTGGTATTGTACATGGAAAACGAGAAACGAAGGGATGGTTTGTCCAACTCCTCTCCCGATAAAATTTCGTTCAGCACATGTGAACCTTGATTGCTTCCGGATTGGCATGCACTGCCTTTGGAGCAAGCAATACCCTTCATATCCAAATGGAACAAAAGCATCAACCCTTTTTGCTTATCAAAAGGCAAGCGGATATTGGCCAAGGTGTATGTACTTTTTTCCATATCGCCAGAGAGTCCATTGCATTCGGCTCCGGGCACTTCTGCCAAAACCCTTTCCACAAAGTACCTTTTGAGCTCTCTTATGGTCTTGGTCTCTTCTTCCAAATGCTCGTACGACTTTAGAAAAGCTTCTTCCAATCCAACGATATTGTGAAAAGACTCTGTTCCAGCCCTGAAGCCTCTTTCTTGGGACCCACCTAAAATTAATGGCTTTAATCCCGAATTTTTGCGGATATAGGCAAAGCCGATTCCTTTTGGACCGTGAAATTTATGGGCTGCTGCTGCCAAAAAATCCACATGCACTCCCTGCACATCCCATGGGTAATGGCCAATGGACTGCACGGTATCGGAATGAAACAGGGCATTATTTGCTTTGCATAGTTCTCCTACCGCAGCAATATCGGTGATATTCCCAATCTCGTTATTCACATGCATCAAACTGACCAGTTTCTTGGAATCATCTTTTTTCAACAAGGTCTCCAAATGACCCAGATTTGGATTTCCGAACTCGTCCAGATCTACAAACCATAGGTTAATGCCGTACTCCTTTTCCAACTCTTCCACGGTATGCAATACGGCATGGTGTTCTATTTTGGAGGTAATGATGGTCTTTACTTCCAAATCCCGAACTGCACAACGCAATATCATATTGTCGGCCTCCGTCCCGCCCGAAGTAAAAATAATCTCGGAAGGCTGGGCATTCAAGGTCTTGGCAATGGTTTTTCGAGCCTGCTCCACCGCCGTTTTAGCGGATCGTCCAAAACTATGGGTAGAGGAAGGGTTTCCGTAATGCTGGGCCAAGGCCTCCTGCATCCGTTCGATTACCTCTTGTCTCACTTGGGTGGTGGCGGCATTGTCCAAATAGACTTTTTGCATGGTCGAGTTCTTTTTTTGAGAGGAGCAAAAGTACAGGAAATAAAGTTAATTTCTTTTAAACTATTCCCAAGGATTGGTATAGTAAAATTGATTTACGTTAAATTTGGCGCATGAGAAAATTCGTCTTTTCAGTACTTGTTTTGGGTATGTTGGGGTCTTGCAGCGATGGTGACCTTGAAATAGAAACCATCGACTTTGATAGTGCCCCCCTTCAGTTTTGTGCCAATCCGGTCGCAAATGCCAAAAACCTCATGTTCAAAATAAACGATAGCGAGGCGCTCATCCTCGAACTACAGAGCGGAACGCTTAACAAAGGGGTCGTGGGCGAAACGGTGATTACCGAGAGTGCGGTGCCCGGTCAATCCCAAGTCACCTATCGGGCTTTTTCCGGTACGGTGAACAAGGATTATTTCTGTGATGAAATTCCTGTGGTGGAACCAACAGTAATCCAAGAAGTGGTAGCACAGGATGGAGCCGTAATTATTGAAACCATGCGCTCCGAAAGCGATACTACCCGTTTTGTGCACAACATAAGCCTTAGTGGAATATCTTTTGTGACCAGTAATGGAGAGCGCATTACCAACTTGGCCATCAATGAGTTTGGTGAAGTAACTACGCCAGTGCCCAACTAGGCATTTTGATAGATGTATACCTCGGTGGCACCCGAGCCATACTTTTGATAGTCTGCATCATAAAATTTTACGTTATCGTAGCGATTGAACAGATACCGTAACTCTTCTTTTAACACACCCTCGCCCACTCCGTGGATAAACACCACTGTTTGGATCCGTTTGCTGATGGCAAAATCCAATTGTCTTTTGGCGGTGTCCAACTGAATGTTGAGCATATCGTAGTTGCTCATGCCCTTGCTCGATTTTACCAGTTGATGGATGTGTAAATCGACCTCCATTTTTGGCGCACTACGTTCTTTGGGCTTTATAGTTGGGGCTTTCCTTTTTTTGGAAGCCGCCTTTTCCTTTTTGACTTGGGCCACTTCATAATTGGTCACCGAAATATCACCTCCAATCTTCACGAGGTCGTTCTCCATAAAGTGCATCGGGAAACCATCCTCGGTAATCAAGGTCACCCTATCGCCATCCACTTTCTGGATCACTCCAGAAATGGCTTCGTCCAGTACCTCTGCCCTATCTCCAATTGAAAACTTGCCCATATTGCGTTTCTTCTCTAAAAAATGAGGTGAAAATTAATCACAGATACAAAAATAATAGTATTTTTCGGGCTCGACAGTATTATGACGAACCTAATGTCAACCATAACCGCCTTCAGTCTAGAGGACTATATGCTGCCCTGCCTAAACAAACAACTTTTGGGAGTGGACTGTCCTGGTTGCGGTTTACAGCGTTCGGCTCACCTTCTCCTGCATGGAGAGTTTGTGGCAGCTTTTCAAATGTATCCTGCCATTTACACCATAATACCGCTCTTCGCACTGGTAATTAGCAGTAAGATATTCAATTTATCGGTGGACCACCGATGGATATCTGGATTAGGAGTGGTTACGGTAGCTTTGATTTTAATAAATTATATTCTAAAATTCTTACACTAAACATTTAAACCATGGAACAAAAGAACCTTCCAAATGTAACCATCGCCTTAGTTTTGGCAATTTTATCATTTTTATGCTGCTGTTTTGGAGGAGCACCTGGGCTTGTCTTGGGCGGAATAGCTTTTTTACTCGTTAGAAAAGATGAAAAAACCTATGCCGAGAACCCAGAGCTTTACAAAAACTACAAAACTTTAAAAACCGTTCGCACACTGGCTATCATTGGTATGGTACTCGGTCTGTTGTACTTATTGTATACCCTGTGGACCATTAACCAAATGGGAGGCTGGGAAGGCTACATGGAAAAAGTACAGGAAATGACGGAACAATATCAATAAAAAAGATATGAGCCAACAACCCTTACCTGGGGCAAGCACGGTGTTGACGATGGGGATACTCTCCATTGTCCTCACTCTGTTTTGTTGTGGTCCTTTTGGTGCCATATTTAGCATTATCGGATTGGTAAAAGCTAAAAGTGCAGACCAGTTGTACCAAGCAAACCCCGAAAATTATACCGATTACAGTAATGTAAAAACGGGCAAAATCCTATCCTATATCGGATTGGCTTTGGCAGTAGTGTCCCTTGTACTTACAATCCTTTACTTTGGATTTATAGTAGCGGCGATCACTACAGGAGAATTGAGTGGCGAATTTTAATTCGCCACTTCACTTATAAATTTAAGGCGGTACAACCGAAGTTCTTCATCTTCGTAATCGCCGTCAAATTCTTCTATGGCCGCCGAGATGGAATCGGTATCGGCTTCCAGGAAGTAATCATGGATTTCTTCTTGTTGGTCCTCATCCAATATTTCATCGATCCAATACCCAATGTTCAACTTGGTTCCACTGAACACAATCTGCTCCATTTCCTTGATGAGCTCCGGCAATTCCAGTCCCTTGGCCGAAGCAATGTCATCCAAAGGCAATTTTCTATCTACACTTTGAATCACATAAAGTTTTAATCCCGAGTTGGCTCCCGTACTTTTTACAACAAGGTCGTCCGGCCTTACCACATCATTTTCCTCTACATATTTGGAAATCAGCTCCACAAAGGCTTTGCCATATTTTTTTGCCTTGCCCTCACCTACTCCCTGAATGTTGATCAGTTCCTGCATGGTGACGGGGTACTTTAAGGACATATCTTCCAACGACGGGTCTTGGAATACCACAAAAGGTGGAACACCTAATTTCTGGGCCTCTTTTTTGCGAAGATCACGAAGCAGTTTCAATAATTGTTCATCGGCAACGGCCCCGTTCGATTTTTCGGCGGTGACAATATTGCCTGTTTCGTCCTTGGAGTACACATGATCTTTCGTCATCATAAACGAAGTGGGCTTCTCCAAAAATTGTTTTCCCTCCTCGGTTACATGGAGAATCCCATAGCGTTCGATTTCCTTTTTTAACAGACCGGCAACAAGGGCTTGCCGGGTTAAGGCCATCCAAAACTCCTTGTCCTTATCCTTTCCGATTCCAAAGAAACTTTTCTCATCCGTTTTGTGTGATGAGATCATCGCATTGGTCTTGCCCACCAATACCCTAACAATTTCCTTGGTCTTGAACTTTTCGTTGGTATCGCGAACTACGCTCAGTAATTTCACAACATCGTCCTTGGCTTCTTCTTTTGGTTTGGGATTCCTCGCATTGTCGTCCATATCGGCTCCTTCCCCATTGACCTCATCAAACTCTTCCCCAAAATAGTGGAGTATAAATTTTCTTCGGGAAATGGATGTTTCGGCATAGGCCACGATTTCCTGAAGCAGTGCATTCCCAATTTCTTGTTCGGCCACAGGCTTTCCCGACATGAACTTTTCCAGTTTTTCCACATCCTTGTACGCGTAATACGCCAAGCAATGCCCTTCGCCACCATCCCGTCCGGCACGACCGGTTTCCTGATAGTAGCTTTCGATACTCTTTGGGATATCATGGTGGATGACAAAGCGTACATCGGGCTTATCGATGCCCATACCAAAGGCAATAGTGGCCACGACCACATCCACTTCTTCCATCAAGAACATATCCTGATACTTGGAACGTGTTTTGGCATCGAACCCGGCATGATAGGGTACAGCACTCACTCCATTCACTTGGAGTACTTGGGCGAGTTCCTCGACCCTTTTTCGGCTCAAGCAATAAATGATTCCCGACTTTCCTTGGTTCTGTTTTACAAAACGGATGATGTCCGCATCCACATCCTTGGTTTTGGGACGCACTTCGTAGAACAGATTGGGCCTGTTAAAAGATGCCTTGAACACCTTGGCGTCCGTCATCCCTAAATTTTTAATGATATCTTCCTGTACCTTGGGAGTCGCCGTTGCGGTGAGGCCAATAATCGGGATATTGTCCCCCAACCGATTGATAATACCGCGTAGGTTTCTGTATTCCGGTCTAAAATCGTGACCCCATTCTGAAATACAGTGGGCTTCATCCACGGCCACGAACGACAGTTTTACCTTCCGTAAAAAATCAACGTTTTCCTCCTTGGTCAAGGATTCCGGTGCTACGTAAAGCAACTTGGTCACTCCGTTCACAATATCCTCCTTTACTTGCTTTACCTCTGTTTTGGTCAAAGAAGAGTTGAGGACATGTGCAATTCCATTTTGTTCGGATATGCCACGTATGGCATCCACTTGGTTTTTCATAAGGGCGATCAACGGGGAAACTACTATTGCAGTCCCTTCTTTCATCAGGGCCGGTAATTGGTAGCACAGGGATTTACCTCCCCCTGTGGGCATGATGACAAAAGTGTCATTATCACTAAGCACATTTTGGATTACACCTTCCTGTAACCCTTTAAACTTCGAGAAACCAAAATATTTTTTGAGCGAGGAGTGCAAATCAGTATTTGTTAGGCTCATTTCCGCATTTTTCAATTAATAACAAGCAAACCTAATAGGTAGTTGAAGCTTTACAATTTAACCACTCGTTTACAGAAGCATCTATTCTCACTTTCACAATAGTCTGTAAAAGATAGTTTGATTAGTTTTGTAATCTTAAAGATAAGACATTCTTTTAGGAATACAATCAGTAAATCGGTTTATTACTTTTTAATACTTTGAACGACACCAAATCCATTTTATCCATAGCAAAACGGACGCTTGAGATTGAAAGCAAGGCCGTGGCCAACCTGATCGGTCTTTTGGACGAACAGTTTGCGAAAGCCGTACAGTACATCATGGAATCCGACGGAAGGGTCATTGTTACCGGAGTGGGCAAAAGTGCCATTGTGGCCTCTAAGATCGTAGCCACTTTAAACTCCACCGGCACCCCTGCCATCTTTATGCATGCCGCAGATGCCATTCACGGCGATTTGGGCACCATTCAGGAAAACGATGTGGTCATCTGTTTATCACAGAGCGGAAACACTCCCGAAATCAAGGCGTTGCTTCCCCTCATTAAAGTTGGAAATCACAAACTTATCGGTATCACCGGAAACATGGAATCCGTATTGGCCAAACAGGCCGATTTTGTGCTGAACACCTACGTGGAAAAAGAAGCCTGTCCCAACAACTTGGCCCCTACCACGAGTACCTCTGCCCAAATGTCCATGGGCGATGCACTCGCCATTTGCCTGCTGGAGCTCAAAGGATTCAGTAGTGCCGATTTTGCCAAATACCACCCTGGTGGCGCATTGGGAAAGAAACTATATTTGCGCGTCGCCGATATTGTGGTGAACAACCAAAAACCACAAGTGGACATCAATGCCGACATTAAGGAGGTGATCGTTGAAATTTCCGAAAAAATGCTCGGTGTTACCGCTGTGATGGATGAAGGCAAAGTGGTAGGTATTGTAACCGATGGCGACGTACGAAGAATGTTGAGCAAATATGATAACATAAGTGGACTGACCGCAAAGGATATTATGACCTCCAATCCAAAGACCGTAGACGTGGACACTTTGGCCGTAAAGGCCTTAAAACTGCTCCAAGAAAAGAGCATATCCCAACTATTGGCTTTTGATGGTGACAGCTACGCGGGAGTGGTCCACATCCATAACCTGATAAACGAGGGAATCCTATAATGGCTAAAAAACAGAGAAAAAATCCAGATGAAATGTCCTTTTTGGACCATTTGGAAGAATTACGTTGGCATTTGGTGCGCTCCACCTTGGCGGTGGTCATCATTGCCTGTGCAGCCTTTGCCTTCAAAGGCTTTATTTTTGACACGATATTGTTCGGTCCCAAAAACATGGACTTCCCCACCTATCAGTTCTTTTGCAACATTGGGAAGTTCTTTGGGGTAGATTCCGAGTTTTGTGGGGAATCGTTGCCCTTTACCATTCAGAGCCGTTTGATGGCCGGACAGTTTTCCGCCCATATCTGGACCTCGATTTGGGCAGGTGTGATCCTAGGTTTCCCCTACATTTTGTGGGAGCTTTGGAAATTTATCAGCCCAGGGCTTTATGAAAACGAGCGAAAGCATTCCAAAGGCTTCATCATAACCGCCTCTGGATTGTTTTTTCTTGGGGTGCTGTTCGGGTACTATATCGTAGCCCCCCTATCCATCAATTTCTTGGGCTCATACCAAGTGAGCAAGGAAGTATTGAACGAAATTGACTTAGCTTCCTACGTGGGTACGGTTAGGGCCTCCGTAATCGCCTGTGGAATCATGTTTGAATTGCCCATTGTCATCTTCTTTCTGACAAAAGTTGGATTAGTGACCCCCGAAATCCTGAAGAAATATAGAAAAATAGCCTTGGTTATCATTTTGATACTTTCGGCCATCATCACACCACCTGATATCACCAGTCAAATTATCGTTTGTATTCCAGTACTGGTCCTGTATCAGGTGAGTATTTTTATATCCAGAATGGTAGTTAAAAGAGAAGCCAGAAAAGAGAAAGCTAGACAAAATGCCAAATAAAGTAGAAGAGTTCAATGCTTATCGTGCCAAGATGAACGATAAGCTGCTTGCTGAGAACAACAAGCTCATCAAACGTATTTTTAATCTAGACACCAATGCCTATATGTCAGGCGCTTTGGATGTGAAGACCAAGGAGCTATTGGGACTGGTGGCCTCTGCGGTTCTCCGTTGCGATGATTGTGTGAAATATCACTTGGAAAGTTCCAAAAATGCGGGCGCCAACAAAGAAGAAGTGATGGAAACTTTGGGCATCGCCACTTTAGTGGGAGGAACCATTGTAGTGCCCCACTTGCGCCGCGCCTACGAATATTGGGAAGCCTTGGAAGAAAGCGAAGCCTAAAAAAATCCAAAAGAGCATTCGCCAGACAAAGAATATGTTTAGTTTTGGCAAACTTCTATGAAGCTACGCGCAGAAAATATCATGAAGGCCTACCGCGGCCGAAAAGTTGTCAAGGGCATTTCCCTAGAGGTCAATCAAGGTGAAATCGTTGGACTTTTGGGTCCCAATGGGGCAGGAAAGACCACCTCTTTCTATATGATCGTAGGATTGATCAAACCCAATGGCGGCCATATTTACCTTGATGGCATGGACATTACCAGTTTTCCCATGTACAAAAGGGCACAGCATGGCATAGGCTATTTGGCGCAGGAAGCATCGGTTTTTCGAAAACTGAGCATCGAAAAAAATATTCTTAGCGTTTTGCAGCTCACCAAATTGAGCAAAAAAGAGCAGCACATGAAAATGGAGTCCCTTATCGATGAGTTTGGTTTGGGACACATCCGTAAAAACCGCGGGGATTTGCTTTCCGGCGGGGAACGCCGTCGTACCGAAATCGCGAGAGCCCTGGCCACGGACCCAAAATTTATTTTGTTGGATGAACCTTTTGCCGGGGTAGACCCTGTTGCCGTAGAGGACATTCAGCGTATTGTAGCGCAATTAAAGAACAAGAACATCGGTATTTTGATTACCGACCATAATGTACAGGAAACCTTGGCCATTACCGAACGTTCCTATTTGATGTTCGAAGGTGGTATCCTAAAGGCAGGTGTACCCGAAGAACTCGCCGTGGATGAGATGGTACGTAAAGTGTATTTGGGCCAAAACTTTGAGCTGCGCAAAAAGAAGCTCGATTTTTAGATTTTCACTATTTCTTCTTTTTTAGCTCCACTTGAATGGATGGAGAAAGGCGCTTCAGATGCGCAATGAACCCCATTTTATCTTTCGGGGAGATAATGACACTGCTGTATTTGCCATAATACACCTCCAATCGGTCCAAAGAGGCTGCTGGCGAACTTATGGGGTTGTTCGACTCCACTATCCTAGTGATATCTTTAATTAGAATGTTTTTTTTGATAAAGAAAAACGAAATTACCGTTAGGACTTCTCTGGTCACCTCATAGGAAATGGAATAAAAAAGTACTACCAATAAAATTAAGCTTCCTATTAATATGGTGAACCCCAATAGACTGGCTTTATCAAAAGAATTGGCTATCAAAAAACCGTAAATTATGATGATGGGCAATAAAAGCTCCCAACCCACTTTGGATGGATAAACAACTTTATTCCCTTCCTGATTGCTAAGCAGTTTTTCCTCCTCCATCGATCAATGACATCAAAATATACACGAAAACAATCACCGGAATCGCCAAAAAACGAAGAGTCAGCAGTAACACCAAGCTCCCGATGATGAACAAATAACGAATTCCATTCTCCTTAAAGCTCCAATTTTTGAACTTGAGGGCGAACAATTTAATGGGCGAATTGAGCAGATACGAACTCACCACTGTCAAAATCACCAAAAACCATGGGTTGAGTATGATGTTGTTCAACGCTTCATTGTTGTGGTACAAGAGTATCATGGGCAAAGACAGGATCAAAAGCGCATTGGCAGGTGTCGGCAGTCCCACAAAAGACGAAACCTGATTTTCGTCCACATTAAATTTGGCCAAACGGTAGGCCGAAGCCAGGGTTATGGCAAAGCCCACAAAGGGCAGTAGGGTAATATCGGCATCATGACCAATAAACCCAAGGTTCCATCCGCCCCGTTCCGCCATGCTCAACAATTGGAACATAACTACTCCGGGCACCAAACCGCTGGTAATCACATCCGCCAAGGAATCGAGTTGTACACCGATCTCGCTCTGTACATTCAAGGCCCGTGCAGCCAATCCATCAAAAAAATCAAAGAAAATCCCGATAAACACGAACAATGCGGCCCACTCCAAATGATTGAGCACTGCAAATACCGTGGCAATACAACCGCTCATCACGTTGAGCAAGGTCAGGAAATTGGGAATATAGGACTTCATGTATCTTAAGATTTTCGTAAAAATAAAGGAAAAATTGAACTGTGGGCCACTTACTACAGAAGGTGCCGTTTTTATTCAGATATTTGCCCTGATAAAAATCAAAATGAATCGAAAACTCCAACTTTTAGTATTTTTCTTTGCACTAGGGAATTTCCTTTTTTCCCAAACACCTACACTTACGGAAAATGCAAAAGTAAGCGTGATCACTTGCGCTTCGGGGGACGCACTGTACTCTGCTTTTGGGCACACCGCATTTCGGGTGCAGGACACGGCCTTGGGCATCGATGTGGTATACAACTACGGTACGTTTGATTTTGAACAACCCAATTTTTACCTCAACTTTACCAAAGGTAAAATGATTTATTCCCTTTCCCGCAGGAGTTTTGAGGCGTTCCTCTACGAATATGAACTTGAAAAAAGATGGGTAAAGGAACAGATTTTGGATTTGACCGTAGCGCAGCGCAATCAGCTTCTCCTGTTTTTTGAGGAAAACTATTTGCCTGAAAACCGGGATTATCTCTACGACCCCCTGCTGAACAATTGCTCCAGCATCACGGGCGATATTTTAAAGGAACAGTTTGGGGAAGCCATCGTTTTTGACGGCTCCCATTTGGAAAAGCAATACACCTTTAGGCAGTTGGTGCGGCAATTTATGCCCGTGAACACTTGGTCCATGTTCGGAATCGACTTGGCCTTTGGGTCACCCGTAGACCGAAAGGCCACCGTTCAGGAGCATATGTTTTTGCCCTACTATACGATGGAGCAGTTGCGGCACACCACTTTTAATGGCAAGCCCATTGTGCAAAGGGAACGCACCATTTTGGATTACAACGAACATTTACAAAGGGGATTTTTTCCCTTGTCTCCCTTGTTTTGGTTTATCTTATTGCTGGCATTCACGGGCATCATCACCTATTTTGATTTTAAACACAAGGCGCGCAGTCGGTGGCTGGACTTTTCACTCTTGTTCATTACCGGATTGGCAGGCACCTTTTTGTTTCTGCTTTGGGTGGCTGCGGACCATACCTCCACCCCCTATAATTACAATATTTTATGGGCGTTTCCTATCAACCTAATAGTCTCTTTCACCCTATTGTTTCAAGATAAGGTTCCGCAATGGAGCCCAAAATATTTTATGTTCGCTCTTGGGTTGATGGCTATTATGCTCCTCCTTTGGATACTAAAGGTGCAGATTTTTTCTCCCGTACTGATTCCGTTACTTTTGACCCTGGCCATACGATACGTGTACCTCATCAGGTATTCCAAATTGTAAGAAGGTCCTCAAACCATACTCATGAATCTACTCACGGTCGAAAACATATCAAAATCCTATGGAGAGCTGGTGCTCTTCTCGGACATTTCCTTTGGAATCAACAAAGACCAAAAAATAGCCCTTATCGCCAAAAATGGGAGCGGAAAAACATCCATTCTCAATATCATGTCGGGGAAGGACACCTCCGAAACGGGACAGGTCACCACTCGAAAAGGCATCAAAATCTCTTTTTTGGAACAGGAACCCGACCTGAACCCGAATTTGACCATTGAGCAGACCATTTTTACCACCGACAACGAAATCCTGAAGGTAATCGCCGCTTATGAGAAGGCAGTGGAGAACCCGGACAACACCACCCAATACCAAAAGGCCTTTGAGGCCATGGAGCGACTTAATGCCTGGGATTTTGAAACACAGTACAAACAAATTCTTTTCCAGTTGCAGCTTTCTGACCTTAATGCGAAGGTAAGCACCCTTTCCGGAGGGCAAAAAAAGCGATTGGCACTGGCCAATGCGCTGCTCAACAAACCCGACCTATTGATTCTGGACGAGCCGACCAACCATCTGGACCTTGAAATGATCGAATGGTTGGAAGCCTATTTTGCCAAGGAAAGCATTACCCTTTTTATGGTAACCCACGACCGCTATTTTTTGGATAGGGTGTGCAACGAAATATTGGAACTGGACAACAACCAACTCTACACCTACAAAGGCAACTATTCCTACTATTTGAACGAAAAGGAGGCACGCATGGAACGTGAGGCCGTGGAGCAGCAAAAGACCAAAATGCTGTACAAAAAAGAGTTGGAATGGATGCGAAGACAACCCAAAGCACGTACCACCAAGTCCAAATCGCGTATTGATGACTTTGCCGAAATCAAACAACGGGCCCATCAACGTCGCAAGGACCACGAAGTGCAGTTAGAACTGAACATGGAACGTCTGGGAAGCAAGATTTTGGAGCTTCACAATATCTCCAAATCCTACGGGGACAAAACCATTCTGAACAAGTTCGATTACAATTTCACCAAAGGTGAACGTGTGGGCATTATCGGAAAAAATGGAACAGGGAAATCCACCTTTTTGAATATCATTACCCAACAGGAAAGTGTGGAAGGTGGTAAAGTGGTGGTCGGGGACACCGTAAAATTTGGCTACTACACCCAAAAGGGAATTCCCGATAAAGAAGGTCAAAAAGTAATCGATGTCATCCGTGAGTTCGGCGATTACATCCCTTTAAAAAAGGGCAGGCAAATCTCCGCGCAGCAATTGTTGGAGCGTTTTCTGTTCGATAGGAAAAAACAATACGATTTTGTGGAAAAACTGAGTGGCGGGGAGCGCAAGCGGCTTTACTTGTGTACCGTGCTCATTCAAAATCCCAACTTTTTGATTCTGGATGAACCCACCAACGATTTGGACATTGTTACCCTGAATGTGCTCGAAAGCTTTTTGTTGGATTTTCCCGGCTGCTTGATCGTGGTCTCCCACGACCGCTATTTTATGGACAAAATCGTAGACCACCTATTTGTATTTCGGGGAGAGGGCATTATAGAGGATTTCCCAGGAAATTACTCGGATTACAGGGTGTACGAGAGCAGCAAGGTCATCGAAGAACGGGAAAACAAGACCACTACCTCCGAAAAGACCGAAAATAATTGGCGGGACACCAGCGGTGGCAAACTTTCCTATTCCGAGCAAAAGGAGTACAAGCAGTTGGAAAAGGACATTCAAAAACTGGAAGAAAAGAAAGTGGGTTTACAGCACAAGTTCACCGACCCCGATTTGGACGGCGATGCCATTGCCAAACTCTCCATCGAGCTCAAAGAAATTACCGATGCCATAGAGGAAAAAACGGAACGCTGGTTCGAGCTTTCTTCCATTTTAGAAGGATAGCCATGTGGTTCCGATTCGTTTCATATCTGAAATTTTTAATGGTTTCCACCAACCAACATGGTGTGCACTCCCCTTTTGTATTCCGTTATGTAACGCAGTGTCTTTATTCCAAAAAGAAGATGCACAAAAACAGGAGCATCAATGTATTGCTCAAAACCATTGCGTACTTCGGTTTTGAAAAAGTCAGCATCAAAAATAGAACGCAAGTAAAAGAGCTCGTCCAACAAACCTTCCCTAAAATTCAATTTGATGGGTATCCCTTCGACCTGCTTTTTGTAGATAAATTGGGCAGTGGAACCTTACAGCAGCTGCTTTCCGAAGGAAAATTGCATAACGACAGTATTATTTTGGTGGATTCCATTCATCGGACTGCGGAAGATTTGGAACAATGGAACCATTTGATAGCCCTCCCAGAAATAACGGTAAGCATCGATATGTTTCATTGCGGCCTGTTATCCACCCGACGGGAACAGGTAAAAGAACATTTCAGGATTCGGATATAAAACGGTAATTTTAGGGTATGGAAAATGTAGCATCAGATAACACCATTTGGTACGTGTTGGGCGTTTTGGGCCTCATTTATTTGATTATTTTGTTCCGTAACAAGAAAGCGACCAAACGTAGACGGTCTAGAAAGTTTATGGAAGGCAAACGCCAACGCGACAAAGACCGTGACCAATAGCTTCCGATACTTTAACAGCGACAACGTACAACTTACTATCAAAAGAAAATGAAGATATACACCAAGACTGGCGACAAGGGCACCACAGCATTATTTACCGGAACCCGAGTACCCAAGCACCACGCCCGTATAGAAAGTTACGGTACCATGGATGAGCTCAACTCTCATTTGGGTTTGCTTCGCGATCAGAATATCGACGAACATTCCAAAAAAACACTCACCATGATCCAAGAAAAGCTATTTACCGTCGGTTCCATATTGGCCACGGAGCCCAAAAAGGACAATAGATTAAAGATACCTCGCATTAGTTCAGAAGATATTGAGTTTTTGGAGCAAGAAATGGATAGCATGAACGAAGAACTACCAGAAATGACACATTTTATCCTTCCCGGTGGCCACACCACCGTGTCATACTGTCATATCGCCAGGACCGTTTGCCGTCGAGGCGAGCGAATGATTTCCTATCTGCATGAAAATGAACCGGTTCCAGATAACGTTTTGTCGTACATCAACCGACTTTCGGATTATTTGTTCGTACTGGCACGCAAGTTGTCAAAGGATTTGAAAGCCCAAGAGGTCAAATGGATTCCAGAGAAGTTGGACTGAGAAAATCACTTTTTTGACCTAAATGTTTTGCCAACAATAAAATAATTTTTAAATAATACTGTTTTTACTTGGCAAATTGGGTTTAAAAATTATTTTTGCAAAAAATTTAAAATCAAACCGTTACTATGTACTGGACTTTAGAATTAGCTTCATATTTAAGTGATGCGCCTTGGCCAGCAACCAAAGACGAGCTGATAGATTACGCCATTCGTACAGGAGCACCGTTGGAAGTTGTAGAGAATTTACAATCTATGGAAGAAGAAGGTGGCGAAATATACGAGTCGATTGAAGAAATCTGGCCCGACTATCCTACCGAGGAAGATTACCTCTGGAACGAGGATGAATATTAGAATCGAAACACATAAACCACGTTAAAAAGTCTCTTTTGAGGCTTTTTTTTATGTAATTTTGACAGCCTAGCGAAAGATTTTCATCGCAATCCCATCGATGGAACAACTTTTGACAATCAATAGAAAACATATTTCATGAGTTTTATTAATTCCGTACTAAAGGTATTTGTAGGAGACAAATCGGAGAAGGATGTGAAATCCCTGCAACCTTTGGTGAAAGAAATCAAATCCTTTGAGCAGCAGCTGGAAGGATTGTCACATGACGAACTGAGACAGAAAACAGCCGAATTCAAGGCCCGAATAGCCGAAGATTGCAAAGAAATCAATGACAAAATAGCCGAGTTACAGGCAGAGGTCGAAAACTCCAACGATATTGACCGGAACGAGGAGATTTATTCCGAAATCGATAAACTCAACGAGGAAGCCTACAAAATTTCGGAAAAAACCCTGAACGATATACTTCCAGAAGCCTTTGCCGTGGTCAAGGAAACCGCAAAACGATTTGCGGCCAACGAAACCCTAACGGTCACTGCAAGCGAATTTGATCGTATGCTATCCGGTGATAAGGATTACGTGACCTTGGAAGGCGATAAAGCAGTTTGGCAAAACTCATGGGATGCCGCAGGCAAGGAAGTGACCTGGGACATGGTGCATTACGATGTTCAGCTGATCGGTGGTATAGCCCTGCACCAAGGAAAAATTGCCGAAATGCAAACAGGTGAGGGTAAAACATTGGTAGCCACCCTCCCACTCTATTTGAACGCTTTGGCTGGGAAAGGCGCCCACCTGGTAACGGTAAACGATTACCTCGCCAAAAGGGACAGCGCTTGGATGGCCCCTATTTTTGAGTTCCATGGGCTTTCCGTGGACTGCATCGATAAGCACCGACCCAATTCCGATGGAAGAAGGGCCGCCTACAATGCCGATATTACCTACGGTACCAACAACGAGTTTGGTTTTGATTATCTGAGGGACAACATGGCCCACACTCCAGATGATCTAGTGCAACGTCCACACCATTACGCCATCGTGGATGAGGTGGATTCGGTTTTGATCGATGATGCCCGTACCCCTTTGATCATCTCGGGTCCGGTTCCAGAAGGTGACCGACATGAGTTCAATGAGCTAAAGCCCCAAGTTGCCGACATTGTACAAAAGCAACGCCAGCACCTGACAGGCGTATTGGCCGAGGCCAAAAAATTGATCAAGGAAGGCAACACCAAAGAAGGAGGCTTTCTTTTACTTCGCGTGCACCGTGGATTACCCAAAAACAAAGCACTCATCAAGTTTTTGAGCGAAGAGGGCGTAAAGCAACTGCTTCAAAAGACCGAAAACTTTTATATGCAGGACAACAATAGGGAAATGCCGAAAGTGGACGAGGACCTATTGTTCGTTATCGATGAAAAGAACAACCAAATAGAGTTGACCGACAAAGGGGTGGAATACATCTCCGATGATCAGGACAAGGAATTCTTTGTGATGCCCGATATTGGAAGTGAGATTGCAAAAATCGAGAACCAAGGTCTGGAAATCGAAAAAGAAGCGGAGCTCAAGGAAGAACTATTCAAGGATTTTGCCGTGAAGAGCGAACGCATCCACACCATGACCCAATTGTTGAAAGCCTACACCCTCTTTGAAAAAGACGTGGAGTATGTGGTGATGAACAACAAGGTAATGATCGTGGATGAACAAACCGGTCGTATCATGGACGGGCGTCGATACTCCGATGGTCTCCACCAAGCCATTGAGGCCAAGGAGAACGTAAAAATCGAGGCGATGACCCAGACCTTTGCCACCATCACCCTTCAGAACTATTTTAGAATGTACAACAAGCTGTCCGGTATGACGGGTACAGCGGTGACAGAAGCAGGTGAATTTTGGGAAATCTACGAGTTGGACGTAATGGAAATCCCAACCAACCGACCCATCGCCCGTGACGACAGACACGATTTGATCTACAAGACCAAACGTGAAAAATACAATGCCATCATTGACGAGGTTACCAAACTATCGCAGGCCGGTAGGCCCGTGTTGATTGGTACTACTTCTGTTGAAATTTCAGAGTTGCTGTCCAAATTGTTGAGCGTACGCAAAGTGCCGCACAACGTATTGAACGCAAAGCTCCACAAAAAAGAGGCGGATATCGTTGCCGAAGCTGGTAAGGCTGGAGTGGTGACCATCGCCACCAACATGGCCGGTAGGGGTACCGATATTAAACTGTCCCCAGAGGTGAAAGAAGCCGGTGGTTTGGCCATTATTGGTACGGAACGCCACGATTCCAGACGTGTGGACAGGCAGCTGAGGGGTCGTTCCGGACGTCAAGGAGACCCCGGTAGTTCCCAATTCTATGTTTCGCTGGAAGATAATTTGATGCGTTTGTTCGGATCGGATCGTGTGGCCAAAATGATGGACCGCATGGGCTTGGAAGAAGGTGAAGTAATCCAACATTCCATGATGACCAAATCCATAGAGCGTGCCCAGAAAAAAGTAGAGGAAAACAACTTTGGTATCCGTAAGCGTTTGTTGGAATATGATGATGTGATGAACGCGCAGCGTGAGGTCATTTACAAACGAAGACGCCATGCTTTGGAAGGGGAACGCCTCAAAGTGGACATCGCTAACATGATCTACGATACCTGTGAGGCCATAGCCGAGACCAACAAAATGGCAGATGACTTCAAGAACTTCGAGTTTGAGCTCATCAAATACTTCTCCATTACATCACCGATAAGTGAGGAAGAGTTCAAAAGAATGAGTTTCCAGCAGATTGCCATGAAAATCAATGACGAGGCCTATGCTTTCTACAAGCAAAAGATGGAGCGTAGCGCCAGTGTGGCATTCCAGGTCATTAAAAAGGTATACGAGGACGAATCCAATAAATTCGAACGCATTGTGGTGCCTTTCACCGATGGTATCAAATCGCTGAATGTGGTGACCAATTTGGAAAAGGCGTACAATACCAATGGTAAGCAGTTGATTACCGATTTCGAGAAAAACATCACACTGGCAATCATCGATGATTCTTGGAAAACACACTTGCGCAAAATGGATGAGTTGAAACAATCCGTGCAATTGGCCGTCCATGAGCAAAAAGATCCTTTGTTGATTTATAAGTTTGAGGCTTTTGAACTTTTCAAGGAGATGATGGACAAGGTGAACCGTGAGGTCATCTCTTTCCTTTTCAAAGGGGAACTGCCTTCCGAGAACACCAATCAAATCCAAGAAGCACGTGCGGCACGCCGTCCAAAGGAAAATCTTCAGACCACGAAGGAAGAAATTCCCAATAGCGACGAATTAGCGGCCCAGAATAGAGCTGCTGGTCAAACCCAAGGACAACGTCCACAGGTTACGGAAACCATTGTTCGGGAAAAACCGAAAATTGGTAGAAACGAGAGGGTAACCATTAAAAATGTAATGTCGGGCGAAAGCAAGACCGTGAAATATAAACAGGCCGAACCCCTAATAGATAAAGGGGAGTGGGTACTGGTAAACGACTAGTGAAAGCCTTCAAAACACACAAAGTGGCAGTTATTATAGCTGCCACTTTTTTTATATCAAAAACATAATTAGATTTACAGCTTGAAACACCCCAACAAGCAGCTCTACCACACACCATTCAACCTATTTTGTGGTCAGGGCACATTCACGCGCAGCATATGAAAGTTCCTAGAAAGGATACATATCGATTACAAGATAAGATTGATTTGATACTCAAGGTAAACTACAATTCATCATTCTTTGCTGCCATTTTCGGATTGGTGTGCTATTTCTTTTTGCATATTGAAGGGGTGATTCCCTACACTTTCTTGGCCTATGCCTTTATCAATATAGTGAACACACTTTTGTACAAGCAACATCAAAAATTGGTGCTTACCTATAATTTAACCTCTATCCTATCCATGTTAGGGGCCGTGGTGATTACCATGTACAGTGGAGGTATCAAAAGTCCGTTCATTTTTGTTTTGGCCATTATTGTTTTTGCCGGATATGTCACCACCAAAGTTTTTGGCCAATTGTACCTCATCTTAAACCTTGCGGTACTCACCTTATTGTTCCTTTATGAAATCGGGGACTTTAAAATATCGCAGAACACCGTACCAGAAGCATCCCAAACCTGGTTTGCCTATTTGAGTGCAGTATTTGCCGTGTACCTTTTGGGAGGCGTTTTTGGGAAGAACTTGTTAAGGGCCCATCATAAATTGTACAAATCCCGCAACGAGATCCAACTTCGTATCGATGAAAAGGAAACCCTGTTAAAGGAAGTACACCATAGGGTCAAAAACAACCTACAGACCGTTTCCAGTCTGCTGAGCCTTCAATCGCGTTCCATTGACGACAGTAAGATCAGTAATATCATAAAAAGTAGCCAAAACCGGGTGGTATCCATGGCCATGGTTCACGAAATGCTCTACAAGCGGGACGACTACCTTTCCAAAATTGAACTGGAACCTTATGTGAAGGAATTGTGCGATTATTTGGTACGATCCGTAGAAGGAAGCGGTAGGGACGTTAAAGTGAACTTGGACATCAAAAACTACAAGTTGAGCATCGATACAGTGATTCCATTGGGGCTCATCATCAACGAAACCATTACCAACGCTTTAAAATACGGTATTGCCGAAGTACCGAACGGGGAAATCCATGTTTCCGTTGAAAAAATCAATGAAAACCGCTACAAAATGTACTTGGGCGACAATGGTATCGGGTATTCCGAAGAAATTAACCCTAAAACGTCCAATTCTTTAGGTTTAAAACTTATTTATAACCTCGCTAGGCAGTTGAGGGGCTCCATTACCCGTGACTACTCCAAAAAGGGGACCCACTACACCATCGAATTTGAGGAGGTAATCGAACAATTTAATTCTGTGGATAATTAAGACAAAAAAAGTCGGTGTAAAACACCGACCTTCATCAATACCTATTCCACTATAAACTTAAACTTCTAAAACTTTCTTTCCCGAAAAGAGAAAGCAATACTTGCCAAAACAAAGGCAGTACTTAAAAACAACACGGAAGGTATCAACATTTCCAACATCATATTAAGCTAGTTTAGCTCGGTCCTTCTTCGTTTTGAAAGAAAGCTCTTTTTTGATTCGTGAGTTTTTGAATTTGTACAATCTTGCGGTCTTTCTGTCCTTTCTTACTTCATTGTTAATTTCAACCTTCAACTCAACACCCATGGCAATCGTTTCCACTTTAGCCTCTTTGGATAGATCCTGAGCAGAAGCCATTGTTCCGAAAAAAGTGATTGCGATAATGGTGAAAATTGTCTTCATTGTTCTGATTGTTTTACGATGTAAAATTAATTTCAGCGACAGCCCCAGCCCGATTTCCTTCGCTCAATGACGCCTTTCTTTCGGTGAATACATTTTTTTCGGGTGAAGTGTTTTTTATCCTCGACGAACGTTTTCGACACCAAAAACAGCACACCGAACGCATGTGCATTTCATCGATCATATCACTTTTGAAGGATGTGTAACCTATTGAAGTTCAATATCTTATTTGTAGGAAAAAGATTATAATTTGTAAGGCTCATGTAAGAAATAACAACAACAATCCTCGTCTGTTGAATAAGATTGGAGAACGATATTGTCTCGATCAAATAGAAGCTTAACAAATTTTAACGGCCATCCGTGTAATAGTTGGTATCTTGATACAACTAAACAAGAAACTAAAATGAATACCGTGAAAACTCCATTTTTAATTCTACTGTTATTGGCATCCATTAGTTGCCAACCCAAAAACAAGTCCAACAAAGAAGATGTTGCCAAAAGTGAACCGGCGGAAGCCCAATTGGAAACCAAATTAACGGCCGAGCAATTGCAGGATTACGAGACCGCCTATTTTGCCAGTGGATGCTTTTGGTGCGTGGAGGCTATTTTTGAAAGCGTTAAAGGCGTAAAAGAAGTCTATTCCGGATATGCCGGAGGCACCGAAAAAAATCCGACCTATGAGGAGGTTTCCTATGGAAGGACCACCCATGCAGAAGCCGTAAAGGTGTTTTATGACCCAGAGGTCATTTCTTTTGCACAATTGGTTCAGGTATTCTTTGGTTCCCACGATCCCACCACCCTCAACAGACAAGGCCCTGATCGCGGTCCACAATACCGTTCCATTGCCTTTTATAAAAATGATAAGGAAAAAAAGATCATCCAGGATTACATGAACAAGCTGGAAACCGAAAATGTGTATGGCGACCGTCCTATCGTAACGGAGGTGAAAGCTTTTGATACCTTCTACATGGCCGAAGAGTATCATCAAGACTATGAAAAACGTAATCCAAACAATAGTTATATCCGAAATGTTTCAATTCCCAGATTGAACCGGTTCAAAGAAAACTTTCAATCCTACCTAAAGGAAGATGCACATTAATGAAGTGGAGGTAGGTTGTTGCTTGTAGGAGAAAATGCCTATGAGGTTCGAGGTGGTTTTTGGGACTGGCTGTACAAGCTAGTTCTTAAGAACCACCTCGCTGTATTTGGAGTTGATCTTGATGGTTTTCCCATCTGTCTTGTTCAAATGATAACCCGTATAGGAGTTGCCTCCATTCCTTTTGGTGGATGTTAACTTTAGGGATTTTGGATATTGAAAACCAGAAATTGTCTCGTTCACCGAAATGGCATAGGGTGCTTCTGGAAGAACACAATCCAACTCCCCATTCTCCACCGAAATATCGATGGTTTGGAACCCATCGGAAACATGATCTATGCTCAAGGCACCAAAATTATTCGTCACCAAGGCCTTGCCCATCACTTTTCCGATGACCACATTGGACGATACCGAATTCAACCGCAGCTCCTTCACCTCCTTTAGATTGATTTTATCCGAATAATCGGCACTGAGCCTACCATAGTTCCAGTTCTGTACCACTACAGGGGAGTAGGACACACGAATATCGGTGTTGGCACCTTCAATGGTAGAAGCAAGCAAGCTTGCGTAGGACAAGCTTGCATTGATGTTTTTGGTGTTTTCGGCAAGTTTCACCTCACCGTGCCTCACGTTCATGTTTAATTTAATGTACTTGGGCATTTTAATGATGATTCGTTTTTTGACCTTGTATTCCTTATGTTTTCCATCAGAAGAAAAATAGAACACATTGGGGCTTCCGTGTATGGTCCTGGCCTCTTCCCGTAGTTGTTTTCTGAGTTCCGCCTGTTCGCTTCTGAGCTCTTCCCTTTGGGCACGAAGTTCTTCGCGCTGCTCCCTCAATTGTTCGTGCATTTCCTCGCGCACCTTTTCACGCTCTTCACGGAGTTTGTCACGTTCTCCCCTCATCTCTTCCCTTCGGGCTTCGCGCTCTTCGGCCATCTTCTCCATTTCTTTGCCCCATTTTTCAAAGCGCTCCTTATATTCCTTATCAAAGGTTTTCTCAAACTCCTTTTGCCACTCCTTCATATATTTCTCACCGTCCTTTTTATACGCATCATAATCAAATTCAATGGGCGGCAGTGGCGGCAAAGGTGGCATGGAAGGCATTACGGCAATTTCTGGCAGCACAATCTCGGGGATTTCCACACTCGCCATAATTTCCGCTACCGATGGCATATCGGGAACACCAATACTTACCGTATTGAAGTCAAAGGAATAAGGTGATGCCCCTTTGGTACTGACCTCGATTTCCTTGCTATTTCCCATAATCTTCACCAAATCCCTATCAAAATAGGAATCGGCCTCCTTTTGATCCACCCCATCCAACTCGATGATGGCGGTGATTTCCACTTCGTCCTTATTCCATGTTTGGAACTCAATGTCCGCATAACTGGTCGTGATGTTCAACTCCGTGTCCTTGTTGACATTGAAAGTTTCTTTGTAGGTTTTGGACTTTTGTTGTGCCATACCGGTAAAACCGACGAGCACAAGCAGCAATCCACTACACCATATTTGATGATTCCTGTTCATTTTTTGATGATTTTAATTGATTTAACTTTGATTTTAATTTTTGCAACAACTGCAACCGTAGCTGTAGGTTGTTCACCAAGGCACTGATGGTCTGGTCGTTGGGACCCAATTCGTTCAGTTCTTGGTTCAATCGTTGATATTCTTGATTCAGTTCGGCCAAACGTTCCATATAACTGTCCACCAATTCCTTGTTCCCAGGGTCGTCGGCCAAATCGGACAATTGTAGGTTGATGTTGGTCGTATAATAGGTTTCTATTTTTTTAAGGTCTGGAGACAAGTCACCCAAGGAAATACCCTGCGCCTCCCCACTAGGATTGTTTCGGTCCACTACCGTTACTTTTTCATCGGGCAAAGGAGTATCCGAACTAGAGAAATAGTAGATGGACAGTCCAAGTACTACAACAACCGAAGCTGCTATCTGCATCCAAAGGGAAAACACCTTTTGTTTTGGAGGGTTTTTGGGGAGTTCCTGCTCCAACTTGGCAAAGAACCGGTCCTCATGTCCCTCTTTCATGGTAAAACCTCGCTCCTTCCTTTCCTTTTCAAACAATTTTCTAAGATCACGTGCCATAAGCCAAATCCTTTAATTTTTCTTTCAGTTGTGCCTTTCCTCTTAAGAGCCTCGTTCTAGATGTTGTTTCCGTTATGTCCAGAATTTCGGAAATCTCACTGTGGTCGTATCCTTCCACCAGAAACAATTGCACTACATATTTATATTTTGGTGCCAGTTCGTCGATGGCTTCCTTGACCTGATCCATGGAGATGCCTTCTTCCACAGACCAGTCATCATCGGCGGCAACTTGCATATAATTTTCGTTTAACTCTACCGTTCGTTGGTGTTTCGACTTTAAAAAGTCGATACTCCCATTCACCACTATACGTTTCAACCAAGCCCCGAACGTGACATCACCCTTAAACTGCTCAATCCGCTGAAACGCCTTTATGAACGAATCCTGCAACACATCTTCGGCATCATCCGGATTTTTAAGGAACCGCATGGCCACACAGAACATCCCATCGCAATACTGACGGTACAGTTTCATTTGTGCATGACGGTCGTTTGCCTTGCACTGCTCTACAAGCTCGATATGGAGCGCACTTGGTTCTATGTTCGGTTTTTTTAGTGGTTCTGTACTAAGGACGATGCAAAAAACGCAACGTTGCAAATTAGGTAGTTTTTGGCGTATTTTTAACAAAAAAGCCCCGCTGCACATCACAACGGGGCTCATTTTTAATAGGTTACGCAGTTTATTCGTCCAACATTAAGTTTAAGTGAACGGTGATATTATCGCGGGTAGCCTTGCTATACGGGCACATTTCGTGGGCTTCCTTGATAATGGTCTCCCCCATTTCCTTGTCTACCGTAGGTAAATAGGTATCCAAGGTCACTTCCAAGAAAAAACCATCCTCTTCCTTATTAAAGGCCACAATGGCGGTTACATTAAAATCCCCTAGGTCGTCAATATTGTGATTTTTGGCTACGGCCTGCACGGCACCGGCATAGCAGGTGGAATAGGCTGCCGCAAAGAGTTCTTCGGGATTGGTGGATTTTGGGTCCGGTTTTCCTTTGGAATTGGGCATGCTTATCGGAAAATCCAAAACACCGTCCTCACTCTTTACATGTCCTGACCTTCCGCCCGTATTGGTGGCCTGAGCCTCAAAAATAGTCTTCATCTTTTAACTGTTTATAGGTTCATAAAAATCGGTTCGTTCAATACAACCGATTACTGACCGAATAAGGTACCAATTTGTGAGCGGAAGTGTGGAGGAATGGATATTAAATTTTTGTGAAATGGAAATATGGAAAAAGTATCGATTTGTCGCCCCATAGAATTAAACCCGTAAAATCTTTATAAATTCGTATAAACCGACGATTCCCTTTGGCAGACGATAACAAAACACCCGAAAACACCATTTCCAAAATCAAGGCACTCCGAAAACAGGAACTTTCGGCAGATGCGTTGGCTCAAGGAATATTTGATGGAAACAAAGCCATGCTGGCCAAGGCCATCACGCTTTTGGAGAGCACCAAACCGGAACATGCAGAAAAAGCCAACGCGGTTATCGAAAAATGTCTGTCCAAGCCCAGCCAAAGCATTCGGTTGGGTATCACAGGTGTTCCCGGAGTCGGCAAAAGTTCGTTCATCGAAACCTTGGGCAAAACCTTGACCGAAAAGGGCAACAAGGTGGCCGTTTTGGCCGTCGACCCGACCAGCTCGTTGAGCAAGGGGAGCATTTTGGGCGACAAGACACGAATGGAGACCTTGGCAAAGGACCCGAATGCCTTTATCCGTCCGTCCCCTTCCGGTAGCTCTTTGGGCGGGGTGGCACAAAAAACCCGAGAAAGCATCATGCTCTGCGAGGCTGCAGGGTACAATGTGATTTTAGTGGAAACGGTCGGTGTGGGCCAAAGCGAAATTGCCGTCCACAGCATGGTCGATTTTTTTCTGCTGCTCAAATTATCGGGAGCGGGAGACGAACTGCAGGGCATCAAAAGGGGCATCATGGAGATGGCCGATGCCATTGCCATCAACAAAGCGGATGGCAGCAACAAGGAACATGCGCAATTGGCCGTAACTGAATTTTCAAGGGCCTTGCACCTATATCCTCCCAAAGCTAATGGTTGGATACCCAAAGTGAAGAAATGCTCTGCGGTAGAAAACACGGGAATCATAGAAATTTGGGAAATGGTACAACGTTTTGTGTCGCACACCAAGGAAAATGGTTTTTTTGAAAAGAACCGGCAGCAACAGAACAAAAATTGGTTCCTTCAGACCGTGGATGAATACATTAAGCAATTTTTCCATCAAAAAGAAACCTTTAAAAAGGAACAGGCCAAACTATTGACGGATATCGAATCACACAAAATCTCCCCCTTTTATGCCGCAAAACTCCTGTTGGACAAGATTACCAAGGAACTTTAAATAAAAGCGATAAATTTGCACAGATTTTATACCGAATGAGCACCGTTACCGATTCCCTGTTATCCATAGTGGTTCCTTTGTACAACGAGGAGGACAATGTGGTTCTTTTGACCCAGAAGATCAACGAAAGTCTGGAGGGGTACAACTACCAAATTGTATATGTGGATGACTTTTCCACGGACAAAACGCGCTTCAAGGTCAAGGAAATGGACGATAAAAGAGTCCACTTGATCGAACTCAAAAAAAATTATGGCCAAAGTTTGGCCCTCGCTGCCGGAATTGACTATGCCGAAGGCGAATACATTATCACCATGGATGGTGACCTGCAAAACGATCCCTCCGATATTCCGGGCATGCTGGAATATGCCATTGGTGAAGAATATGATCTGGTCACCGGAATACGTCAAAAACGGAAAGACTCCCTTGTTAAAAAAATTCCCTCCAAAATCGCCAACTTTTTGGTGCGCAGGGTAACCAAATTGGACATTAAGGACAATGGTTGCGCCCTCAAGGTATTTACCAAGGATATTGCCAAAAGCCTAAACCTTTATGGGGAAATGCACCGTTTTATTACGCTTTTGGCCCATTTGGAAGGCGCACAGATCAAACAAGTCCCCGTAAAGCACCATGCCAGGCACGCAGGAGTTTCCAAATATGGGTTGGAGCGTGTTTTTAAGGTAGTGGCCGATATGATGCTGTTGCTCTTTATTCGAAAATATTTCCAACGGCCCATTCACTTGTTCGGGATTTTCGGGGTATTGCTGGTAATCCTTGGTATTTTAATCAATGTGTACCTATTAATCGTCAAACTCGGCTTTGGACAGGATATCGGTACCCGGCCATTGCTAATTTTCGGGATGATGTTCATTGTGGGGGGAATCCAATTGTTTACTATCGGAATTGTAATGGAACTCTTGATCCGTACCTACTACGAATCCCAGCAAAAACGTCCGTATCGCATCAAAAAAATCAGCATAGGTGACGGAAAAGCTGCGTAAAAAAGGTATCACCGCGTTAAAAATTGTGATTAGCGCAGTGCTGATCTACTTTATTTTCACCAAAATAGAGCTGAAAGATGTACTGCAAACGCTAAAAAAAAGCGACCCGCTCTACTTATCCTTGGCTGTGTTGTTTTTTGTGTTGTCGAAGGTAATTTCGGCCATTCGGACCAACTTATATTTTCATCAAATTGGAGCGCCCCTTACGCAATGGAGCAATCTAAAATTATCCCTGTTGGGGATGTTCTATAACCTGTTTTTGCCAGGTGGAATTGGCGGTGATGCGTACAAAGGCTACGTCGTCCAAAGAGAATATCAACCGGGAACCAAAAAAGTGGTGTCGAGCATACTCTTAGATCGGTTGAGCGGTATGCTCCTGCTTTTTGTGTATGCCTGCTTGCTGGCCATACTATCCAAAAACGCTTTTTTTCAAAAGTTTTACGGCCTATTTATAGCTGCCTTTCCCCTGAGCATTGTGGTGTTCTGGTTCGTGAATAAGACATTTTTTACATCGATTCTACCCGTTTTTTGGAAATCTTTGGGGTTTTCGGCCATGGTACAAATGGCTCAGCTCATCAGTGTTTTGTTTATTCTGAAGGCCTTGTCCGTTAGTTTGGACACCGTCGAGTATTTGTTTGTATTTCTGATTTCTTCCATTGTATCGGTCATTCCTTTGACCATTGGAGGTATTGGAAGTCGGGAAGTCACTTTTTTATATGGTGCCAAATGGTTGGGGTTGGATGAAAGCACGTCCATTGGGGTCAGTTTTGCTTTCTTTTTGATTACCGCCCTGATTTCTCTTTTTGGAGTCATCTATCATTTTAAAAAGCCAAAACTGGAATCAGTAACTTAGTCCAAGTGCACCAAATGCATTTGGTTCAATTTTTCTTCCCTCGTGTTCGGATTCAAAAATTTGATCTGCAATCGGGTAATTCGGAATTGATCTACCGTAATCTGATCATCCCAGGCCACACCTTTTTGCTTCAGCTTCTGCAATTCATCATCCGTGGCATAGACCCAAACATCACTTTTGGAGGCAATGTCGTCCAGCGAGGTGATTTGAACCGGTTTTTTATTATAGAAATCCAACGACCATGAATAGCGTTCCGAAATCTTGTAGATCCTGTCCACTGGAATCTGTGTCTCTTCAACTATAGCGGCCATATTAGAGCCACCCTGATATTCGAGCAGTTTGGGATAAAAATGGGCATTCATAAATCCATTCAATAGTACCGAGCTCCATAAAGCAACCGTGGCAATTTTTGTATATGGTGTATCTTTTTGTAGGATGATGTAACCAACCGTACCAATGGCTATTAGCAACAGCGCATAACCGTACCAATGTTCCAATTGGAACACTAAAAAACTGATCAATACCATAAAGATGACCACCAACCCCAATATAAAATATTGGATGCCTAGAATCACCTTTGCCATTTTCTTTTGTTCCTTTTGATGCAGCATAAATAAAAATCCTGCCGACAAGATTGCGTACAGTGGCATGAGGATGTTCATGTAGTGGGGCAGTTTGAACTGTGCAAAACTGATGAGGAGGAACAAAATCGAAATTCCGCCCACGGTCAAAAATTCCAAATTCGGACGGTAAGAGAACTTGACCTTCCAAAACGCCTTGACCTTCATCCAATACCCCAATAAGGCGAGTACGGTCCACGGCAGGAACACCCACAAAAACGTATGGAAGAAAAAGAAAAAGTAGCTACTGTTCTTCCCTATCCCCTCTCCGCTCATCCGTTCGAAGCTCTGCTCCCAAAAAATAAAAAAGATACCACTGCGGTTGTCCTTTCCGCGAATCACTTTCTCGGGGTGCAAATCAAATTGATGGTAATAGGCATAAAGCATGGGCGAAATGGTCAACGCGAATACCAAAATCGCCACAACAACCTTCCAATGTAGCAATGATTGCCACTTTCGGGTATACGCCAAATGACAGAGCAGCGATATCCCGATGACCACCAAGGCTATCTGCCCTTTGGTGGAAAAGGCCATGCCTGCCCCAAAGGCACCTAGAGCGATGCTTTTTAGGGTATTTTTCTCTACATAGGTAACCAGTTGCCAAATGGAGAAAATGGCAAATCCGGTCAAAACAGCATCGGTACGTACATCGATATTGGCCAATACGATGGTTTGGGCCGTCATAAAAATCAAAGAGGCCAATCGTCCCACCTCCTTGTTATACAATAATTTTCCCAGGTGGTAGCAGCTGTAGGCACCCAATAAGGTCGACAAAATACCGGGAATACGGTATGCCCAATCGTGGATACCGAACAATTTGTACGAAAGTGCGGCCAACCAATAATGCATGTGGGGCTTATCCAGATACTCTTCGGGCCCTTTGAACAGGCTTAAAAAATCATTTTCCTGCACCATGCGCATCGCCATTACGGCAAATTGGGCCGAATCGTTTTCCATTAAGGTGACGAACATCCCAATGATGTACACCAATACAATCAGTGCCAAGTAAAACCAGTATCGCGTGGTGGATATCATACCCCTGTTTTTTGGAAAGCAAATATAGCCAACTTGGCCCATAACCACCCGAACAGTGAACCTACCAAAGCGCCAGTAAGCACATCCAACGGATAGTGCACACCAATGTAAATTCGGCTATAGGCCACCACACCGGCCCAAAGCAACAACACCCAAGAAATGTACTTTACCTTGTTCCTGAACATCACCGTAAAGAAAATAGCGGGACCAAACGAATTGGCTGCATGGGCGGAAAAATATCCAAATTGCCCGCCACAATAGCTTTTCACCAAACGCATGGCTGGACTTACTTCTGGATCGTGACAAGGCCGCAATCGACCTACGCCATATTTAAAAAAGTTGGATAGTTGGTCCGTACAGGTAATCAGCAGGGCAATGGATACCAAAACAATTCCCGTTCCCTTCCAGCCAAAGCTTCGATATGACAAATAGAGCAATAGCAGATAAAGTGGAGCGGAATTTCGGGTGGTGGTCATGAACATCCAAAAGCCGTCCCAAGTTTCGGTCCCCAATCCGTTGAGAAACAAAAACAGTTCTTTATCGTATTGCAGTAGTTGCTCCAGCATCAAGAATCGTATCTGGAGACTTCCCGATCATAAAACGCGGTAGCGGCCTCGATCAAGCTTTCCGCTTCTTCCATCAAATCGGCCTCGTCCTCCTTGGAGAACTCTTCCATCCATTCCACCTCATCATTTTCCAAATTGATAATAAAACGTGGGTATTCGGTATGGACAATAAAGATGGCATCGGGATGATCCGTATTGTCGGCCAATAAAAATTTAGGTAGTTCCATGTGCTCGTATTTTGATTCCCAATATGAAATCTAATATTTTATATTTTTTAATGCGTCATGTTGAACTTGTTTCAACATCACATATATTTTCATTTTATAATGAGACCCTGAGACAAGCTCAGGGTGCCGAAACTATTCTTCAATCAATTTCTTGGTCAAAAAGTTAAATCGAAGATACAACATTACAGCAGATGCGGTTAGCCCGGACAACAATCCAATCCAAATGCCCGCGCTTTCAAACCGGGTATACAGCCCCAAATAATAACTAATGGGAAAACCAATTAACCAGTAGGCCACAAAGGTGATAAAAGTAGGTATCTTCACATCTTGCAAACCCCGCAATGCGCCCAAAACCACGACCTGTAGGCCATCGGAAATCTGAAAGAAGGCCGCCACCAAAAGTAGCTCGGCTGCGACAATGATCACTTCGGCGTTATCGGCTTGGTTGACAATATCGTCCACGTCCAAATAAATGGTAGGGAACCAATGCCTTCCCAACAAGAAAATAGCCGCGAAGGCCACTTCCAAAATCAGGGTCAGGAAAAAAATGGATTCCGCAATTCGTTTCAATTCCTTGTGGTTGCGCAGTCCTTTTTGATTGCCCACACGGACCATGGCCGCCACACTGAGCCCCATGCCCACCATAAAAGTCATACTGCTCAGGTTCAAGGCAATTTGGTTGGCCGCTTGAGCATTTTTACCCAACACCCCACTCAACCAGATGGCCGCAGTAAAGATGGCTACCTCAAAAAACATTTGCAGGGCCGAGGGAAAACCAAGACTTATGATTTTTTTCATCACCCGATTCTCAATTTCCTTAAAATTGAAATGGGTCACATAGGATTCAAATTTCTTCTTTCGCTTCAACAGATACCAAATAAAGGCCACCATAATCACACGCGAAGCCAAGGTACCTATCGCAGCACCAACAATACCTAGTTTGGGGAATCCGAAGGAACCAAAAATGAACAAATAATTTAAGGTGATGTTCACCACATTGGCCAATATGGTCGCATACATGGGGTATTTGGTCTGGGAAAGTCCCTCCGAAAACTGTTTAAATGCTTGAAAAATAATCAGGGGCACCAACGAAAAAGCGACCAAATCCAAATAGGGTAAGGCCAATTCCACCACTTCGGGAGGTTGCTTCATGTGGTGCATCAACGGTTTGGCCAGCAAAATGAGCCCAAAAAGGGACAATCCCAACAAGGTACAGAGCACCAAACCATGTTTTAGGGCACTTTTCCCGGCAGCCCGGTCCTTGGCGCCGTCCGCTTCGGCCACCAAAGGGGTGATGGCTGTGGAAAAACCGATTCCGAGTGACATCGCAATAAAAACAAAACTGTTTCCCAAAGAAACGGCAGCCAGTTCGGCCGTTCCCAATTGCCCTACCATGATATTGTCCGCAAAGGCCACAAAAGTGTGCCCCAACATTCCCAAAATCACGGGATACGACAGTTTTAGATTATAGGCAAATTCCTTGGTGTAGTTTTGAAACACGGTGATTACTTAAAAAGGATGGCAAATATAGCTAGATTGACGGCAATTTGGGCGACTTCTTACATGGGAGGCGCCACAAATTAAAGTTTCTTCGCCTCTTCCCAGTAAACATCCATTTCTGCCAAGGTCATATCCTTCATGGATTTTCCATTTTCCTTGGCTTTCTGTTCCAGATATTGAAAGCGCTTGATGAACTTTTTATTGGTCCGTTCCAAAGCATTTTCCGGGTTGATTTTTAAAAAACGGGCGTAATTCACCATGGAAAAAAGCACATCGCCAAATTCAGATTCCATTTTATCGGCATCTTGCGTCCGCACCTCCTCTTGAAGCTCGGCCAATTCCTCTTGCAGTTTTTCAAAGACCTGTTCGGGTTTTTCCCAATCAAATCCCACTCCTGCCACCTTGTCTTGGATACGGTTGGCCTTGACCAAGGATGGCAACCCATTGGGAACACCTTCCAACACACTTTTCTTCCCCTCTTTTAGCTTGATGTTCTCCCAGTTTTGCTTGACCTCCTCTTCATTTTCTACTTTAACATCACCATAAATATGCGGATGGCGGTTGATGAGTTTTTCACAGATGCCATTGGCTACGTCGGCAATATCAAAATCCTGTGTTTCCGAACCGATTTTTGCATAAAAAACGATGTGCAGTAAAATATCGCCCAGTTCCTTCTTTACCTCTTCCAAATCATTATCGAGAATGGCATCGCCCAATTCGTAGGTCTCCTCAATGGTCAGGTGACGTAGGCTTTGCATGGTCTGCTTCCTATCCCAAGGGCACTGCTCCCGCAACTCGTCCATTATGGTCAAAAGACGGTCAAAAGCGGCCAACTGTTCCGATCTCATGTTCATGGCTTTGAATTTTGTTCAAAAGTACAAAGTCTCAAGGGTTGAGATTCCTTTCACAAGACTTACTTATGAAAAGAGCCCTACCAACTTTTCAACAAACCAGAGTTACCGAAAATTATCATTATCTTCAACGTCGTTTTAAGGCAAACCCCGGTAACATGAAACATCTTTTTATTGCGTTGCTCTTGGCCCCCTTTTTGGTTTTTGGGCAAACCGATAATCCGTTCAAGGACGAGGTAAAATCCATACAGCAAAAAAATGATTCCCTTTGGGATTCCTCTCGCCCAACCATTGTTTTTACCGGTAGTTCCAGTATCCGTTTTTGGAACGATGTCCAACAGCGGTTTCCCCAGCACCAAGTGCTCAATACGGGATTTGGAGGTTCCCAATTCTCGGATTTGGAGCTTTATTTGGATGAACTGATATTGAATTACAAGCCTGTAAAGGTCTTTATTTATGAAGGGGATAATGATATTTTCGCCAAAAAAAGGCCTCGAAAAATCCTGAAAAAGGCCGAAGCCATTCTAAATACCTTACAAGAACGAAACCCAAACATGGAAATTGTGCTGATTTCCGCCAAACCCAGTATTTCTCGCTGGAAATACCGTGGCAGGTATCGAAGATTGAACAGAAAACTGGACCGATTGGCATCCAAAACTGAAGGAATCGTTTTTGTCGATGTTTGGTACCCTATGTTGGACAACAGAAAGGTAAAGCAAGACATTTTTGTGGAGGATGGCCTGCACATGAACGAAAAAGGATATGACATCTGGTACGATGTCATCAAAAATTACATGGACTAAAACTAAACAAACGTGATTTACAGATCTATTTTGCTGTTCGTTGCAGTACTCTGCATAGCAGCTTGCCAAACCGAAAAAAGGGAAATCAACTTTCCTAAAACAGACCTAGCCAGTGCTCCGCTGATTCCAAAGCCCATTAAAACCATTTCCACGGGAAGTGCGTTTGGCTTGGATGCAGGTACTGCGATTTACACGACCACCACGGACCCCGAATTTGAAAAAGTAGGCCAGTTTTTATCCGATCAAATCAAGTCTAAAACAGGACTTGCCCTTGGGGTAAACACGCCATCCGAAGCCAACTTGGAGCGTTTGATCTACATCAACCAATCGGATAGTGTGGAATTGGACAATCCAGAGGCTTATCAACTTTATATTAAAAAAGATTCCATTTTATTGAATGCCAAGACCGCTGCGGGTGCTTTTAGAGGGGTACAAACACTTCGACAACTCATTCCCGAAAAAAGCAACGATACCCTTACGGACGGACGGATGTGGGTAATTCCCTCAGGAAAGATCATGGATGCCCCAAAATTTGGGTATCGCGGTTCCATGCTGGACGTAGCGAGACACTTTTTCACCGTGGAAGAGGTCAAAAAATATATTGATGCCCTCGCTTACTACAAGTTTAATACGCTACACCTGCACCTATCGGATGATCAAGGCTGGCGTATTGAAATCAAATCATGGCCCAAACTCACTGAGGTAGGCGGTGCCAGCGAAGTAGGTGGCGGCGAAGGTGGCTTTTACACCCAAGAGGAATACAAGGACATTGTTGCCTATGCTGCGGATAGACATATGACCATCGTTCCCGAAATCGATATGCCCGGGCACACCAATGCTGCTTCATTGAGCTATCCCTTTTTACACTATGCCGGTGCCGAGACTCCACGAGTAAGAACCGACATGAAGGTGGGTTACAGTTCGTTTGATGCCCAAAAAGATACGGTGTACAGCTTTTTGGATGATGTGATCGGCGAAATAGCTGCCATGACCCCTGGGCCCTACTTTCATATTGGAGGTGATGAAAGCCATGTGACCAAAAAAAGTGATTATATCCTTTTTGTGGAAAAAGTGGAAAAGATTGTCCAAAAACACAACAAAAGAATGATTGGATGGGATGAAATCGCCCAAGCCGATATTGACGCCAGTTCCATTGCCCAATTTTGGAACGAGCCTGAAAATGCACTTAAAGCTGCGGAAAACGGGTCCAAAATCATTATGTCGCCAGCTAAAAAGACCTATTTGGACATGAAATATGATTCCATTTCCGAATACGGTTTAAAATGGGCGGGGTACATTCCTGTTGATGTGGGTTACCAGTGGGATCCAGAAAGCTATGTGGAAGGACTTCCCGTAGAGCACATTTTGGGGATTGAAGCCCCGTTATGGTCCGAAACCATTAGTAACAGTGCCGAATTGGAGTATTTGGCCTTTCCTAGAGTGATCGGCTACGGCGAATTGGGATGGTCACCCAGCGAACATCTTAATTGGGACGACTACAAAGAACGCCTTACCGCACAGGTTCCCTATTTGGAAGCCATGGATATCAATTATTATCCAACAAAGTTGGTGGACTGGAACAAAGAATAGTGTTTATTCTTCCTCTTCGGAGGCAGACACAGTAGGTTCTTCAGCATCCTTTTCCGCTTCAACAAATTCAGTAATGTTGTTGTCGAGAAGGATGTTGTACCACTGTATAATCTTTTTGATGTCACTAGCGTACACACGGTCCTCATCATAATTGGGAAGTACCTCGAAGAAATATTCCTCCAACTCGATTTTGTCCGCCTTGTGGCTGATGGAGGTCTTTTTCCCATCTTCTTTCTCCTTGATTTTTTGGAACACTTCCTTTAAGGGAATCTCTTCCTCCAAGGTATAAATGGCTATTTCGGACAGCACGCTCACATTGCTTCGTAAACCAACGGTCACACGCTTGCCATCCAATAGGGATTCGCCAACAAAGCCACCTCGGGTTTGGGTCAATAATTTGTAAAGTCCTGGTTTACCTCCAATAGATAAAATCTTGTCTAATGCCATTCAAATAGTAATTTATGGGCGCAAAAATATGTTTTTATCGCAAACCGCGATTTTTTTAACGTCCTTTTTTGATATTGGGAAACCGCATCCGGTAGTCCACGCTGATCTTTCCTTTGGAAATCTTTTCCAAACGGCTTTTCAACAATCGTTTTTTAAGGGAAGAAAGCTTATCGGTGAACAAAATCCCCTCGATATGGTCGTATTCGTGCTGAATCACACGGGCCAATAGCCCATCAAAGGTTTCGGTGTGGGATTTAAAATCCTCATCCAAATAACTAATGGTGATTTCAGGCTTGCGCTTTACATCTTCCCGAATGTCGGGGATGCTCAAACAACCTTCATTAAAGTCCCATTCCTTTCCATTTTCATCCTCAATCTTGGCATTGATGAACACTTTTTTGAATCCATCGAGCTGTTTTTGTTCAGCTTCGGTCAGGTCTTCATCATCAGCAAAAGGCGTGGTGTCCACCAAAAAAACCCGAATGGGGAGCCCTACTTGGGGAGCGGCCAATCCAACCCCATGAGCGTTGTACATGGTCTCCCACATATTGGTGATCAATTCGTCAAGTTTGGGATAATCTTCCGTAATATCCTTTGCTTTTTTTCGCAAAACGGGGTCTCCGTAAGCTACTATCGGTAAAATCATAAATCAAAATCTGTTTAAGTAGGCCTGCAATATGAGCGTGGCGCTAATTTCGTCCACTAGGGCCTTATCCTTTCGTTTCTTCTTTTTCATTCCGCTGTCCAACATGGATTGAAATGCCATTTTGGAGGTAAATCGCTCATCTTGGCGTTCCACGGGGATCGAAGGAAACTTGGCCGTCAGCTTCTTCAAAAAGTTTTGGATGAGCACTTCGGACTCCGAGGCTGTGTTGTCCATTTGTTTGGGTAAACCCACCACAAATCGTTCAACGGATTCCTGTTGGGTGTATCCTTCCAAAAAGTCCAGCAAGTCTTTGGTCTCAACGGTCGTTAACCCAGAAGCGATCAACTGAAGTTCATCAGTAACCGCAATTCCTGTCCGTACCTTTCCAAAATCCAAAGCCAAAATTCTAGCCAAAACAATTTTTTGGCAAAAATAACCCTAAAAATGTTATGCACTTAAAAATGGGAACCATAATTCTGCCATGGGGCGTATCTTTGTCAAAACTTTAAGAAAAATGACAGAATTAAGAACGCTTATCGAGCAAGCGTGGGACAATAGGGCCTTATTGGAAGAGGGAAAGACGCAAGAGGCCATACGAGAAGTCATCAACCTGATCGACCTTGGCGAGCTTCGCTGTGCCGAGCCAACCACTGATGGATGGCAGATCAACGAATGGGTGAAAAAGGCGGTGGTGCTGTACTTCCCCATCCAAAAAATGGAAGTTTTGGAAGCTGGCATCTTTGAATATCATGATAAAATACCTTTGAAAAAGGGTTACAAAGAAAAAGGGGTCCGTGTGGTTCCCCATGCAGTGGCCAGGCACGGAGCCTATATTTCCAAAGGCACTATTTTGATGCCTAGTTACGTAAATATAGGTGCCTACGTAGATGAAGGAACCATGGTGGATACTTGGGCCACGGTGGGAAGTTGTGCACAAATTGGCAAAAACGTTCACTTAAGTGGTGGTGTTGGCATTGGTGGGGTTTTAGAACCTTTGCAGGCTGCCCCAGTGATCATTGAAGACAATGCCTTTATCGGTTCCCGATGTATTGTTGTTGAAGGTGTCCGCGTTGAGAAAGAGGCTGTTTTGGGCGCGAATGTGGTGCTAACGGCATCTACCAAAATCATTGATGTTACTGGAGAGGAACCTGTTGAAATTAAAGGTCGGGTTCCTGCAAGATCGGTAGTGATTCCTGGAAGCTATACGAAAAAATTCCCTGCAGGAGAATATCAAGTGCCCTGTGCCCTGATCATAGGCAAGCGCAAGGAAAGCACCGATAAGAAGACCTCCTTGAACAATGCCCTGCGCGAGCACGATGTAGCGGTATAGAATTCAAAGCTTTATAGTTTATTGGGACAGTCAATGTTGAACAATTTTGTTTACCTTGTCTGTCCTTTTCTATTTTATACATTTGGAAAAACATAAAGTCAACCTCCCTTAAAAAAAAGCTATTTGCAAAACACAGCTCAAATGCGGTTTTTGATTATTCAGCAAAAAATGGTCGGGGATGTGCTGGCAAGCACAATTCTTTGTGAACACCTAAAAACCCATTTCCCCGATTGCGAAGTCCACTACGTCATCAACGAATCTACTTTGGCGGTGGTGGAGGAAAATCCTTTTGTTGACAAAATCATTCTCTTTAAAAACGAATATCGGGAAAACAAGCTGGCATTCTTCAAGTTTTTAAAATCGTTGAAAAGAGAAAAGTACGATGCAACCATTGATGTTTACTGCAAACTGGAAAGCAATCTGATCAGTTATTATTCGAATGCCGATATAAAGATTTCCTATAAAAAATGGTATTCCAAGTTTATTTACACCCATTTGTTTTCCTACACCAACAACCCGAACACTACTTTGGGGCATGCGATTGAAAACAGGCTTATTTTGCTTGCTCCACTGATTCCAGAATTGAAACAGCCCAATCTGGCACCAAAAATATATCTGTGCACACCTGAAAAGGAGCAGGCCAAAAAACTACTGACCAATCATCAAATCGACACTTCCAAACCCTTAATTATGGTAGGCTTGTTGGGCAGTCAACCCAGTAAAACCTATCCGCTAGCGTATCTGGCAAAGACTTTAGATTTTATTTCGGAGCGGTATCAGGTGACCTTTTTGCTCAACTATTTGCCGCACCAAAGTGCAAGTTTGGACGAATTTCTGGATTATTGTTCGCCCAAAACGCGAAATAACATCAAGGAAGAGGTGTTTTGTCCTTCCTTGCGATCGTTTATGGCAATTTTGGACCAATGTGACGCATATATCGGAAATGAGGGTGGTAGCACCAACATGGCCAAAGCCATTGGTATTCCCAATTTTTCCATTTTTTCTCCATGGATTTCCAAGACCGCTTGGCTTACTTTTAACCAAAATCAGAAAAACCAAGCCGTACATTTAGCGGATTTTGCCCCAGAGATTTTGGAAATGCCCAAAAAGGAACGGAAAGCCAATGCCGAAGCATTGTATCAACAATTTAAACCTGAGTTGTTTTTGGAGCAATTAGACAGCTTTCTCCAAAGCGAAGTTGTTTCGGACCAATAGCACTTGATAGGATTCCATAACAATTTTCCAGCCATGCTCCAACATGTAGGCAATCACTAATTTACCCTTCCCTCCATTGGGCAAGTCGCAATCATCGATCAAAACAATGGTGTTTTCGTGCAACTGATCTGCTATTCGTTTAAACTCCTCCAAATGGTGTTCTTGGCTTTTCCGCTGAATTTCAACGTCATGTGAACTATAATCGTAACTGTCCAAATAGAGCATATCGACCGGTTGAGCAAAATCCTTAAGAAAATCCAACGAATCGGAATGGTGAAGGGTCACCGTATCCTGCAGGCCCTGTCGCTCCACTTCTGCACTGGAGTTGGCAATGGATTCCGAATTGATGTCCACCGAATGGAGCACTGCACCGTGCTCTTTTGCCCATTTTCCAAATACGATGGTGGCCGCACCATTGCTCTTGGCTCCTTTTAAACCTTCACGCGAGGTGCCGGTCTCAATAATCACTTTAGCGTTGATTTGCTCCATCAACTCCATGGTCTTCAGGAAAGTATCCCGTCTTTTTCGGAAATCGTATTTAAAGGGCATAAAGGGGTACAACGATTTATGTTTGATAAATTTACCCGTGAAAAAGGCAACAACACCCAAAGCAACTACGTAAAGAAGTATATCCATCTAAAAGAATTTCACAAATTTTAAAGCAACCCAAGATACATTTTCTCGTCTTCATAGTAAACCTAGAATATCAAAAAGAGGATTTTAACATAAAACGGGTAGGGAAATTATCCAGTTGATTGTTTGTAAGAAAAAGTCACTCACAAACAATTTTTAACCTGTTTTTTTGTTATAGCTTTGTAAAATACCAAAACACTACACCAATAAATATGGCTGGATTGCGCACCCCAAAGCAAAAATTATCAGCACTGATCATAACCTACAACGAAATGGGTTACATTGAAAAGTGTATCGACTCCGTTTCCTTTGCTGATGAAATCATCGTAGTAGATTCTTATAGCACCGATGGTACCTACGAGTACCTTTTGGACCACCCAAAAGTGACCGTAATCCAAAATCCTTTTGATAATTTCACTGCACAAAAATCATTCACACTTAAACAGACCTCAAATGATTGGGTTTTGTTTTTGGATGCGGATGAGGTAGTTACCGATAGTCTTGAAAAAGAAATTTTGCATACCATCAACCAGCCCGACGCCAAAGAAGCCTACTGGTTTTACCGCAAGTTTATGTTCCAAGATGAACCCCTTAACTTTAGTGGCTGGCAGACCGATAAAAACTATAGGCTCTTTCGCAAGAGCAAAGCCCATTTTACGGACCGAAAGATTGTACACGAAACATTGGTAGTGGATGGCGAATCCGGCATCCTACAGGAAAAATTAATCCATTTTTGCTACAAAAACTACGAAGATTACAAGGGCAAAATGCTCAAATATGGTCGTTTAAAGGCCAAAGAGGATTTTTATAAGGAGCGGCACTTCAATTACCTTTTGATGACGGTGAAACCCATCTGGAAATTCTTCAACCACTACATTCTCCGATTAGGAATCCTTGATGGCAAAAAAGGATGGACCATATGTTACTTGAACGCCCTTGGTGTTCTGGAACGGTTCAGGGAGCTGAAACGCTTGGAAAAGAAGAATGAACTAGCCTACTACTTGGTGATGCCGTAGTGTGTCCACACCAATTTTTGAGACCTTGTCTCTTTTCGGATAGCCTGATTTTTAGCAATGGATTCCGGTGTTTTATAACCCCTTTTGTGGTCTAAGTGCACACAAACCGCGCTATAACGCAGCTGTTTGGATTTAATCCCAAAATTAAATAATCGTTCGCCCAATTCACGATCTTGACCTCCGTACTGCATTCGCTCATCAAAGCCGTTCACATTCAAAATATCCTTTTTCCAGCCCGATGAATTATGGCCGTTCCAACTGGCGTTGGTCGGGGTAATGGTATTCAGCAGTTTGGAAATCATACCACTGGCAGTAAGTTTGTTGTTCTTAAAGGTTTTGGGTATCCCTTTTGCCTTTAGCCAATTAATATCGAAGCAATTCTGTTCTTCAATATCTTCCAAAGTGATCATTTTGGAAATGTTCATGGGCAACATATAATACCCCCCAGAAATAAAGTAACCCGGTTCTTTATTGATGTAATGCACCTCGACAAAATCTTCCCGAGGAATACAGTCACCATCTGTCATAATAATGTAGTCCGCGCTGCAGGCTTCCACCGCCTTGTTCAGTATACGTGATTTTTGAAAACCATCGTCCTCCTGCCACACATGCACAATTTTGTAAAAGACCTTTTCAGATAGCTCCTCCAACAATTGTTTGGTCTTGGGACCCGAGCCATCATCGGCCACCACCACCTCAAAATCCTTAAAGATTTGGCAATTGAAGCCCCACAACACTTTCTTTAGCCACTCCTCGGCGTTATAAGTGCTGATAATAACCGATATTTTTGGTGATTCTGTTTCCTCTGGGCTCATCTGGACAAAAATAGAAATATTAAATGTTATCTCATATCCTTAATTTTGTGATTCTAAACTTCCAGAATGAAGGTCAAGGAAATTCCAGTTTCACTTTTTCATCAAGCCAAGTTATCCTGGCAATCGCAGCGAAAGCTCATCGCTAACAAAAAGCAGGTCCCGGTCATCGTTTCCTTGGCTTCGATTCCTTCCAGACTAGGTATCGTACATCTTACCATCCGCAGCATACTCAATCAGGATGTGCTACCAGAGAAAATAGTGCTTTGGCTTCATGAAGATTTGAAGGACAGCATACCCAAATCACTGAACGTTTTGGTAGGCGACCTTTTTTCCATCAAATATGCAGACTATTTCAGCTCACACAGAAAATTGGTAGAACCCCTAAAACTGTATCCCAATAAAATAATCATTACCTGTGATGACGATATGATGTACCGAAAAAACTGGTTGTCCAAACTCTATCAGGCCCATGAAAACCATCCCGACCATATTGTAGCCAACCAAACGCGTTGCATTACTTACGGTAGCGATGGGGAACTCCTTTCCTACAAGGCGTGGAAACCGAACGAATCGGGATGCCAAAACCCATTATTGACACTCCCCATTGGTGCCGGAGGCACCTTATACCCGCCCGATTCCATGGATAAAACGGTTTTTAACCAAGAATTGTTCCTACAACTCACCCCAAAAGCCGATGATCTTTGGTTTAAGGCGATGGGACTCTTAAAAGGCACCAAATCCATTCAGGCCCAGAACAGCGGAAAGGAACCTATCCCGATTTGGGGGTCGCAGAAAGTTTCCCTGAAGAAAGGTAATATTGGTATGGACAAAAACAGAACACAATGGCAGGCATTGACCGACCATTTTCAACTAAAATTCGAAAACATTGATTGAAGAAATCAACAACTGTGTTAAGGTCCTACAAGAGGGCGGACTCATTGTCTACCCCACCGATACCGTTTGGGGCATTGGCTGCGACGCTACCAACCCCGAAGCGGTGCAAAAAATATATGCCCTAAAAAAACGGGAAAGTTCCAAACCGCTCATCTGTTTAGTTGCCAACCAAGCAATGCTGGAACGCCATGTAAAGGAAGTTCCCGATGTAGCTTATGATATCATGGACTTCGCCACCAAGCCCACCACCATTATTTTTGACCAACCCTTGGGCGTTGCGAAGAACCTGGTGGCCGAAGACAACACTTTGGGTATACGGGTCGCTTCAGATAAATTTTGCCAATACCTCATCAATAAATTCAGGAAACCCATCGTCTCCACTTCGGCCAATATTTCAGGCCAACCCCACCCAAAACAATTCAACGATATTCAACCAGAAATTTTAAAAGGAGTGGACTATGTGGTAAATTTGCAAAATGAAAATTTCAACCCTTCCCCCTCCTCTATCATTAAGTTGAGCAACGACGGACAGGTGAAGGTGATACGGGAATAACAATGGCGAAGGAATTCCATACAAAGGCAATACAACACCCTATTTTTAAACTCATTGGCGAAGCTTCGGACGAGCTGGGCATGGATGCCTATGTTATCGGGGGATTTGTCCGCGATTACTTTTTAAAACGTGGCACCCCAAAGGATATCGACATCGTGGCCATCGGAAGTGGTATCGAGCTGGCAAACAAAGTAGCCTCCAAACTACAGGGCAAGCCCGAGATATCGGTTTTCAAAAATTTTGGGACCGCCATGATCAAATACAAAGACCTTGAACTGGAATTCGTGGGCGCTCGCAAGGAAAGCTATAATCAGGATAGTCGAAAACCCATTGTGGAAGATGGCACCTTGGAAGATGACCAAAATCGTAGGGACTTTACCATCAATGCCATGGCCTTGGCGCTGAACTCATCCAATTTTGGAGAGCTTTTAGACCCCTTCGATGGTTTGGCCGATTTGGACAGACAACTGATTCGCACACCGTTGGAGCCCGGAATTACCTATTCCGATGACCCTTTGCGGATGATGCGCGCCATTCGCTTTGCGACCCAACTCCATTTTACAATTGAACTGCCCTCCTTACAGGCCATTGCAGAAAACAAGGAGCGCATTAAAATTGTGTCCAAGGAGCGCATTGTGGACGAACTCCATAAGATTTTGATGAGTTCCCAGCCCTCCCTTGGCTTTAAACTGATGCACCAAACCGAATTGTTGCCGCTCATTTTACCAGAGCTAACAGCACTGCAAGGCATCGAGGAAAAGGAAGGGCAACGCCATAAAGACAATTTCTGGCATACCCTTGAAGTGGTGGACAATATTGCGGAAACCACAGACAACCTTTGGTTGCGCTGGGCCGCCCTGCTGCACGATATTGGTAAGGCACCTACCAAAAAGTTCCACAAAAAAATCGGGTGGACCTTCCATGCACACGAATTTGTGGGGGCAAAAATGGTGTACAAACTCTTCAAAAGGTTACGGATGCCCTTGAACGAAAAGATGAAATTCGTTCAAAAAATGGTATTGATGAGTTCCAGACCCATCATCCTATCCGAAGACCACGTAACCGATTCTGCGGTTCGACGCTTGGTGTTCGATGCGGGAGAGCATGTGGAGGACCTAATGACCTTATGCGAAGCCGACATCACGACCAAAAACCCGAAGAAACAAAGAAAGTACAAGAACAATTTTAAGATAGTTCGACAAAAAATAGAGGAAGTTGAGGAAAGGGACCATATCCGAAACTTCCAGCCACCGGTTTCGGGAGAGGAAATCATGAAAACCTTCAACCTGAAACCCTCAAAAGAAATTGGGATCATTAAAGAGGCCATAAAAGAGGCCATATTGGAAGGTGAAATTCCTAACGAGTATGAAGCTGCCTACGACTTTATGTTGGAAAAAGGCAAGAAAATGAACCTTAAAGTCCACTCCGAATGAAAACGAACAAAGCTGTTGTGTATTGGTTGCTGACAGGATGTTTTCTCATCTTTGTCATGGTTTTGGTGGGCGGCATCACGCGCCTCACCCACTCTGGTCTCTCCATCTCCGATTATAAGCTTATCCAGGGTACCATCCCACCCATGAACGAGCAGGAATGGGAGGAAGCCTTTGAGCTGTACAAGCAATATCCGGAGTACCAAAAGCTTAATTATCATTTTGGTATTGAGGAATTTAAGGATATCTATTTTTGGGAATGGCTGCATCGGGTCATCGGTAGATTTATCGGCATTGTGTTCATTCTGCCCTTCCTCTACTTTTTGTTCACCAAAAAACTGGACAAGTCGACCATCAAAAAATGTTTGATTTTGCTCTTTATGGGCGGATTCCAAGGGTTCTTGGGTTGGTACATGGTAAAGAGTGGTCTTGTGGACCGCCCGGATGTATCGCACTATAGGTTGGCGGCCCACCTCACCACGGCCTTCCTCACCTTCGCCTATAGTTTATGGGTGGCGTTGGACCTTATCTATCCCCAAAAAAAGGAAATCCACAAAGGCATCCGAAACCTCATCAGAGCAGGATTGGTAGTGCTTCTTATACAAATTATCTGGGGAGCCTTTGTAGCGGGATTGGATGCAGGTTTTATCCATAACCATTGGCCCTTGATGAACGAAGGAAAACTGATGCATGAAACCGTTTACATTGAACAACAACCTGTCATCAAGAATTTTATCGAAGGAAGAAGTGGTGTACAATTTGTACACCGTTATTTGGCCTATGTTGTGGTGGGCTTCATTCTTTTGATATGGTTCAGGACACGGAAAATAGCGACCACACCAATTCAGGAAAATGGACTAAAAGCACTTTTGGTCATGATGTTTGTGCAGTTTTTACTGGGTGTGCTCACCTTGATCTATGCCGTTCCCATTTGGTTGGGGGTAGTGCATCAAATCGGGGCATTTTTCCTTTTGGCGGCCATGACTTTTACCTTGCACCGGTTCAGCAAATAAGGTCTAATTATTGTACCTTTGAACCCACTTTAAAATTTGATGGATGATTTATAAAATCAGGATAATACTTGATGCTGAGGAAGATATCTTTCGGGATATCGAAATTGAGGACCAGAGTAATCTGGAGGATTTCCATAATGCCATAACCCAAGCTTTTGGTTTTGAGGGAAGTGAAATGGCCTCCTTTTACACCTGTGACGAAGAATGGAACCAAGAAGAGGAAATTGCCCTGTTCGATATGAGCGAGAGCGGTTCCGATATCCGATTGATGAACGAAACATCCCTTGATGACGTTTTAACGGAGGACAACCCCAAAATGATCTACGTGTACGACTTTTTTAGCATGTGGACCTTTTTTGTGGAACTTGCGGACATTGTGGAAAAGGAAGATGGACGGGTATATCCCAACCTACTGTTCACTTTTGGCGAACTGCCAGATGCCCCACCAGAAAAGCAGTTTGAAGCCAAGCCCAGTGAGGACGAAGGTGACTTTGACGACCTCTTGGACCGCTACGATGATATGGACTTTGACGAAAACTGGAACTAAACCCCAAACTACGTTTTAACCTTTAACACCCTACCCAAAAAATGCTAAACCTATATTCGGCCCAAATCGAGAGCATATCGCTGCACCGCGTGGGCAATAAAAGCAAAAACGAATCCGCATTCCTATCTGCCGAACCCTTTTCACTGAACGATGAAATGGCCGGATTGCTCAAGGAATACTTTTTTAAGCCTTTTCGGGAAAAGGAGGAGAACTACTATAAGTTCAGTCACGAAGTGGATTTGGAATTCAATGAGGTTTGCGCTGCGGTAACGGGTATTTTTGAGAACCCTTCGGATAACCATAGGCTTTCCAAAAAGATTACCACCCACCTTTTTGAACAATCGAACCACCCCCATATTAAAAGTGGGGAGGTATACGTGGTGCATTTTTCGGATATGGTGATCGATAACCAAAAAACGGATGCCGTCGGGATTTTTAAAAGTGAATTGAAACACGATTTTCTGCAGTTTGAGGAAAAGGAACACAACTTGGAAATCTTGATTCGACAAGGCATCAATATCAACAAACTGGATAAGGGCTGCATTGTTTTTAATGTGCAAAAGGAAGAAGGGTACAAAGTACTTTCGGTGGATAGCAATCGCTACGATGCCAAGTACTGGCTGGAGAACTTTTTAGGCGTAGCTCCCATGACCGATGAGAACTTTTACACCAAAAACTACCTAAAGTTTTGTCAAAACTTTGCCAAGGATGTGGTGCTTCCGGCGGAGGACAAACAACAGGAGGTGATGTTCATGAACCGCGCGGTGAACCACTTCGCGAAAAACGACAATTTTGAGGAAACCTCATTTTTGAACGAGGTAATGGAAAACCCGGACCTGATTCCCGAGTTTAAGCACTACAAAGTGGAAAAAGGCCCCAAATATAGCATTGAGGACGTTTCCAATTTTGATATTGCCAATAAGGCGGTGAGTGATGCTCGTAAAAAAATCAAGAATGTCATCAATCTGGATACCAACATCCAAATCAAGTTGGACTTTATCAACCCAGAATCCGCTGAAAAGTTTGTGGAAAAGGGATGGGACGAGGAGCGCCAGATGTACTACTATTTAGTGTACTTCAACAAGGAACAGAAAAGCTAGAACTTTTTGTCGATAATCTGTTTCATGCTCACGTCTTCGTAATTTCGCTTCACGAAGTCAAGTGCATGGATAAGTACTTCTCCCATAGTTTTGCTATCCCTAAAATTGATATCCCCCGTAAGGTCCAACAACTGACTTTTGAGCAATTCCGTGTTTTCGGATGGAGCAATGTTGTCCTCTTTGCAGACCTCCAATAGCCTTTTGAGCCTTCGGCCCCAACTCAATATCCGTTTGGCGATAATGGAGCGTTCCTCCACTATATATTGGTTCACCGAATCGACCGTTAATTTGCTCTGCACCAAATCGACCATCACCTTGTTTTCCTTAAAAAATTGGGGGCGGTACACCTTTATTTTTCCTTCGTAGCATTGCTGGTCAAAATCGATGGCCCTGATTTTATAGTTCACGCTATCAAAATCGTGGGTAGGAACAATTACGTAGTTATACGAGCGCATATCGCCCAACAGGCGAATCATGCAACGCTCATTGAACTTCACAAATTCCTTGGCAATTTGCGCCTTATCGAACTCGGAACATTCCGGTAGGTTCTTCTTGAAAAAAACATCCCCAGGGATGCCTACGATGTGTTCCTCGATAAGCGTATTTTCATAAATGACGAAGTTCAAGTTGTACGGAGATAGCATGTGCTCCAGTTCCAAACCATAAACACGGGAGGCATCGGTCTTCTTTACATAGAACAGGGTGTAGTTGTCGTTCAATATATTACGCACTTTGATTCGGAAAGGTTTCGAGTTCCCAAACGTGCAGTAATCCACATAGTCCACATTGAGATATTGGAAAATCTTATCACTACCATCCGATACAAAATTGGAATAGACCCTTTTCAGCGCCAAGTCGATTTCATCGCGATCGAACTCGGGATAAAAAACCCTTACCCATAGGGTATCCTCATCGTTGGCATCATAAACGGCAACACTTCCCGAGAACCGGAGCAGGTCATCATAATGGATGGGAATCTCAATCTTTCGATTGTAATATTCCAAGTATTCATCCAGCTCCTCGTTTATGGGATAAGCCGGTTTTTTCTTCGACATCAACTTTTCTTCGGACATTGTATTCGATTATTTTGTAACAATTTTCACTAATCATCGTCAAGTTAGTATAAACCATTCAAAAAACGATAGCATCTTTTGGAAACAATACTTACCGTAAACCATCTCACCAAAAAATTTGGGTATCTCACCGCCGTGAAGGACCTTTCCTTTTCTATTGAAAAAGGGAATGTCTATGGCATTTTGGGACCCAATGGCAGTGGAAAATCTACCACGCTGGGCATTATTCTCAATGTAGTCAACCGAACTTCAGGGGAATTCAGTTGGTTTGATGGCACCACCTCCACCCACGACGCCCTTAAAAAAGTAGGCGCCATTATCGAGCGTCCCAATTTTTATCCTTACATGGATGCCATCCAGAATTTGCGGTTGGTCTGTAAAATCAAGGATGTACCCGAAACCAAGATTCAAGAAAAATTGGAGTTGGTAGGTTTGTGGGACCGGCGCAACAGTAAGTTCAAGACCTATTCGTTGGGGATGAAGCAGCGTATGGCCATCGCCTCTGCCCTGCTCAACGACCCTGAAATCCTGATCTTGGACGAGCCTACCAACGGTTTGGACCCGCAAGGAATTCATCAGATTCGGGAAATCATTAAAAAAATTGCCGGTCAGGGCACTACCATCTTATTGGCTTCGCACCTGCTGGACGAGGTGGAAAAAGTATGTTCGCACGTTATCATTCTTCGAAAAGGGGAAAACCTATATTCTGGTCCAGTGGACAGTATGCTGGCAAGCCATGGCTTTTTTGAGCTGCGCTGTGACGATTTGGACCAATTGCAGTCACTTCTTGAAAAAAGTGCCAGTTTTGGAAAAATCGAAAACTTCAACGGAACGCTTACGGCTTATTTGAAAGAGGAAATGGATGCACAAAGTTTGAACAAAATGCTGTTCGATAAAGGCATTGTGCTGTCACACCTCGTTAAAAGAAAAGAAAGCCTGGAAGAGCAATTTTTAACCCTGACCAAGAACCAATAATCAAAAAACGAATGTTACGTCTCCTACAAATAGAATTTATAAAACTTTGGAACAATAGGGCCAGCAAGGTGCTGATCATCTCTTATTTTGTGCTCCTTACCTCAATCGCCCTTATTGCTGCCATAAAGTTTGATATTGGCCCGGTACAGTTTCACTTGGCCGACCAAGGAATTTTTAATTTTCCATATATCTGGCACTTCAACACTTTTGTTACAGCACTGTTTAAACTGTTTTTGGCGATTGTCATAGTGTCCATGATGTCCAACGAATACAGTAACAAGACCATCAAACAAAACCTGATCGATGGATTGTCCAAAAAGGAATTTATTCTGTCCAAGGTACTCACGGTGATTTCCTTTGCATTGATTTCCACAGTATTTGTGTTTGTGGTTTCGATGATTCTTGGCTTGATATATTCCGATTACAACGAGGTTTCCATCATCTTCTCCGATATGGAATTTTTGCCTGCATTCTTTTTTAAACTGGTTGCCTTTTTTTCTTTCTGTCTCTTCTTGGGGATTTTGGTCAAACGTTCGGCCTTTGCCCTAGGGTTTCTCATTCTTTGGACCATTTTGGAACAAGTCGTGTTTGGTCTATTGGGCTGGAAGGTGATGAGCTGGGAAGCTGCCAAATCGGTCAAACGCTTTTTTCCATTGGAATCGATGGGCAACATGATCAAAGAACCTTTTACAAGACTCTCTGCTGTACAAAACATCGGTCAACAGATTGGGGAGGACATGAAATTCGATTATCATGTGTATTGGTATGAGTTTCTGATCGTCATCGTTTGGACAGCCATTTTTATCTATTTATCCTACGCATTATTGAAGAAACGTGATTTGTAGTATCTTGTGAGATGCACATAATCATGTAAATGCTGAGCAGATTATACATTTTCTTGGTCCTTTTGATGGGCCTATCCACCTATGCACAGGAGTGCCCCAATATGGTATTCCCGGCCAATGGCGCTACCAATGTCCCTTTGAATGCCACCATTGACTGGGAATCTGTGGATGGAGTGCCTTCTTATAATATCACCTTGGGCACGACACCAGGTGGTGATGATATTTTAAGCTCTCAATTTGCGGGAGGCTCCTCCTACACCCCGCCACTGGGCCTACCGGCAAATACGACCATTTATGTGACCATTACATTGTTCTTTTTCAACCAACCCAACATTACCTGTCCCAGTACTACTTTTACCACAGAGCCTTTGACGGCGATACCCAATTGCACACAGGTGACCAATCCACCGGATATGGCCGCGGACATTAACCCCAACACCAATATTTCATGGCAATATGCGTATGGTGCTACGGGATATTTCCTAAGCCTGGGCACTACGCCAGGGGGAACGGAACTGCTCAATAATCTGGACGTGGGCAATACACTTTCGTACAATCCCACCATGGAATTGCAGGAACAGACCACTTTTTATGCCACGGTTACTCCGTACAACCCATTGGGCAATGCCGTTGGCTGTACGTTTCAGCAATTCACCACCAGAGAGGCATCGGACATACCGGATTGTAGCACGATCATCTACCCACAGAACGGGGAGACCAACGTACCGCTTTCCCCTTTATTGGAATGGAGTGCCGTCCCGGACGCCACTGGTTACACTGTGACCATTGGCACTACACCCATAGCAACCGATATTTTGGATGGTGCCATTTTTAATACCAATTCCACCCCTGTGGTGAATTTTGAGCCTAACAAAACCTTTTTTATCACCATTGTTCCCTTTAACGATGCCGGGCAGGCCGAAGGCTGTGTCCAAACCAGTTTCTCTACACTTTTGGGCTGTGGGCCCTATTTGGATTTTCAGTCTGGTGAATATATTACCATAAACCCGGTCATTGATTTTCCGGAGACTTTTTCGTCCTGCGAAAATGAGGGTCCGCTGGTTATCGCTTCCGATGACGTTGCCGAAGGCTATCGTTGGTACCAAATTGACCAATTTGGCAACGAGAATATTATATCCTCCACCAGTGAGGTAACCATTACCGAAAACGGCACCTATCGCTACGAAGCGTACAATACCGTGGTCCAGAATGGGAATTTTATTGAGTGCCCCTCCTCCCAAGTTTTTGAGGTGCTCTCGTCCGAACGACCAACCATCGATAATATTCTGGCCCGAAGAACGGGCCAATCCCTGCAATTGACCGTTATCGTCTCTGGAAACGGTGATTATGAGTATGCCATTGACAATAGCAATGGACCTTATTCCGATAGCAACATTTTTACGAATGTTGCTTTGGGAAATCACACTATTTATGTACGGGATAAAAATGGCTGCGGCATTGCCGAAAGATTGTTTACCCAAGATTTGACCGTGGAAGGTTTTCCAAAGTTTTTTACGCCGAATGGGGACACCATCAACGATTATTGGCAATTCATCCAGCCTAGGGGTTCCGACCCCGTCACTTTTCAGAGCATTCGGATTTTTGATCGGTTTGGTACCTTTTTAAAGCAAATTTCCCAAGATTCGCAGGGATGGGACGGCACAGTTCGTGGGAATCGGTTACCATCGGGCGACTATTGGTTTTTGGCGGTGGATGATACCAATCGCGAATACAAGGGGCATTTTACCCTAAAACGATAATATCTCCTTTTTGCTTCATTTTGGGACAAGCCTTTAGTATTTTTAACCCATGAAATTCCAGGTAGTATCCGAATTTAAGCCTACGGGCGATCAACCCGAAGCCATACGCCAATTGGTCGAAGGCATTGAGGGAAATACACGACACCAAACGCTGCTAGGGGTAACGGGTTCTGGAAAAACCTTTACCGTAGCCAATGTGGTGGAATCGGTGCAAAAACCTACCTTGGTTCTCGCGCACAACAAGACCTTGGCCGCACAATTATATTCCGAGTTCAAGCAGTTTTTTCCAAAAAATGCGGTGGAATACTTTGTATCCTATTACGATTACTATCAACCGGAGGCCTATATTCCCACTAGTGGATTATACATAGAAAAGGACCTTTCCATCAATGAGGATATTGAAAAACTGCGATTGAGCACCACTTCTTCCCTCTTGTCAGGAAGGCGGGATGTATTGGTGGTCGCCTCCGTTTCATGCCTTTACGGTATTGGTAACCCCATCGAATTCCAGAAGAATGTCATCACCATCCACCGAGACCAGGTAATCTCCAGGACCAAATTCCTAAAACAATTGGTGCAAAGTCTTTACGCTCGCACCACTGCCGATTTCAGGAACGGTAATTTTAGGGTAAAGGGTGATGTGGTGGACGTTTTCCCCGGATACGCCGACCACGCGTTCCGCATCCATTTTTTTGGGGATGAAATTGAGGAAATCGAGGCACTGGACCCTTTCAACAACAAAGTCATTGAGATATACGATACCCTGAATATCTACCCAGCGAACATGTTCGTTACCTCTCCCGATGTGCTTCAAAATGCAATTCGCGAAATTCAGGATGATTTGGTGAAGCAAGTGGATTACTTTAAGGAAATTGGACGACCATTGGAGGCGAAACGTTTGGAGGAGCGAACCAATTTTGATTTGGAAATGATCCGTGAGTTGGGCTACTGCTCGGGAATCGAAAACTACTCCAGATATTTGGATGGAAGAAAACCAGGTACCAGACCGTTCTGTCTACTGGATTATTTCCCTGATGATTACTTGATGGTGGTGGATGAAAGCCATGTGACCATACCCCAAGTGCATGCTATGTACGGTGGCGACCGTTCCCGAAAGGAGAACTTGGTGGAATATGGTTTCCGACTACCTGCTGCCATGGACAACCGTCCTCTAAAGTTTGAAGAATTTGAGGCCCTTCAGAATCAAGTGCTTTATGTTAGCGCCACACCCGCCGATTACGAACTTGAATTGAGCGAAGGGGTTTATGTGGAACAAATTATCCGCCCTACAGGTTTGTTGGACCCCGTGATAGAAGTCCGCCCCAGCGAAAACCAGATTGATGATTTGGTGGAGGAAATCCAACAACGAGTAGAACTGGATGAACGTACCTTGGTGACCACCTTGACCAAACGAATGGCCGAGGAGCTTACCAAGTATCTGTCCCGTATCGATGTTCGCTGCCGCTACATCCACAGTGATGTGGATACCTTGGAACGGGTAGAAATTATGCAGGATTTAAGAAAGGGGTTATTTGATGTACTCATTGGGGTGAACTTGCTGAGGGAGGGACTAGATCTGCCCGAAGTATCGCTTGTAGCCATATTGGATGCGGACAAGGAAGGTTTTTTGCGAAGCAACCGCTCCCTGACGCAAACGGTGGGCCGTGCTGCACGTAATTTGAACGGCAAGGCCATCATGTACGCCGATACCATTACCGAGAGTATGCAAAAGACCATCGACGAGACCAATTATCGTAGGGAAAAACAGATGGCTTACAACAAGGAAAACAACATTACCCCCACAGCCTTGAAGAAAAACCTCGATAGTGCCCTGGCCAAAAACTCCGTCTCTACCTATCATTTTCAAAAGGAAGAACTACGAGCTGCCGAACCTGATTTAAAATATATTACTGAGGACCAAAAGGAGAAACTGATCAGGGAAAAGCGAAAGGCTATGGAAAAGGCGGCCAAGGAGCTCAATTTCATGGAGGCGGCCAAACTTCGGGACGAAATCAAAATGCTACAGGAGAAGGAATAAAAAAACGCGCCCCTGCAAAGCAGGAGCGCGTCCCAAACTAACCAACTAATCCAACCATCATGAAACACCTATAGTTGGTGTTCTGTTGTCTTATGCGATTTCAATCAATCTTTTTGGTTTTGGCAATGCCTCTTGTTTTTTCGGCAAGGTCAATTTCAAAATTCCATCCTCGTATTTGGCGTCGATTTTAGAGCCATCCACAGTTTCAGGAAGTGTAAAGGCTCTTTTAAATGAACTATATGAGAACTCTTTGCGTGTGTAATTCTCATTTTTATCTTCATTTTCAGTCTTGATTTCACTTGAAATAGTCAATACGTCGTTATCGATTTCCACGGTGAAATCGTCCTTTTTCATGCCTGGGACTGCCAATTCCAATTCAAACCCTTCGGTATTGTCCTTAATATTGACAGCTGGCATGGTAGCGTTCCATTTTTCGGTTCCTCCGAACCAATCGGGTCCCATAAAATCGTTCATCAATGATGGAAAAAACAGGTTATTTCTTTTTACTATACTCATGGCGATTCAATTTTAGTTAAACTTTGTAATCACACAGTATAAGTCAAATCATATACCAATTCAGAATAACTGACTTTTTGGCAGTTTTAAAAAGAAATAAGGTGTCATTGTGACATTAATTGTAATGCGCCCTGAAAATATTGATCAGTATATTGGGCGGAACAATCTTGTCGGGGTAGCGGTGCATCACCTCCAAAACCTGACTGATGGCCGCAGGAGGCAGGCCCATTCGGAGCCCGATATTGTAAAGTCTGTCGATTTCCTTTTTATGCTGCTCATCGTCGATGTTCATAAGGAGCATCAATCGGTGAAACTGTACTATTCGATCGGCCTGGGTTTTTAAGCGGACCTTGGGTGGTCTTTCCTTTAAGAGCCCTTTGAAGGTATCCTCATCCACACCTAGACTCCTGGCAACTTGAAGCAAAAAGTCATACTCGGATTGCTTTAGGGAATGATCTACCCTAGCAAAGGCGATCATCTCCGAAAGTATACTTAATTTTTCCTCATAAGTTCCCATATGTTGAGGTTTTGGTTTGTTGCTCCACTTACATAACTCCAAAACCTTCATTTTAGTACACAAAAAAGCCCTGAAAATTCAGGGCTTTTACTAGCTAACTCAAACAATTTCCGTTTTTTAAGCGGTAATTCTTACTGGAAGTTCGTACACTCTACCTGGCGCAACATTCTCCAATTGTACCCTTTTGTAGTTTAAACGGTTTTTTACAAAGCCATCCAATACCTCGTCTTCCGTTTTTACGGATAGTACGATCAATTCGCCATTTTCGGTAACAATGAAACGAACTTCGGCGCTCAATTCTTTGTAGTCCACATTGAATTGGTTGTCTTTCAACATTTCGTAAATCTGCCCGGAAAGACTTTTTTCCTTGGTTTCCTTTTTACCTTCTGATGCGAACGCACCCATGGTTACGAACAAAGCCAACGCCACTGTAATCGTCTTAAATTTTCTCATGATTTCTGTTTTTTGATTTTTATTGATGATTAATGATTTGTTAAAAAAGAACCCTATTCAAGAGCTCTTTTTAAAGACATCTCAAAAATAAGACGATTAAAAATCTAAAATGTTACAGTATCTGGGGATTTAACAAATGTTTAATGTTCCTAACCTTGGCCTAATACGTGGATTGGGGCCGGTATACATTTGGTAATTTCTTGGGTGTTTTGGGAAAGCTCTCAAAACGAACGGACTAAGGGATGAATATTCCGTTTCCAACCAAAAATGGATACAAAACGAACCAATTTTATAAAAAAAGGGCAACACCCTTGGGTATTGCCCTTCTGAAAAATATGATAGGTGAGACTAGCTCAATACTTCTTCCACTTTATCGGCAGCTTCTTTGAACTGCACCGCAGAATGCACCGCCAAACCAGAGTTATCGATAATTTCCTTGGCCAACTCAGCGTTGGTACCTTGCAATCTTACAATAATGGGCACTTGAATGGCATCGCCCATATTTTTATAGGCATCCACAACTCCTTGTGCCACACGGTCGCAACGCACGATTCCACCAAAGATATTGATAAGAATGGCCTTTACGTTGGGATCCTTTAGGATGATACGGAAAGCTTCCTCCACCCTTTTGGCATCGGCAGTTCCACCTACATCCAAGAAGTTGGCTGGTTCTCCACCCGCCATTTTGATCAAATCCATGGTCGCCATGGCCAAACCGGCACCGTTTACCATACAGCCCACGTTGCCATCCAAATCCACATAGTTTAGGCCAACTTCACGAGCTTCCACCTCGATGGGGTTCTCCTCACGAAGGTCTCGCATTTCGGCGTAGGATTTTCTTCTGTACAGTGCGTTATCATCTATGGTTACTTTGGCGTCAACAGCCATAATTTTATCGTCCGATGTCTTCAATACCGGGTTGATTTCAAAAAGACTGGCATCACTTTCTACGTATGCTTTGTAAAGTGACATCACGAATTTGGTCATTTCCTTAAAAGCCGTTCCGGACAAACCTAGGTTAAAGGCAATCCTACGGGCTTGGAAAGGCAACAATCCCAATCCTGGGTCTACCTCTTCTGTAAAAATCAAATGCGGGGTTTTTTCGGCCACTTCTTCAATGTCCATACCTCCTTCGGTAGAGTACATGATCATGTTTCTTCCAGTGCCCCGATTCAAAAGAACGGACATATAGAACTCGCTGGTTTCGCTGTCGCCGGGATAATACACGTCTTCGGCCACCAACACTTGGTGTACTTTTTTACCTTCAGCAGATGTTTGGGGGGTCACCAAGTTCATCCCGATAATGCTGCCCGCCAATTCTTCCACTTCCTTCAAGTTCTTGGCCAGTTTTACACCACCGCCCTTACCACGACCACCTGCATGTACTTGGGCCTTTATAACGTGCCATCCGGTACCGGTTTCCTCTGTAAGTTGTTTTGCGGCGTCTACCGCTTCTTTGGCGTTGTGCGCAACTATTCCTCGTTGGATCCTAACGCCAAAACTGGCTAAAATCTCTTTTCCTTGATATTCGTGAAGATTCATCTGTGAGTTTACTTTTGTTTGCTGACAAAAATAGAAAACACCGCTGACAAATTGAAGTTGTTAAATGAATAATTACCTTTTAAAACAGAATAACGGAGTGCTTTTCCAATGAAACCGCTACAACTTAAAATCTTTGAAGTCCAACGGATCAAAGTTTTTGAAGTGCCCGTTCATTTCGATCACTTCCTTGGTACGGTTGACTTTGTTCAATACATGGGTCGTGGCTTCCAAATGCGCTTTGATAAAGTTCAAACGATCGGTTTCCTTGGTCATTAACAATAATTCGTACTCCTGCTCAAACGAAAGCCCCATTTTGTGTGCCAAAGAGTAACTGTTGAATTGCTTGGGCGAGGTCTTGGTAAAAGGAACATCCATAATATCATAAAGTTCCTCTACTTTTTGCAGGACTTCCGCCCTTAAATCCACGTCGGCATCGTTCTCCGTTTCCAAGAAGGCGACTTCACCACCAGCATAGAGTTTCCCTTCCAATTGTTGTTCAAAACTCAAAACCTTAAAAATCTGTCGCGCCACGCAGACTACGTCCATTTCTCCGGACTCATAGGTATTAACCACTTCCACCAATTGAACTTCCGTCCCATACGAGATGGAATTATTTATATACACGGGAATACCAAAGGTGAGGGCCTCCCTCCTACAATCATGGATCAATTGCTTGTACCGATCCTCGAATATGTGAAGGGGCACGGTCTCGCCCGGATAAAACACCGACTGTAATGGAAATAATGGAAGCTTCATGTTCAATGTTGAGATTTCTTAAAAATACATATCAAAAATCAAAGCCACAATAGTAGCCATATCGACTATTGTTGCAAAACAAACAATTTGTTATATTTTGATAGATTAAATTAAATTTCTTGTAAGTAAGACCCGTAACACCTAGTTTTGTTTCAAATAATCTGTTTCATTATGAATGCTAAGGACTTACTTCAACTTACCGAAGAATTTGGTGCGCCATTGTATGTGTATGACGCTGATAAGATTACGTCCCAATACAAAAAACTGACCCACGCATTTAAAGGGGTGCCCCATTTAAAGTTGAACTATGCCGCCAAAGCGTTGAGCAATATCAGCATTCTCAGATTATTGAACAGTTTGGGCAGTGGTTTGGACACCGTATCCATACAAGAAGTAAAATTGGGGCTTTTGGCAGGCTTTAAGCCAGAGTCCATCATTTTCACTCCCAACGGGGTGTCTTTGGAAGAAATTGAAGAAGCTGCTGCGCTTGGGGTACAAGTCAACATCGACAACCTATCCATTTTAGAGCAATTTGGCAGCAAGCATCCCGATATCCCGGTCTGTATCCGAATCAACCCTCATGTGATGGCGGGCGGAAATTCCAATATTTCTGTTGGCCATATCGATTCCAAATTTGGGATAAGCGTTCACCAAATACCACATTTGTTGCGCATTGTGGAACTCACCGACATGAACATTAACGGAATACACATGCATACCGGCAGTGATATTTTGGATATCGATGTATTCCTGTACGCTTCGGAAATTCTCTTTGAAACGGCCAAAAACTTCAAGGACTTGGAGTTCATCGATTTTGGCAGCGGTTTTAAAGTGCCTTACAAAGAAGGGGACATACAGACCAACGTGGACGAGTTGGGCAAAAAACTGACCAAGAGATTCAACGAGTTTTGTAAGGAATACGGGCGGGAGCTCACCCTTGCTTTTGAGCCCGGTAAGTTCTTGGTGAGCGAAGCAGGCTTCTTTTTGGCCAAAGTGAATGTGGTGAAGCAAACCACATCCACGGTTTTTGCCAGTGTGGATTCAGGTTTCAACCATTTGATACGGCCCATGCTCTATGGGTCTACCCACGAAATTAGCAATATCTCCAATCCAAACGGCAGGGAGCGCTATTATTCGGTGGTAGGATATATCTGTGAAACCGATACCTTCGGTAGCAACCGCAGGATCAATGAAATCACCGAAGGCGATATTCTCTGCTTCAGAAATGCCGGCGCCTATTGCTTTACCATGGCTAGCAATTACAATTCGAGATATCGCCCCGCAGAGGTCCTTTGGCACAAAGGCAAGGGACACCTCATCAGAAAACGGGAAACCTTCGACGACATCTTGGCCAATCAAGTGGATGTGAAGGATTTATTTGAGTCGCCCAAGACCCAAGCGGTAAAGTAAGCACAAAGCTTTAGGGACTGTTAAAGACCATACTTTTTTGGCACAATTTTCGTTAGTTTTGTATCAACAGGACGACTTTAGTGTCAAAATCAAAGACTATGCGCTCAATTTTTACCCAAATCAGTTTACTTTTTGTAGCAGTTATCGGCTTTAACGTACAGGCCCAAGACATTAATTGGATATCTTGGGAAGAAGCCGTGCAACTTTCCCAGACGGATGCCCAGCCCAAAAAAATCTTTGTGGATGTGTACACCGACTGGTGTGGATGGTGTAAAAAAATGGACAAGGATACGTTTCAAAACCCACAGGTTTCCCAATATATGCAGGACAACTTTTATATGGTAAAAATGGATGCAGAGGGCAAAGACCCCATCCAATACCAAGGAAAGACCTTTAAGTTTGTACCCTCGGGAAGAAGGGGATACCACGAGCTGGCCGCAGCTTTATTGCAAGGCAAGATGAGCTACCCCACCGTTGTTTTTTTGGATGAAAATTTCAATATGTTGTCTCCCGTACCCGGATATCAAAAAGTAGAGCCCTTTATGCAGATTGCCAAGTATTTTGGCGACAATATCTACAAGGACAAGGATTGGCAAAGTTATGCTGGGAAATAATGCCTTCCCAAATTAGTTAGTACAGTTTCCGTTTATAATATTTTGTGCTGTGGGATTATATGCATTACCAACAGCGCCAAATGTACCTCCAAGTCCATCATTAATCAAAAAGGCTTGGAGTTCGCAATAATTAGTAAGACTTACGTTATTGGATATTTGAATATCCCCAAATACACTTGTTAGATTTGAAAAACCAACACTTAGCAAGCTGGTGTTTTCTTTTATATTGATGTTTCCCCCAACGGTAATTAGACCTGCCAAACCATCCAACAATGAAGTTGCTTGAATATTATCTATGGTTAAATCTCCATTTATCTGCGCTAAATTTTCCATTCCAGATAGGGATGTAAGGGTAGAGGTATCTGCTATGCGAGCATTGCCTCCCACCAAGGTAAGATTCGCCAGAAATCCCATGTCCGAAGTACTATTGGAGCTGTAGGATAGATCTCCTTCTATAGCGGTTAGACTGTTGAGCAGACCGATGGAACTAAGAGAACCATTAATATTTATCCTAAAATCGCCCATTACTGTCTCAAGTCCGTCAAACCCGGATATAGATACCAATAAATCGTTGTTTTGAATTTGAATACCACTACAAGTGGTTATACTAGAAAAACCCTGAACCGAAGTAAGTTGATTGTTTCCACTTATCCTAATCAGACCTGACACTAGCGATAAATCGTTAAACCCGTTGATTTCGGTAATAGCAGTACCAGTTATACCAAAATACCCTTGTACAGATTCCAAACTTTGTATAGCTGCCAAGTCTTGCAACAAAACTTCATTAAGAATTGAAAAATCTCCAACAATATTTCGCAAACTTTGAAGACCCATCAGACTTGTAATTGCGTTTTCTTGTATCGTAATATTGCCATCGATTTCCGTTAAGCTGGGAAAACCAGCCAAACTGGCAAGTGCTTCATTTCTAACTATCCTTACACCACCTCCAAGTGATGTCACATTTGATAATCCCTGAATGTTCTGAATCAAATCATTGCTGAAAATTTCAAGTGCTCCACCGATAACCGTTAGGTTGCCCAATCCATTGATTTCAGTAAACAAGTCATTCATACCAATCAATAAATCTCCTCCAACTGACGTAATACCGACTAAACCGTTTAAGTTTTCTAGTTGATCATTGTTATAAATTGCCAGAAAATTGCCCACAGTTTCCAATGAACTCAATGCGTCCAAATTTGTAATGTCTGAGACAATACCAGTATTATCCCCAATCGTCAAACTCCCAGTAATTTCCAAGAAATTATTGGAACCAAAATCATCAACCTCTTGTTGGGTCAATAAAACAATATCTCCATCATAGATAGTGCTGACCTCTAATGTTGTAAATGAGATTTCTTGACCATATCCAGTGCCAGCGTCATTGGTGGCATAAGCCCTCACGTAATATTGGGTGTTGGGTGTCAAGTCCTGAAGGGTAATTTCAAAATCTCCTATTCCTGAACCAAAGGAGGTATTATTATCTTCTATAGTAGGATTTGGATCGGTGCTCCAGCAAACACCCCGTGCTGTAATATCAGCACCTCCATCAGACGAGATAACTCCGCCACTTATTGCTGAAATTTGACCTATTTCAGTAATTTCTTTGGTTGTAACGGATGGTAAAGATGGATTTGTTGTGAATTGAACCTCATTACCATAAGAAACCCCTTCAGAATTTACTACATAAGCTCTAATTGAATACGTGGTGTTAGGCAAAAGCCCACTTAACTCACTAACAAACTCATCCGCGCCTTGCCCATTTTCGGTTATATCGTCTTCTATTGTTGGATTGCCATTCGTGTTCCAACATATTCCTTTGGAAATAATAGTAGTTCCGCCATCATCAGAAATAAGACCTCCACTTACAGCAGAACTGTCGGTTATATCGGTTACATCCTTTGTAGAAACAGCTGCCAGGGATACGTTGGTGGTAAAGGTTTTTTCGTCCCCGTAGGCAGTTCCTTCGGAATTTGTTGCGTAAGCCCTAAAATAATACTGTGTAGCACTTTCTAAATCGGATAAGGCAGCACTGAACTCCCCGTCACCTGTTCCATCGGTTGTTTTATTACCGGAAATAGTAGGATTTGAGTTTGTTCCCCAAGCAATACCTCTTGCTGTAATTGTTGCTCCACCATCATTGGTGATATTGCCTCCAACTCGGGCAGAATTATTGGTAATGGAGCTAGCCGCAATTGTGGTCACAGATGGCAAGTTAACTTCAACTGGCTCCTCACCACTTCCAGAATCACTTCCACAAGAAAATAATAGAAATAGAGAAAAAAGGGAAAAGGCAACTTTTCTGAACATAGTATAAGTGAGGTTGATTATTCACCTCAAGTATACGAAACCTATATCAGAAAAAAGCTACAATTGAAAAAAAACCGAATAAATTAACTTTTACTATCTGCTATAATTAGGACTCTCCTTTGTAATGGTTACGTTGTGCGGATGGCTCTCGTGGATACCGCTTGAAGTTATCTTCACAAAGCGTGCATTGTTTTTCAAGGCTTCAATATCCTTTGCGCCACAATAGCCCATACCAGCACGAAGACCACCGATAAACTGGTGCATACTTTCCACCAATTCCCCTTTGTAAGGTACACGGCCTACAATGCCTTCGGGCACCAATTTTTTGATATCGTCCTCTACATCCTGGAAATATCTGTCCTTACTACCTTGCTTCATGGCCTCAACAGAACCCATTCCTCGGTACGATTTGAATTTACGTCCTTCATAAATAATCGTTTCCCCGGGAGATTCTTTGGTACCTGCCAACAGCGAACCTAACATTACCGTATCAGCTCCTGCCGCCAAGGCTTTGGGAATATCCCCAGTGTAGCGGATTCCACCATCGGCAATTACAGGAATACCGGTGCCTTTTAAGGCTGCTGCTACTTCCAAAACCGCGGAAAATTGCGGGAATCCTACACCTGCCACAACGCGTGTGGTACAGATGGAACCGGGCCCGATACCGACCTTTACGGCATCAGCTCCAGCCTCCACCAAGTATTTGGCTGCTTCAGCGGTGGCAATATTTCCAACGACCACATCCAATTCTGGATAGGCCTCTTTCACCGATTTCAAAATGCTCACCACACCTTTGGTGTGTCCATGCGCAGTGTCAATAATAATGGCATCCACCCCAGCTTTCACCAAGGCACCTGCCCGCTCCACCGCATCGGCGGTTACCCCAATGGCTGCTGCCACGCGCAAACGACCGTATTGATCCTTGTTGGCAATCGGTTTTTGGGTGAGTTTGGTGATATCCCTGAACGTAATCAAGCCGATAAGTTCCTCCTTATCGTTGACCACGGGCAATTTTTCTATTTTATTTTCTTGGAGAATCACCTCCGCTTGCTGCAAGGAAGTTCCCTCGCCCACAGTCACCAAGTTCTCGGAAGTCATAACCTCCGCTATGGGCCTGTCATCATTTTTTTCAAAACGGAGATCGCGGTTGGTGACAATTCCGATCAGTTTTTTATTGTCGTCCACAATCGGGATTCCGCCAATACTGTGTTCCCTCATGCTGGCTTTTGCATCACGGACCACGGAGTCCAACGGAAGCGTCACAGGATCCATGATCATACCACTTTCGGCCCGCTTTACTTTACGGACCTTCAAAGCTTGCTGCTCAATGGTCATGTTCTTGTGTAGAACTCCAATCCCACCTTCCCTAGCCATGGCAATGGCCATACGGGATTCGGTCACCGTATCCATGGCCGCAGAAACAATGGGCACATTGATGGTGATATTTTTGGTAAATTTTGATTGAATATTGACTTCTCGGGGAAGTACTTCGGAGTAAGCAGGCACAAGAAGAACATCATCGTAAGTAAGTCCTTCGCCAACAATTTTGTTTTGGTGAGCTTCCATTGCAATTACGGATTAATTGCGTGCAAATATACCACTATTTTATTGGATTGTCACCAATCCCGCTAAAAGTGAAGCACAAAAGAAATTAAACCATACGTTTTTCTCCTCTCCAACACTGAACCAAAACCAAAATTGCGGCAGTTGAGTAGGTCACGGTCATTAAGATGCCCGAAAACACCACGATATATTTAAACCAACCAATACCCGACCACATCAAATAGATACCACCAAACGTTAGTATGACGGATAGGAAGGGTTCGAGGGTCAAAAACAGTTTTAGTTTTTTCGGGGCTTTGGTCAACCAAACCAATCCACCCAACAAGAAAAATATCAGGGACATGGAAAGGATATGCGTATGGATTACCGTAAGCATCTCACGATTGCCTTTTTTAAACTTCATGACTTCGGCTTCCATATCATCCTCGTTGCCCAAATAATTTTCCTGTACCCCCAATGGGGTGGTTGCTTCAGTTTCCTGCACAAAAAGCAGGCCTGTATAATAACCCACCGAAAGCACCACAACAAAAACAGCGACAAATAAGCGTAGTTCTTTGGGTAGGGCTGGTAGTACACCATTGTAATTCATGTGAAAAACCTTTTTTTGATACGCCAAAGATATTCATTTAGAATTAATCTAAATAAATTAAAGGATAACTACATCATCGTCAGCAGTAAAGTAAAACCAACCCAACTTTTATCGCTAAAAGAGATTACAGCAGCAGTAAGGACATTCAACCAAAATGGCATCCCACCCCAATCTAACAATATTTATTTATTCTAAATAAAGTTTGTTTTCTCCACAAGACCTCATACATTTGCCGACCAAAACTACCGCTTATTTAAAATAAGTCTTAATTAACGTTATGCGCAGATTATCCCTTACCATTGCACTATTGAGTTGTCTAACTTTTTTTGGGCAACAAAACCCGATTTCAACCGATTCATCAACCATCCAATTGAGCGAAGTAGTCCTTTCCGCCAAGGTTATTTTCGGAAGCAAGTTTGTCGCCAAAAACCGGACTGGCTCATCGTACTACCTTTCTCCAGAGGAAATCAAAAAGTTTAATTATACCGATATCAACCGCACCCTACGTTCTGTGCCCGGTGTCAATATTTATGAAGAAGATGGATTTGGCCTAAGGCCCAACATCAGTTTGCGGGGAACTTCTCCTGAAAGAAGCTCGAAGATCACATTGATGGAAGATGGCGTACTCATCGCCCCAGCCCCATACAGTGCTCCATCGGCCTATTATTTCCCTACCATAGCCCGTATGCAGGCCGTGGAAATTCTGAAAGGAAGCAGTCAAGTACAATACGGTCCATACACTACTGGCGGAGCCATCAATATGATTTCCACTGAAGTTCCGGATGATTTTGGCATATTTTTAAACAGTAGCTACGGAAGTTTCCAAAGTGGCCGTATCCATGCACAACTGGGGGATACCCAGAAAAATTTTGGTTATGCCGTGGAATACCTCAACTACAATTCCAACGGATTCAAAAATCTTGAAAATGGGGAAAATACCGGTTTTGATAAAAATGACCTCGTGGCCAAATTTAAAATCAATACCAATCCCGAGGCTCCTTTGGGGCAAGAGTTTGAAGTGAAATTCCAGTATTCGGATGAAACTTCCAATGAAACCTATCTTGGTTTGACCCAGGAAGATTTTGATGCAGATCCTTTCCGTCGTTATGCAGGCTCCCAAAACGACCAAATGAATACGGAACATTTTCAGGTGATGGGAACCCATGCCCTAAAGTTTAGTGACCAATTCCGAATCACAACCATTGGGTATTACAACGATTTTAGCCGCAATTGGTACAAGGTCGACTTCGTGACCGTTGATGGGGAACGCCAAGGAATCGGAAACATATTTGGCGACCCTACCACTTTTGATAGCTACATTGATTTGGTGACAGGTGCTGTTGACAGTGATGGAGACGATTTCCTCAATGCCCGCAATAACAATCGTGATTATCTATCCACCGGAGTTCAGACCAAATTGGACTACCACTGGAACGGTGAGAACACGTACCATGATTTGGAAATTGGATTGCGCTACCATTATGACGAAGAGGACCGCTTTCAATGGATAGACGATTATGCTATGGTGAACGGCAATATGCAATTGGTCAATGCTGGTATTCCCGGAACCAATGCCAACCGAATCAGTAGTGCGAGGGCCTTTGCCTCTTATGCGATGTACAAAGTGAAGATCAACGATTTGACCCTGACCCCTGGGCTTCGTTACGAGAATATCTCTTTGGAGCGATTGGACTATGGCACGGATGATATCTCCCGTGAAGGCACGGATATTTCTGAGCGACAAAACAAGGTCGATGTCTTTATCCCAGGTATTGGGTTCAATTATAATTTTGATAAACTATCCGTATTTGGTGGAGTTCACAAAGGGTTCTCCCCACCTAGCAATCAACCTGGTGAAAATCCCGAAGAAAGTATCAATTACGAATTGGGAAGCCGCTTTTCTTTTGCTGGAATCTCTGGGGAACTGGTCGGTTTTTACAATGATTATAGCAATCTTTTGGGTAGCGACCTTGCTGCTACCGGGGGAACGGGTTCCTTGGACCAATTCAACGCTGGAGAAGTAAAAGTTCAAGGTATTGAAGTATTGCTCAACTACAATTTCTTGGAGAACAACCCCAATTTACAACTTCCCTTAACCTTTGGCTATACCTTGACCGATACGGAGTTTTTAAACAGTTTTGGTAGTGAAAATGATATTTGGGGCGAAGTGAATTCCGGTGATGAGCTTCCTTATATTGCAAAGCATCAGTTCAATGCTGCCCTATCCCTTGAGCATCAAAATTTTGAAATCAACCTCAGCGGAAGGTACAATGGTGCGTTTAGAACTTTGGCAGGCAGTGGCCCTATTCCGGCCGATGAAAAAGTGGCCTCCAACTTTATTGTGGACCTTGGTGGACGATACCGATTCAACAAGCATTTGGCCCTCACTGCGAATGCCATCAACTTATTGGATGAAACCTATGCGGTGGCCAGGGTTCCCGCAGGGCTACGACCAGGACATCCCTTCGGGATTTACGCAGGTATCGAACTTCGATATTAATAGTTGTTCGTAAAAAAAGTAGATAAAGGCACTCTTCGGGGTGCCTTTTTTTAGTGGTATACCGAAAATAGCTCAGTTGCCTTGTTGAAGGCAGCCTCGAACACCATCCAATTGACCCCGGTATCCGCTTTTTGCTCGGTAAAATAGGACAACATCTTTTCGGTCGGCATATTCCCAGTAAGCTCATCCTTGGCCATGGGACAACCACCAAAGCCTTGAACGGCGCCATCAAAACGACGACAGCCTGCTTTATAGGCTGAATCCACTTTTTCATGCCATTTTGTGGGGGTAGTGTGCAAATGGGCCCCAAATTCAATATCCGGATATTTGGGAATCAAATTGGAAAACAGATAATCGATTACTTCCGGGGTGGAACTGCCTATCGTATCAGATAGGGAAAGGATACGGGTTCCCATTTCAGCCAGTTTTTCGGTCCACTCCCCTACTATCTCCACGTTCCAAGGGTCTCCATAGGGATTTCCAAACCCCATGGAGATGTAAGTTACCACTTCCTTGCCATGCCTATCCGCCAATTCCAGAATACCCTTCAAGGTTTCCACGGATTGGTCAATGGTTTTATGCGTGTTCCGCATTTGAAAGTTCTCGGAAATGGAAAAAGGAAAGCCCAAATAGTCGATGGCTTCGTGCTCGCAGGCATCTTGTGCCCCACGGACATTGGCAACGATGGCCAACAGTTTGCTTTGGGTACGGGAAAGGTCCAATAGCTCCAACACTTCTGCGGTATCCCGCATTTGTGGAATGGCCTTTGGCGATACAAAACTTCCAAAATCAATAGTATCAAAGCCGCAGCCCAGCAAAGATTGGATGTACTTCGCCTTTTCCTTGGCAGGAATATGGGTCTTGATTCCCTGCATGGCGTCTCTGGGACATTCTATGAGTTTTACCTGTGGCATAAGCTTCCGTAAAAATAGCACTTATTTATCCGATACAAATAGATAAATGGCAATCCCTACAAAAACAATAATCTGCATCCATTTTAAGTAAAGTCCCGCTTTCTTATGGTGCTTCAGATAATTGGAAATGGAGCCCGCCAAGAAAGCAATCATGCCAAAAACTAGGGTGGCCGAAAGCATAAAAATCAACCCTAACACATAGAATTGAACCACGGTATTCACTGTTTCACTGAATAGAAAACCCGGGAAAAACGCAAGAAAGAATATGGTCACCTTGGGGTTGAGCACATTCATGGTAAAACCGGTCCAAAATAGCTTCTTCCCCGATTTTTGGGCACTTTTTCCATCCTCCAATGAAATGGGCGCATCACTTTTGTAGACCTTCATCGCCAAAAACAATAAGTACAGCGCACCGAACAATTTGATGATAAAAAAGAGAGCGTCGCTCCGTTTGATAATCTCCGAAACCCCAAAGGCCAATAAGGTCGTATGCACCAAACAGCCAGAAACGAGACCAAAGACAACGGCCAAGCCCGATTTTGTTCCATGACCCATACTTTGGGTGAGCACAAAAATATTATCGGGACCGGGGGAAAGGGCCAAGGCAAGAGCGGACAGGAAGAAACCTATCAATATGGGATAATGGATGGTTTCCAAAAATATCGCTAGGCTTTCCATGTTTCCTACGCCATTTTTTCCAAAATGGCCTTGTTGATTTTTTTAATGAGTCCCGGACCTTCATAAATGAAGCCGGTATACAGCTGAACCAAATCGGCCCCAGCTTCCAATTTTTCCAGTGCATCTTCGGGAGCATGGATGCCCCCAACTCCTATGATGGGAAATGCCTTTCTGCTGTTTTCCGATAAAAACCGAATTACCTCGGTACTTCGATTGGTCAATGGTTTTCCGCTGAGCCCACCCATTTCTTCCGTTAAGGTAAGGTGGGATTTTAGATTTTGGCGTGCAATGGTGGTGTTGGTGGCGATGACCCCATCAATTTTCGTATCTGCCACAATTTCGATGATGTCCAACAACTGGTCATCCGTTAAATCCGGCGCTATTTTCAATAAAATTGGCTTTTCCTTCCTTTGATGGTTCTTTGCCAATTTCTTATTCTGATTTTTTAGTTTTTTGAGCAGCTTTGTCAAAGGTTCTTTGTCCTGTAACTCCCTAAGTCCTGGTGTGTTGGGAGAGCTCACATTCACCACAAAATAATCCACATGCTCATACAGTGCCTCAAAACAAATCAAATAATCCTTTAGGGCTTCGTCATTCGGGGTAACCTTGTTCTTACCAATATTTCCGCCCACGATGACCCGATGCTTTTTCTTAAGCTGTTCCACGGCATCAAAAACACCTTTATTGTTAAACCCCATGCGGTTGATAATCGCTTGGTCATCCCGCAAACGGAACAACCGTTTTTTGGGATTTCCGGGTTGCGGCTTGGGCGTCACCGTTCCTATTTCCACGAAGCCAAAGCCAAAATCGGAAAATTCGTTGTACAATTTGGCATCCTTATCAAAACCGGCGGCAAGACCCACCGGATTTTTGAATTTTACTCCAAATACCTCACGCTCCAATCTGCGGTCGTTTACGACAAATATTTTTCTGAACAACCCGCCCAATCCCAATATGGAAAAGAATTTGATGGCCCTAAAAGAAAAGTGGTGAACGGCCTCGGGGTCAAACAAAAAAAGTACCGGGCGAATCAGGTATTTGTACATTCCAATCGGATTTTGCACAAAAATAAAAACTCTTCAAACAGTTCTTGCCATTTCGGTCAATTTTCGTCAACAGACCTATTAATGTAGATGGGGCGCAAGGTCAATTGACCACATAATTTCAAGTACCTATCATATTGTGCCTGGCTGAAGGTACCCAGCAAACGCTTGTCAATCAAACGGACATTATTTGCCATGCTATCAATGTAAGATTGATATTTTTTGGACACTTCGATAAGCACCTCGGGGGAGCTTTCCTCGTTCTGCTTCATCAGATATTTGGCCTTTTCCTTAAAAACATCGTTCCTTATCTTTACCTCGGCACTCCAGTTTTTCAGGTTTTCCTGTTGCTGCTCGGTAAGTTCAAACACTTTGATAATGGCTTCGTTGTCACGGCCGCCCACGCCCAAAATACAGTCCATTTGGGCCATACCGCAAAACCCGCACATTAGATAAAGGAAAAAAATAGTCGCTTTCAACTTCAGTATGCATTTAGGTTGAGGAAAGATACTTATTAATGGCTTTAATTGGTAAAATAGCGTTTGAATAAGCTGTATTTTTGATGAAAAGCAACTCAGACCATGGAAAAATTATTGCCCCGTTTTTTGGAATATGTCACTACCGATACGCAAAGCGACCCGTATTCCCAAACCACCCCCAGCACAGAAAAGCAGTGGGACTTGGCCAAAAAATTGGTGATGGAACTGCACCAAATTGGCATGCAAGAGGTTTCGATTGACGAGAATGCCTACATCATGGCGACATTGCCCAGCAATATCGATAAAAAAGTTCCCACCATTGGGTTTATTTCGCATTTTGATACCTCTCCTGATTTCTCGGGTAGAAATGTAAAGCCACAGATTATCGAAAATTATGACGGAAAGGACATCATCCTGAACCGATTGAACAATATTGTGCTTTCTCCCGATTATTTTGAGGAACTTAAAGCCTACGAAGGTCAAACTTTGATCACTACAGATGGTACCACCTTGTTGGGAGCCGATGACAAAGCAGGTATTGCCGAAATTATCACGGCCATGGAATACTTGATTCAGCATCCTGAAATAAAACACGGTAAAATTAGAATTGCCTTTACGCCCGATGAGGAAATTGGACGCGGCGCCCATAAGTTCGATGTGGAAAAGTTTGGTGCGGAATGGGCCTACACCATGGACGGCAGCCAAGTGGGCGAACTGGAATATGAAAACTTTAATGCCGCAAAGGCCAAAATCACCATTACCGGTAAAAGTGTCCACCCGGGCTATGCCAAGAACAAAATGGTAAACGCCATTGGGATTGCCAACGATTTTTTGACCCACCTACCCCCTAGTGAAGTTCCCGAACATACCACCGGTAGGGAAGGCTTTTTTCATGTGCACAAAATCAAAGGGGAAATTGAAAAGGCGGAGATAGACCTCATCATTCGTGACCATGACGCCGTTCATTTTCAGGCGAGGAAAGATCTATTGAACGACATCAAAGCAAAGCTCAATAAAAAGTATGGGGAATTCATCGACCTTACCATAGAGGACCAGTACAAGAACATGCGTGAAAAAGTTGAACCTGTTTTTCATATTGTAGAGATTGCCGAGGAAGCCATGAAATCGCTTCAAATTGAGCCCATCATCAAGCCTATTCGAGGGGGTACCGATGGTTCGCAACTAAGTTTTATGGGGTTGCCCTGCCCCAATATTTTTGCCGGCGGACATAATTTTCATGGTAAATACGAGTATGTTCCTTTGGAAAGTATGCAAAAGGCAGTGATGGTCATTGTTAAAATCTGCGAACTTACCGCCATTCAAATCAAGTAGTTATGGGCAAAATGGAAAAACTGGAAACGTACTACGAAAAAGAGCATCCGTTTAAGAAAGGTATCGGCATACTGAGAAAAATAGCCTTGAAAACGGAAGCCAGGGAAGATTTTAAATGGAGTATTCCCGTGTATACACTCAACGGGAAAAACGTTTTTGGTATCTGTAAGTTCAAGAGCCACTTTGGGGTTTGGTTTTTTAACGGTGTGTTTTTAAAGGACCCAAAAAATGTCTTGGAAAATGCACAAGAAGGTAAAACAAAGGGCATGCGACACTGGAAGTTTCAAAGTTTGGAAGCGGTGGATGAACAAACCGTCCTGTCTTACATGAAAGAAGCATTGGACAACCAGAAAAAAGGAATGGAAGTAAAGGCGGAGAAAACGAAAGAGGTGGTCATTCCAGAATTACTGTTTTCTGAATTTAAAAAAGATACTACACTGCGGAAGGCCTTTAATGCACTATCCCCTTACAAACAGAAAGAGTTTAGCGAACATATTTCCGAAGCCAAACAGGAAAAAACCAAATTGCGAAGGTTGGAGAAAATAATACCTATGATCATTGAAGGTGTTGGTTTGAATGATGGGTATCGGTAGTACTCAATAGCTTTTCTAGTGTTTTGTACCAATTCAAACGTCCAGAAAGTCAACCCAACTACTGCTTGGGTTGTTGAACTAGGAATGTCATACGCCATCAACCTTGTTTTCTATACATAGAAAATATCATTAATGGTTTGTTTTGTTACAACAATCCATATTTTTACCTTATTCTTTGTTACAAATTTATATTTTGTCATTAGATTACAAGTACTTTAGGCGTAATGAACTTTAAACGACATATAGAAAAACACCTTACGAACTGGAAGGAATCGAAGAACCGTAAACCACTTATTTTACGGGGTGCCAGACAAGTTGGCAAAACTACGTTGATCAAAGAATTTTCGGAAACCTACAAAAAATCAATTCTTTTGAATCTAGAAAAACCGAGTGAGCTCCGGTTTTTTCAAGATTACGAGGATGTAAAAACAATTACGCAAGCACTTTTCCTTAAATTTAATATATCCACAAAAGAGACGGCCAACACACTACTTTTCATTGATGAAATTCAGGAATCACCCAAAGCTATCCAACTCTTACGCTATTTTTTTGAGGAAATACCAGAATTACATGTAATAGCTGCTGGTTCTTTATTGGAATTTGCGCTAGAGAAGGTAGACAGTTTCCCTGTTGGCAGAGTAGAATTTATATACCTGCACCCATTAAATTTTTCGGAATTTCTTATGGCCTTAGGGCATGAAAATGCTTTGGAACAACTCCATAACTTACCCATAAACAATTATGCCCATAACACTTTATTGGGATTATTCCATACGTACACCATAATAGGTGGAATGCCCGAAATCGTTAAAACGTATAAGGAGACAAAAAGTGTGGCTGATCTTCCAAGAGTTTACGAGAGTATTTGGGCAGCCTACAAAAATGATGTTGAAAAGTACACTTCCAACAATTCGGAGCGTAATGTAATTAGGCACATCGTAAACGTCGCCCATTTGTATGTTGACCAGCGCATTAAATTTCAGAATTTTGGAAATTCCAATTATCGCTCACGAGAAGTTGGGGAAGCCTTTCGAAATTTAGATGATGCCAAAATCATACAATTGATATATCCAACAACAGATTTGCTAACTCCTGTTAAACCCGATATCAAAAAATCCCCTAAATTACAGTTTTTGGATACTGGACTTGTAAATCACGGTCTAAAAATCCAGGGAGAATTACTTGCTTTGAATGATTTAAGCTATGCATACAAGGGAGCCATTTTACCACATATGGTTACTCAGGAAATTATTTCGCTGAATATTTTTGACACCAAAAAACCACATTTTTGGGTACGGGAGAAATCACAGGCATCATCAGAAGTTGATTTGGTTTATTCATACAAGAACAAGGTAGTTCCCATCGAAATCAAATCCGGTCCTTCTGGGAAATTAAAATCCCTACATGAATTTGTCGAGCGCACAAACCACGGCTATGCCATCCGGTTGTACGCTGGAGAATTTAACATTGAAGAACACGAAACACCCAATCTCCGTAAACCTTACAAGCTAATGAATTTACCGTACTATTTGGGCACCAAATTGCCTGAATACATAGGCTATTTCTTAGACAATCACTAGATCAAAAAGGAAATTAATAAAGAGTAAAGCCCCTAATTGCGCTACTACATCCAAAGTTAATTTTTCCTTATTTATTTTCAGTACAGCAAGTTATATCTTACTTTAGCATTATAAATAAAGACGCCATGACCATAAGTACAAGACAAACCATCATTCTTTCTTCAATTCTAGTGTTGCTAGCCATTCCATTGATTGCGATGCAGTTCTCACCCGATGTACAATGGTCGTTGTTCGATTTTGTGGTGGCTGGCGGATTGTTATTGGCCTTGGGTTTTTCAATTGACTTTGCTCTGAGAAAAGTCAAAACCCTATCCAAAAGAGTAATTGCCATCACCGTTTTTGTGGCCATATTCCTTTTGGTCTGGGCAGAATTGGCCATTGGAGTATTCGGAACTCCCTTCGCCGGTAGTTAATTGTAACTTCCCTTTAAAGAGCATCCAAACGCCAGTTTTCCAAAATTTTTGTTAAATGCGGAGCATCTGCCAAAAATTGCTGGAACCCTCCTGTTTGCGTTCCACAAAATTTATGGATATTTAGGGTTTTTAATGGGCAAGAATGGGCAAACGGAAGAAGCAGGCCAAAGTATTACGCATATTTCGAAAAGTACACCGAACCACAGGGGCTTTACTCTTTATTTTTTTCTTTTTCATATCCATTTCAGGACTATTGTTGGGCTGGAAGAAGAATTCCAACGGCTATATCCTTCCCGAAACACAAAAGGGAACTACGGCCGACCTAAAACAATGGCTACCTGTGGACAGTTTGCACACCATTGCCTGTACCACCTTACACAGCGAAGTTTCACCCAATCTTTCCTTAGAAATAGACCGTATTGATATGCGGAAGGAAAAAGGGTCTGTAAAATTTGTATTTGTGGACTCTTTTTATGAGATACAATTGGATGGCGCCACAGGAAATGTGCTTTCCATCGGCAAACGAAGGTCCGATTTTTTGGAAAACATTCATGATGGGTCTTTGGTAGACGACTATCTAGGTTGGGAGGGATATTTCAAACTGATTTACACCTCTGTAATGGGAATTTCCCTATTGATTTTTACCATCACCGGGTTTTGGTTGTGGTACGGGCCCAAGCGTATGAGAAAGGCCAACAAAGCGTAAGACCTCAAAAAACAACAATTCTCGATGCTCGTTTTCTACACTTTGATGCGAAAACGAACTCGAACTGATGAATTTTAGTTACATCTATCCTGTTTATCCTTTTATCTTTTTGATTGGTATGGTTCCATACTTATCTATCAAATAAACCAAACTGGCCATGGTGGCCGCTCCCAACTCCAATTCGCGCTTGTTCACGTGCTCAAAAGTGTCGTTTTCGGCATGATGGTGGTCAAAGTACCGTTGGGAATCGGGACGCAATCCTGCCAAAACGATTCCTTCATCCTTTAAAGGTCCAATATCCGCCCCACTTCCACCTTCGTAAAATAAATGTATCAGATAGGGTTCAAACAATTCTTTCCAACCTTGAATCTGTTGGATATTTTCGGGATTGGCATCAATGGAAAAACCTCTGGGCGTGAATCCGCCAGAATCACTTTCCAAGGCGAAAATGTGCCTTTCATTTTTGCTACGTGCCACCTCGGCATATTTGTTTCCGCCGCGAAGTCCGTTTTCCTCGTTCATAAAAAGAACTACACGCAAGGTTCGCTTCGGACGGTATCCCGTTTCTTTTAAAAGTCGAAGCACATCCATGCTCTGCACGCATCCTGCACCATCATCGTGGGAACCATCGCCCAAATCCCAGGAATCCAAATGTCCGCCGACTACCATAATTTCATCAGGGTAGGTACTTCCCGTAATCTGCCCGATTACATTGTAGGATTGCACATCTTCCAGTTGCTTACAGTTTTGTTTGAAATAAAACTTGGCGTCAGGATTTAATTTTAAGGTAGTACTCAGCAACTCCGCTCCGTTGGTGCTGATGGCTGCCGCCGGTATTCGTTGATTGACTGGCATATCTCCGTATCCCATAGATCCGGTATGTGGATAATCGTCCAACCGAAGGTTCATGGAACGCACTATGACACCGACCGCACCGTACTTGGCTGCTTCTGCTGCACCGGAATATCGCTGGTCCACACATCCGGAATAGGAGGCAAAAGTATTTATAAGCGTAGGGTCCATAGGGCGATTGTAAAAGACAATCTTCCCTTCAATTTGGTCGCGTCCCAATTTTTCCAAGTCCTCAATCCCCATTACTTCCACTACATTGGCCTTAAGGCCACCATCTGGGGTGGCTACGGAACCTCCGAGAGCACAAATCGGCACATTGGTCGTTAGTCCAGGTTTGGTTTCAAAGTAGGCAAATTCAGGAATGCCCCTTACCCATTTGGGCACCATTACGGGTTGTAGCCAAACCTTGTCCAGTCCCAACGAGTCCAATTGGGCCTTGGTATAGTCTACCGCCTGTTGAGCCTGTACGGAGCCCGAAAGTCGCCCACCAATCTGGTTGGAGAGGTAATTGAGCCAATCATAGGCCTTCCCATTGGTCAATGCTTCGTCGTAGATGGCCTTTATCTGTTTCTCATCCTCGGTTTGGGCTAAAAAGGGGGTACTGACCATCAAAAAGGCCAAAAGTAGTACGGTTCTCATGTGGTTTCTTTTTCCAATTCCTGTTTAAAGATTTCTAAATTAGCCTTTATTTCATCGTCCAACTCAGGTTCCTCGATATCTTTGTACTTTTTTAACGCTTCCATAAGAATGGATGCCACAATCACTCTCGCCGCCTTTTTGTTATCAGCTGGAATCACAAACCAAGGAGCGTGTTCCTTGGAAGTCTTACCCAATGCCTCCTCATAACAAGCCACATATTTGTCCCAGAGTTTGCGTTCTTTCAAATCCCCTGGTGAAAACTTCCAGTTTTTCTGCTTTAATCGGATGCGTCGCAACAACCGATGGCGTTGCTCTTCTTTGGACAGATGTAGAAAAAACTTGAATATAATGGTCCCGTTCTCCGAAATATGCTTTTCGAAGGCATTGATCTGCTCATAGCGCCTTTCCCAAAAAGCTTCGTCTATATCTTCCACCGAATCAATTTTTGGAATGTTTTCGGCCAAAATATATTCTGGGTGGACCTTGGTCACCAATACATTTTCATAATGGGTCCGGTTGAACACGGAAAACTTGCCTCTTTCTGGTAAGGCGATGTAGTGTCGCCAAAGGTAATCGTGTTTCTTTTCTTTGGTGGATGGCACTTTGAAGCTGTGTACCACCACTCCCCTCACATTGAAATCCTTGAATACTTCCCGAATCAAACTGTCCTTCCCTGCCGTATCCATTCCCTGCAGGCAGACCAAAACCCCATATTTTCCATGGGCGTAAAGCGTATCCTGAAAATCGCCGAGATCCTTTCTAATATCCTTTAATTGGTCTTTGAGCTCATCCTTGGAGGCACCAAAATCCTGATAGGTAGTTATTTCGGACAAACGGACATCTCCTTTGACCCGATACTTTTCTGTGTCGATTTCTTTCATAGGACTGAATATACTTCTTTTTGATTATTCCTTCAAGCCCTTTGCAAAAGTGCAGTTCATCGATGGTTTGACCACTTATACCTCAAGATCGGGATTTAATCGATCTATTTGTCCGCCCAACGGATGAAAATGTAACTTTATGAAAATCAATGACGCCACGTCCCAAATCTGTATAGCGTTATGAAAACCTCAAAGAGTATCCTACTTGTGGGGCTCGCCATGGGCCTCTTTATTATGACATCCTTTTCCAAGCCGGCCAATGCTTGCCAATATGCTAGTTCCAACTTGGAATATATCAAAAGTAAAATTCAGGAAGCCATCATGGCAGATGCCTTGCAAATGGCAAAGTACCATGCCTACAAAGCACTCAACGGTATTGAAAAGACTAGGGAAAACTTTTTGGATTGCGGCTGCGAAGGCGCTCTGGAGAGTTTGGAAAACACCCTGACCCACTTAAAGTCGGCAACCAAATCCAGCGACTTGAAAAAATCGAAATCCGCTTTGCACAAGGCTTTGGAAACGGCGACTATCGGTAGCAACGTGCTTAATGCCTTTGCACAGGAGACCTCTAGCGAATATGGCAGCAACGTTTTGGTGCTGAACACTAAAAATGCAATTGATTTTCAAGATGGAATGTTTTTGACCCAGGGTTCCGCCGTAAAAAAACAGGTGCATCAATGTTTGCTGGGATTTGAATCCTCCTTGGAGAAAGTGGTGACCGAAGTGGATTGCGAAGATGCGCACCGATTTATCACCAATATTTATGAAGAATCCCGACTGATTTTATTGAACACCGAGTTATCACAGCATAAAAAGGAATACCACCAAAGAGTGAAGACCTTGACACAAGAGGCCCTGCAACAATTGGGCGATTGCAACTGATTACTTACTGGCGAAGAGTTTTACATCTTCCTCGGATACTTCCTTACCACCTAGAATGATCAAGCGCTCGACCACGTTTCGCAATTCCCGAACGTTACCTGTCCAGTCATAACTTTTTAGGAGATCAATGGCCTTTTTGGAAAAGCTCTTTTGGGCCGTTCCCTGTTCGGAAGCGATCTTTTTGGAAAAATGTTCTATCAATAACGGAATATCGTCCCTCCTATCGTTCAATGAGGGAACCTTGATTAAAATAACCGCTAAACGGTGATAGAGGTCCTCCCGGAATTTTCCATCTTCAATTTCCTTCTTTAGATCTTTATTTGTGGCTGCAAGTACGCGAACATCCACTTTGATGTCCTTATCGGAACCGACCCTGCTGATTTTGTTCTCCTGTAATGCTCGAAGCACCTTGGCCTGCGCAGAAAGACTCATATCTCCAATCTCGTCAAGGAATATGGTACCCTTGTTGGCTGCTTCAAACTTTCCGGCTCTATCTTTTACTGCCGATGTAAACGCACCCTTTACATGGCCAAACAATTCACTTTCAATCAACTCGGATGGGATGGCGGCACAATTGACCTCAACAAACGGGGAAGAGGAACGTGGGCTTTTTTGGTGCACCCAATGGGCCACCAGTTCCTTTCCGGTACCGTTGGAACCCGTAATCAACACACGGGCATCCGTTGGAGCCACTTTTTCTATCATCTCCTTAATCGCCTCGATTTCCTTGCTCTCACCGATCATCTCGTAATTTTTGGAGACTTTTTTCTTGAGCACCTTGTTCTCCACGGCAAGTTCTTTTCGTTCGAGTGCATTGCGCACCGTGGTAAGCAATCGGTTCAAATCCGGTGGCTTGGAAATATAGTCATACGCCCCCAACCTCATGGTATTTACCGCTGTATCCAAATCACCGTGACCAGAAATCATGATAAAAGGAATTTCGGGTTTTATCTTTTTGGCGGCTTCTAGCACTTCCACACCGTCCATTTTTGGCATTTTGATATCGCACAGCACAAGGTCAAAATCTTCCTTTTTGATAACCTCCATACCGGCCAGGCCATCCTCTGCCTCTACCACATTGTAGCTATCGTTTTCTTCGGCCAATATTTTGACCAATACCCTTCTAATTGCCGATTCGTCCTCTATTACCAGTATTTTTGACATATGCTGCTATTTAAAATATTCCGATTTTGAAGCCTGTTCTAATATAAAAATTCCAATCGTTATTGAATAAAAACACCTCTCCGCGATCTTTGTCCCTCAATTTGCCTTCTTGGTAGACACTGCTTCCGGCAATCGCAAAAAAGGACATGCTCTTGGACAGGTTATATTGATACCCCAAACTGCCCACCAACGTATTGAAGGAAATTCGAGAAGCTGCCAATCCGTTATCCAAAATAATATCGTTTTGAAGGTTCAAAAAGTAACCATCCAAGAACAGTGCCAACTCCAAACTGTGCTTTTCGTTGAAATGATATTTTAGATTGGATTTTGGAACGCCCATTACAAAAGACCAATCTGGATGGAACTTTCTATAATAATGAATCAGTGGTAACGGCACAGGAATACCCGTTGTACTGTTATACGTAAGCCCCAAAACTATCCTGAAAGGCTTATCGGCCTTTGGTTTTTCCTTCCAAAAAGCTGCGGAGGCATTCATAAAAAAGTCGTCCTGAGATACTCCATCCAATAAATTGGAGGCTATCCTTGGGGTTAAAATGGCCACTACATTCCAATTCTCGTTCCATTTTTTGACCATTCCCAAGTTAAAGTCAATCACATGGAACCTGATCATCTCCTTTTTATCAAACGGCAAGTCGGCGGAATATCCCATATCAAAACGGTTGTATTCGGCGCCAGTTACGAGGTAATCCTTGTTATCGTTCAATTGAATGGGAAAATTGAGCAATGCTTTATAGCGCTGTGTCTTTACACCGCTATCGTTTTCCGGGATATTGAGGTATTCCACTCGAAAAATATCCGTACTCTGAGCACTCAATACAGAACTGCAAAGCATTACAACGAAAGCCAATGACTTCCAGAGTGTATTATGGTGGGCTGAGGTTTTTATCGCTTTCTATTGTTTTGGCTGAAAAATATGTACGTCGCGCTGCGGGAACGGTATAGTAACGTTGTTCTCCTTGAATTTGGTATTTATTTTATAGCGCATTTCACTTTTTATCCTAGGATCTCGAAAGGTGTCGTTGGTAAAGAAGTATATGGAAAAAATCAGTGCGGAATCCCCAAAGTCCTCAAAAAGCACAAAAGGCTTTGGGTTTTTGAGCACTTGCTTTTGGGTCGATGCCACCTCTTCCAAAATTTTGGTCACTAAATCCACATCACTGCCATAGGCAACGCCCACGCTCACTCTTTCCCTAGTGGTCCTGTGATTTTGGGTATAGTTATAAACAATATCGCTGATAAATTTATGATTGGGCAGGATCAACACCTTATCATCCCGAGTGATGGCCCTTGTGGTCCTGAGCTTTATCTCGAACACCTTACCTACTTTGCCATCTACCTCGACCACGTCGCCGACTTGAAGGGATTTGTCAATAATGATAAAAATTCCGCCCAAGACATCCTTGAAGAGTTCTTGCAGGGCGAGACCCAAACCAACAAAAAGGGCCGCGGAGGCGGTAATCACCAAAGTAATATCAACACCTGCCGCACTTAAGGTAACGAGTACGGCAATGATATAGATGACATAGTTGATAAACTTGAATACGCTGGTAAACTTTTGTTTATCCTCCTGCTGCATTTTTCGGGTAAAGATGTACCGCAACCACTTTAGGAGAAATTTTACCACCACAATAGTGACTGTTAAGAGCAATAGAAGTCCAATGGTAAGGTCTATGGCCTTTTCCCCTTCGCCAATATGAAATCCAAGGTCCAAAAAGTTTTTAATGGACCCCCAAACATCTTCCTTGATTATTTCCTTTATATCTTCCGTTCCGTCTTGCATACTCCTATTTATATCTCAACCATTTAAACAATTCCTTGTATGTAGGCTTCTTACCGTACATCAAGATACCCGTTCTATAAATCTTTGCCGCTAACGACACTATTCCTAAAAAAGTCACAATCAATAGTGAAATGGACACTATAAACTGCCATAAGGGTACGCCTCCTTCCCCTATACCTCCGGGCAAACGCATCAGCATTACTATGGGCGAGGTCAACGGGAATAATGAAAACCCTACTGCAATGGGCCCATGCGGATTGCTGAACACGGAAAAGAATCCAACATAAATGGCCAACATTAAAGGTAATATAATGGGGAAAATAAATTGCTGCGTATCGGTCTCATTGTCCACTGCCGCACCAATGGCCGCATAAATGGAACTGTAGATCAAATAGCCAAGTACGAAGTAGATAAAGAACGAAACAATGAGCAGTCCCCACGGGATGCCATAAATTTCCTTGGCGTACAAAAGCATTTTTCCGTCCATACCTCCCACTTCGGACATGCCTCCCATTGCGTTGGGCGGCATGGCATTGTTCTCCGACAATGCACTTAGGTCTATCCCAAAAATCAATACGGCAACAAACAGCAAAGCTGATGCAGAAACAATCCAAATGGAAAATTGGGTCACCCCGGCCAAGGAATTACCGATAATTTTTCCCAGCATCAACTGAAATGGTTTTACGGATGATATGATCACTTCAATGATTCGGCTGGTCTTTTCCTCGATCACGCTCCGCATCACAAAACCGCCGTAAATAATGATGAACATCATAATGGCATAGCCAAAGCTGCCGCCAATGATGGCCTTAATTTCATTGACCCCTCGAATGCTACGCTCCCCATCAAAAGTGGAGAGATTAATTTCAAATGGCTTTTCAACACTCGAAAACTGTTCGGGTGTTACTCCCAATTTTTGCAAACGTTCCTGTCGCAAACGATTTTGAAATACGTTCTCCAATTCCTTGGTGACCGAAGTATTAGGGTTGTCCTTGGTAAAGAGAAAGGCCGACCTGGCAACTTCCTCCACGGTTGCCCCTTCAGGAATATGCAGCAAACCATAATACTCCAAGGCATTTGTAGAGTCCTTGGCCTGCTCTACCGTCAAGTCATTGAATTGCAAGAAAGATATATTCTTGGATGGCTTAAACGCATCTCGATAAAAAGTGCTTTCGTTCAAAATGGTGATTACGCGTGTTTCATCATCATTGATCTTGGTCAAAAAAGCGATAAGCACAATCATTCCCACAATAAGAATCGGGCTCAAAATCGTCATCACTATAAAGGAACGATTCCGCACTTTGGCCAAATATTCGCGTTTTATGATCAGCCCAAGCTTACTTGCCATTGTCCTTGCTATTTACGGTTTGAATAAAAATATCGTTGGCCGAAGGTATGGTTTCCTCGAACCTATTGATGTTTGACACTTTTGAAAGTGCTGCCAGAATCTCTCCGGTATGGTCCGAAGGCAATTGTACCTTGAAGTTCAATTGATGCTCCATAGGGTCGATTTCTGAAGAAAGAATATTGAATTTCTCTTCCAAAGACTTTAGAAAGGCATCGGCATCCTTTTCTATATGCACGCCTACATTGAAAATGTTGTTTTTATAGGCTCTTTTGATATCGGATAGCTTGCCGTCCAGAATTTTTTCGGATTTGTGAATCAGTGCGATGTACTCGCAAAGCTCCTCCACGGATTCCATGCGATGGGTAGAAAAAATAATGGAAGTACCATTTTCCTTCAACCGTAATATTTCATCCTTTATGATATTGGCATTAATGGGATCAAAACCACTAAAAGGTTCATCAAAAATCAGCAATTTGGGCTCGTGCAATACGGTGACGATAAACTGAATCTTTTGGGCCATCCCTTTGGAGAGTTCCTGAATCTTCTTGTCCCACCAGTCGCCAATATTCAGACGGTCGAACCAATGGGCCAATCGCACTTTGGCCTCTGCCTTGGTCAATCCTTTCAATTGTGCCAAGTAGAGTGCCTGTTCACCTACCTTCATGCTCTTGTACAACCCGCGCTCCTCGGGCAAATAGCCAATGGATGCAATATGCTTCGGGGCCAAGGGCTCGCCATTGAGCCAAAGTTCGCCAGCATCTTGGTAAGTGATTTGGTTGATGATTCGGATAAATGAGGTTTTGCCGGCTCCATTCGGACCTAAAAGTCCATAAATACAATTCTTGGGAATTTGAAGCGAAATGTTGCTCAACGCTGTGTAGTCACCATACGTTTTGGTCACATTTTTGGCAACAAGGATATGATCCATGTAAACAATTTTTTCAAAGATATGCATTTGCGGCATACCTACATTTTCCCTAAAAACAAAAACCCACCCTTAAAAGAATCAAGGATGGGAAAAAAATTGCTATGAAAAAGAAAATTAGATATCGGTCACCCAACATCAGTTTCAAATATACGTTTTTTATTTAAACAGACAGTTCTAAATTTTAAGAGAACATATCTTTTACCTTTTCAAAAAAGGATTTATCCGATTTTTCGGGCCTTGGAGCGAAGTTTTCATCGTCTTGCATGCGCTCAAAAAACTCCTTCTGTTCCTTGTTCACCGTTTTTGGGGTCCACACATTTACGTGGACCAATAAATCCCCCGCACCATAACCATTAAGGCTGTTGATACCTTTTCCACGTAGTCTCAAAATTTTTCCGGATTGAAGTCCAGGCTCCAATTTGATCCGTACTTTGCCGCCGATAGCATCAATTTCCTTTGAACTGCCCAACACGGCTTCGGGGATACTGATGTACAAATCGTAATGCAGGTTGTCTCCCTCACGTTTTAGGGTTTCGTGCTCCACCGTTTCAATGGCTACAAGCAAGTCACCAGCGATGCCATTGCCTGGTGCATCGTTTCCTTTTCCGGTAACTTTGAGCTGCATCCCGTCTTCCACTCCAGCCGGTATTTTAATGGATACGGTCTCTTCCTCTACCTTAAGGCCTTGCGCATCGGCACCTGCCGGTCTGTTATCAATGGACTGGCCTGCCCCACCACAAGTGGTACAGGTGGTAGCCGTTTGCATTCGGCCCAAAATGGTGTTGGTGATTTTCGTGATTTGTCCAGTACCATTACAGGTGGGACAGGTTTTGTAGGTAACCCCATCCGCTTGTCTTTTACGACGCACCTTCACCTTTTTCTCCACGCCATTGGCTACTTCTTCCAGTGTCAATTTAACGCGGATGCGAAGGTTGCTGCCCTTGGCCCTGCGCTGTCCGCCACCAAAGCCGCCAAATCCGCTGAATCCGCCACCGCCTCCAAAGGCGCCGCCAAAGATGTCGCCGAATTGGCTAAAGATATCGTCCATGTTCATGCCGCCACCGCCAAATCCGCCGCTTCCATCGAATGCGGCATGACCAAACTGGTCGTATTTTGCCCTTTTGTCAGGGTTGCCCAAAACCTCGTAAGCCTCGGCAGATTTTTTGAACATTTCCTCCGCTTTGGCATCTCCGGGATTTTTATCCGGGTGGAATTCAATTGCCTTTTTTCGGTAGGCCTTTTTGATTTCTGCGGCCGAAGCTCCTTTGGAAACTCCTAATATGTCGTAATAATCCTCCTTCATAAAACTCTAGTTTCCTACTACTACTTTTGGGTGTCTAATGATGCGGTCTCCCAATTTGAAGCCCTTTTCCACCACATCGATAATTTTCCCTTTCATTTTTTTATCAGGTGCAGGGATTTGGGTGATGGCATCGTGCACCTCGGCATCAAAAGCGTCCCCAGCACTTACCTCTACTTCCTCCAAGCCCTTGTTTTTAAGGGTTTCCTTGAACTTATTACTGATGAGCTCCACACCCTTGAACATTTCTTTGTCCTCCGACTTGGAAAGCTCTTTCAACGCTCTGTCAAAATCGTCCATAATGGGAAGCAGTGCTACCATGACCTCTTGTCCTGCCGTTTTGAACAGGTCCATTCGCTCCTTGGATGTTCTGCGTTTGTAGTTTTCAAACTCGGCAAAAAGCCGTAGAAATTTTTCCTTTTCCTTGGCCAAATCCTCGCGCAACTGCTCCTCTTCGGATTTTTCCTCCTCGTTTTCTTCGGCAGTATCGCCCTCTATATGCTCATCGTTCAGCTCAGTACTCTCTTCGGTTTGCCCTTTTTTAGGCTCATCTTCCATTTCCTCAACCTTACTTTTATTGCTCATATTCTATTGTTTTATTCGGATTTGAAATGGCAAAAGTACTGCCAATTGTCTAAAAATGTCAAAATGTCACCGCAAAACATAAAAAAAGCCGCCGAAGCGGTCTTTCTATAATGACAAACTCATTGTAACGAATGTATCAAGGATATTATACCTCCAAGGATGCCGCAACACCATTTTCATGGGAGGCATAAATGGCCTCAAGTGCCTGACAGATGTTGGCATGCTGAAATACGAAGCCCTCTTCCTCTATTTTTTTGCCACTTACTCGTTGACTGGCCAATAAGAGGGTTGCCATTTTTCCTAAAACCATTTTGAGCACAAAGGCAGGAACATTGGGCAACCACAAGGGTCGTTCCAAAACTTTGGCGAGCTCCTTGGTCAACTTGGCATTGGTTACCGGGTTGGGCGCCACTGCGTTGTACACTCCTGTTAGATTGTTTTCCACGGCAAACACGAACAACTGGGCCAAATCCTCGATATGGACCCAAGATTGCCATTGGTCACCGCTACCAATAGGTGCACCTACAAAGTTTTTAACGGGCAGGGCCATTTTGGGCAGGGCCCCTCCTTCTTTGGACAATACCAAACCTATCCTGATTTTGGCGACGTCAATATCCAATGCTTTAAAAGTGTCGGCTTCGGACTCCCATTTGGTCACTACTTCACCTAAAAAACCATTATCACTCTCGGTAGTGGATTCATGGTAATAGGCACTGGTGGAATCTGGATAAATTCCTATGGCCGAAGCAGATACCAAACATTCCACCTCATGGCTCTCCGACTGCTCCACTCCCTTTTTAAGGGTTCTCAAGCTATCGATTCTGCTGGAAAGCACCTTTTTTTTGTGCTCTGGAGTCCAGCGTTTGGCGATACTGGTCCCTGCCAAATTGATAATGGCCTGGACATTCTCAAAACACTTCAAATCAATCTCCCCTTTAGCGGGATTCCAATAAAAACCAGTATAATCTTCCGCGGTGGAAATTTTATCCTTGCTCGTAGTCAAATAATTTACGGGAATGCCTTTTTGGTACAGCACCTTTACAATGGCCTGCCCAACCAATCCCGTCGCTCCTGTTATCAACACCTTCATACTATCCTATTCTTTGACACAAAGTTATAGGTTTAATCGACTGTTTATGAGACCTTAATTTAGGTTTAACATATTTGTTCAAACTTTAAAACAATTTATGACCACCCAAAGAACTCTCCTTAACAGATTGTTGGCAACTAGCCGGGTTTGGTAGCCCTCAACATTTCCCTTTTTCCTGGTGGACCGGGCAATCTTTCCACGACAAAACCGACTGCTTGCATGGCCCTACGCACACTGCCTTTGGCGGCGTAGGTCACTAAAACACCTCTGGGTTTGGCGGCTTCATACATCTTGGAAAAAAGTTCCTCTGTCCATAACTCGGGCTGCACCCTTGCCCCAAAGGCATCAAAATAAATAAGGTTGAACAAGTTTTGGGCATCAATATCCTTAAAATCCTTCTTTTGCTTACAAAGTGAGAAGTGATCAGCAATGGAGATGTGCTTTTCCCATGGTGAAGAGTGCATGTGTTGGAAAGGCTCCTGCAGTTTATCAACTCCCAATTGATGTACATAATCCAAGGCCTCAATTTCTTCCATGGACACGGGGTATGCCTCCACCCCGACATAATCAATGGCGAGCTCCAACTTGGGGGCTTCCAACAACGTAATCAATGCGTTAAGTCCCGTACCAAAACCAATTTCCAAAAGCTTGACCTCAGTGCTGTTGAACAATCTGAGGCCATGCTGGATAAAAACGTGGTACGCTTCCTGAATGGCGCCGTGCTTGGAGTGGTACTGTTCGTTCCAGTCCTCTATTTGGATGGTTTTGGAACCATCTCCAGTGGTGATGATTTTTCGTTTCAAGGTTGGCTTTCGATCAGCACACCATCGGCCTCGAACCTGAGCGTTTTCTTTGGTGAGGTGATCGAGGCCAGCTCATCTTCCGATGCACCTTCATCTTCGGCATAATGCCTTTGGTCTTCTACCGACATTTCTTCAAAAAAGGCGGATCCATTCATTACCACCCTTTTTCCGGCAGCATCCTTGGGCACAAAAAAACCGTAATCCTTAAAACGGACAAAAACTTCTTCGTTGGACCCCAATTGGACCTTCATCCAGCAACCTTTGGCTTGGCAAACCTCTTTTATTTCCCCAACCACTTGTGTTTGTAATGAATCTTTCCCCACAATTTGATCATACGGAGCGGCAGTCTTTGATGCTTGGTCGGAAATGGCAAATTCCTCGCCAAAATAATCTCCTTTCATGGTCTCTTGCTTACAGGAAACCAAGCAAATACCTAGAAGTGCAACAGTGAAAATGTTAAAAACCCTCATTTTTGATAAGATTTAAATGAATTAAGATGAAGTATCATATTTAGATTTGAGAAAAGTCCAAAACTAACAATAATTAGCTAATTTTAGCCTGAAAATATAACTGATATGGAAACAGTGGCCCATAAAATAGCGATAGAAAAAACGAAGTCTTCGAAGATCCAACAGGTGGATTTTGACAACCTTTCCTTTGGAAGTGTGTATTCGGACCACATGTTGGTCTGTGATTATAAAAACGGAAAATGGGAAATCCCTAAGATTGTTCCCTACCAGCCCATCACTTTAGACCCTTCGGCAAAAATATTCCATTACGGACAGTCCATTTTTGAAGGCATGAAGGCCTACAAGGATGAAAATGGAAAGGTATGGCTTTTTAGACCGGAACAAAACTGTGCACGATTGAATAAATCCGCCAAAAGATTGGCCATTCCCGAAATTCCAGAAGCTTACTTTATGGAAGGGTTGAACGCGCTTATCGATTTGGAGCGCGATTGGATTCCAACAAACCCAGGCAGTTCCTTATACATAAGGCCATTTGTGTTTGCCTCAGGAAATGGGTTCCACGCTTCCCCTGCCAATGAGTACAAATTCATAATCGCCTGTGCACCTTCGGGCTCCTACTTTTCAGGTAAGGTCAAGGTGTTGATTGAAGAGACCTACTCGCGCGCGGCAAATGGTGGCGTTGGGTATGCAAAGGCAGGTGGTAATTATGCTGGACAGTTCTATCCTACCAAATTGGCAGCCGACAAAGGATACCAACAGGTGATATGGACAGATGACAATACCCATGAGTTTATTGAGGAAGCAGGTGCCATGAACGTTTTTGTACGTATTAATGATACCCTCCTGACGGCACCGACCAGTGACCGTATCCTGGATGGAATCACTAGAAAAAGTATTTTGGACATTGCTAAGGACGAAGGGATCCCAACCGAGGTGAGAAAAATTTCGGTACACGAATTGGTGGAAGCCGCCAAGAACGGCTCCCTAAAGGAAATGTTCGGAGCTGGAACCGCAGCGGTCATATCCCCCATCTCGGGCTTTGGCTATAGCGGCAAGGATTACGATCTGCCCGAATTGGAGGAAAGCTATGCTTCCCGCTTAAAGAAAAGAATCACGGACATTCAATACAACCGCGCATCCGACCCCTTTGGATGGAGACAAGAAGTGGTTTCACAAGAATAAAAAAAGGCGCCATTTGGCGCCTTTTTTACTTATCCATGATGGTCTGTATATCCGGTTTAAAATAATTGGGTCCTTTGAGCACTTTTCCATCTTCCCGGTATATCGGTTTTCCATCGGCACCCAATTTGCTCATATTACTACGCTGTATCTCTTCAAAAACCTCCTCTATTTTATATTGCATGCCATGCTCCAAAATGGTTCCGCACAAAATATAGAGCATATCTCCCAAAGCATCGGCTACTTCCACTAGGTCGCCACTGTTCGCGGCCTCGAGGTATTCCTTATTTTCTTCATCCATTAAATTAAACCTCAATGTGTTCTTTTCGGGACCTAAATTGGCTTTCGGTTGTTGCAAAACTCCCAATCCAAAGGAATTGTGAAAGAGCTCCACTGCTTTAATTTTACGTTTCATTACTTAATTTTGATTTAGCTTTGCATAAAAATATAAAATATGTTCAGCACGGGACAGCTCATTTTTGCCGCCTTATTTTTCATCGCTTTTGTTGTAATCATCTCCCTTTCCTACCGAAAGGACAAAAAATTGCACAAAAAGAACTACAAGGGCGTTATTTGGATCCTGGTTTCTTTCATAACTTTTATAATTATCCTCTTCATTATTAAGTTCTTTCTTAAAAATTAACAACAGATTTGACTTAACCACAAAAATGAGCGGTTTTGCAACAATAGTGACCGTTCCATTTCGTTCTTATAGGAAAAACCGTACTTTTGTTTAACACTAATTTAGCACCTAACCTAAATGACTGTTTTTTTTAGTATTCTGTTCGTTTTGCTTGCAATTAATGCCATTCTGTTGATTTTCAGCGTCAACGGAGCAAAAGAAAGATTTACAAAACCGATTCAGCGGATTTCAGCAACCTCTACTACCAAACTTTTCCCCCGAGAGGCTTTAGAGACCGAGTACAAAGAAGCGGTTTAGTTTGTACTTTTAAGGCATGAAACAGGCCTTACTTGTTTTTTTGGGCGGGGGATTTGGAAGCGTATTGCGCTATCTCATCTCAAAATCTCTTAATCCCGTTTTCCAAAATTTTTTTCTGGGCACCTTCTTGGTAAACATTGTTGGTTGTTTCCTCATTGGACTATTCTTGGGGTTATCTGCCAAAGGCAACTTGCTATCCTATAACAACACTATATTTTTAGCCACGGGATTTTGTGGAGGCTTCACCACTTTTTCCGCATTTGCTTTTGAAAAACATTCCCTTTTAAAAAATGGCGACCTACTGCCTTTCGCCATTTACATGGTTTCCAGCATCATTATAGGCGTATTGGCCGTAGTTTTGGGGCTTTGGCTATCCAAACAACTATAACCGTTACAGATTACATTTTTACAGTGAAAATTTGTTAAAAATTGAACAAAATCAATTCATTTATTCCGTTTGATGCAAAAAATGCATTTTCAATTGTTTTGTGTTAAATAAAAATCAACAAGTAGCTAAGAAAATAAGTTATAAAATTAAATACCCCTAAAATATTGGGGGTATTTTTCTTATACCCATAAAAATACCCATCACCCCCTCCCATTTTTGATGGTCTTCCGTTTTATCCTATATATTTGACTCATCAATTAACTACTTAATTATGAAAAAAGTCGAGGCAATTATTAGAAAATCCAAATTTGATGAGGTAAAAAAAGCCCTGCATCAAATTGAGGTGAACTTCTTTAGTTACTGGGATGTAACTGGAGTTGGAAATGAGAAACAAGGACATGTGTATCGTGGCATATCGTACAGCACTAGCGATATACAGCGAAGGTATTTGGTTATCGTGGTTAGCGATGACTTCCTGGAAAAAACCGTGAATGTTTTATTGGACACCGCAAGTACCGGTAACGTTGGTGATGGAAAAATTTTCGTCTCCGATGTCATCGAGGTCTACAGGATCAGAACCAAGGAAAGCGGAAGCGCAGGAATCAACTAACATTAATAGCCGAAAAACTTAAAAACTTAGATTATGATTATTCAAGAACAAGAAGCGATAGATAAAGCCGTGGAAGCCATTACTGGCGACATGGGTGCATTGTGGATTACCCTTGCGGCCATTTTGGTCTTTTTTATGCAGGCAGGGTTCACATTGTTGGAAATAGGTTTTACCCGTAGCAAGAATACTGGTAACATTATTATGAAAAACGTTATGGATTTGGCCGTTGGTTCGGTCATGTTCTGGGCAGTAGGTTATGCCATTATGTATGGTAGCGACCTTGTAGGTGGAGGATTTTTTAGATCAAGTCCATCGGACCAAGGATACTTCTTTTTTAGTGCGGACGATTGGTACAACCTGTTTTTCCAAACGGTATTCTGTGCCACAGCCGCAACCATTGTATCTGGAGCAATTGCAGGTAGAACCAAATTTTCAACCTATTTGATTTTCTCTGCCGTACTTACCACGTTGATCTACCCAATTTCCGGTAGCTGGTATTGGCCATTTGATGACGATGCTTGGTTGAACACCGCAGGATTTGTTGATTTTGCCGGTTCTTCCGTAGTACACGCCGTAGGTGGTGCCGCTGCATTGGTGGCTGCCATTTTAGTGGGGCCAAGAATTGGTAAATACGTAGACGGGAAAGCGCAGGCAATCCCTGGTCACAACATGGCTTTCGGAGCATTGGGTGTATTCATCCTTTGGTTGGGATGGTTCGGATTTAACGGTGGTTCCCAATTGGCTTGGGGCGGTGACGATACCATCGCAGCGACCAGTGTTATCATCAATACCAACTTAGCTGCCGCCATTGGTGCCATTGGTGCCCTGTTCTTTACATGGGCCAGATACGGAAAAGCTGATATTTCCATGACATTGAACGGCGCTTTGGCCGGTTTGGTAGGTATTACTGCCGGATGTGGTTCTGTAAACGCATGGGGAGCACTTGCCATTGGTCTACTATGCGGTATCGTAGTGGTAATCTCCATTGAATTTATCGATAAAAAACTTAAGATTGACGACCCAGTAGGTGCGATTTCCGTTCACGGAGTTTGCGGATTCCTTGGAACCGTTCTTATTGGCCTTTTTGCACTGGACGGTGGATTGTTCTACGGTGGTGGTGGAAAACTGCTTTGGGTACAGACCTACGGCTCATTGGCTTACATACTTTGGGCAGCCGTTGCATCCTTCATAGTACTTTTCATTTTGAAGAAAACCATTGGATTGCGAGTGTCCGAAAAAGAGGAGGTCGAAGGTTTGGATATCCATGAACACGGTGTGGAATCTTATCCAGAACACATTTCTCAAGACAAATAAAAACAAGTAAATCAAACTCACAAGATTGTACAAAAAGGAACGGAGCGTTCTGCCAAACGCTCCGTCTAATAACCTTTTCAATCAAACTCACATTTATACAACTAACTGTCCTTGACTAAAAGGACAATCTTTAAACGATTATGATATGAAAACGATTATAAATACAAATTTCGTAAAATTTTTGGCTATCGCCATGATTTTCATGGTAACTTTCTCTGTCTCTGCACAGGAGGAAGAAGAATCAAAGTTTACTTTAAGTGGTTCTGTTGACGCTTATTACAGAACTACCACAAAAGATGGAGGCGAAGCTACAACTGCTACTTTTACATCATTTGCAAACCAAACAGGTTTTGCATTAGGTATGGCCAACTTGATAGGTACCTACGATATGGGAGATACAGGTGTTGTGGTTGATTTGGTTTTTGGTCCAAGAGGTACAGAAGCCACTTTTAACAATGATGTACTCAACGGTATCATCAACCAGGCATATGTTTACTGGAATGTTTCCGAAAGCACTACTTTGACCATGGGTCGTTTCAACACCTTTTTAGGATATGAAGTAATCGCTCCACAAGCAAACTTCAACTATAGTGTTTCCTACTTGTTTTCCAACGGACCATTTTCGCACCTGGGCTTAAAAGCAGATTTTGCTTTATCTGATGATGTAAGCTTAATGCTTGCAGTAATGAATCCTTGGGATACCAACGACATCAGTGATACTGGTGAATACTCTTTAGGTGGTCAGTTGGGCTTTTACGATCAATTCTTGAACCTTTACTATGACAGCGGAAAAAGTGGCGGTCTTGGTTTCGAAATTGATTATACCGGCGGATTTGATATCACCGAAGATTTCTTCTTTGGAATCAATGCAGCCTATAACGACAACTCAGAAACTGGAACTGGTTTCTATGGTGCGGCCATTTACCCACAATTAACAACATCTGATAGTTTTGCAATCGGACTTCGTGGGGAATACATGACATTTACCGATGATGCTGTTGAGGATGATTCTCCCGTTCTCGGACTAACCTTGACAGGTAGTTTCACCAAGGACAACCTCATCATCAAACCTGAAATCCGTTTGGATAGCTGGGGGAACGATATAGAGCCTTATAACGACGGTGATGGAGCTTTTACCAGCAATCAATCTTCTTTCTTGATTGCCGCTATTTACTCTTTCTAACCGATATAGATATGATATGAAAAAAGCCTTATTCCAATAGGATTAAGGCTTTTTTTAATCCTTGTTAAAATTTTTCTCTCCTGCTCTCACCTCAGTTCTCAAATAATTTTGCCTTGGCACTAGAGGGCAGGAGAACTTTTTGTTGTACACACAATAGGGATTGTACGCTCGGTTAAAATCGATCACTAGGGTATCCCCATCGGGAATGGAAAGGTCGATGTACCGACCACCACCGTAGGTTTCCTCACCGTTGGTCTCATCCATAAAAGGCAAAAAAAGGTAATCCTCAAATTCCTCATCGTCCAGCAGGCCCAAACTCTGGTACACTTCCAATTGATGCGCTTTACCGTTCAACGAAAAATGGGCAATGCCGTAGACAACTTCCTGAGTCTGCCTATCTGTTGTTGTTGGCATCAAAAAAGGTTCGGCATCAGGAGTTCTTTCAAACCTGGCCTTTACAATGTAAGAGGTATCGGGCTCAAAGAAGTCCAAACTCTCAAAATCCTTTCGGTATTTATCGGGTAAGGGAGAAGAATCGGGGTCTTTGAAATTTTCGTTCTGCTGTTTTTGGTATTCCAAGATTTCTGCTACCAAATCAGATGTGGCGGTAACTGTGTCTTCCTCGTCGTGGTACTTTTTACCTCTACCACAGGCCACCAAGCCAATTGCCAAAAGTAAGACTGCATATTTCATCTTGAAGTATTTGTGCAAAAATACAGCTTATCCCGCACAAACAAAGGATTAGGTCAGAAGCACCTTAATTGTCCTCAATCTTAATGTCGTACCTGGCATCTTCCAAGTATTTGGAAACCATTTCATTAAATTCTGGGGTGATACGCAGGAGCGCCGTATCCTCCAAACTGTATATTTTTTCGCGATCCTTGTAGCCTTTTTTCAATAGTTCCTCCAAGTAGAACAGCGAAGTACCAAAATCATCATTTTTGGCGCTCAATGAAATGATCTTAAAATAATACTCGGTATCCTCGGGATCCAAGATGGTTTTCAACATGTATAAAAAAGCGAGCGCGTCCTCATCCACCACTTCCTCAGCCAGCACAAGGGTAATACTGTCTTCGGCCAAGGCGTTCACGTAACCTCTTAATCGATGTCCCATTTGCCTCTCAAAAGGTTTCGCACTGGCTATAAACTTCCCGATCTCTCCCATTTGATAGTTCCACCATCCCAAATTATTGAAGTTATGGGTGTACATATCATCCTCCATATAATATTGGTAATCCTCCTTTAGAATGGATTCCTGCAAAAAGGCTGCGTTTTCGGCACGCTGCATCACCCTATACTCCCTGTCGCGTCTCAAATCCCGCTGGACAGACCTTAAGGAATCCGTGTTTTTGAGGGCACCGTACATGGACATCATCTCGGTCATGTACTGCTCCGCCCATAAGAAATCGCCAATTCCGATAAGTTGATTGACCTTTTCCAAGTCCTCCTTGTACGCATTTTCAACGTACATCGTATCCTTGGGTATCCACTTTCTGCCCATGGCATCCAAAGTGAATAATTGGAGACCTTTTCGGATATAGGCGGTACTTGGCCATTCCCCGTTGCCGTCGTAGATCAACACCTGATTGGGAAACTTTAAGCGGTCCAAGAGCTTGGAATCCGTGAGCATATAAGGGTAATTATAGTTTTCCTTACTTATAATACCCACAAAGTGAAATGGTTTTTTCACATTGATCAATTCGCTATTGGCCAGTGATGCTCCAATGGCCAAAGAACCATTTACCCCATTGAGCAATACGGGTGCCAGCGTGGCAAAACGACCACTGGAATCCTCACCACCCGTGTAGATACGGTCCGTATGAATGGGCAACATATCACCGACCCGCTGGATGGTATTGCCTATCAACACCATTTTATTGGTCAGCGAAATACTGTCATATAGCTTTGGAGCCGCCAAAACATATCCCTCCTCCTCTGCAGCGTTCAAAAACATGGAAATCACCTTTTCATCATTCCCATCCAAATCGGCCAACAAAAGGAGCGGCCACTTTTTATCTTTGGTAAAATCCTTTGGGAGATATAATGAATAGGTGTTTTGGGTGGAATCGTTCATGGGAAGGTTTTCGATAATCTCCCCTTTTCGAAGCACTATTTGTTGCGAAAAAACGTGAACGGAGCAAAAAATAGTCAGGAGCGGTAACAGATATGCTTTTCTCATAATTCTTATCATAACAAAAATCTGGCCAAAGTTTACTCTGAAATTATCAAATTAAAATGACATCTACTTCACTGATTTGCTTTTTTTGATGGGGGCATTCCCAACAACATTGGATAGCACAATATGGGTGCGGCACTCCCCGTAGACGATAAGCTCATCAATAAATTTTTCCAGGTGCGACTGATCCCGCAACACCACCTCCATGATGATATTTTCGTTACCCGTGATCCTGTAGCAATTTACGACCTCCTGAAACGTTTTTACCTTATCCAAAAAGGGTTTGAGCTTTCCCATAAAGGCACGCAGCATGATGATGGCCTTGAACTGATATCCGGCCTCCACGTATGAAATGTTGGCACGGTAACCTTCTACAATGCCCAAATCTTCCATTTTTTTGACCCGCTCCGCAACCGCTGGTGGCGTAAGCCCTACTTTTCTCCCAATATTGGCAAACGATTCCCTTGCATTCTGCTGCAAATGATGCAGTATTTGCCAATTCAAATCATCTATCTTCATTTTTAAAGTAATTGAGCTGTATTATTTTGCTTTCAAAAGTAAAATCAAACTTTAGCTTTATTAACAAAAGTAAGAAAATTTAAATCGTGCGTAATTTTAGGATACTAAATTGCTTTGAAAAATGGAGAGAAATTCTCTAAACTCCTTAGGTGTATATCGTAGATCTTTGGCCCTTCGTGATATGAGCGAAGCGGTCGCTGCTTACTTTACCCAAAACCGGGAAATTCTATCCTTTCGCAAAATCGACTCCTTTCGGGACGATATTTCCCGCTCACTGTTGGCCGATGCCGACCTCATCACCAAAGAAGTGGAACAGGCCGCACTGAGCAGCTGTCCTTCCGTTCGGATGAAAAGTCTTTCTTACGTGAACATCATGACCCGAAACATCTTGGCCTATTGCAACGGATTGGAAAGGGATGGGGTCAAAGAAAAGGAATACCTCAATCTCCTTAGAAAAGAGATCCGCATCTTTAGGGTGTACTTTAAAAAATGGAGGAAATCCCTCCATCCATAAAACCGATTGATCGTCTCTACATATTTCTTCGGTATTGACCCCCTACTTGGAACAAGGCTTCCGTAATCTGTCCCAACGAACAGTATTTCGCTGCCTCCATTAATTTTTCAAAGATATTTTCATTGTTGATGGCGACCTCTTGCAACTCCTTCAACTGCTTTTCGGCTTTGCTGGCTTCCCGTTTGTGCAGGTTTTCCAGTGTCTTAATTTGATTTTGCTTTTCGGTTTCCGTAGCCCGGATGACTTCTGCTGGCAGAATGGTCGGTGAGCCTTTGGAACTCAAAAAGGTATTGACCCCAATGATGGGGTATTCCCCAGAATGCTTCAACGTCTCATAATGCAAACTTTCTTCTTGGATTTTGGAACGTTGGTACATAGTTTCCATAGCTCCCAAAACACCACCGCGTTCCGTAATCCTATCAAATTCCATCAGTACAGCCTCCTCGACCAAATCGGTCAATTCCTCAATGATAAACGAGCCCTGAATCGGGTTTTCGTTTTTGGCCAAGCCCAATTCCTTGTTGATGATCAATTGAATGGCCATGGCCCTGCGGACAGATTCCTCCGTGGGGGTAGTGATGGCCTCGTCATACGCATTGGTATGCAAGGAGTTGCAATTATCGTAGATGGCGTACAACGCTTGGAGCGTGGTTCGGATATCGTTGAAATCGATTTCTTGGGCATGCAAACTTCTTCCCGAGGTTTGGATGTGGTATTTGAGCATCTGCGCCCTAGGATTGGCACCGTACTTTTCTTTGAGGGCTTTGGACCAAATACGTCTCGCCACCCGACCGATGACTGCATATTCGGATCCACCCCGTTCGAAAAGAAAAAGGAAAGATTGGGTCCAAACTTGTTGATGTCCATTCCCCTGCTCAAATAATATTCCACATAGGTAAAACCGTTGGACAGCGTAAACGCCAATTGCGTTATTGGATTGGCACCTGCTTCGGCAATGTGGTATCCTGAAATGGAAACGGAATAAAAATTACGTACCTGTTGTTCGATGAAATACTCCTGCACATCCCCCATTAACCTTAAGGCAAACTCCGTAGAGAAAATACAGGTGTTCTGCGCTTGGTCCTCCTTCAAAATATCGGCCTGAACCGTCCCCCGAACCTGGTTCAAGGTCTTGGCCTTGATATCTTCGTACACCTCCTTGGGCAGCACTTGGTCCCCCGTAACACCCAAAAGCATCAACCCCAGACCGTCGTTCCCTTGGGGCAAGTCTCCATAATAGGAGGGTGCTTCTGCATCCTTCGCCTTAAAAATCGACTTTATTTTTTTCTGGACCTCGTTCTCTAATCCGTGTGCCTTGATGTATTTTTCACAATTTTGGTCAATCGCAGCATTCATAAAAAAGGCCAGCAACATGGGCGCCGGACCATTAATGGTCATACTCACCGAAGTCATTGGACTGCTCAGATCAAATCCGGAATATAGTTTCTTGGCATCATCCAAACAGCAAATGCTCACCCCTGCATTTCCAATTTTTCCGTAGATATCTGGGCGGTGGTCTGGGTCGTTCCCGTAGAGCGTCACTGAATCAAATGCTGTGGACAACCGTTTGGCTGGCATATCCATGCTTACATAATGAAAACGTCGATTGGTCCGTTCCGGTCCACCCTCTCCAGCAAACATTCGGGTGGGGTCTTCTCCTTCCCGTTTAAACGGGTACAGTCCAGCGGTGTAGGGAAATTCACCCGGCACGTTCTCTTGTAAGATCCATAGCAAAATATCGCCCCACGCCTTGTATTTGGGCAAGGCAACTTTCGGGATTTGACTATGCGAAAGGGATTCGGTATGGGTTTTAATTTTGACTTCTTTGTCCCGCACCTTAAAGGAATACACCTCGGCCGCATAACGGCTCACCTTTTCCCGCCACTTGATGATGGCCTCCCAGTACAGTGGGTTCAAGTGCATTTTGATGCGATCAAATTCCTTGATCAAAAGATTGACCAATTCTTTGGATTCCTCATTTTTGAGATGGGATTTAATGTTTTCCTCGTTCAATCCCGATTTATCCAAGAAAGCTTCCTCCGCCTGCTCTTGCTCCATTCCCAAAACGGAGGACAGGGTCATAAATACCCCATAAAGCTTTTGGGCCGTTTTGGATTCCTCCCTGGCCTTAGCGTCATAATTTCTATTGTTCTCTGCAATTTCCGACAGATATCTGGTCCGCGACGGCGGAATCACATAGATCTTTTCGGTCATTTCTTGGGTCACCTCGAGAGTGGACTGCAGTTGGGCACCTGCCTTTTCCACCAAGGTATCCATCACTTTTTTATAAAGACTGTTCATGCCGGGGTCGTTGAACTGCGAAGCGATGGTCCCGAAAATGGGAAGCTCATCCTCATTGGCATGCCATAATCCATGGTTACGGGCATATTGCTTTTTTACATCACGAAGGGCATCCAAAGCGCCCCTTTTATCAAACTTGTTAATAGCCACGATGTCCGCAAAATCCAGCATATCAATTTTTTCCAATTGGGTTGCCGCACCAAACTCGGGCGTCATCACATACAGGGATACATCGCTGTGCTCCAAAATTTCGGTGTCGGACTGCCCTATGCCCGAGGTTTCCAAGATAATAAGGTCGTATTTTGCCGCCTTGAGCACCTGCACCGCTTCGGACACATGCTTGGAAAGGGCCAAATTGGACTGTCGGGTCGCCAACGATCGCATGTACACCCGCTCATTATTGATCGCGTTCATACGAATACGGTCGCCCAAAAGTGCACCTCCTGTTTTTCGTTTGGAAGGATCTACGGAAACAATACCAATATGCTTGTCGGGGAAATCCATCAAGAATCTTCGGACCAATTCGTCCACGAGACTGGATTTTCCAGCACCTCCAGTACCCGTAATCCCAAGTACAGGGACATTGTCTTGTTCTTTTTGGATGGTTGATGCAAACTGCTCAAAGGCATCATGACGATTTTCTGCCAAGGAAATCAGGCGCGCCAAGGTGTTGGGGTGCTTGGCGGACAATTCCTGCTCCAGACTTCTTCCCTTTGGGAAGGTCAAATCTGGGACAGCAGTATCGCAACGTTCCACCAGATCATTGATCATTCCCTGAAGACCCATTTCCCTTCCATCATCGGGCGAATAAATGCGCTCAATGCCATACTCCATCAATTCCTTGATTTCTTCCGGAAGTATAACTCCGCCTCCGCCACCAAATATTTTGATATGGCCTGCACCCCGCTCCTTCAACAAATCGAACATGTACCTAAAATACTCGTTGTGCCCTCCTTGGTACGAGGTCATCGCAATGGCATTGGCATCCTCCTGAATGGCACAATCGACCACTTCGGAAACGCTTCTATCATGCCCCAAATGAATCACTTCGACCCCAGTGGCCTGTATGATTCGCCGCATAATATTGATGGCTGCATCGTGGCCATCGAACAGGGAAGCTGCGGTTACAATACGTATTTTATGTTTGGGTGTGTAGGCTTTAATTTGTTCCATCGTTAATAAAGGATGTAATTTTGCTCTGCAATTTACGGAAAATGCAATTGAAAATTGATTTTGATTAAGATTGTACAAAAAATAGTAAATGTTTGGGCTTCCTTTTTTGAATACCATAATTTTACTCACTAAAACCTAACCCATGAAACTGACCATTCTCATTCATTGTCCCGACCAATCGGGAATCATTCGTTCGGTGACCACTTTCGTCCATCAACAACAAGGAAATGTAGTGTATTTGGACCAACATGTGGACAAACAGGCCGGGGTATTTTTTATGCGTTTGAAAAGCGAGTTCGAACAGGAAATCGACCTGACTCAATTCAAGGAGGATTTTGGTCAAGAACTGGCAACACGGTTTCAAATGGAATGGGACGCTTACACGGATGGGTACAAACCAAAAATGGCCATTTTCGTTTCCAAATACAACCATTGCCTTTATGATTTGCTCAGCCGATACAATTCTGGAGAGCTAGCCGTAGAAGTTCCCTTTATTTTGAGCAACCACAAGGATTTGGAGTATGTGGCCCATCAATTCGACATTCCGTATTTTCATGTTCCGGTGACCAAGGAAAACAAAGCCGAAGCTGAGGATAAACAATTGGAATTGTTGGCTGAATATGGAGCAGACTTTATCGTTTTGGCCAGATACATGCAAATTGTATCACCAAAGGTGATTGACGTTTTTCCGCAAAAAATCATTAATATTCACCATTCGTTCTTACCGGCCTTTGCGGGCGCTAAACCCTACCACGCTGCATTTGAGCGAGGGGTAAAAATCATTGGCGCCACCAGTCATTACGTAACGGAAGACTTGGACGAAGGACCCATTATTGAGCAGGATGTTACGGCCGTTTCGCACACCCATTCCGTGAAGGATTTCATCGCCAAGGGCAGGGATTTGGAGCGCATTGTACTTTCCCGTGCGGTGCAGCTTCACGTAGCCCGCAAAACAATGGTCTACAATAACAAAACCGTTATTTTTTCATAATCGAATCAAAGATTATGTATCTTAATATCAACAATTAACACCAAATTCTTACATGAATCAAGATTATATACAACCGAATGCATGGAGTCTCATCGAAGAAGGTTTCGACAAGGAACGCGTTAAATCTTCGGAAAGTCTTTTCAGTATCGGAAATGGCGCCATGGGACAACGTGCCAATTTTGAAGAATCCTATTCCGGCCCCACATTCCAAGGGAGCTATATCGGAGGGGTCTATTATCCTGACAAAACCCGCGTTGGGTGGTGGAAAAATGGCTATCCCGAATATTTTGCCAAGGTATTGAACGCTCCCAATTGGATCGGTATTGATGTACTGGTTGATGGTGAGCCGCTGGATTTGGCCAAGTGCAAAAACGTAAAAAAATTTAGGCGGGAACTCAACATGAAGGAAGGTTGGTACCGAAGGGATTTTGAAGCCACTACGGCCAATGATGTTGAAATCAAAGTGGTAGCCACCCGATTTTTAAGTCTTTCCCATGATGAACTGGGGGCGATACACTACGAGGTAACACCATTGAACACCGATGCCGATATCACCTTTAAGCCTTATCTGGACGCTGGCATCACCAACGAGGACAGCAACTGGGACGATAAATTTTGGAACACTACACAGATTACATCGGAAAAAAACCGGGCATTTGTGGAATCTCACACCATGAAAACCCATTTTAATGTGTGCACTTTTATGCAGGCCCACTTGGTGTATGGAGAGCATACCAAAACAACTCCCGACCAACTGCATAAGGGAGAGCTTTCCATTGGGTTTGAGTTTTCCCAAAACGTAAAAAAGGGAGAGGGCGTAAGTTTGGTCAAATTTGGAGGGTATACGGTAGATAGAAACCACGATGCCCAAAAACTGACCGAAGCGGCCAACCATGTTCTTGATGCAGCCTCCAAGCTAGGGTTTGAGGGACTCTTGGACGCCCAAAAGAAAGCATGGGGCGAAGTTTGGGAAATGAGCGATATCACCATTGAAGGTGACGTTAAGGCACAACAAGGTATCCGTTTCAATATTTTCCAGTTGAACCAAACCTATACCGGTACCGATTCCCGTTTGAATATTGGACCCAAAGGGTTTACGGGCGAAAAATATGGCGGTAGCACCTATTGGGATACCGAGGCGTACTGTCTGCCGTTTTATATGGCCACCAAAAATCAGGAGGTTGCCCGTAAGTTGCTGAAGTACCGCTACAACCATTTGGAAAAGGCCATTGAAAATGCCGAAAAACTGGGCTTTACCAAGGGGGCAGCTCTTTATCCCATGGTAACGATGAACGGCGAAGAGTGCCACAACGAATGGGAAATCACCTTTGAGGAAATCCACAGGAACGGTGCCATTGCCTATGCCATTTTTAATTACACACGTTTCACCAACGACCAAAGCTACATTCCCGAAATGGGATTGGAGGTTTTGATTGGTATTGCACGTTTTTGGCAACAGCGAGTCAACTGGTCCGAACATCGAAAAAAGTACGTGATGCTAGGTGTAACAGGACCCAATGAGTACGAAAACAACGTCAATAATAACTGGTACACCAACTATCTGGCCAAATGGTGCTTGGAATATGCTTTGGAGCAATTGGAGCAGGTACAACAAAACTACCCATCCGATTACAAGAGGGTCATGGACAAAACCCAATTAAGCAATGACGAAACCGGACTTTGGAAAAAAATTGTGGCCCACATGTACTTCCCATATTCAGAGGAACATGGCGTATACCTGCAACAAGATGGCTTCTTGGACAAGGATTTGGTGCGGGTGGCCAATTTGGACAAAAAAGAACGACCCATCAACCAACATTGGAGCTGGGACCGCATCCTACGTTCGCCATATATTAAACAGGCTGATACCTTGCAGGGCTTTTACTTTTTTGAGGACCATTTTACGGATGCCGAGCTGGAGAAACATTTTGATTTCTATGAATCGTTTACGGTTCACGAATCATCCTTATCGCCCTGCGTACACGCCATACAAGCAGCAAAGCTGGGCAGAATGGAGCAGGCATATACCTTTTACCTGCGCACTTCACGTTTAGATTTGGACGACTACAATAAAGAGGTGGAAGAAGGACTGCACATCACTTCCATGGCGGGTACTTGGATGAGTATTGTGGAAGGCTTTGGCGGAATGCGCATCCAGAATGGAACCTTGTGCTTCACACCACAAATACCGCAACAATGGGAGTCCTATTCCTTTAAAATCAATTTTAGGAACAGAGTCATTAAAGTGAACGTCAGTCAAAAAGAAACAACGTTTACGATTGATGGAGGAGCGGACCTCGAAATCATGCTGAATGGCAAGCCGAAAACGCTCTCTGGGTCCTAAAAATGGGCTAAGGAAACACAACGCTTGGTTTTCCCAAGGAAGAAGTTCATCTAAAATGCTTCATAAATCATCGATTTATGGAGCATTACACCTATTTTCATATCAATTTTAAACACAAAACCATGAAGAAAATAATCCTAAGTGCCGTTGTGCTGCTGCTAATGAGCTGCGCCGAACTGCAACAGGTCGTAAACCAATTGCCCCAAGGAACATCGGGCATTGGCAACGAACAGATAGCCCAAGGTCTGCGGGAAGCCTTGAATATGGGCATTGACAAACAGGTCAATAAATTGGCGCTAGAAAACGGTTTTTTTAAGAACGAGCTGGTAAAAATCTTGCTCCCCGAAGAATTGCAAAAGGTAGACAAAACGCTACGTGATATTGGATTGTCGAGTTTGGCCGACGAGGGGCTGCGCATCATCAACAGGGCCGCAGAGGATGCCGTTGGGGAGGCGACCCCGATTTTTGTAGAGGCTGTGAAAGGCATCACGTTCAACGACGCCAGGCAAATTCTACTGGGGAACGATAATGCCGCCACCCAATATTTGCAGCAGGCCACTAAAACCCAGCTGTACAATAAATTCAATCCCATTATCAAGCAATCGTTCCAAAAAGTAGGTGCAGACCAGATTTGGAGCAACATCATCACCAAATACAACAACCTACCCTTAACCAATGATGTAAACCCCGACCTAACGGACTACACCACCAATGAAGCGCTGGAAGGTGTTTATGCTATGATAGCGGTGGAAGAAAAGGAAATTAGGACAAAAGTTTCGTCCAGAACAACAGATTTGTTAAAAAAAGTGTTCGCTCTACAAGATTAATCATAATTTTTTCAGAAAAATGTAATAACTTTAAAACTAAAGCGTTATAATTTCAAGATTCAAGAATAATTATAACAAAACCCTAAAGTTAAATTAACCTTGAGCTGAAGGTTAAACTTGAATTTTGTACAAGTTATCTGAGTTAGCATTTTTTTGAGTTAGTTAGTTTAAAAACCGGTGTACCATCACCGGTTTTTTGTTTTCTGCATCGGACGATACAGGCCATCAAAAGCAACGGAGACCGCTCCTTTTTCGTCAAGTACCTCCCATAATTGCCTCACTGTTCCATCCGGGTTGTTTATCCATGTAATTCTGTTGGTATAGGTTTTCCCGTCAGCTTTGGTAAACTCATCTGAGGACAAAATCATTTTATTTCCTTTTCGGTTTCCGCTTAATTTCAGCACTGCACCGGTATTATCTACCCACGTCTGTTCCCACGTATCCCTTTCAGCATTATAAAAATTGAGACTCGTTCCAGTATATCCAGCTTTAGCACTGGTCCAATGTTCACGGATAACACAACCGTTTTCTTCCTTTGAGATACGACTCGTTCCGGCTGGAGAACCATCTTTGGCGTTAACGACCTCCCATTCCCCTATCCAAAAATCAAAAGCCCTATGATTTTCAGTGCAACAGGGGCAACTATCCGAGTTTTGGGCAGTCATCAGTGTTGACAAAAACAACGCTAAAATGACCCATAATCTAAACATAAGGATGCCTTAGTAATTATTCGACTCCTTTTAAAGGTACGTTAATTTTATCCTAACCCAATGTAATGCCTTCGATAGGATTAAGGCCGATTCGTTAAATTTTAGATAAATTACCTGATTTATAGCTGTATAGCGTCTTCACCCATAGTCCACAAGCCCGATTTGAACGTATCTTTGGAAGTAACAAATCTTAAGAGCTATGAATAATCAGTATTGTAAAGTGGGAACGGTAACGCCCATCACCGGTTTAAGTCATGCCACCTCCGTTTTGGAAGTGATGCACAACAATTTTATGGAAAAGGCTGCGAGTGTTTCCGGTAAGGATTCCCAATTGGGCGAATTCTTTAAAAGAAAAGCGCAGGGCATTAAAAAAGTATTGGAAAGTCTTTAGTTTGAGGGCTATCCTAATTTATCCAGCTCAATTTCCATTTGCTGCTGAATTTCCTGTGCCTTTTTTGCAGCGATTTCCGCAAAGTCAGTCCCATTTGATGCATAGATAATTCCTCTGGAAGAATTCACCAATAAACCTACATTCTTGGTGATTCCATACTTGCATACCTCTTGTAAACTTCCGCCTTGCGCACCCACTCCGGGCACCAACAAAAAGCTTTCTGGAACAATTTTTCTGATATCCGCCAAATAATCGGCTTTGGTGGCCCCCACCACATACATTAATCGCTCAGCGCCTTTGTACGTTTTAGAGACAGACAATACTTCTTTGTAGAGTTCCTGTCCACCCACATTTTTGGTCTGAAAATCAAAAGCCCCCTGGTTAGAAGTCAATGCCAATAAAATGGTATGCCTATCCTCAAATGCTAGAAAAGGTTCTACCGAATCTTTGCCCATGTAAGGTGCAATGGTGATGGAATCAAAATCCATGGTATCAAAAAATGCTTTGGCATAGCGGGTAGAGGTATTCCCGATATCCCCTCGTTTTGCATCGGCAATGGTAAAGATTTCCGGGTGGTTTAGATTGATATACTCCATGGTCCGTTCCAAGGATTTCCATCCTTCCAACCCATAGGCTTCATAAAAAGCGATATTGGGCTTATAGGCCACACAGTACGGATGCGTAGCATCAATAATGGCCTTATTGAACGCAAAAATGGGGTCTTCCTCCCCCAGCAAATGCTTCGGGGTTTTATCCAAGTCAGTATCAAGACCTACACAGAGAAACGATTTTTTTTGACGTATTTGGGCAATTAAATCTGTTATCTTCATTTTGGTGGTTTCTCGACCGTTCTTGGTTTTAATACATTAGAATATCTCGGAAGCTTCCTTGAGTTTTTCGGTGTTCTCTACCAACATCAGCTCATCAATGATTTTTTGAATATCCCCATTGATGATATTCTGCAAATCATAAAGCGTAAGCCCGATTCGGTGGTCGGTTACCCTACCCTGCGGATAATTGTAGGTGCGGATTTTGGCCGAACGGTCGCCACTGCTCACTTGGGAATTCCGTTTGGCTGCATCTTCGGCCTGCTTTTTGGCCAATTCCATATCGTACAAACGGGCACGAAGTACCTTAAAGGCTTTATCCTTGTTTTTGTGCTGTGATTTTTCATCCTGACATTGCGCAACAATCCCTGTTGGTTCGTGCGTCAATCGCACCGCCGAGTACGTAGTGTTCACCGACTGCCCACCCGGTCCGGACGAACAGAAATAATCAATCCGAACATCTTTGGGGTCTATTTGCACATCAAATTCTTCCGCTTCTGGAATTACCATTACGGTAGCGGCGCTGGTGTGCACCCTACCTTGGGTTTCGGTCTGTGGCACGCGTTGCACACGGTGTACGCCCGCCTCAAACTTGAGGGTACCGTACACATCTTCCCCATTCACCTCGAAATGGATTTCCTTATAACCACCACTGGTTCCTTCGCTCAAATCGATTACATTGGTCTTCCACCCTTTGGATTCACAGTATTTGGTATACATGCGGAATAAGTCTCCGGCAAAAATACTGGCTTCGTCTCCACCTGTACCTGCACGGATTTCCATAACCACGTTCTTGGCATCTTCAGGATCTTTGGGAATCAAAAGGAATTTGATTTCCTCCTCCAATTGGGGCAGGGCGCTTTTTGCCTCGTCCAATTGCATTTTGGCCATTTCCACCATTTCGGCATCGCTGCCATCGGCAATGATTTCTTCGGCCTCTTGAATATTATTGGTAAGGGTAATGTACTCATCCCGCTTTTCGCTGAGTACTTTAAGGTCCTTATATTCTTTGTTGAGTTTTACGTACCGTTTTTGGTCCGCAATAATATCGGGTTGTATGATCAGGTCCGAAACCTCATCAAAACGTTGTTTTACAATGTTGAGTTTGTCTAGCATAAATCAATCCTCCTAATAGGAATGCGAATTTACGATTTTTTAGTTGGATTATTTTTTAAATCCTAGGTATCAGTTACCAACAAAAGTAGTCCCCAAGGTAACGATAAAGGCATTGAGACCATCGCTACGGTCGTATTGACTAAAGCGCATGTTGATGGTCTTTAACCCAAAGCTGAGCACCCGGGTGCTGGTAAAAATGTCCTTGTACTGTACTCCCATTCCATATTGATGCGCATCATAGTTGGACAAATCGTAATCGGACGTATAAAACTCGAAGGTAGAGAAGGCCTCTTCTTTTGGATAGAAATAATCGGCAGCTGTTTGGGTATAGTATCGATAGGTGGGAAACAGCGTAAACTTATCCGTAAGCTTAATCGGCGCCTCCAAACTCGCTGTGTGCGACTGAACTCCCCAATCGTCCCAATAAAAACGGTAGTAGGAACGCAGTATCACCAAATCGTTCAGATAATAGTTCAACCGCCCACCCACAGGTAGTTTGAAACGGCTTTCGGGCAATTGCTCCACATTGTCCGCCAATTGGAACTCATCGATAAAAAAATCCTCAAAATCCGAAAAATAGACCCGCTGGAAGGGCGTGCTCAACAGACCATTCTGCGAAACTACATCCATAAATAGTGCTCCCTGCAATTTTGGCGTCAATATTTGGCTGAAACTCAACGAAAGTGAATAGGAGTTTCTGTTTTCATTTTCAAATTCCGAAAAAATGGGTTGATAGGTCCCATTTCCAGTGATTCGATCATCAAAAAAACCGTTGCGCAGCTCTATGGGGTATTGCGAATTCCATTTGTCCAGAAACACACGACCGCTTAGGGTGATTTCCGTATTCTTTTCATTGAACAATTTGGTAAAACTGCCACCAAATCCAATCGAAACATAATCGTACTCAGATGAAAAATAGCCATTGACGCTCCAAATGGTATTGCGGTCATCGGAACTGTGCTCGTAAGTTGGGTTGATATAAGCCAGCACATCCTTGCGCGATTCGCCCGAAGAGGCATCAAACGGGCTCACATCCACGCCGCCATCCAAAGGATTGACGTTACTGGAAGATGCTGAAGTATAGGCAGAAAGACCCACATCTACCGTTAAGATATCGTCTTCGTTCATAGGCATGCGAAGCACGATGCTCGAAGTGGCATCCGTCAACTCCTCCGTGCCCTCACCGCCGGTAACGGCTGCATTTTGCCCATCCTGATTGTAATAACTGAACAACAAGTCAACTTCACTAGCTTCTAGAACTCTTCGTTTATAAGAGGTATTGCTCTGCTGTGACCAGCCCATACCTGCCTTCATCAAGAAGAAGAAAAGAAAAATGGTTTTTATGGATTTGGATAATTCGGTCATTGGGCTGTTAGATCGATTGCTGCTTTGTATTAATTGCATCCGCATCCCCCACCTGTTTTGCCTCCGTTGGCACCAGCGGATGCCTCCCTATAAATATGAAAATTGGTCTCGAACCGCTCGCACGGCCTTGCACTCAATTGCATCTCCTCATCGTTCACGTACACCTTGTCGTATTCCCGAACGACAACGCAGGAATTGAGACCAATCAGAAGTATGATAAACCAAAAGAGTTTTTGCATGAGCTAAATGTACTAATTCGTATCGAACAGGATGCCCGAACTTCGATGAACTTTATTTTCCGAATCCACAATGACGGCCTCTACCCCATCAATTTGATTGATCATATGCAGACCAACATCGCGGCCCATGGTAAAGACAGCGGTGGCCAAGGCATCGCACAGCTCGGCTTGCTTCGCAAAAATGGATACACTATTGATGCCCTTGGTGGGGTACCCCGTTCTTGGGTCGATAATATGGGAGTATTTTTCCCCGTCGATGATAATATACTTTTCATAATTCCCGGATGTGGCCACAGAGGACTCCACAACAGGCAGCCAACTGAACACTTTATCCTTACTGAGCGGATTGGCGATGCCCACCAACCATTTTTCGCCTGTGACTTTGGTTCCCCAAGTAGTAAGATCACCAGAAGCATTGATGATTCCTCCTTTGACCTCTTTGGAAACCAATAGATCTTTAGCCTTATCGGCGGCATAGCCTTTGCCGATGGCTCCAAATCCGATTTTCATGCCTTTTTCGGGAAGAAATACGGTTGCGTTTTCGACATCCAAAACCAGTTTTTGATACCCCACCTTCGCCACAGAGTTTTTGATTTCGTCAGCCGTGGGCTTTTTGTCCATGCTCCCATCAAACTTCCAGATTTGGTCCATGGAAGCATAGGTGATATCGAAGGCCCCATCGGTGATTTCTGATATTTTGATTGCCCGTTCTATCAAATTAAACAGTTCCCGACTCACCTTTACAGGTTTAATACCGGCATTTTTGTTGATCAAGGAGGTTTCTGATTTTTCATCCCATGATGAAATGACCCTTTCGATACGTTCAATTTCGGAAACAGCTTCGTCAATGTTGATGTACCCTATTTCCTCGTTGGGTGCCACGACGGTAATCTCAAACCGGGTCCCCATCAATTTCAAGGTCTTTTTTACCGTCACATCCGTTTGCCTCGACTGCCCGAACGACAGCAGGCAACACAGACTGCAGGTCAAGACAAGTAGGGTCTTCATTGGATGAACTTGTTAAGGGTCTTGATATACTTTTCGGGACTGGTTCGGGCCACAAAGCCGGTGGTTCCCAAGACTTTCTGATTTTTGTCCATCACCACCACCAACGGAAAATAACCCTTTGGGTTATATTTTTCAGCTAGGGATTTGTTTACGTTCATCTTTTCCTCGGGCAGTTTGTTCTGCTTCTTCCGAGGGAAATCGGCATCGTACATCACATAATGTTCCGAAGCGTAGGCCTTAAACTCATCGCTGTCAAAAATATGTCGCTTTAAACGGATGCAAGGAGCACACCAATCCGAACCCGAAAACACAAGAACAATCGGTTTCTCTTCGGCCGACGCTTTGGCAAGGGCCGCATCAAAACTTTCTTCCCATTGTTGTGCTTGAAGCAGGCCGGAAAAGCAAAGTAGTAGTATATAGATGATATTTTTCATTCGATTTGGGATTGGCAAAACTACTCAAATACCCGTAATTCGGAACCGTTGAGTTCCGTATTGAAAACCTTCAAGGCTCTGGCAGGGTTTCCATCTACCTGGTTGAGCGGTGTGCCGTCTTGGTCGAAACGAGACCCGTGGACATCACAATAAAATATACCACCGTTCTGGTTCACAAAACGTACCTGATCATAGGATTCATGACTGCAAACTTGGCTTGCGGCCACATATTCGCCTTCCAAATTTCTAGCGACCACAACTAAATTTTTTAAGATAAACCCGCCATTCTGCGAAAGATTTGCTGCTTCGTTCGAAGTCAGGTCGATGGTAAAGTCGACTCCAGTGGGTTCTTCCACCAAATTTCCATTCACTTCATCCTTGGAGCAACCGTGCAAACAGGGAAATGTGAGGGCAAAGGCAGCACCTGCGCCCAAACTTCGTAGGAATTCCTTTCTTTCCATAGCGTAGAGGTTTATAATGTAAAACGCTATTTCGAGAAAAATCGTATGCTAATAGGTAAACTTGCCGTAGGTACTCTGGATGGCCAATTTTTTGGTATCGGAGGGTTCCACTCGACCAATAATTTGGGCATCCACATCAAAACTCTGCGAAATGGCGATAATCTCCTCCGCAACACTCTCATCCACATACAGTTCCATACGATGTCCGCAATTGAACACCTGGTACATTTCTTTCCAATCGGTATTGGATTGTTCCTGTATCAATTTGAACAATGGTGGAATGGGAAACATATTGTCCTTGATGATGTGAAGGTCCTCCACAAAGTGGAGAATTTTGGTCTGTGCACCACCGCTGCAATGCACCATACCGTGAATTTCTTTGGATGAATAGCGCTCCAACACCTTTTTGATGATGGGTGCGTAGGTCCGGGTGGGCGACAAAACCAGTTTTCCCGCATCAAGGGGTGAACCTGGCACCTTATCGGACAATTTTGCATTCCCCGAATACACCAATTCCTCTGGAACGGAGGCATCAAAACTTTCTGGGTATTTTTTGGCCAAATATTTGGAGAACACATCATGGCGCGCCGAGGTAAGTCCATTGCTCCCCATGCCGCCATTATACTCGGTTTCATAGCTCGCCTTTCCGAAGGAAGCCAAGCCTACGATCACATCACCTGCTTTGATATTGGCATTGTCGATAACATTTTTGCGTTCCATCCGGGCCGTTACCGTGGAATCCACGATTATGGTTCGCACCAAATCGCCCACATCGGCCGTTTCACCTCCTGTAGACCGAATGGTGATACCGTGTTTCTCCAAATCGGCAATCAATTCTTCGGTGCCATTGATGATAGCGGAAATCACCTCTCCGGGAATCAAGTTTTTGTTTCGCCCAATGGTGGAGGACAACATAATATTATCTGTTGCACCCACACAGATCAGATCGTCCACGTTCATGATTAAGGCATCTTGGGCAATTCCCTTCCACACGGAAATATCCCCCGTTTCCTTCCAATACATATAGGCCAAAGAGGACTTGGTACCAGCACCATCGGCATGCATTACCAAACAATGGTCCTCGCTACCCGTAAGGTAATCGGGTACAATTTTACAGAAAGCTTTGGGAAAAAGGCCTTTGTCGATATTTTTGATAGCGTTGTGCACATCTTCCTTGGAGGCGGAAACACCTCGTTGTGCATATCTCTTACTGGTATCGGATGACATATGAAAGGTTTGGGCAAAAATAACGGAAAGCCATCAAACTATTGATATGCTTTCCGTCTTTTACATTTTTAAGGCTCGTCCTATTTGGAGAACAGCATCTCGCGATATTTGGTAAAGGGCCAAAATTCATCGGCAACCAATTTCTCCAAGGTATCGGAGTGTTCCCGGATTTTATCAAAATAGGGTTTTACGTTGTTGCAATAGGCCTGGGCCTTTTTCTCCACGGCTGACATGCCATTGGCGCGCTTACGGGCATCAGCCATTTCATCCGTCAGCTTTTTGATTTCAACGATATGCTCCGCGATCTGCTCCAAAATGTTCAGCTGGACTTCTCCCATTTTCTTGTGGGCCGCGCCATATACTTCTTTCAACCCGTGAATGTTTTCCAAAAGGATATTTTGGTACTTTACTGCTGCTGGAATAATATGGTTGTATACCATTTCGCCCAACACACGCCCTTCAATTTGAATATGAAAAATATAGGCTCCCAGCTCGACCTCTTTGTGGGCCTTGAGCTCCACTTCGTTCATTACGTCCATTTGCTTGAAAAGCTCCAGACTCTCCTTTGCCGTGATGACTTGTAGTGCCTCTGGGGTGTTTTTGTTGATGCTCAGCTTGCGTCTTCTTGCCTCTTCCTGCCATTCCATTCCATAGCCATCCCCTTCAAAACGAATACGCTTGGAGGTTTTGATATATTCCCGAAGCACATTGAAAACCGCCTCGTCCTTTTTCAGGTTTTTCTTGTCGATAAGCGCATCGACCTCCTTTTTAAAGTCGGTCAACTGTTTGGCAACAATGGTATTGAGCATGGTCATGGGCTTTGCACAATTCGTCTTGGCCCCTACCCCTCTCATTTCAAACTTATTTCCCGTAAACGCAAAAGGCGAGGTTCTGTTCCTATCCGTATTGTCGAGCAATATTTCGGGAATCTTTCCAACCACGTTCAATTTGAGCTCCGTTTTTTCTTGGGGTGATAATTTTCCTTTGGAAACCCCTTCGAGTTCATCCAGCACATCGCTCAACTGCTTTCCTATAAATATGGAAATGATGGGAGGGGGTGCCTCGTTGGCTCCCAATCGATGGTCGTTGCTGGCAGAGGCTATGGATGCCCTCAATAATTCCTCATAAGTGTCCACAGCTTTGATCGTATTCACAAAGAAGGTCAAAAACTGAAGATTTTTCATGGGTGTACTCCCCGGACTCAACAGGTTGACGCCTGTATCGGTAGCCAAAGACCAGTTGTTATGTTTTCCCGAACCATTGATTCCCGCAAAGGGCTTTTCGTGGAACAGCACCGAGAAGTTGTATTTATCGGCAATCTCCTCCATCACGTCCATCAACAATAAATTATGGTCTACGGAAAGATTGGCCTCTTCAAAAACTGGAGCAAGCTCAAACTGATTGGGCGCCACCTCGTTATGGCGTGTCTTCACTGGAATGCCCAATTTGGTACATTCTTTTTCCAGTTCGCTCATAAAGCCCAAGACCCTTGCTGGGATCACACCAAAATAGTGATCGTCCAATTGTTGGCCTTTGGCCGAAAAACTGCCCACCAATGTCCGTCCCGTCACAGAGAGGTCCATTCGGGAATTGACCAATGCCTTATCTATCAAAAAGTATTCTTGCTCCCAACCTAATGTGGCATAAACCTTCCGTACGTTTTTGTCAAAATACTGTGCCACTCCGGTCGCGGCTTGGTCCACCGCCTGTAGGGCCCGCAAAAGAGGCGCCTTGTTGTCCAAGGCTTCACCAGTATAGGCAACGAATATGGTTGGGATACAGAGTGTTGTCTTATAAATAAATGCCGGAGAGGTAGGGTCCCAAGCGGTATAGCCCCGGGCCTCGAAGGTATTACGGATTCCTCCGCTCGGAAAGCTGGATGCATCGGGTTCTTGCTGTACGAGTTGTGCCCCGCCAAACTTTTCCATGGCCTTGCCATTGGGCAGGATATCGAAAAAAGCATCGTGCTTTTCCGCAGTGGCACCGGTCAACGGTTGAAACCAATGTGTATAATGGGTAGCTCCCATGGAAAGTGCCCAAGCTTTCATCCCCTCGGCCACTTGGTCGGCAATTTTTCGGTCTATTTTGGTTCCCTGAAAAATCGCAGATTTTACCTTTTCAAATGCTTCGGCGGTAAGGAACTGGAGCATTTTTTCTTCATTGAAGACATTTTTCCCAAACAGCTCGGATCTTTTACCAGTTTCGTTTATATCAGCATGTGTCCTATTTCGGCTTTCGGCCAAGGCATCAAATCTTGTTTTCGGCATATTCCATAATTTTTAAAATTCAAATCTACAATTAAGAATTTAATAATATATGCTTCAAAAATTACTTTTTTTTCATTCCACCCTCCTTTTGACAGGGGTAAAATAAATATTAAACGCAATTTTGTGATTTTAACCCTTTAAAATATTGATAATTAAATGAAAAAACTATTTTTGTGCATCATAAAATTGAGAACAATTAACTACCAGCATTATGAGCAAATCTAAATTAGAGTATCTATGGTTGGATGGGTATGAACCAACAGCCAATATTAGAAGTAAGACTAGAATTGAGGAAGATTTTAGCGGTAAATTGGAAGACTGCCCGATGTGGTCCTTCGACGGTTCTTCTACTAAACAAGCTGAAGGTGGTTCCTCTGACTGCCTATTGAAACCTGTTGCCATTTATCCCGACCCAGCTCGAAGAAATGGCTACTTGGTGATGACCGAGGTATTGAACCCCGATGGAACTCCGCACGTGAGCAATTCCAGAGCCACTATTGATGATGACAATGATGATTTCTGGTTTGGATTTGAGCAGGAGTACTTTATTATGGATACGGCCACCCAACTGCCGCTTGGCTTCCCTGTAGGTGGTTATCCTGGACCACAAGGTCTATATTATTGCTCTGTTGGTGGTAGAAACACTTGGGGCAGAGACCTTGTTGAAGAGCATGCCGACCTATGTTTGGATGCAGGCCTTCAGTTTGAAGGAATCAATCAAGAGGTTGCTGCTGGACAGTGGGAATTCCAATTGTTCGCCAAAGGTGCCAAGAAAGCCGGTGATGAGATTTGGGTAGCACGATACTTGCTACAGCGATTGACCGAGAGCTATGGTTACTATATTGAGTACCATCCAAAACCCATCAAAGGTGACTGGAACGGTTCCGGTATGCACGCCAACTTCTCGAACACCTTGTTGAGAACTTGTGGGTCGAAAGAAGTATACGAAAAGGTATGTGAGGCTTTCCGTCCGGTAACCGCAGAGCACATTGCCGTTTATGGTGAGTACAACGATGAGCGATTGACCGGTAAGCACGAGACTGCCTCCATTAGCGATTTTAGCTATGGAGTTTCCGATAGAGGTGCTTCTATCCGAATTCCAATTTTGACCGTAGAGAAAGGATGGAAAGGATGGTTGGAAGACCGAAGACCAGCTTCCAACGCTGACCCATACAAAGTAGCGGCCGTTATTGTGAAAACAGTAAAATCCGCCAACGTATAAACGGATAATAGATTAGTTGTTGATTATAGGTGAAAACCGTCCCGAACTTTTTTGGGGCGGTTTTTATGTTATGGTAAAGTATACAAATGCGGTATAAAAGGCCGCAAGGACCAGACCGTCCCTCCACCCCAATCGTAATCCTTTGGGGAAGAACACCAAGGGCAAAATAAGGAAGGATATGCCCAACATCCAAAATATGTCGTTGGACAACAATCCTTGGTCCACCACGGTTATAGGCGTGATGATAGAAGTGATTCCCAACACCGCCAACAGATTAAAGATATTGGAACCGATCAAGTTGCCAACAGAAATGGCCTTCTCCTTTTTGATAACCGCAATTACGGATGCCGCCAACTCTGGTATACTGGTCCCTACCGATACAACGGTTATCCCGATTACCCGGTCACTCACTCCAAAGGACGAAGCCAGTCCAACAGCTCCATCGATAAGTAATTCGGAACCGCCCCAAAGGGCAGCACCGCCCAGTCCCAAGAACAAGACTGTTTTGTAGAGGGGCAGAGGTACATCGTCCTCGGGCGCATCATCCACCACGGCTGTTTTTTGAAAACGAAGCAGATACACTAAAAACACAAATAATGAGGACACCAGCACTATGCCCTCGGTTTGTCCCAATTGCCCATCAAAATAAATAAAACCAAAAAAGAGCAAGGAGGCCACCATCATCACCGGCCAGTCGGTGGTATAAAAACTTTTGCGCACCTCAATATTGCGCAAGATTACCGTAACGGCCAACACCAGTCCCAAATTGGCAATGTTGGAACCCACCACATTGCCCAAGGCAATATCGGGAAAGCCATCCAATGCGGACTTTATACTTACAATAAGTTCTGGTGCCGAGGTTGCGAAAGAAACCACCGTCATCCCTATCACAATTTTAGGAATATTCAACTTAAGCGATAATGCCACCGCTGACTTCAACAGCCAATTTCCTCCCGCAATCAAAAGGGCCAGACCCAAAAGTATAAACAACAGATTTCTCAAAAGCCTAAATTTTAGAACAAATATAAGCGTTGGGAAATTGATGCAGTACAGCAAGTTTATAAATAAAACTACAAAAATAGTTAACAAACTATAAAAATAGTTGTTTAACTATTTTATTAGTATTATGTTTGGTGCAGTTAAAGATTAGATCATGCAAAAATTGACCAATAAAGAAGAGGAAGTCATGAAAATCCTCTGGGAGCTCGAAAAGGCTTTTGTAAAGGAAATCCTGGAAAAAATCGAAGGGGAAAAGCCGCACTACAACACTTTATCCACCATAGTTCGGAATCTCCAGGAAAAAGGATATGTGGACCATGAAGCCTTTGGCAACACCCATCGCTATTTCCCCGTGATCAGCAAGGAACAGTACCGCAAAAAATTTGTGAATGCTGCCATTGCCGATTATTATAATGATTCCTTTAAAAGTTTGGTCTCACATTTTGCACAGGAAGAAAAAATATCCATTTCTGAACTCAAGGAAATTATCGAACTCATAGAAAGGAAGAAATAATGGAACCACTATATATGTATATTTTACAGTCTGTCCTTATATCCGGAGGTTTTTTGGCGGTATACCATATCTTCTTAAAAAGGGACACCCTTTTTACCGAAAACAGATTGTTTCTCTTATCTGGTCTGATTCTGGCCCTTGTGTTCCCGTTAATCAAGATAAAAAAGACCGTGGTCATTGCGAAACCTGCGCTGATTCAGGCAAGTGCGGCCAGTGGAGAGATGTCAACAACTCTTCAGGAAAATGGATTTTTTACGCTTCAAAATGGACTCGTTACCATCTACATAGCCGTGAGCGCTTTTTTATTGATACGGTTCATACTTAGATTGATTTCATTGAAAAATTTGGCCGAAAAAGCAGAGTGGAGAAAGGAAACCCCATTTTTGCACCTGGTCACGGAAAAGAAGATTACCCCGTTTTCCTTTTTCAACTACATTTTTTATAATCCTCGACTTTTTGAACCCAACGAATTGCTTTCAGTCCTCGAACATGAAAAGGCGCATGCCCGGCAATGGCACACCTTGGACATCCTATTCTTGGAACTGCTGAAAATCGTGTTTTGGTTCAACCCGGTCTTATGGCTATACAAAAGTGCGGTAAAGGAAAACCTCGAATACTTGGCGGACCATTTTGCCATAGCACGGGCTGCGGACAAAAAATCCTACCAATACCTGATGCTTAAACAGGCAGTTAATACACCAAAATATGCCTTAACCAATTCATTTTATAATTCATTAATCAAAAAACGAATAGTCATGTTAAATCAAAATCAATCCAAAAAAATCAATGCCCTTAAAATTCTGGTGATGCTACCCCTGTTGGGACTGTTCTTGGCAAGTTTCAGTATCAAGGAAACTTATATTTATAAGGAATCCGACAGTATAGAGGATGTAATGGTGGAAGAATCCCCCATTGATGACAAAACCGTGGAGCTTAGCATAAATAAAAACACCACGGATGCCGAATTGGACCAAATGAAGAAAGATTTGGCCGAAGATGATATCGACTTCAGCTACACCACGGTTCGGAATGATGATAGGGAAATCATTGAAATTTCGCTACAACTGAGTGGCAAGAGTTCAGATGGTAAATCGTTCAGCGGTAATTACAACAGCAATTCGGACGGTCCCATTGGTCCCATCACCGTGTTGTACGACGATACGAACAATGCGGTTTCCTTTTGGAATGCAGGCAAGGGCCAAAACGTCAAAATACATAAAATTAAAGGCAAAGGCTCTTGGACTACCGATGATGATACGGAAATCATCATAAAAGAAGGTGATGCAGAGAAAGAGGTCATCATTAATGGAAAGCGATTGACGGAAGAAGAAATGGAGGAAATCGATTTAGATAACGTTGCTTCCATTTTTGTAACAAAGGACAAGGAAGATAAGGACGTCAACTATGTGACCATCAAAAAAGTGGGAGAAGAGAAACACAAGAATGTGGTGATGATCCGAACGGATGATGAAAAAAAGATCCATGTAAAAAGAGACAAAAATGTGGTGGTCATTAAAGATTCTGTGAGCGATGAAGAAAATGAGGTTATCATTGGCGATGAAGACTCCCGTTTCTTTTACATCAAAGATGATGGAAAAAGAAAACCTCTCTATTATATCGACGGTAAAAAGTCGGAATCAAAAGACTTTAAAAATATGTCCCCGGACGAGATTGAGAGCATTAGTGTGCTTAAAGGGGACACCGCGGTGGAGAAGTATGGAAAAAAGGCCAAAAATGGCGTTATCGAGGTAACTACCAAAAAAGGCAATTGATCAAAAAACCAATGGTTTTTGAGTAGTCAGTGGAACCGTCTTTCGAGGCGGTTCTTTTTTTGCCCCAAAACGAAAACCGAAAAAACAGCCCTTTTTTAAACGAAAGCTCCCTAGTTTTTTAATTTCACCCCAAAAAAGCCCCTACAATTCTAACATTTTTCATATCAAAATAATATTTATGATTACAAAATATAACTTTTTTCAAGGAAACATGTTTCACATGAAGGAGCAATGCGTTTTTAAAAATACAATCTCGTATGCAAATACATTGTTTTTAGGCCAAATGCTTGGAAGCATGACATTTATCATTATATATTCGGGGACATAACAGAAAAATAGTAGTTTTTTCAACCTTAAAAATCAATCAAAAAATGATAGCAATTGTAAAAGTATTCATCACACTTCTTGTGCAACTCTTAACGGTTATCTTCATTTAACCGTTAGGGTTGCCACATTGCTATTGACCTCCATTGCTTGTAATAGGCTTTGTGTATATTTGTACAGAGCAACACAACAATATGTTTTACAAGATTTTGGCAAAACTGAACAAGGCACTGTTGCCCTCTTATAGTAAAAGGGGGTTGGACTTGGTCAAAGCATCCAAATTACAGATGGCCATTATTGGTTGGAGATACTATATCACCACCAGGGCACTCGATCAATACTGAAGCAGGGCTGCTTTTTGATAATCCTTTATTTTTTCAAATCCGTTCAAAAAGGTAAGTTCAATTAAAAAATTGCATTGGACGACCTCTCCTCCCAGTTTTTCTACCAATCGGCAAACGGCCTGGGCCGTGCCTCCCGTAGCCAGAACATCGTCGTGTACCAGCACCTTATCCCCTACCTCAATGGCATCGGAGTGGATTTCGAGGGTGCCTGTCCCATACTCCAATTCATAGGTCTCGGAGATGGTGGTATAGGGCAATTTGCCTGATTTACGAACCGTAACAAAGCCCGCACCCAATTTTTCGGCCATCATGGGCGCAAATATGAATCCGCGGCTATCCACACCCACCACTTTATCAATTTTCATATGGTTGGTAAAACCGACTAGGGCGTCGGCCGCTTTTTGCAGTGCTGTGGCATTTTTCAAAAGCGGAGTGATATCCTTAAAAACGACCCCGGGCTTGGGAAAATCCTTGATATCACGAATGTAGGGTGCAAAATCCATTTTTTGTTCGCTAGGGTTTTGAGGTAAAGTTAAAAAGAAATATATTTGCAGCCCTTAAATAAGGCCGCGTGGCGCAACTGAATAGCGCATCTGATTACGGCTCAGAAGGTTGCAGGTTTGAATCCTGCCGCGGTCACGAATAAATCGAAAAGCAAGCAAAATCATAAAGCTTGCTTTTTTGATTTTGAGGGTTTTTGATTTTCAGCGCGTAGCGCTAAGGACGTGGAACAATCCTGCCGCGGTCACGAATAAATAGTCAAATAAGGAAAAACGCCAAGCTTGCTTGAGCGTTTTTTTGTTTGGACTATTTTCAAAGCGGAGCTTTGTTAGGAAAGGCGAAGCAAATCCTGCCGCGGTCACTGGGCAGCAATGCCAAAACAACGAAAGTTGCAAATCATAGGGGTACCCTCCAAAATATGGGAAATTGGACTTAATACTTTCTTTTATCTCATTGTAACTAAAATTAGACTCTTCATCCTATTCCTTTACTTCAACTTAAATCTGTGCTCCAAAAAATTGAGAATTTATACTGACTAACAACTTTATAAGATCACTATTTATCCGTTAGGTCTACGCGGAAATCAAGCACAAACAAACCGATTTGGGCCATCAATATTTAAAAATGCCCATTTTAATACATGTATAACATTTTGCGGTAATACCACTTAAAAAAATTGTAGATAGCCAATAATTAATGTGAAAATTAAAAACAATGTTTAACTTGCCCATCTGCCAAAGTTGGCAGATTATATAACCTGAAGGTTGGCGACAATTCGAGACCGCTTTAATCATCTCGGCGGTCCAAATTAATGAGCACTACACAGTCCATAGCAGTCCTGCCTTTTGTCAATATGAGCAATGATATTGACAATGAGTACTTCTGCGATGGAATCACAGAGGAAATTATAAATGCACTGACAAAAATCGACCAGCTTAAAGTTATTGCAAGAACTTCTTCCTTTGCCTTTAAGGGAAAAAACATCGATGTTAGGGAAGTTGGCAAACAACTGGGCGTGCATACGATTCTTGAAGGAAGTATTAAAAAGTCCCAAGAAAGAGTCAGAATCACGGCACAATTAATTGATGTAGCGGACGGAACGCATTATTGGTCGAAAAGGTTCGATAGGGAATTGATCGACATTTTCGAACTAGAAGATGAAATCAGTCTGGGCATTGCTGAAGAAGTCCGCAACAACTTTGGGCATTTTGAAATTCAGGAGCGGTTGATCCAAGAACCTACCAACAGCATTGATGCCTACCAACTGTTTTTAAAAGGCCGTTCCCTACAATTAAAATGGACACCTCAAAGTATCAACGAAGCGATATCTTATTACGACCAAGCCATTGCTTTGGATAAAAATTACGCCAAGGCGTACTATGCAAACCTACAATGCTATGGCCTACTGGCCATGTGGGGTTATATTCCATATCAAAAAGGGATAGACCTGGCGATAAGCAATTTATTGATAGCCAAGGAACTGGATGCCTCGTTACCTGAATATCCATTGTCATTTGTTGGCAAATTCTTTTGGGAAGAATGGGATTTTAAAAATGCCTATGTCCATATCAATAAGGTACTGGAAATCAATCCGAATCATATCGATGGTTTGGAAGCCATGGCAGAACTGTTTATGGCACTTGGTTTTTTTGACCAAGCACTGGTACACGCAAACAAGCTATTGGAAGTAGACCCCCTTTCGGCAAACAACCATTATACCTTGGCCCATATACACTATTACCAAAATGAATTTGAGAAGGCATTGGAAGTGGTCAATTACGCGCTTACCCTGAATCCCGAACTAGAATTAGCGCATCATTTAAAATGCTTTTGTCTCATATGGCTCAATAAAGGAGCCGAATTCCTCGAATTTACCCGAAATACATCATTAGTCGAAGAAAAAAAGCTTTTGTTTAAAATCATAAATGAAAAGCACACGGAAGTTCCCCATGAGATGATTGAACAATGGGCACGACTTGGAAACGACCAAACGATGCTGGTTCCATATGATCTGTTTATTTTAAGCAGTTCAGACCTCAAAGAACAGGCCTTCCAACGCTTAAGGGAATTGATAGACCAAAGACGCGGCCAGGTCATTAATTATAGGCAAGAGCCATTTTTGCAACCATTGCAAAGAATAAGGGCTTTTAAAGACCTACATCATTCCAGTTTATGCCTTTCGGATATTAAACTCGAAAAGGATGAAGGAGAGAAATCAACTTCAGCGGTTTTGGATAATGGTCAAATAGCCTCCTTAAAAGAAGAACTCCTTTCCTATTTTATCGAAGAAGAGCCCTATTTAAACCAAAATTTGAGTTTAAAATTTGTGGCGGAGGTCTTGGGATTAAACACCAATAAAATGTCCTTTCTGATCAACAAAGCCTTTGATACCAATTTTAATGACTTTGTGAATTCCTACCGCTTAAAGCATTTTAAAACCATAGCGCTGAATCCTAAAAATGCGCACCTTACCATTCTTGGGTTGGCCTATGATAGTGGTTTTAATTCCAAGAGCGTGTTCAACACCTACTTTAAAAAAACAGAAGGAGCAACACCCAGAACTTGGATGAAATCCAATCTATCCTAAACTCCCTTAGTTCGTTTCAGATTATAATTTAGAACGATTGACTAATCAATCCGGTTAATCTTTGCACCAAAATCAATAATCAAAAAACGAACAGTCATGAACGCATCAATCAAACAACGTTACAATTCAATCTCAAAACTCCCATTACTGCTATTGCTTACCATAGCTATGCTAGTATCGTCCTGTTCCAATGATGATGATACAAGTTTACCTTCTACAGACTACAAAAGCGTTAAAAACTTATTGACCGAAGGCGATTTTCAAGGGTATGCCATTGTTACGAAAAACGGAAATGACTTGGTGCGCCAAGGTTTTGGCTTGGCAAATCAAAGTACGGACCTACCACAAAACCAAGAGCTCGCCTATCGCATCGGTTCGGTCAGCAAGACATTGACCGCAGCGGCCATAGTGGGATTAAAGCGGGATGGTCTTATTACTGGTTTTGACCAGACCTTGGACGAGTTTGACCCTGAATTTCCAAACGGGGACCAGATTACCATTGGGCACCTATTATCGCACCAATCCGGGATTCCTGAGTACCAATTAGTGGCGGAACAAGCTTTTGAAGAAGGTTTGGTTTTGGATCGAATGAATATCTATGCTCTCATTAAGGAACTCATTTTAGTAAACGGACTCAGCTTTACACCAGGCTCAAATAAGCACTATTGCAATTCCAACTATCTTATTGCCGCTCTTTTGGTGGAGCAATTGTCCGGCATTTCGTACCATCAATACATCCAGCAGCATATTTTTAATCCGTTAGGCATTGCAAATTCATACAAAGGCACCGATGAAATTGATACCAACACCCACGCACAAGGGTATCTAAATGGAAGTCACAACAGCACATATCCAATGGCCCTTGCATTTGGCGCCGGTGATTTTAGCAGTACACCAAAGGATATGGAAACCTGGACCAAAGCAGTAAAAAAAGATTGGTTTACCGAAGCTGAAAAAGCAGAAATATTTGCCCAAGATGTACCGAGTGGCTATGTAGATTTTGGTATGGGATGGTTTACGACCCAAGCGGGAAACACAACAATGTACTGGCATGGTGGTGATATTAACGGCTATTGGAGTATGATCGGTTTTATACCGGCATACGATGCAACCATTGTACTCTTGAGCAATCAGCAAGATGATACAGGAGAACAACGCAATACCATTATCCAACACTTGTTAGCCAACGAGTTTAATTGAAATAACTTAAAAACGAATTGGCTATGAAACATACCAATGTATTACTTGCGGGTGCAACGGGTTATTTGGGCAGATATTTGTTGGAGGTTTTGATCGAAAAAGAAAATCAGGTCGTTGCCATTGCGCGCAATCCGGAAAAAATAAAAGCCTTCAATGAAAACTATTTAGAAATCAAACAGGCCGAGGTGACAAATCCGAAAAGCTTGCGGGACATATGTAAAGGAATCGATACCGTTATATCCACGGTTGGCATAACTCGACAGAAAGATGGACTCACTTATATGGATGTGGATTATCAGGCGAATATGAATCTACTTGAAGAAGCCAAAAAAGCTGGGGTCAATCACTTTGTTTATGTTTCTGCGGTCGATGGCGACACATACAGAAATTTGAAGATCTTTGAGGCCAAAGAGAAGTTTGTTGATGCTTTACGTTCCTCCGGAATAAACTACACGATTGTTAGGCCCAATGGTTTTTTCTCGGATATGAAGGACTTTTTACAAATGGCCAAATCGGGTCGTGTGTATGTGTTCGGTTCCGGCCATCAAAGATTCAACCCTATTCATGGTGAAGATCTAGCCAGAGCCATTGTTGATACTTTAACTGATTATAATAAAGAAATGACCCTTGGAGGCCCTGATGTGCTGAGTCTCAACGAAATTGGAAAACTTGCATTCACCGCTTTGAACAAACCTATAAGAATTGTTCATTTACCTGATTGGTCCCGAAAACTGACCCTATGGGTATTCAGAACATTCACCAGCGTCAAAACCTATGGCCCCATCGAGTTCTTTTTAACTTTAATGGCAAAGGACCATATCACACCAACTTATGGGGAAAATCGCTTAAAAGAGTATTACATAATAGAAGCTAAAAAACTGCAAACTTAACTAAGAACGACCATGAGAACTTGGGAAAAAGGGATGTTAATTATTGTATTGGGTTACTGCGTTATGCATTTATCCATTCTTCTGCAAATAGTACCTCATGATATTGTATGGGGCGGTAAAATCGATTCCATCGAAAAACTTTACCTATTGGAAGGAATTGCATTGGTTACAATGCTATTTCTAGGGATGGTCCTAGCTATGAAAATCAAGATTATAAAACCTATTTTTACAGCTATGGCGATAAAAAGGATATTCATGGTATTTGCGGTCTTTTTTGCCTTGAATACCCTTGGCAACCTTCTAGCAGAAACCATGATAGAGAAGTCTCAGGCGATAATCACCTTGTTTTTTGCTATTACACTATTTAAATCATCACAACAAATCAAATCCTAATGAACATTCCAGATCCAAATACCGTTTTTCCGTTGTCCAATTACAAAAACCTTTGCTTTCTAAAAAACCTGGTCAACAATCCCAACATTATTGTAGGGGACTATACTTATTATGATGATTTTGATGATGTTTCCAACTTTGAGAAAAACGTGAAGTACCATTTTGATTTTATTGGGGACAAGTTGATTATCGGCAAGTTCTGCATGATTGCATCGGGCGCCACTTTCATAATGAACGGTGGAAACCATTTAACAGAAGCAACATCAGCATATCCGTTTGCCATTTTTGGAGGGGCCTGGCAAGATGCCATGAAAGGGAAAAGCTACCCGACCAAAGGTGACACGGTCATCGGGAATGACGTATGGATAGGTCATGACGCAACCATAATGCCAGGGGTTCAGATAGGTCATGGGGCCATCATTGCCACCAAGGCGGTGGTGACCAAGAATGTGGAACCCTATACCATAGTTGGTGGAAATCCAGCGAAAGAAATAAAAAAGCGTTTTTCCGAGGATAGCATTGCAAGATTATTGGAAATGAAATGGTGGGATTGGGACTTGGAAAAAATCACCCAGAATGTAGCTAAGCTGACCTCCAATCCAGAAGAGTTGTTTTAGGGATAAAAATCGGTTGGAAAAATAGCTTACTACTCCGGAAAAGGCTTAACGTTAAAATGTTGAGCCTTTTTTATTTCCCATTCATTGGCTCTGTGAGATCAAAAAGAAATAAGGCGCTCCCCTAGCCTAAAGAACAAAAAGGTTTCAAATCATAATTCAGTACGACCAGCCTTTCCTTTCCACATTTCTTTGCATCATCAAATTAAGTTATTCATACATCAAAAAACGAACAATCAAACAACTATCAAAAATGAAAAAACTAGCAATCATCGGATTAACACTTTGTACCCTTGCCTCTTTCGCACAGGACAACAATGATTCATTGACAAACAATGGCTCAAAATTCAAGTATCGGATCAGTTTCCCCGCCATTATTTTGGCCAATATTGGTGAAGGAGGCGAACGGACGAATACACAGCACATTGAGCTCCATGTAAAGCAAGAATTGGATTCCAAGAATATAATAGGTGTGAAATTTGCAACCTGGAGACTATTTCAACCCATGGGTATCCAATGGTGGGATGGCCTTTTGGACAAAATAGATTCTGAAACGGAGTTCTATCCCGGTTATCTTAGGGAAACAGGAATTGGCGTATCTTACCAACGTATGCTTTGGAAAGGATTGTTTGCCTCCGTGGAGGTCTTGCCACAATACAAAACGTATTTGGACTTGGACAACAAAAAAATAGCAAATGGATTTAAGCTCTATACCTCCTATCATCTTGGATATCACTTTGCCTTTGGGAAAAAGAAACGAATCTTTGTTGAACCACAAATTCATTGTCAAAATTGGATGATCGACACCAATACCCCTGATGAATTCAAACGGTTGGACAACAAATGGAAAAACTATTTCCTTTTTGAACCCAACCTATATGTGGGCATTAAATTTTAAAATCACCCTACGTTATAAAACCATATCATGAGAGATTGTTTACACTTTCTAACTGTTATTTTTATCGCAGTAAACGGCTATGGACAACAACATTTGGATACGGTCATCAAACGATTGTTTGATGACCAAATGGAAAAAACGGAAGTCAAAAATGCTTTCTTGCAGGTGTACTCCAAATCTAAAGGTATCAATATTCAATTTGCCGATAGCGATGATTGTACGGAAGATGCTCCAACGATGGAAAATCCCATTTATACAGCCAGTATCACCAAGATGTTTACGGCCACTGCCATAGGCATCCTAAAGGATAACGGGAAATTAAATTTTGAGGACCAGATATACCAGCACCTTCCAGAGCAATTGATGAAGAACCTGCATGTGCTAGAAGGCGAAGAATATTCCAAGGACATTACCATTTCCCATTTATTACAGCACACTTCAGGCTTGCCAGACTATTTTACGGGTACCACCGTTGATGGTAGTCCAAATATAATCAATCAGCTACTGGTGGATACGGACAAATCTTGGTCCCCTCAAGAAATGATTGCCTTTAGCAAAGAGAAAATGGAGCCCCATTTTGTACCGGGTCAAGGGTACCACTATACCGATACGGAGTATGTGCTTTTGGCCTTGATCATTGAAAATGTGAGCGGCACCACTTTAGATCAGTTCTTTCAACAGTACATTTTTGAACCTTTGGGTATGGATGCGTCCTATATCAATTTAAAATCGACCCCAATAAAAAAGCAATTACCAATGGCCAAGTTTTATGCTGGTGATATTGCGTTATCGTCCATCCAAAGTCTGAGTGCCGACTGGGGCGGTGGTGGTTTGGTATCCACAACACAAGATCTTGTGCAATTTCTAGTAGCCTTCCAAGAAGATAAAATCGTAAAAAAAGAAACCCGTTTGACAATGCAACATTGGACGCATGAAACCAAAGGAATGGAATATGGTTTTGGGATACGAAAAGTATCTTTTAATAATCTTTTTGATACGGATACACACCTAGAGGTTATCGGGCACACCGGCAGTACAGCATCCTTTTTATGGTACTGTTCACAATTGGATACGTATATTGCAGGTACTTTAAATCAATTGGAAGCTTCCAAAAGCACATTGAACTGGGTATATGAGATTCTTTCATTGATCGATCAACACTAATCAGATGAATGTCGCCCAAAAAGTACTGATCTATTTTTTTATGTATGTCCTGGCATCGCTGTCCAATACATTATTTGCCCAATCAAAGGTAGATATTGACTGGAAAAAGGACCTTTCAATATATAAGTCTTCGTTGGAAGAAAGACATATTAACCTGTACCATTCGATTACGGAAGAAGAATTCGCAAAGGATTGGAACCGTATATATGATAGTGTAGCAGTCTTGAATGATTTCGATATCACGGTAAGATTGATGCGTTTAACACGTCGTATAAATGATGGCCATACGGCTGTATCCTCAAGGAATGTCCCCTTACATCGATTTCCTTTCGAAGCGGAATATATTGACAATCATTGGAGGGTGGTCAAAGCCAGTAAAGCGCATGAGGACCTATTGAAGTTTACCTTGGCAGGGATTGATGGTGTTCCCATAGAAAAGATTGCGAGCAAAGTCGCCAAGACAGCACAATTTGTGGAAAACGAATACTCACAAGTCATAAGAACAGGAAGTTATATGAATATCAGTGAGTTGCTCTTCGCACTTGGCATTATCCAAAACCAGCAAAAGGCAGTCTTCACATTTGTAGACCCAAATAATAAGGAAGTAAAATTAACCTTGGAAGCTTTAGATGAAGCGGTTTACAACAAAACAACGGATTTTGTTCATGTAAGCGGTGGAGTGCCAGAAATCACAAAACCAAAAAACGCCAAATTTCCCTATTTATGGTACGTGCCCATTGAAGGCACCAAGGCGGTCTATATCAATTTTGAAAGCTATCCAACCTTTGAGGAAATGCAAGGCTTTGGGGAAGAACTGGTGGGCTATATTTCGGCGAACCAGATAAAACAAGTGGTGATAGATATGCGCCACAATGGTGGCGGCGACCTGTATGTCGGGGTGGTTTTGGCCTATGCCCTGAACCTCGCGGATTCCATAGACTGGGAAAACGGGGTGTTTGTATTGACAAGTAACCGAACTTTTTCTGCAGGAACGAGCAATGCGGCTCTGTTCAAACAATTATTGAATGCAAAAATTGTGGGCCAGCCTACAGGTTCCAATCCAAATGGATACCAAGACATGGACAGTTTTATGCTTCCTGGCTCCAAATTGACCATCACCTATTCGAAAAGGCTTTTTCGTTTATCAAATCAAGAAAACACCGCTCTACAACCAGATATAATTATCAATCAACAAGAGCAACATTTCTTGGAGGGAACCGATACGGTTTTAAAACAATTGATTGAACGGTTGTAACGGCATGGCAAACGGTATTTGCACCAAGTGAAACCATCATACAACCGATCTTGGTCAACTGCTTTTTTCTTCAAACATCAGGTCATTTGCATTTTGTAATAAAGATTATTTCTTTAAATTCAATGAATCCGAATATGGAAGTCATTGATTTATAAAGAATCACATCATCAAATTCTCAAGAATATATCCAGGTATATTGACGCTAAGGACGTGGAACCATCCTGCCGCGGTCACGAATATAGGTTCAGTCCCATCTGCTAATAGGTCAGCGTATTATACCCTCTTGCCTGCAACTGTAACATTCGAATGGAAGCTGTTTCCACGGGAATCAGGCCCGGAATAAGTTCGTCCGCGCTAACACCCAATTTCGACATAGCGACGCTACATACGCTTACCCGCACCTTATCCTTATACTTTTGATACAAGGACTCCAGTTCAGAACCTTTCTTCAGCTGCAAGACGACCTTGCCCTTTACAACAATTTCATATTCGGTAATGGTCACACCGTTTGCTTTCAATGTATCGTACATAGACAAAACACCCCTAAAATGTCGCTCTTCGCTTAAAACAAAAGCATATTGGGTTGTTTTTTGAAGGTCGGATACCACCTCGGCACTCAATTGTTGCTGACCGGACACTTGATTCGTGGAAAAAACCAACATCAAAAGGAAAAATGAACAATGGCGTAAGTACTTCATCGGATGATATATGAATTTAGGTTATTGGCTGTCATCTTGCACCAGAATGGTCTCATACACCGAAATCGGCTTTCCGTAGCTGGTGAATCCATCCAAAACTACGTCAAATTCCCCAGAAAGGTCCGAAGTGTAGAACTCAAACTGTACATCTGCATCAGTAAGCTCTACCTGCGGCTCCCATAAGAGAATCCGTCTGTAGTCGGGGATATGATTTTGGTCGCTTCCTTCGACGCCGTAGCGTTGTTCAAAATAATTTTTTTGCGGCCGGGCCTTTTTTATGGGCACATTGATCCCATATTCTGGGGTGTACTCTTCAAAATAATTGCCCGCGATGGTCTTGACCGACATAATCCCTTGGTAATCCTTGCCCGCCATCACAAACTGATCGGGAACGGTACTGATGGATTCAATTTTACGGGCATCAAAGTTCTTTATCTTTTCATGGTCGGGAATATATACCCCATCGATCAGCACAATGGCCGGGTAACTATTGGCCTCCTCGGTATACTTCTCAAAATCCTGTGCAATCCGGATATAATCACTGCCACTACTACTGTTCCTGTAGCCTGCTAAATTAAAGACTTCCACCAAGGTTTCCTGAAAGGTGGGGAAACGCGTGTAATCGTCCAAATAAATGGTATTGGGTATTCCCCCATCAAAAGGGTCTACAGGGTCTCCCAAAAGAACGGAATCCGGTTTTGCAGAAAAGAACTGGTTTTCCAGTTGATTGTAAATACTGCGCTTTTTTATCGCTTCAATAGCACTGGATGGTAAGCGAAAATCACCAAATACAAGTCCCGAAGCATCCAGATTCGGCAAGGTACCGAAGGATACCCGAACATCCTGCGTATGATCGGTGGGCTGGATAATGGCCCTATCTTGCTTATAGTCCTTTCTCAGATAGGTGTAAAAGTTCCCCTGTGCATCGGTGGTGGCGAATTTGAGCAAGAAACCCTCACCCGGCACGGAAACCACTATTTTGGTATCGGGCAATGGGTTCCCCTGTGGGTCGGTCACCTTGCCGAACAAGAGTTCCCCGCGCTGCTCGGGCAGAAAAAGGCTGTCACCCACCTTCTTGTCCAGCTCGCCCTTCACATCAAAATAGGAACGGGCATAGGAAATGGCGTTTTCGGCAGGTTTTGTTTTGATTTCGTCCTTTTTTTGGATCTTTAAGGTATACGTTCCATGACCCAGCTTGGCCTTGTAGTTCACCAACTGTAAACTGACCTTTGTTCGGGTGCCCACCCTTTTTTCTGACAGTTTTATCTGCACCATGGAGGAATCCACAGGTCGTGTTGTTTCAATAACCCCCCTTTCCTCTTCCAAGGAAGTGGACATCAGTTGTGACTGGTCCTGTTGGTAGGGGTTGATGATGACCAGATCATCCTTGAAGACCTGTTCCAATCCGTTGTTCTTCATCCATTGGGTATACCCTAACAGTTTATAGTTTCCCGAAGGAACGTCGGTGTTGACAAAAAAGTCGCCGTGGGACAGGCCATTCTGCAACCGCACCTTTTGTTCCAGCACGTATTCCCCCTGCTGGTTGACCAAGGCCACGTAGCCTGTAAAGCTGATATCACTGGCCCGGTTGTTCTGCGCATTAAAACAATAAAAGGCATAATGTACATACTCTCCCGTAAACACGATGGGGCCCGTATGGTGCAGATAGACCTTTTCCTGCGGCAGACTTTTGAGATTCTTTAATTCTTCCACACTGCCTATTACATATTGTGCCTTGACTTGAAAGGCCAAGGATGCGATAACCCAAAAAAGTATCCATTGTGTTTTCATAAACTGCTTTTTAATCCACCCAGAAATCGGGTTTTACATTGGATCCCACCACATTGCAATCCCCGCATATGGTTGGAACCACCAAATATGGACCTTCGCATTCACCTGGAGGGTTGCTATTTGCTTCATAATACTCTACCAGACCAAGTTGAACACCTTCAATCAATGGTCTCGCACAACCTCCAAATGGTGGTGGTGGTCCGTCCCTTTCAGGGTTACCAAGAATTGGGGCAACCGAATTTTCACAATTGATATCACCGAAATACGGGGGAAGTGGTTCATCTGGAAACAAATCTTCAAAGTTGAAATATAGCCGTTGACTTACCGCTGTGCTAACTTCAAAAAAACCAATAACCTCTGTATCACCATTGGCACTATACACATTTCCTTCCAAACTACCTGGCTGTACCTGACTAAAAAGGGATTCACTTTGTGAAAATGCAACTAACCTCTCATAAAAATCAAAAGCTTGTCTGGAAACTCCCCTTTGTTTGACAAGAATACTATATCGATGGGATATGATTGGATTGTCAACACCAATAAAGCGGACCATGGTCCTTTCCGCTCTATTTCCATTGAACCTATTGGCGTTCAGCAAAACCTCTCCAGCCGAGAGATCGGTCCTGTAACACACTTGCTCTTCCCGAGCACGGGGCACCAATCGCACGTCAGGATATAAAATCTCTTGTACATTACCGTCATCATCAAAAATAAACTCCGTTTCATCCCTAATAATCTCAAATTCGAATGGTGTCCAATAAGGCGCTATAATCTTATAGGTTTCTTCGTAGGCAAAGCGGAACAGCTTGTCGCTATCGGAAGGGAAATTAGAATCCACAAAAATACCGACGCCTTCGAGTCCAGAGTCGCTGACCATTCGCTCGGCATACAAGTTTTCTATTGTAGATGTCCTAGGAAGTACCACAGCATCGGACACGTATTCTTCCCCGTTAGAAGTGGACACGAACAATTGGTAGGAAACATTGGGCATTGCCGCGAACGACACCAAGGATTCGTAGGTGCCGTCTTCGGTTTCTTCAAAGCCGTAAACCGCACCATTGCCTGCACGAATTTCAACGGTAGCATTACTTTCAAATTCAGGACCAAGACCGCGCGGTATTATAATTGGCGCGTTTACGTTAAAAAGTCGTTCTTCTTCCACATTAACCGTACTATCGCTTATCACTCGTTGCATCCGGCTCAAGAAAATCCGTTGTGTTCCTTCTATGTCAGTAATGTTGGCTTCCACCACTAATGCACCAAATAAACTCGTATCGGAACGAATTTCAGAAGCTACATCAAAAGGTTCCACGCAAGCAACCACCAAAGAACTTAAAGCAACAGCAAATATGTGAGCCTTATTGTTCATCCTTCAATCCAAAAATCGGGTTCAACATTACTGCCCAACAGTGTGCAGTCACCGCATATCCTTGGCACCACTACATAATCGCTGGGACAGGACGCTAGGGGCACTAAGGCTTGATCATAGGTTGAAAAATAACTAATGGTTCCCAAATCCACTCTTTCTATAATGGAAAGCGGACATGGATTGGGCCCTGGATTTTGGCTACAATAGGAAGGATGTGACTCCGGTGGGGATTGATAAACACAATTGAACGGAAATTCCGGAAGCTCATCGTTTGGGAAAAAATCTTCAAAATTAAAGAACAACCGCTGGTTCGATACCCCAACGGCACTTACATAGCCCAAGACATTCTCGGTGGTCCCGTCCTTTCGGAACACATTGGCATAAATGGCCCCGGGCTGTACCTGGGAAAATATATTTTCCGATTGTGAAAAATTGTTCAGATTGGAGTATAAGGAAAAGGCATCGGCAGATTGTACCTGCTGCTGCACCAGAATACTGTAACGTTCCGAAATAATGAAATTATCCTTCCCGATAAAACGGACCATATGTTTGGATATATCACCTCCTGGATTGCCAGCAGTACTCAACTGTATAATGGTATTGGACGCAACGGTATTGTAGCACACCCTATTTTCCACTTCTTTGGGTACGACGGACAGATTATAAGTGGGACTCGGCAATGCACACGGGTCATAATCCGTCAACCTGAACTCGTTAGCCGACCAAAGTGGTGATACGATTTTATAGGTTTCCTCATAAGCGTACCTGTAAAACTGGGTATCGCCTTCTCGGGGTTCACTGTCCACATAAATGGCAATGCCCTCTTCCCCGTTGTCATTGGTGGCCCTTTCCGCATATAGATTGGTCAATTCTGACCTCCCTGGAACCGTAATAGGGTCCGATGCATACTCGTTTCCATTTCGGGTTATAATTTCTAAGGTATAATTGGTCCCCAATTGCAGCGCAAAAGCTTGGTCGGACTGGTACAGGCCCGCTTCACTCTCAAAAAAATCATATTCCGTTCCATCATCGCCGAAAAGGCGTACCGTGGCCCCGCTTTCCGCATCCACAGAATCTCTGGGGCCCCTGCCAAGAGGAACATTCGGGTTGTAAATCGTATCCGTCTCCAAATCCAAGCGTTGGCTGCTCCTGCTCAGAAATACTTTTTGGTTGATGACCTCATCGGTAAGAACAGCCTCTATAACCAGAGGAGGTGCCTCCTCATCATTGCCCAAGGACTCGATCTCCAATTCGTCCACACAGGCACCCAAAAGCAGCAAAGGAACCCAGCTCAACATGATTCGATATATGATCTTAGCGCGATTCATCAAAACTTGAAATTATAGGTTATGGAGGGAATGGGCATTGCAAAAATGGAGCTTTGCAGGGCCTTTACCTCCCCGTTTTCGGTCACAAAGAATACCGAATACGGATTGTTCCGGCCCAAAACGTTGTATACCTGTATGGTGATGAAACTGTGGGCCAGCTTGTTCTTTTTATGGTTGCCCTCTATATTGATGCCCAGGTCCAAACGGTAGTAATCGGGTATCCTGAAGGCATTCCGATCGCTGAAAGCCACAAAGTCCGCATTGTTGAACCTAAAGGTTCCCACCGGAAAGGTCACCGGACGCCCGGTCTGATAGGCAAAGTTCATCGAAACGCTGTACCTCCGGGTAAACTTATAGTTGGCGATGACGCTCAGGTCGTGGGGCTTGTCAAAATTGGACGGGAAAAACTCCCCATCATTGATGCGCTCCTCCGGGGTACTGCCATCGAACCGATATTTGGAACGGGAGTAGGTATAGCTGAGCCACCCATTGAAATCACCTCGGTTCTTCCGCAACAGGAATTCTACACCGTAGGCTTTCCCCTGGCCTTGGAGCACCTCGGTCTCCACATTCTCGTTCAGCAAAAGGTCGGCTCCCGTTTTAAAGTCCAGCACATCCTCCATACGCTTGTAGTATCCCTCCAAGCTGAGTTCGTACATATTGTCGTTGAAGTTCTTGAAGAATCCCAAGGTGGCCTGATATCCCCTTTGGGGCGCTATGTTCAGGTCCGATAGTTTCCAGGTATCGATGGGCGAAACCGTGGTATTGTTGGAGAGCGTGTGTATAAACTGATAGGAATTGTTGAAACTCGTCTTCACCGAAAAATCGTCGGTGATCAAATACCGTGCGGAAAACCGTGCCTCTGGGCCGCCATAGGTTTCGATAAATTCTCCGGAGCCATAGGATATGGTGTCCTGTACGGTCGACCGGTTTCTTGGGGCGCCATCCTGATAGGTGTTTTGCGTTCCTTCGCCCAGTGCGGCGTAAAAGGCATAGCGTACCCCGACGTTGAACAGCAACCTTTCCGATGCCCGGAACTCGTCCCCAATAAAGAGTGCGCCCTCCAAGGCCTGCTCTCTGTCTATGGAAACAGGGGCGATATTGGAATTCTCCCCTGTTGGCCTTACATCGCCCGGCAGTGAGGAATAAAATTTTGCTGAAAGGCCGTAATCCAAGGTATGGGCATTGTTCAATCGGGTGTTCAGTTTGTACTTGAGCTCGGATTCGTTGATGGTATAGTCCAGCTCAAAGTTGCCGTTCCCTTCGCCTTCGTAGTCGATCCCAAAATTATAGCTGCTAAAGCTTCCCGTCAGCACCCCGGTGGTGTTCTGGTTGAGCTTGTGCGCCCAGCGGAGCGAGCCCAATCGGTTACTATAATTGTACAGGGAATCGGAAGTGATGCTGAAATTGTCCCGGCTGTAGTAGGCTGTCCCCCTGATCTCGCTGTTCTCGTTAAACTTATGGTGGTATTTAACGATACCGTCAAAGAACGAAGCTTCGCTGTTACTCAGGGACTCTTCGTCCAAGGACCTCAATATCCAATCGGCATACACGCCCCTGCCTCCTATCACGAGGGAAGAGACGTCCTTTTTTAATGGGATTTCCAGGGCCAGGTTTCCGGTCACGGGCCCAATGGAGCCCTCCCCTGATATTTTTTCGGTGTTCCCGTTCTTGGTCTCGATGTCCAGCACGGAGGAAAGCCTTCCCCCGAACTCCATGGGCGCGGCGCCCTTGTAGATGTTCACCTTTTCGGTGGTGAACGGATTGAGTGCCTGGAAAATGCCAAAAAAATGGGTGGGATTGTACAGCACCGCATCGTCCAGCAGCACCAGGTTCTGATCGGTCTTGCCCCCTCTTACGTTCAGGCCCGTGGCCCCCTCGCCGGCCGATGATATGCCGGGAAGTGCCTTGGCCACTTCCAGAATGTTTCTTTCCCCGAGCACCAAAGGAATGTCCTTGGCTTCTTCGGAGTTGATTTCCTCGCTGCCCGAAATGGCATCCTCCACGTTGCTCACCGCATCGGCCTCTACCACCACCTCTTCCAACTGTTCCAAACTTTCCTGTAGCACAAAATCCAAGGTGCCATCGTTGTACATGATCACCTCGCGCTCCGAATCCTGGATTCCCATGGCACTGGTAGAGACCAAATTGTATCCTGCGGGAAGTTCCAGTTCATAGGCCCCACGTTCATCGGTCACGGCCACACGTCCGCCGCTCCTTATGGCAAGGTCCGGAATGGGCGCACCATTTTCCGCATTGAGCACACGGCCCGATAAGCTGTAGCTCGACCTCAGGTCCTGTTCGTCAGCACGTCCCACACGGGCAACGGGCAATTGTTGTTGCCGTTGTACAACTTCATCCTGAAAAAAGGTCGGGGGCGGAAGGTTGCCCCGGGTCTCGGCGGTCTGGGACTGTAAAATGGTATCGCTCTGTTGATAGAAACTAATGGGCAGTTCATCATAAATGATGGTATTTTGCAACAGGAACACCCGTTTTTCTTCTTCCAAGATGTAATAGTTCAATGAGGTATCGGATAAAAGGGTGTCCAAAATCTCGGATAGGGAAGCGTTGGGTATATTTTCCGGCAGTTCCAACCCATCGATCCAATCTTGGAGATAGAAAAAGGTATATCCTGATTTTTCCTGTAATTCTTGGAAGAACTCCTGAGGGTTTTGGGTTTCCTGCGAAACACTGATCTCCGTGTTTTGGGAAAACATCAATTGTGCCATCAAGAAAATGGCAAACCAACTTCCCTTTTTAAAAAAAGAGTACAATTTGATACGAAGTCCCAAAGAATTATCGAATTAGCTTTGATGAATTTAAAAATAAATCAATAAGTTGTTTAATTTAGTTTAGAAAAAATCGAGGATTTCTTTAAAAAATTGAATTTACACACCTTTTAGACCAAATAATTTAGAATTTTATCAAATAGCGCTACTACATATAGCACCAATCAACCCAACCTATGAAAACAATTCAACTACACTCCCTTTTATGTATCTGCCTTTTACTTGGGCTCCATTCCTATTCACAAATTGAGAAAGCACCTCCAAGAGCGGAAGGAGAAGGACCTTGGTCGCAACTCATTATTCGCGGCGTTACGGTAATTGATGGTACCCTATCCCCGCCTATTGGTCCTGTGGATATTGTAGTGGAGAACAACCGCATTGCTTCTGTTAAGGTTGTCGGTTTTCCCGGAATGGCGATTGACCCAAAGGGCAGGCCCAAACTGAAAGAGGGCGGCAAGGAGCTGAATGCCGAAGGCATGTACCTACTACCGGGGTTTGTGGACACCCACGCCCATATTGGGGGGAGTTCGCAAGGTACCCCCGCTGAATATGTTTTTAAACTATGGATGGGCCACGGTATCACGACCATTTGTGATCCTGGTTCCGGAAATGGCATTGATTGGGTGCTGGACCAAAAAGAAAAAAGCAATAAAAATGAAATCACAGCGCCGCGGATTGAGGCGTATACTTGGTTCGGTAGCAGCTTGACCGGTGAACGCTCCAGAGATGATATTACAACCCCCGAAGCTGCCCGGGAATGGGTGCGCGCCAATGCCAAAAAAGGTGCCGATGGCATCAAGTTTGGAGGAGGACTGCCCGAGGTAATGACCGCAGCGTTGGATGAAAACAAAAAATTGGGCCTACGTTCCAAAACACACCATGCCCAACTGTATGTGGGCCGTTGGAACGTGCTGAACAGTGCCCGGGCTGGACTTACCTCCATGGAGCACTGGTACGGATTGCCCGAAGCTTTGTTCGACGACAGGACGGTACAAGATTATTCCCTGGATTACAACTACCAAAACGAGCAAGATCGTTTTGGGGAGGCAGGACAACTATGGGCACAGGCGGCCCAACCGTATTCTGACAAATGGAATGCCGTAATGGACGAGTTGATTTCGTTGGATTTCTCCATCTCCCCCACCATGGTGATCTACGAAGCCAATCGCGACCTGCAAAGGGCAAGGCGGGCAGAGTGGCATGAGGAATACACCCTTCCCTCCCTTTGGGAGTTCTATGCCCCAAGCCGACAGTCCCATGGTTCTTACTGGCACTATTGGGGCACGGAGCAGGAAATGGACTGGAAAGAAAATTACAGGCTTTGGATGACGTTTTTAAACGAATACAAAAATCGGGGCGGACGCATTACCGTAGGCACCGATGCCGGTTTTATCTACCAATTGTATGGGTTTGCCTACCCACGGGAAATGGAACTTTTGCGCGAAGCTGGTTTTCATCCGCTGGAAGTAATCAAGGCCGCTACCCTGAACGGTGCCGAAGCACTTGGACTGGAAGATGAAATTGGAACCATTAAAGTAGGGAAACTGGCAGATTTTGTGATTGTTGAGGAGAATCCGTTGGTCAACCTAAAGGCACTTTATGGTACAGGTGCCATCCAACTGCAAGAAGACAACACGGTGAAAAGGGTTGGTGGGGTAAAATATACCATTAAAGATGGCATTATTTACGATGCCAAAAAACTATTGGAAGATGTGAAAAAAATCGTGGAAAAGGCGAAGACCGAATCCAATTATGAAATAGTACAGCCGGGAATGAAGCCCTAAGGCAACATGCACCTAAAAAAATAGGCCGTGGACTTTCCCCACGGTCTTTTTTTATCCTATTTTTCCAACGAGTCCAACACTCGCTGGGCCTCCCTAAGCTCCAACTTAAGGCGTTCGTTTTCCAGGATGTACTGCTCTTGCAATTGGTTCATTTTTCGTTGAAACTCGTCCGCAGGAACGTATTCCGGTTTTAACAAGGTCTCGTTGAAAATACTTATCAGGGTAAACAAAAAACTGATGGCCACGGCACCAATTAGACCAAAAAGCATGAACTTTTCCCTTTTAAGTTGAGGATTATTTTGTTTGAGGAGCTTTTTTTCTGATTTGGTCAATTTGGGCGTACTGGATAAGTGTTCCAAAAACGTATCCCACTTTTCTTCTTCCTTTACATAAAGATGCATAAAGCCCCCCTCCTCCAAAAAGTCCTGGGTGGTTGCCGTGGAAGCCAGCATAAAAATATCCGAACCATTGCCCCCCATTACATCCAGTAGGCTCTCATCGTACTCTTGTATTTCCTTGACCAATTTCTGCACATAGTCTAGACTGTAATTGGGACGCAAAAATTCATCATAGAGGGTCTGGACTTCAAAATAATCATTACGGTCCAGAGCATATTCCAAAAAACGGTCTTTGAGTTCAGCCTTAAAAAATTCACTCATCTTGCAGAATGGGTGGTTATCGGGTTGGTTTTTGATTGTTTAGGCTAAATGTAAAGACTGGGACGGCAAGATAATTCAATTCAAGCTAAAGAATACATGAATTTTTGGTTTGCAGTATTAATTTATGGAAAAGCTACAACTTAAAAATGTATTACACGATTTCTGCACTCAACCCTGCCTGTAACAACTTACTGCACTTGGGTTTCAGGAATGAGTATTCGCCGGTCTTTACCGTGCATTTTCCATTGTAATGCACAATCAACGAGCATTGCTCTGCCTGTTCGGGCGTGTGCTCGCACACATTGATAAGGGTTTCTATAACGTGGTCAAAAGTGTTGACGTCATCGTTAAAAAGTACTATTTCGTGCTCTTTAGTGATTTCTTCTTCCAGAAGAACATCTTCCAACTCTTTTTCTCTAGTGCCCATAATCTATTGCAGTTTATGTCTTTCTAATTTACATATTTTGCCGCAACCCAGTTGTTCTTCTCCAGATTTTTTTCAAATTCCAAACCATATGCAGCACATTTTGAGGAAATTGCATCCAAATCCGCCAAATAAAAGCCACTCAAAAATAAGGTTCCGCCGTTTTTGAGGCAATCAGCATAAATAGGAATATCCTCCAAAAGAATATTCCGGTTGATATTGGCCAGGATGATGTCGTACTTTTTGCCCTTAAGCAAACCACTATCCCCTTGAAATGCCTTGATATCCGAACAATCATTGCGCTCCACGTTTTCTTGGGTATTCAAAAAGCACCATTCATCAATATCGATGGCCTCTACGTCCGTTGCTCCCCGTTTTTTGGCCAAAATGGCCAGCACTCCGGTGCCGCAGCCCATGTCCAATACAGTTTTTCCTTCAAAATCATTGTCCAATATATGCTGAAGCATCATGTGGGTGGTTTCGTGATGCCCTGTACCAAAGCTCATTTTTGGTTCAATAACAATATCGTAATCCACTTCCATGGGTTGATGAAACGGTGCGCGCACCATACAGCGGTCCCCCACGAGAATGGGATGGAAATTCTTCTCCCACTCCGCATTCCAGTTTTGCTGCTCAATTTCCTTTCGGGTCCAGCTAATCTTTACTTCTGGGATTTGGAATGCAAAAAGGTCTTCCAAGCTGTGGTCCTGCCATTCAGATTTGAGGATATAGGCCAACAGCCCTGTTTCCGTTTCCACAAAACTCTCAAAGCCCAACTCCCCCAACTCCGCAATGAGCATATCTGTTGCGGGTTGGAGCGGACTGACATTAAAATCGTATTCGAGATAGACCAATGTTTAGGTATTAAATGGCCTTGATAATATCCGTAAAGTCTTTGGCAACCAATGAAGCACCTCCAATGAGTCCGCCATCGACATCGGGTTTGGAAAATATTTCCTTCGCATTGCCTGGTTTCACACTACCACCATATAAAATGGAAACATCCTCGGCAATAGACGAATTGAACCCATCGGCAATGGTTTTTCTAATAAAAGCGTGCATCTCTTGCGCTTGCTCGGGACTTGCGGTCTCTCCCGTACCAATGGCCCAAACGGGCTCGTAGGCAAGTACAATTTTGCTCCATGCGCTGGCTTTAAGTTCGAACAATGCATTTTTTAATTGGCTTTCCACTACGGAAAAATGATTACCGGATTTCCTGTCGTCCAATTCCTCCCCGAAGCAAAAAATCACCTTAAGTCCTTTTTCTATAGCCGTTTTCACTTTTTTGGCCAAAAAAGCATCATCCTCGCCAAAATAGGCGCGCCTTTCGGAGTGCCCAAGAATGACGATATCCACATCCAAGCCCAACAACATATCGGCGGAGATTTCACCGGTGTACGCACCACTTTCAGCAAAGTGCATGTTTTGTGCCGCCACCTGAATCTTTGAATCTTGTAAGGCCTGCTTTGCAGCTTGAAGATTCACAAAGGTCGGTGCCACAATTACGTCAGCATCGGTATCGGGTAGTTTGGCGGAGAGCTCGGCCAGCAGTTCCTCAGTTTGCTGAAGGTTCTTATTCATTTTCCAGTTTCCTGCCACAATCTTTGTTCTCATGATATCTGTTATTATGTTTTTCGTTTTGTCGTTTGATTAAAACTTAAGCTCGTCAAAATCGTTATAATGTACTTTTTGCTTAATGGTTCCTTTGTGGAGCACCAGAATGGCCGGATTGGATCGCACAATCGTCTTCAAGGTGGTCTCATCGGTGAAAAAGAACTTGAAGTCCAGTCCGTAGGTATCCACAACCCGATTGGCCATATCACTGCTTGAAGCGGACATACCAATGACCTTATATCCATTTTGTTTGGCTTCTGAAGTTACTTTGGCCACCTCTTCAAAAGCATCCCAATTGCTCTTGGCCAAATCGTAAGCGATGACCATTACCAATTTTTCCACTTCCAAAACCCGCGAGGCATAATCCTGTCCTTCTTGCTCAATCGTAAAATCGTGAATGGGGGGCTCATACCCTTTTTGTATTTCGGTGGTTTCCACATCAATAAATTCTCCATCCACAGAAGGGTAATCCCCTTGGGTAATGTAAATCTGTTCCTCTCCGTTCACCTTAAATCGCCAGGCATATTCGTACACCGGTTGGGGTGCATCTTCGGGAACAGACATTCCTTCTTGGATATTGGCCCCAATTTTATAGGGTCTAAAGTCTACAACAGGCAAATGGGCCAATACATGGTTGGCGAACAATATACAAGCCAATAAAGCCACGCCTCCAATGGACCAGTTGATTTTTGGGCCGAAAAGGGGCGTGATGTACTTTCTACCGTAAAACAATATCAGAATAAACACCAGCAATATGACATCTTTGGTGAAGGATTCCCATGGCGTTAGTTTGATGGCATCCCCAAAACACCCACAATCCGTCACTTTATTGAAATAGGCGGAATAGAAGGTGAGGAAGGTGAAGAAAACAATCATCAACAACAGACTCCAAACGGTAAACTTTGGTTTGAACCCAATCAAGAGCAAAACACCCAAAATAACCTCAACAATGACCACAAAGATGGAAATCCCCAAGGCCAAGGGCGTTAAAAATGGCAAATCCAGCACGCTGGGGCTAAAGTATTCTTCCAGTTTGAATGAAAACCCCATAGGGTCGTTCAACTTGATGAGACCGCTGATAATAAACAGCACACCTACAATAATCCTTGATATCCAGACCAAATATTTCATATTTTTTCAAAATAAATCTCCAATTCCAAATAAACAAAATCCAATTTCCCTATCATTGGGTTTTCTTCAAAATAGATGATAAAATCTTTCTCAATTCCAATGATTCATCTATTAAACTCTGCACCATCTCTTCATTGGGATTAGCTTCTTTTAATAAACGTAACCAATAACCAGACTCCTTTGCCTCTTTTTTGGCAATTTTAATTCTGAACTGAAAATCTCTACTCCCAAGTTTTTCATTTGCTTCAATATAATTTGCTCCCACAGAGCCCGAGGATCTTATCAACTGCCTTCCGTCTTCAATATTTGCAATAGTGGTACTTAGTGATTTTACGTACAATCTACAGTTCTTTGCAAAATTGAATGTTCTCTCCTCTAAATCGTATTTCCTTTCCAAGTCAAAGCTGTTGTAATTTGGGATTTACAATTTGGGATTTGCACCTAAATGTATGAGTGCAAAAACCGCATAGTTGACCATATCCTGATAATTGGCATCCACGCCCTCGCTTACCAAGGTGGCGCCCTTATTATTTTCAATCTGTTTTACACGGAGCAATTTTTGCAGAATCAAATCCGTGAGTGAGCTGACCCGCATGTCGCGCCACGCCTCCCCGTAATCGTGATTTTTGTCCTCCATCAACTTTTTGGTGATGGCCACCTGTTCATCGTACAAGGTAATGGCCTCTTCTGCCGTTAGGTCTGGCTGCTCCACCACTCCTTTTTGTATTTGAATCAAAGCCATAATGGCGTAATTGATGATTCCGATAAACTCGGAACGTTCATCTTCGTCCACCTTGCGTACATCATTCTGCTGAAGACCTCGAATCCGTTGTGCCTTAATAAAAATCTGATCTGTTAGCGAGGGTAACCTTAGGATGCGCCATGCGGTGCCATAATCCTTTGCCTTTTTTGAAAACAATTCCCGGCAGGCTTGAATCACCGCGTCATATTGTTGGGAAGTCTGCTGCATGTATTGTTACTAATTTGCGTAAATTTCGTCCAACTTGGCCATCGCCAAGCGCATTTTGCCAAAGATAATGAAACCCAACAAAGCAGATATTTTTTATGACCATAAACTGCAAAGGCGAACTGGTAGATCTTACAAGACCTAAAGTGATGGGCATCCTCAACCTTACGCCCGATTCTTTTTTTGATGGAGGCAAGTATAAGGACGAAACTTCCATCCTCCAGCAAGTGGAATACATGCTGAATCACGGTGCCACCTTTATTGATATGGGCGCTTACAGTTCGCGCCCAGGGGCCGAACATGTTCCAGAATATGAAGAATTGCAACGGATGCTTCCCGTGATCGACCTTATCTTAACTAAATTTCCGGACACTTTGATTTCTGTGGACACCTTCCGAAGCAAGGTAGCTGCGGAGAGCATTGAACACGGCGCTGCCCTCATCAACGATATTTCGGCAGGGAATTTGGACACTGCCATGTTTGATACGGTAGCCGATTATCAAGTGCCCTACATTATGATGCACATGAAGGGTACCCCACAGTCCATGCAAAAACAGGCGACCTATTCGGACGTGATCAAGGATTTGAGAAGCTATTTTTCCGAGAAAATACGGGAAACCACCTCTAAAAAAATCAACGACATCATTATTGACCCTGGGTTTGGTTTTGCCAAGACCACCGAACAGAACTACACCTTGCTGAACCATCTGGACCTGTTCCAAACCTTTGGTTTGCCCATTTTAATTGGCCTGAGCCGGAAATCCATGATCTATAAGGTTTTGGAATCGTCTCCACAGGAAGCGCTTAATGGCACCACGGCACTGCACACCATAGCCCTATTGAAAGGTGCGAACATAATTAGGGCACACGATGTAAAAGAAGCCATGGAATGTGTTAAACTTGTGGAGGTCTTAAAAGAGAATGCGCTCTAATTTGAGGTTCTGCTATTTTTGCTAATTTTACAAAAACGCTGCCATTGGATTTTCTAAATTTTCTCGAGTTCAAGATTACGGATATCATCGATATTGTCCTCGTGGCCGCACTCCTCTATTACATCTACAAACTGGTCAAGGGCACGGTTGCCATCAATATTTTTATAGGGATCGTGATTGTTTGGGCGCTTTGGAAACTTACCGAGCTGCTCCAAATGAAAATGATCAGTAGCATGGTAGGCGGGTTTATGAATATTGGTTTGATTGCCCTCATCATCGTTTTCCAGCAAGAGATACGCAAGTTTTTATTGATGATCGGCTCCACCAACTTTGCCTCGAAACGGAATATTTTCAAGCACTTTAAATTCCTCAAGCAGGAGGCCATTTCCACCAACACCGATGTGGAGGCCATTATCGGAGCCTGTGAACGTATGGCCACCTCCAAAACAGGTGCGCTCATTGTAATCGAGCGCAACAATTCCATGGACTTTGTAAAATCCACTGGGGATGCGATGGACATTAAAGTGACCCAGCCCATTCTTGAAAGCATTTTCTTTAAAAATAGTCCCTTGCACGACGGTGCCATTGTGATTCAGGATAACTCGATAACCGCGACTCGGGTGATATTGCCCGTGTCCAACGACCGGAACATTCCCCTACGCTTTGGTCTACGACACCGGGCGGCCGTGGGCATCACCGAAAAAACGGATGCCCTCTGCCTAGTAGTGAGCGAGGAAACAGGGTCGATATCCTACATTAAAAATGGAGATTTTGTACCCTTTAAGGGAAGGGAAGAATTAATCAAACGCATTAAAAAGGATTTGGAGCAATGACCTGCAAAAATTGTGACGCAAGATTGCGAACGGATTATTTGTATTGTCCCGCTTGTGGCGCAAAAGTGATACGCAACCGAATCACCATAAAAAATCTTTGGACAGACTTTTTAGAGCGATATTTCAATTTAGATAATACGTTTATCAGGACCGTAGTACATTTAACTACTACACCAGAGGTGGTCATTGAGGGGTATCTTCAAGGAATTCGCAGGAAATACCTTAACCCGATAAGTTATATGGGGATTGCGATAACACTTTCGGGGCTTATCGTTTTTTTGATGGTCAAATCGGGTGATGCCATGAATTTCGATATGCTAAACAATAATGTGAGTACGAGGTATCAGGAAAAATTGATGGATTTTATCCTAGACTACCAAGCACTTATTTTTTTATTGTTTGTTCCCATGATGACCATTGCTGGTTGGCTATGTTTTGACCAAAAAAGGTATAATTTCGCCGAACGTACCATCATTTTTATGTACGCCCTTGCTCATTATAGCTTGGTCATCTTTCTTCCATCTATTATTGTCCTGTTCTTTATTCCAGAACAGTATTTCATTTTCTCATTTATTGGTATTCTTTTCATGGTGGTTTATACCACATACGTCATTATTCGCATTTCGAAATCAAGGGGAGTAAAACTGATTGTAAGACTATTACTTTTTTATTTTATTCTGCTTATTCTTTATTTCGCCTTTTCCATTGCCCTTCCACTATTCCTGCTTTTGATCGGCGAGCTAAAAGTTGAAGATTTCTTGCCTCCGCAGGAAAGTTAAGCCACTTCCTCCGCCAAGAACTGTGCATTGTAAAGGTCGTTGTAGTAACCGCCCTTGTCCAACAATTCCTTGTGGGTGCCCGTCTCAATGATTTTACCCGCGTCCATCACTATGATTTTATCTGCCTTTTTGATGGTCGCCAAACGGTGCGCTATAATAATAGAGGTCCTACCTTCGGTTATCTTATCGGTAGCTTGTTGGATCAATTGTTCGGAATAGGTATCTACTGATGATGTAGCCTCATCCAAAATCAAGATACTAGGGTTGCTCACGTAGGCACGTAAAAAGGCAATCAATTGGCGTTGGCCACTGGAGAGCATGGTGCCCCGTTCCTTCACGTTGTATTGGTAGCCCCCTGGAAGACTCGAAATAAACTCGTGCACGCCAATCTGTTTGGCCGCTGCCTCTATTTGTTCGGTTGTCACCTTCTCGTCACGGAGCGAAATATTATTGGCAATGGTATCGGCAAATAGGAAAACGTCCTGCAACACTATCGCAATATGGGAACGCAAGGATTTTAAGGTATAATCCTCCAAGCTTACATCATCCACCAAGATTTTCCCGGAATTGATTTCATAGAATCGGTTGAGCAGATTGATGATCGTGGATTTCCCCGCACCCGTGGCACCAACAATGGCAACAGTCTCCCCTGCCTTCACCTTAAAGGAAATCCCGTGCAGTACTTCCTCATCGGGCACATAGCCAAAATGGACATCCCTAAACTCGATATCACCTTTCACATCTTTCTTCTCCACGGTTCCATTATCGTCAATATGGCTATCGGTATCCAAAATCTTGAACACACGGTTGGCCGCTACCATTCCCATCTGCAGCGTATTGAACTTATCCGCGATCTGGCGCAATGGCCGGAACAAGAGATCCATCAAGAAAAAGAAGGCGACAATAGCTCCTTTGTTGTCCATTCCCACATTCTGGATGTTTTGGATGACGCCAAAATAGACCACCAAGCCAATCCCAATAGAGTTGGATATTTCCGCTACGGGAAAAAATATAGAGTTGTACCAAACGGTCTTCAACCAGGCATTTTGATGCTTTTCGTTGATAACACGAAACTTTTCCTTTTCAATTTCCTCGCGGTTAAAGAGCTGCACGATTTTCATCCCTGCAATACGCTCCTGCACAAAGGAATTTAAGTTGGACACTTGGGCCCTCACCTCGATGAATGCAACTTTCATCGCTTGTTGAAAAAGACGCGTTGCTATCAAAATTACGGGGAGAATAGCGAACACGATCAACGCCAATTTCCAGTTGATCACTACCATGATGATGGCGGCAGATAACATCTTCAGGACATCGGCAACAATCATAAAGAATCCTTGGCTAAAGATTTCACCGATACGCTGCATATCGGCGACCGCTCTCGTAACCAATACGCCGATAGAAGAATTATCGAAATAGGTCATTTTAAAGCTGGTCATCTTCTCAAATAGGTTGATTCGAATATCTCGTATGACCGATTCGCCCAAAAGGTTGGCATAATAGTTAAATAACAACTGCGTGACTACCTGCCCCAACAGAAAGGCCAACATGTAAAGTACATTGGTGAGCAATTGCCCGCCATCCTTACTTTCCAACGATTGGTTGATAATGGTTTTTACCAACAAGGGTATCCCAATGGCAAATGCGGCGGAGAGGATAGCCACGATGGCCACCAACCAAAAAATGCCCCGATAGGGCCTGGTCCGTGAAAAAACCCGTTTAAAAAGGCGAAAATCAAACGCCTTGCCTGCATCATCCTTTTTGCTCATCAAAAATTTCTTTTGTGTAGCTAACCTTGGTCAAATATAATCCTTTTGCGGGGACGGAGACGCCTGCCTCTCCCCTATCTTTACTTGCAATTACGTTGTGGATGTCTTGGGGCGACATTTTCCCCGTGCCAACATCCAACAGTGTACCCACAACTGCACGAACCATATTCCGTAGAAATCTATCTGCCGTGATTGTGAACACCCATTTTTCAGAATCGACTTTCCAGTAGGCTTCCCTAACATCACAGTTAAAGGTTTTCACATCGGTATTGGATTTGGAAAAACATTCAAAATCGGTATGGTCCAATAGGATTTTGGCTGCTTTGTTCATCGCATCCATATCCAAAGGATACTTTACCCAGTGGGCGTGGTCCCACAAAAAAGGATGTTTCTCCTTCACCACCCAATATTCGTAAGTCCGTTCCACAGCATCAAAACGGGCATGGGCATCCTCTGGAACCTGCCGTAGGTGCTGCACCGCAATATCATCGGGCAAAAAGGCATTCAAACGGTACACCAGCTCTTCCACATCCGAAATACGTTCTACATCAAAATGTGCGAACATCTGCTTGGCATGGACCCCGGCATCAGTCCTTCCGGCCCCCACCACCTCGATAGTTTCACGGAGCAAGGTGGAAAGGGCCTTTTCCAGTACCTCTTGCACCGTAATGGCATTGGGTTGGTTCTGCCAGCCGTGGTACGCCTTTCCGAAATAAGAAAATTGGATAAAATATCTCAATGGGATCCCTTACTTTTAAGCCTGTAAAGATAATTGAATCCTTTCCAAACCGAATCCGACCTTGGGTTTTTAGCATATTTTTAGCGAAATGACAAAGATTTTATTGCTTTCCGATACGCATGGACATATGGATGAGACCATTCTGAAATATGCCGCCCAGGCCGACGAAGTTTGGCACGCCGGCGATATTGGGAACCTTTCTGTAACCGATAGATTGAAAGAGTTAAAACCTGTTCGGGGAGTGTTCGGAAACATTGACGACCATGTGATTCAAAAAGAGTTTCCGGAAAACAATCGATTTATGTGCGAAGGGGTCGATGTATGGATCACGCACATTGGCGGATACCCCAATCGATACAACGTTCGTGTGCTGGACGAAATTAGGAGCAATCCGCCAAAACTTTTTATTTGCGGTCATTCCCATATTCTAAAGGTGATGCATGATAAAAAATTGGGGCTTTTGCACATGAACCCTGGAGCTTGCGGAAAGCATGGTTTCCATCAAGTGCGAACCATGTTGCGGTTTGTAATCGATGGGGAAAAAATAAGCGATTTGGAGGTGGTTGAACTTGGAAAAAGATGAAAATGAAATACCTGATAATTCTTTTTTTTGGTATTTGGGTCAGTTGCAATAGTGTAAATGCCCAAAAGGACTCCCATGGTCATTCCAAACATCCATCGCTTTATGTTTTGGGAACGGTTCAGGATGGAGGAAGCCCTCATATTGGGTGTCAAAAATCGTGCTGCGAAGGGCTGTTTAAAAATCCTGACCCTACACGTAAAGTAGTATCCTTGGGTGTGGTAGACCATCTAAACCAAAAAAGCTATCTTTTTGAAGCTACCCCAGATTTACCCTCCCAATTAAAATTGTTGAAAGAGAGAAACAACCTCAACCAAGAGGTTCCTGATGGCATTTTTATTACCCATGCCCACATTGGCCACTATACCGGCTTAATGTACTTGGGCCGAGAGTCCCTTGGCAGCAAGAGAGTTCCCGTGTATGCAATGCCCAAAATGAAACGGTTCCTGGAAACCAATGGACCATGGAGTCAGCTTGTAAAATTGAACAATATTTCCATTCAGTCCATTCAGAATGAAAAAACAATCCAACTTACCCAAGATTTAAGTGTGATTCCATTTACGGTTCCGCATAGGGATGAATATTCGGAAACGGTGGGCTTTAAAATCATCGGCCCCAACAAATCTGTCTTGTTTATTCCCGATATTGACAAGTGGTCCAAATGGGAAAAGGACATATTGAATGAAATCAAAGCTGTAGATCTGGCATTTCTGGATGCTACCTTTTTTGATGGCCCAGAAATCAATTCGAGAAACATTGCAGAAATCCCGCATCCCTTTGTCGTGGAAAGTATGGAATTGCTAAAGGATTTGCCCCAAGTGGAGAAATCCAAGGTATACTTTATACATTTTAACCATACCAACGCACTTTTGGACACCACTAGTCCAGCTTATAAAAAAGTAATTGACTCTGGTTTCAACATGGCCACTTTTGGCTCAAGATTTAAACTGTAACCCAACAACATAAAAACCCCGGCCAAGGCCAGGGTTTTTTCGCACTAATACTACTAAGATGTTAGGTTCAACGTAAGCGATCCACAGATTTTACAAGATCTTCATCCTTTTTGATAGCCCTGTTGGCCAGGACCAGAAAAACGATAGAAAATACAGGAATCAGCATCCCAATACCCTTCTCAGAAACCACAGTTTCTCCGGATAAGCTTAGCGATCGATAAACGAAAAATCCTAGTAAAAAAAGGTTCAATATCATATTCAATCTGTTTACCACAAATTGATTTTGTCTTTTCTTGTACATCACAATCGACACAACGGCCAAAACGGTCACTATGTAAAAAACAAGGCTCACCAGCACTTCGTCTTGGGCAAACACCTCTTTTCCGCCAACTTCCACCCATAAATTCAAAAAGAACGGCAGTATGCCCGAAACAAGGCCTACTATGAGCAAATATAACGTCTGGATTCGTTGAATCATTGCAAAATTTGATTTCCAATGGCAAAAATAGGCGTCTTTTTGAGAAATGAGGGCTTATTCTTGAAAAATAATTTGTATTATTGTGCAGTTATTAGCAAGCACCTACCAAGAAATTCTTTTCTCCAGTAGCATCCAAAATAACCCTTACTTCATATTAAGAATCACACAAGTTTAACTTATTTCTTTACTTAATGTTCGAGATTTCAGATCTAAAAGCTAAAAAGCTTCCTGAGTTGCAAGAGATTGCAAAAGAACTCAATGTTCCCAAATTCAAAACCTTGAAAAAACTGGACCTGGTATACCAAATATTGGATGTGCAGGCCTCCAACCCAAAAGCCGTGGCAGAAACCGTAGCCACAACAACTGCGGACGACAAACCAGAGCCAAAACAAAAAAGAGCCAGGACCCCTCGTCCGAAAAAGACCGAGGCAAATGACAACAAAGGGGATGCGCCCGAAAAAGCTCCACAGAAAAGAGAGCCTCGAAACAAAAAGGATGATTCCAAAGGGCAAAGTCCGCAACAAAAAAAGGACAACAAACCCCAGAACAACAATAATAACAACTCCCAGAAGAACCAAAGCAACAGGAGAAGCAACAATAACAACCAACAAAATAAGGGCCACCACGACAAAAAGAACAGCAATTTTGACAAGGACCTGAAAAATAGGTATAAAGAGCCTGAGTTCGAATTTGACAGCATTATCGAAAGTGAAGGTGTACTGGACATTATGCAGGATGGGTACGGATTCCTAAGGTCTTCCGATTACAATTACCTTTCTTCTCCCGACGATATTTACGTTTCCCAATCACAAATACGATTGTTCGGACTAAAATCCGGCGACACCATTTTGGGGAACATCCGCCCTCCCAAGGAAGGGGAAAAATATTTTCCATTGATCAAGGTGAACAAAATCAATGGCCTAGATCCCCAAGTAGTGAGGGACAGGGTAGCATTTGAGCACCTTACGCCATTGTTTCCTAAGGAAAAGTTCAAATTGGCGGAAAAACAGAGTACGATTTCAACCAGAATCATGGATTTGTTCTCCCCTATTGGAAAAGGACAAAGGGGAATGATCGTTTCCCAGCCCAAAACGGGTAAGACCATGTTGTTGAAGGATATTGCCAACGCTATTGCCGCTAACCATCCAGAGGTATATCAAATCATCCTATTGATTGATGAACGCCCAGAAGAGGTTACCGATATGCAACGTAACGTGCGTGGCGAGGTGGTAGCTTCTACTTTTGACAAAGAGGCCACCGAACACGTTAGGGTTGCCAACATTGTTTTGGACAAAGCGAAAAGATTGGTGGAATGCGGTCACGATGTAGTAATCCTTTTGGATTCCATCACCCGTTTGGCGAGAGCCTACAACACCGTGCAGCCAGCTTCTGGTAAGGTTTTGAGTGGTGGTGTGGATGCCAATGCACTGCATAAACCCAAACGTTTCTTTGGAGCTGCCCGTAATATCGAAAATGGAGGTTCACTATCCATTATTGCTACGGCATTGACAGAGACCGGTTCCAAAATGGACGAAGTTATTTTTGAAGAATTCAAGGGTACAGGTAATATGGAACTTCAATTGGATAGAAGAATTTCCAACCGAAGGATTTTCCCTGCCATCGACCTTATTTCTTCATCAACACGAAGGGACGACCTTCTGTTGGACGAAAATACGATTCAACGTATGTGGATCTTGCGCAAGTATCTTGCCGACATGAACCCAATTGAAGCCATGGAGTTTATGGAGCAGCGCATAAAGCAAACCAAGAACAACGAGGAGTTTTTGCTCACCATGAACGAGTAAAAATCGTTCCATAACAACTAAAAATCATAGACCCTTCAATTTGCTTTGAAGGGTTTTTTGTTGAGTCAATTTATAGAAAAGGCATATCTTTATTTCGGTTTCCTCAAAACTGAACTTAAAACACTTTACTATGAATCACAACAAAAAGGCCTTGCTCGCTATTTTTGGCGCATCATTGCTATTCATCGGGTCCTGTCAACAAGGTCCAAAAAAGGATGAGCCTACCGAACCGACACCTGAAAAAGTATCGCCTCCAGAGGGCATCATATCCCTGGAAGAATCCAAATCCCTTTACGACAATTATACCCGGAACAGGGTGGCTATGATCGAACAATTTGAAACGGAGCAAAATCCGGACGAAAAGTTTATTCCCGCCCGTTTCACCGCTTTCACCTATGCCGACATGAAACAATACATGGCCTATGTGGAGCAGGAAGCTGAAGCTGCCGGCGTTGAAGTAGCTTCGCTACGCTTGTATTTTGCCAATTATCCCAACAAGCCCGATTTTCCCGATGGAAAAAAGGTCGTACATCCGAGACAAAATTCCATTTTTATAGTACCTACCACTATGATGGATGGCAAGGAATATGGCTTTTACATTGCTGCGGATGGAAAGGCAAAACCCATTAAAGATGTGGTGGGAAGCCCAGAAGATGGCGGAATGCAAGAAGCCAACACTTCCAAGGCAAGTATGGTGCCCGCTCTTTTTCAAAATGGTGACCGAAGCTTGAACCTTAACCATGGAGGTTCTGGACCGCCCCCATACACCGATTTTTAAATAAGGGAACATGCCAACAGAGCTCCTGGATTATCTGACCGAGCACTTCTATGTGCCGCTATACCTCGTAACATGGATAGCGGCCATTGTACGGTACCGAAGGTATTTCGACACCCCGTTGAAATACTTCCCGATGATTATCATTTACACTTTTTTTACAGAGCTCTTAGGCGTGCTCATCAAGTACAACAACAATTTCCAATTTTTCTCAGATGGAAGGTATGCTTGGCACAATGTCATTATTTACAATGTGTACCAGCTTGTCTTCTTTATCTTCTTTTTTGGGGTTTATCAAAAGGTACTTCATAACCAAGGTCTAAAAAAACAGATCGGATATTTAATGGGAATCTGTGGATTGTCATACCTTGTAAATGCCATAGCCTACAATCCATTGCACAATCAAATGACCTATGCACATATCATCGGCTCGGTGATGATGGTCTACATCGTACTTTCCTACTTCAGGGAAAAGCAGTTGGAGCAGTTGCCTCAGCCCTTAAAATATAATTTAATGTTTTGGGTCAGCACAGGTATTCTCGTTTTTTATTCACTTTTCCCGATCATTTCCACTATTTATCTTTTGGACCTCAACATTGGGGTTCAGGTATACTTTAGACCCTTGTTACTTACCGCCATAGCCCTAATGTACCTAATTATCATATTTGGGCTAATGATAGGCAAAAGAAAGGCTTTTCGATAAGCATAATGATACAAGTTCCAAAAGAAAGCCTCCCTCGTGGAGGCTTTTTATGTATTTTTACGAACACAGAAAACTACTGACAGCCAATCAGGTAGCCCATACCCATGGAGGAACTATTTAAATTTCTTAGCGAGCAGTACATCATTCCCTTCTACCTGATTGTGTGGCTTGTGGCCATGTCCCGTTACCACACGTATTTTGACACCCCCATGAAGTATTACCCCATGTACCTCATGTACACGTTTTTAACAGAATTGTTGGGATATTTCATCAAATTCCATGATGAGTTTCAAGTGGTGAGCGACAGTAATTACGATTGGTACAACGTAATCATCTACAATATTTATTCCGTGATTTCATTTGCGTTTTTCTATTACCTCTATTGGCGCTTGGTAAAGACGGACAAATACAAAAAATGGATCATTGTAGGTGCCGTGACGAGCCTTGGTTCCTACGGACTAAGCCTTTTCTTTCAAGATCCGTTTTATTCCAACCTCTATTACGCAGATCTCGTGGCGTCCATGATACTTTTATTTGTGATTTGGCTCTATTTTAAAGAAAAAAGGAACGAGACCCATCCTCAACCTATGAAGTATAACCTAATGTTCTGGACCAGTTTGGGACTGGTGGTTTTCCATGTCTTCTTTCCCTATCTCATCCTGATTGGTTACGAGGCACCAAAAATATGGGTACAATATCGTTTACGAAGCATACTATGGGTATTGATACTGTTTATGTACGGCTCCTTTCTAATCGGGGTACTCACTCATAAAAGGAGGGCATTTAGATAATATCACAACAAAAAAAGCGTCCCCATTATGGAGACGCTTGATGCTATTTAAAAAATGATTCAAGATTACATTCCTGCAACCTGGGTCATTAATTTGCTCTTAAGGTTGGCCGCCTTGTTGCTGTGGATGATATTTTTCTTGGCCAATTTATCGATCATGCCAACAACAGTAGGCAACAAAGCTTCAGCAGCTTTCTTGTCTTCTTCGTTACGCAATTTTTTGATGGCATTACGCACGGTTTTGTGCTGATACCTGTTACGCAAACGTACTGCTTCGTTTCTTCTGATTCTCTTTAATGCTGACTTATGGTTTGCCATTGCTTACAATTAATTCTTTCTAAAAACTTTCTTTGTAGCCCGTAGGGGAATCGAACCCCTGTTACCAGGATGAAAACCTGGCGTCCTAACCCCTAGACGAACGGGCCATTATGTCAATATAAGGTTTGAACGTTAAGGCTCAAAATAAGCAAATTTCGCTTAAACCTTCTTTTGTAGCCCGTAGGGGAATCGAACCCCTGTTACCAGGATGAAAACCTGGCGTCCTAACCCCTAGACGAACGGGCCATTATGCTTGCATAATTGCGGATGCAAAAATACAACTATTTTTAAGTCTTGCAACAGTATTTTTTATTTTTTGCAAGCTGCTTAATAGGCTTTGGCAAACAATACCCTCCGAACCGATGGCTTTCCTGTTACCATACACTTGCCTGCATCCTCCGATGCATCCAAGGGAATGCAACGAATCGTAGCTTTGGTGTCCTCCTTAATTTTATCTTCCGTTTCGGCGGTACCGTCCCAATGCGCGGAAACAAATCCACCTTTCTCCTCGATTACCTTTTTGAATTCTTCATAGGAATCCACTTCGGTAATATGTTCTTGTCTGTAGTCCAATGCCTTTTTAAAGATGTTCTCTTGGATTTCATCCATTAAGGCCACAACTTTGTCCACCACCTCATCGGCTTTCACGATCTCCTTGGTCAAAGTGTCCCTTCGTGCCACCTCAAATGTTCCGTTGGCCAAATCGCGCTGACCCACTGCCAATCGGACGGGAACCCCTTTTAATTCGTACTCGTTGAATTTAAAGCCCGGTTTGTGGGTATCGCGAGTATCGTACTTCACCGTAATTCCTCTACTACGAAGTTCCTTTACCAAGGGCTCCACTTTTTCGGAAATCGCGTCCAATTGATCTAGTCCTTTATAAATGGGGACGATCACCACCTGTATCGGCGCCAACTTGGGAGGAAGCACCAAACCATTATCGTCGCTATGGGTCATGACCAAGGCGCCCATCAATCGGGTGGAAACACCCCAAGAAGTGGCCCAAACATAATCTTGGGAACCTTCCTTATTGGCAAATTTCACATCGAATGCCTTGGCAAAGTTCTGCCCCAAAAAGTGGGAAGTACCCGCCTGCAATGCTTTACCGTCCTGCATAAGGGCTTCGATACAATAGGTTTCCTCTGCTCCGGCAAAACGTTCACTTTCGGTTTTGGTTCCCTTGATCACGGGCACGCCCATGTAGTTTTCAACAAACTCGGCATACACGTTCATCATCAATTCAGCTTCTTCCAAAGCTTCCTCACGTGTGGCATGGGCCGTGTGGCCTTCCTGCCATAAAAACTCTGCCGTCCTCAAGAAAAGACGGGTCCGCATTTCCCAACGCACCACATTGGCCCATTGGTTGATTTTCAAGGGTAGATCCCGATAGGATTGAATCCATTTTCGATACGTATCCCAGATAATCGTTTCGGAGGTGGGTCGAACAATAAGCTCCTCTTCCAATTTGGCATCCTCATCCACGACAATACCACTGCCATCTTCCGCATTTTTTAAACGGTAATGGGTAACCACGGCACACTCCTTGGCAAATCCTTCCACATGGCTGGCCTCCTTGCTCAAATAGGATTTAGGTATGAACAGTGGAAAATAGGCGTTCTCGTGGCCCGTTTCCTTGAACATCCTATCCAATTGTCCCTGCATCTTTTCCCAAATGGCATATCCGTAGGGTTTGATAACCATACAACCCCTGACCCCCGAGTTTTCGGCCAAATCCGACTTTACCACCAGTTCGTTATACCATTTGGAATAATCCTCCGCTCTGCTCGTTAAATTTTTACCCATTAATTGAAGTTTGGCACAAAACTTGTGTCTTTAATAGTGAAATGATTGGGTAAAACTAATTATTTTTAGTATGTTCAACAATAAAAATTGCACCATGTTACAGTCTTTACTTCACAATAAATTACGAACCCCCGCCATATTGATGGTTGCCGCCCTTTTTATGGCCTCCTGTGGTTCATATCAGCAGGCTTCCTATTATGATGATGGCATATACACTCCCAATAATCGTGTAGTGAGCGTAGAAAAGAGAAATGCACAAGCCGAAAGGGTGGAGCAGCAGGAAAATAATATCTACGGGGATTATTTTGGTGATAAAGCAAATGAATACGGTGAAATTTTGGACAGTGAGGTTTTTACCGATGTTGACAGTTACTCCAGTCAAACACAAAATGATACCATTCCCTATGGTGAGCAAACCGATTATTTTGCCTACAACAATAACTATAATGGTAATCCCGGTTGGGGGGACAATCCTTCCAATATTTCCATAAATGTTTATGACAACAGCTGGGGCTGGGGTTGGAACGACCCTTGGCTATGGAACGCCGGTTGGGGCTGGAACGCTGGCTGGGGCTGGAACAACCCATGGAGATGGAACCGCTGGGGCTGGGGAGGTCTTGGTTGGGGCTGGAATGCCGGCTGGGGCTGGAACGACCCTTGGTTATGGAACGGCGGCTGGGGCTGGAACGCTGGCTGGGGCTGGGGAGGCCTTGGTTGGGGCTGGAATGCCGGCTGGGGCTGGGGCGGATATTGGAACCGTCCGTTCGTTGGAAGAGGATATTACGGCAGAAATTACGCTCGCATCTCGGGCAGACGCGGGTATTCCTATCTACCTGGAACTACCATCGCTTCGCGCACCAACAGAAGATATGCTGATGGATTTAGATATAATAGTGGCCGTTCCAACAGAACCGTTGGACGAAGCAATAACCTGGCAAGTCGCAGTGCCCGTGGCTACAGTAATCGCTCCAATGTGCGGAGAACGGTAAGTGCCGATGCCTTGGCCAGAAACCGCAATTACAGAACCAGTAGAAGTACACGAACATCGCCCGGCTACAATAGAAGTTCAAGATCATATAATAATAGGTACGGAACATCGCCTTCCACTAGAAGCAACCGAAGCTATAATGGCAGTAATGCGACCCGAAGCTATAACAGAAGTTCCGGAACACGGTCTTCAAGAGGCTACTCGCCCAGCAGAAGCTACAATCGTTCTTCGAGCGGTGCGAGCTCCCGAAGCTATCGTAGCAGTGGATACTCTAGGAGCAGTAGGTCTAGCGGAAGCTACCGCAGCTCTGGAAGCAGCTCTAGAAGTTCCGGCGTTAGCAGATCATCGGGAGGTTCACGTTCCTCTGGAGGAGCCTCACGTTCTTCTGGCGGTAGTAGAGGCGGACGCGGTGGCGGAAGACCATAATCATTCCATAAATTTATCGATTAATCTAAATCACAAGAAATGAAAAGAATCTCAACTTTCATCATGGTATTGGCATGCACTTTTGCAAGCGCACAAACCATTGATGACGTGGTACGCTATAGCACCGAGAACCTACAGGGAACCGCAAGGTTTCAGGCTATGGGCGGGGCGTTTGGAGCCTTAGGTGGCGATTTGTCCGCCCTTAACGTGAACCCAGCAGGTTCAGCCGTGTTCAACTTTAGTGAAATCAGTATTACAGGTTCCAACTATCATAGGAACAACGATGCCCTGTATGGTGGTACGCTAACCAACACCACGGATAATTCCTTGGAATTTAATCAGGTTGGGGGTGTACTTGTATTTAATTCGTCCAACGATAGCCCTTGGAAAAAAATAGCATTGGCCTTTAATTATGATTTGGCCCGAAATTTTGACAACACCTATTTTGCATCGGGCAGTACCGCTGTCGGTGTCGATAATTACTTTCTCAACTTTGCACAAGGCGAACCATTGGGTCCCTTGCGCACACAGGAAGGTGAATTTGTGGAAGATGCTTATCTGGATATCGGAGCCAATTTAGGGTACTCCGCCCAGCAGGCTTTCTTGGGCTTCCAAGCGGGTATCATAGAACCCGTAGATGATGTCGACCAAAACACAGACTATTTCTCCAATGCCCAATACGGCACGGTTAATCAGCGGTATCAACAGAGCACTTCTGGATTCAACAGTAAATTCACGGCCAATTTTGCCACTCAATATGAAGACAATTTGTACTTGGGAGCCTCATTAAATTTCCACAATGTACTCTATGAAAGAGTTAGCCTTTTGGACGAACAAGGTTACGATGCAGATTCGCCTATACAGACCATTGCGTTTGACAACCTCCTACGTACAGAGGGAAATGGATTCTCTTTTAGCCTGGGCGCGATTGCAAAATTGAATCAAACCGTACGAGTGGGTGCCAGTTATCAATCCCCTACTTGGTATAGGCTTGCAGACGATACCTCGCAGCGCATCAATTCCAATTTAGCGGTCCCCGACATCGACTTTATAAATTTCAATATTGTGAATTTGTATGAAGAATATCGCATAAAGACTCCTGAAAAATACACCGGAAGTTTGGCTTTGGTATTTGGTCAGGATGGATTGATAAGCTTTGACTACTCCTATCAAGATATGTCCAAAGCTGAACTGCGACCTACTTCCGACCCAAGCTTTGCCGATGAAAACGAATTTATAGGAAACACCTTGGGAGCAGTGAATGCATTCCGTTTGGGCGGGGAATACCGAATTGAGCAAGTAAGTCTAAGAGCTGGTTACCGGTATGAGCAAAGTCCTTATGAGGATACTAATTTTGTGGGCGACCTTAACGGATTTTCAGCAGGTATTGGTTATACCTTTGGTGCCAACCGTTTGGATTTGGCCTATAGCCGCACTGAGCAGGATACCAATTCCTTCTTTTTTGATGGTGGTGTGGACAGTGCCGCCCTCATTAATCGTGTAAACACAAATATTGCCTTGGGCTATACCTTTAAATTCTAGAAAAAGAAAATATAATGCGATAAGGTCGGAAGAAATTCCGGCCTTTTTTTATCTATCGTACCAGCGAAAAATGTCTTCGCACGGACCTGGCAACAATAACATTTTCATCGTTGCGCTCATATTCCAGTCGGAACCAATAGTCGGATGAAGGCATATCCCTTCCATTAAACGTACCGTCCCAACCGACGTTTACATCAACCTGCTTTAGTAACTTTCCGTAACGGTCGAAAATATACACCACAGGATTCCCCAACTCCTCTACCCCGTACACGGTCCAATTATCGTGGGCACCATCACTATTGGGCGTAAAAAATTTGGGATAGCCCACGACCAAAAATTCGATAGGTTCAGTGGTCCCACAGCCATTCTTATCGTTGATGACCACGGTGTTTATTCCAGGGGGCACATCCAAAAACACAGGGTCGTCCTGATATTCCCCTCCGTTGATGGCATATTCATAATTTCCGTCTCCTACGGGAACAATTTCAATATTATAGGGGTCCGTCTGGTCGCTGTTGACCAAATCGTCGATGACCCGAACCTCATCCAATTCAGGAGTGCCGTAAAAGGTAATCAATACATCATCCGTTATAATGGTCGCCTGATTGGTTTCAATGGAAACAAAATAACGTCCGGAATTAGGACTTGAAACGGTCAACTCGGTCTCCGTAGCTCCATTCGCCAAAATTTGGTCGATAACACCGTCATCATCAAAATCAACACTCCACGTAACATTGGCGATATTGGGACCTGCAGGTGAATTAAGGGCAGATAAAACAATATCCGGGTCGCCTTCGCAGGCAACGATATCAAAGCCTAAAAATTCATCGCGCAAACTGCAGTCCAATGCCGTATTTTGGTCTTCATCTACAGAAGATCCCGTGAAAGTGAGGATAAAGTCCTCTGGTTCATCATCAAAATTGGTGTTGTAATTGTTGATGTAGAGGTAGTATATTTCACCTTGTCTTACATTTAACCATTCATCATAGGTGTTTTGACTCCCTTTTACGAACGGGGCTCCTTCCCTGCCATTTACGGGATTGACCCCAATCCCCGTGAACCCTGTTTCGTTGTATTCGTAATTGCAGCGAATGGGCTGGGCAGTCCCATCCCCAACTATGGTGCAAAAATTCTCATTGGAAGTTTCATCAAAAGGACCGTATAACGCAAAATCCCATTCGGCGGTAATTGGACTTCCCGGGGTAACCGGAAGGGCCTCAATATCAAAACCGATTTGTCCGTCGGTACCCGCCCTAAACACATACCAAGCGGTGTTGTTTTCGATATTGGCCGAACTTACACTTCCCTTTTCCAAGCATCCGGTTTGGGTGATGACCTCAGGGTCGAAATCGTCAATGTCCCCACCTCCGTCCGTGGTTCCCAAAATGGGAGCATCGGCACAAACAGGAATCGCTGTTCTACAATCTGGGGAGTTTTGCGCGCTGACCAACTGGCATACAAGAAAAAAACAGATAGCGCTGAATAGAGCTCTCATAGAATTTTGGGGCTATTGATTATGCTGCTTATTAGCAGTATAACTCGCTAACCTACGGTTTTAGTATACGGTCATCGAAGAAATTTACCGTTAATCGACAAACGGCAACACTTAGCTATCGCCTTAAGGAAAAATGGCTTTGCAAATATTTGGCAACGGTACGGTTACCATCTGCATCAATGTAGGACAATTTGAACCAATAATCGGTTGATGGCAGCGGCTTTCCTTGAAAATTGCCATCCCAACCTGCGTCAAACTCGTTCATCTGTTTGATGAGTTTACCATAGCGGTCATAAATGGTAACAATAGGAGAGTTTAAAGTAGAAAGTCCCTCAATCTGCCAAGTCTCATTGAGCACATCGCCATTGGGCGAAAAAGCGGAAAGATAGCCCACTACCACAATTTCTTCTTCTACCTCACCACAGCCATACAGGTCTCGCATGCGTACCATATGCAAACCGGGAGGAACACCTTGGAACACATTGCTGCTTTGAAAATCTGTACCATCCAGACTAAATTCATACGTTCCACCACTCTCCGTATTGATGGTAACCGAATTATTGACGCTCATATCGGCTATATCGATACTGGAGATTTGGGGCATAGTCGATATCTCGACCACCACCGTTCTGGTAGCCTCACAAACAATTCCATTGGATTGATGGGTTGCCGTTAAGACATATTCTCCGGCTTCGGATACCAAAATGGACGGGGTTTGCTCTCCCGAACTCCATTGGTAAGTGTAATCAGGATTGGGCTGCGTTTCCCCGATTTCCAGAGTTCCGACGGCTTCACAGATGACAACCTGCTCATCAAAAGTTAAAACTGGAGTAGTTATGGCGTTGATGGCAAAGCTTTGGGAGGCATCGTAGCAATCTGGGTTTGCCAATGAGGTTGTCCTTACGTAAATGGTTTCCGAGCCAGCGGACAGCAAATGATTCCGATCTAGAGGGGCTACGCCAGCATTCGCATCGGCCTGGGTACCATGATAACTCACGATAACAGCATCAGCATCCATTCCCCCAAGGGCTTCTGTATTTTTGACATTTAAATCAAAGATCATATCCGGTTCAAAACAGAGGGTCTCATTTGTCAACATCCCCGTAACCGGTACTTCATTAAATCCGACTTGGACATCACTTACTATATTTTCTGCTGAAGTAAGGACCACAACGCGGTACGTGCCCGAATCCGGAACGGTATACGTAGCACCAGCAGCACCTGATATCAACTGAAAGCCAGTCCCACCATCACGATACCACTCGTAACCCGAAGCTCCAGAAGTTGTGGCATCCAAGACTACGGTTTCACCTTCGCAAACGGTAATGGGCGGACCCAACAAATTGCTGACAATGGAACAATCCAAAGCACTGTTGGGATAATCTACCCATACATTTCCGGTGAACTGAATGGAAAAACCAGAATTGATATTGCTAAAATTATTGATGAAGAGATAATAATCCTCCCCAGCCTCTACCTGTAGCCAGTCTTCATAGTGTACGGAATCTTCATCGCCCGTAGGGTCCTCTCCCACCCCAATAAAACTGGTATTCTCGCTGTTGTCGAAAAAATTACATCGAACGGGGTCGCCCAAATTGTTGCAATCGGTAGCACGATAGAGCGCAAAATCCCAATCCTCGTTGCTATTATGCCCAATATTAAAGCCCAATTGACCAGCTTCGGCCGTTCTAAAACGGTACCAAGCCGAATTGGATTCTATGGCTCCTGTGGTGGTCTGCTCCAAGCAACCGCTGGAGGAGGCGCCATTGAAGTCATCGGCACCAAAACCATTGGTTCCGCCATTAATTGGGGTATTGCTGCAAATGGGAATGGCCTGGGAGCAATCTTGGGCCACCTGCCCTTGTGCAGTTTGCCAGAACAGTAAAAACAATAAGGTCCTTAAAATAGGTTTCCACATAAAAGACTGTAGGTTTGGGCATTATAAAAGTACCGCACGCCTTGCCTTAACAATAATTTATGTTGTCAAACCCCAGATACCAGATGTTAAATCGTTCATTAATGTATATCTTTGCCCTCCACAAGCAGTACCTATGAAATTAGAGCAGGCATTGGAAGAACAATATGAAGAAAGAGGGAACGACCACGTAGGTTCCTCATCGGATACCCCTTTACGAGAGGATGCTTTTGTATTGAGCGACGAAGAAAAAATCGAAAGAATACAAAAAAGCGTCAGGGAAATTATGCTTACGCTGGGTCTTGACCTAGATGATGACAGTTTGAAAGGTACCCCAAAAAGGGTGGCCAAAATGTACGTACAGGAAATTTTTGGAGGATTGCATCCGGACAGAAAACCCAAATCGTCCACTTTTGACAATAAGTACAAGTACGGCGAAATGTTGGTCGAAAAAAATATCGTAGTGTATTCCACCTGCGAACACCACTTGTTGCCCATTGTTGGGCGGGCGCATATTGCCTATATCTCCAACGGGACCGTTGTTGGACTTTCCAAAATGAACCGAATTGTGGATTATTTTGCAAAGCGTCCACAGGTGCAAGAGCGAATGAACATCCAAATCGTCAAGGAGCTTCAAAAAGTGTTGGGCACAGAAGACGTGGCCTGCGTTATCGATGCAAAACACCTTTGTGTCAATTCCAGGGGCATCCGCGATATCGATAGTAGCACCGTAACCGCAGAGTATGGCGGTAAATTCAAGGAAGAGGCCACAAGAAGGGAATTTTTGGACTACATCAATCTGGATACCGAATTTTAAACACCAACCGTTTAAATGCAATTGTATAAAGACCAAACCTTACGCATCCATAACTCGCTTACCGGAAAAAAAGACGTGTTCCAGCCCATAAACGAAGGCCACGTAGGCATGTATGTTTGTGGTCCAACGGTATACAGCAATGTGCACTTGGGGAACTGTCGCACCTTCATGTCCTTCGACATGATTTTTCGGTATTTCAAACACTTGGGATACAAAGTCCGTTATGTTCGGAACATCACCGATGCCGGACATTTGGAAAACGATGCGGATGAGGGTGAGGACAAAATTGCAAAAAAGGCCAAATTGGAGCAGATTGAACCCATGGAGGTAGTGCAACGCTACACGGTGGATTTTCACAACACCTTGCAGTTGTTCAACCTGTTGCCACCAAGTATTGAGCCTACCGCTACGGGACATATCATAGAGCAGATAGAAATTATCAAGGATATTCTTGAAAAAGGCTATGCCTACGAAGCCAACGGTTCGGTCTATTTTGATGTGATCAAGTTCAACAAAGATCACGATTACGGAAAATTAAGCGGCAGAAAGTTGGAAGATATGATCACCAACACCCGCGAGCTAACGGCCCAGGACGAAAAAAGAAACCCACAGGATTTTGCGCTTTGGAAAAAAGCCGAGCCACAGCACATCATGCGCTGGCCGTCCCCTTGGGGCGATGGTTTTCCCGGTTGGCACTTGGAATGCACAGCCATGAGTACCAAATATCTGGGCGAAACCTTTGATATCCATGGCGGCGGGATGGACCTTAAGTTTCCGCATCATGAATGCGAAATAGCCCAGGCAGAGGCCAGCACTGGCAAATCGCCCGTCAACTATTGGATGCACGCCAATATGCTGACCTTGAACGGTAAAAAAATGTCCAAATCCACGGACAACAATATTTATCCTGCGGAAATCTTCAGCGGTGACAACAACATTTTAAGCAAGCCCTACACCCCTGCAGTGGTCCGCTTTTTTATGATGCAGGCCCATTATACCAGTATTTTAGATCTTAGTGATGAAGCCTTGCAAGCTTCGGAAAAGGGCTATAACCGCTTGATGGATGCCTTGGACAGTATCGATACTTTAAAAACAGGGGCGAAATCGGATTTTGATGTAACCGCATGGAAGCAGAAGTGCTATGATGCCATGAATGACGATTTTAATACCCCGATACTAATCGCTCATTTGTTCGAGGCCGTGAAGCACATCAACCTTATCAAAGAGGACAAGGAAACCCTTTCTGCCGAAGACAAGGAGGAATTGAAGAAAACATTGGAGGCCTTTGTTTACGACGTACTGGGCATAGAAAATCAATCCATGGCGAAAGATGACTCCAATACCTTGAACGGTGTCATGGAATTGTTGATTGATATCAGGAACGAAGCTCGTGCGAAAAAGGATTTTGCCACCTCCGATAAAATTCGAGATCAACTAGTCGCCTTGGGAATTCAGATTAAGGATGGCAAGGACGGGACGACCTTCAGCGTTAATTAGGCATTTTTCATAAATTTTGACTGGTACTCTCCGGGCGAAACATGGATTTTTCGTTTGAACAACCGGTTGAAATAGGAACGGTTCTCGAAACCGCATTCCAGATAGATCTCCTTTATTTTTTTATCCGGGTCCTTCAATAACTTGATGGCCATTTTAATGCGCTCACTATTGATGTAGTCAATAGGTGTAATTCCCAACTCCTCCTTAAAGGTTTTATGAAAATGAGATTCGCTCATGCAGGCTCTTTTGCTCAGATCACTTACGGATATCGGTTCGTGCAAATGATTGGCAATATACTCCACCACATAGGCCAAGCGATTGTTGGAGCTCAACTTGGATGCATTTTGGGTATAGTTTTCACGTCGGTTGCCCTGCAAAATGCGGATGATCAACTCTTGGAGCATGTTATCCACGAAAAAGTCCTTGGAAGGGTGGTTTTCGGTAAATAAGTACAAAAGCCGCTGAATGATTCCATAAATGCTGGTATCGTTGGTAAAGTGGTAGTTGTAATCCATCAAGGCCCATTCGGAGCCATCATGCTTTGGCATGGATTCATTCATTAAATTGATGACCTTATTGATTTTTTCATCAGAAATCGCCATGGCGAGACAACGGGTCGGATTCTCTTGGTTGGCTTCGGGGAAATCGATACACATTACTTCGTTTGAGGGCAAGATCAGGGATTCACCTGGCAAAAAATCAAAAGAATTCTTGTCGCGTAAGTGCATCACCTTTTTTCCGATCAACATGGAAGCCAACACGGGTTGGTCAAATTGCAGCAATACCTTTTCTGCCTGCAAATGCGTTTCAAAAACATGCATCGCAGCATTGTTCAGCGTGTAGGACGTTTGGTTTTCTACCAAATGCTCCAATTTTCTTTCCTTAAAAAATCGTTCGGGCAACTGCATACTCAGTGTTTACTCCTTAATATTTTAAAAAAAAACTTATTAAATATAAAAAATACAATGGTGTTTTTTGTTAAAAATACAAATTCAAAGAGGATTGGTCATGTCATTAATAGAATACGTCAGATATACGGCGCTCAAAATCAATACTTTTAGAATCAGTCACTTAAAAAGTGATGGTGCACATAACAATTAACTAAAACAACGTGTATTATGAGCAATGTACAAACTACGGAACGAAACGTTCTGGAAAAACCTAAGTTTAAGGACCAATATGAAAATTACATTGGTGGCAAATGGACCCCTCCTACCAAAGGAGAATATTTTGACAACGTATCCCCTGTAGACGGAAATGCGTTCACCAAGATAGCAAGATCTACCTCAGAAGATGTGGACAAGGCAATTGATGCCGCCTGGGCAGCAGCTCCAGAATGGAACAATTCCTCCGCCACTTACCGTAGCAATCTGTTATTGAAGATTGCCGATGTGATGGAAAACAATTTGGAAGTTTTGGCCCGGGCCGAAACTTGGGACAATGGTAAGGCCCTCCGCGAAACCCGTGCGGCCGACATGCCCTTGGCCATTGACCACTTTAGATATTTTGCAGGGGTTATCCGTGCCGAAGAAGGCTCCGTAAGCGAATTGGATGCCAACACGGTTTCGATGAATATATTGGAACCACTGGGGGTCGTGGGACAAATCATTCCTTGGAACTTCCCAATTTTAATGGCCGCTTGGAAAATAGCACCGGCCTTGGCAGCAGGCAACTGTGTTGTTCTAAAACCTGCCGAGCAAACACCTGTAGGAATTTTGATTTTAATGGAACTGATTGAGGACATTCTTCCAGCTGGGGTGCTCAATATCGTCAACGGATTTGGTTTGGAAGCAGGAAAGCCCTTGGCGTCCAGTCCAAGAATCAACAAAATTGCGTTTACCGGGGAGACTACTACCGGACAATTGATCATGCAATACGCATCCAAAAATATTATTCCCGTCACCTTGGAATTGGGAGGAAAATCCCCAAATGTATTCTTTGAGAGCATTATGGAGGCCGATGACGAATTCTTTGACAAGTGTTTGGAGGGTGCTGTGATGTTCGCATTGAACCAAGGCGAAGTGTGTACTTGTCCATCCCGGATATTAGTGCAGGAAAGCATTTTTGATGCCTTTATTGAACGTGTGGTGGAACGCACAAAGGCCATTAAGCTAGGACATCCTTTGGACCCAAATACCATGATGGGCGCACAGGCTTCAAATGACCAGTACGAAAAAATACTTAATTACATCCAAATTGGTAAGGAAGAAGGCTGCGAAGTCCTTGCCGGCGGCGAAGCTGCCTACAATGAAGGACTTGAAGGTGGATACTACATCCAACCCACCATACTGAAAGGAAACAACAAGATGCGGGTGTTCCAAGAAGAGATCTTTGGTCCCGTGGTCTGTGTTACCACCTTTAAAGACGAAGCTGAAGCCTTGGAAATTGCCAATGATACCCTTTATGGATTGGGTGCCGGGGTTTGGACCCGCGATATGCACCAGGCCTACAAAATTTCACGACAGATACAAGCTGGCAGGGTCTGGGTAAATTGTTACCATGCCTATCCTGCACATGCTCCGTTTGGTGGTTATAAGAAATCAGGTATCGGAAGGGAAACCCATAAAATGATGCTCAACCATTACAGACAGACCAAGAACATGTTGATTTCTTATGACAAGAACAAACTGGGCTTTTTCTAGGATGGAGCAGTTGATAAAACGTGTATTGGTTTCGGACAATGCCATAAAAATCATTGACCAACTCAGGGAACGCCATGGTGAGCTCATGTTCCACCAAAGTGGGGGCTGTTGTGACGGTTCTTCGCCCATGTGCTTCCCCAAAGGTGAATTAATGCTCAACGAGAACGATGTGAAATTGGGCACCATTCACGGTTGCGATTTTTTTATGAGCAAGGACCAGTTCGAATACTGGAAGCACACACAGCTTACGGTGGATGTAACCACTGGAAGAGGTGCCAGTTTTAGCTTGGAAATTCCATTGGGAATCCGTTTTGTCATCAAGTCTCGACTCTACACGGATGAAGAACGGGACCATCTGGAACCTGTGCAATCTGGAGAAGAAGTTTAAAGCAAGCCCCGATTTTATCGGGGCTTTTTGTTACCTTGTTCCTTCGTATCAGTCGAAGATGCCATGAAGAAAATTTTGATAGCACCGTTTGTTTTATTGGTGCGTTTTTACCAACTTTTTATCTCTCCCATGCTCCCCTCCACATGCCGCTATTCCCCTACGTGTTCCCAATATACCTTGGAGGCCTTAAAAAAGCACGGTTTGTTCAAGGGCGGATGGCTCTCCATCAAACGAATCGCCAGCTGTAATCCTTGGGGTGGAAGCGGCTACGATCCTGTACCTTAAAAAATTGAAGTTTAAATAACGTCGAGCAACCGCTCAAAGTAGTTATATTAGTCCCTAAAATTTATGCACATGTACTTTCTAGGATTTGACTGGAACCCCGAAGGAACCCTTTTTAAACTGGGTTTCATACAGATAAAATACTACAATCTGCTCTGGATAGCGGCCTTTGTCCTGGGCTGGTTCATCATGAAAAAAATATTCCTGAACGAAAAGAAGTCCATGGAAAAACTGGATTCCCTTTTCATCTACACCGTGGTTTCCATTATGCTGGGAGCTCGATTGGGACATGTATTTTTTTATGATTGGGAGTACTACCAAGACCATTTGGCGGAAATCCTTTTACCGATACGTGAAAGTGCCAACAGCTCGCTGTTTGGCCTTATAAATGGGTATGAGTTCACAGGTTTTACAGGTCTCGCCAGTCATGGGGCCACCATTGCTGCCATTATAGGAATTGGATTGTACTCCTTGAAATGGAAGGACATGAAAATGCTCTGGTTGTTGGACCGATTGGTAATCCCTTCGGCCATTGGCGCCGCCTTTGTGCGGTTCGGAAACTTTTTCAACTCCGAAATCAACGGAAGAAAGGTGGATGAATCCTATTTTTTGGCCACCCGATTTATCCGCGACTCCGACGATATGCCAGCCTATAAAGCCATGGCCCTGACGAAGGAAGAAACTCCAAATGCCGCTTACAAAGCCATTCAGCATAATCCTGAATACGCTAATATTTTGGAGGCCATCCCGTATCGACATCCCGCACAACTCTACGAAGCGTTTGGTTATATTTTGATTTTCTTGGGACTCTATCTGCTCTACTGGAAAACGGATTGGAAAAACAAGTCAGGATTCCTTTTCGGACTCTTTTTGGTGCTCTTATTTGTGGTCCGGTTCTTTGTGGAATTTTACAAAAAAAGCCAAGGCGGCTTCGAGGAATCGCTGGGATTGTTGTCCACTGGACAATGGTTGAGCCTTCCCATGATCATCATCGGTTTCTATTTTATGGCAAAACCCACTCCAGTAGAAATTTAAATTATGGCTTACCTTAAAAGCATCGGATTATTGGTATTTATATTTGCTGTTGCCTCGTGCAAAACCGAGTCAAAAAGTGCTATAAAAACCGAGACCATTTCTTTTACCAAAGAAGGGGAACTCAAGGTATTGTCCACCGAAACGGACTCCATCAAGGCCAATTTTGATATTGAGATTGCCGAAACGGAATATGAGACCCAAACCGGTCTCATGTACCGAAAATCGATGAAAACCGACCGGGGGATGTTATTTGTGCAACCCACTGAGGCCTTGCAGTACTTTTACATGAAGAACACAGAAATTCCTTTGGATATAATTTACATCAACTCAGGGATGAAAATTGTGAGCTTCCAGAAAAATGCGCAGCCGTTCAATGAGAACACTTTGCCATCCAATGTTCCTGCGAAATATGTGCTCGAAATCAATGCTGGCCTTTCCGACCAACTGGGGCTACAGGTCGGGGATAGCATCAGTTTTTCAAGATTATAGTCCAAACTGACGGATAATCGTAATTTTGGGAAAAGACCTTTACCCAAATGAAGCCGACCAAAAGCTACGCGATTCTCATACAAAACAATTCCAATACTGAGCCTTTGGTGCAACGGTTACTTCAAAACAAAGCCGTGAAAGGACTGACGGATCTGCAGGGCTTAAATGGGCTGCTATTTTCCCGTTCCGAAATCCATCGGTACATGAATGAGGAAGATCGGCACGATATCAAAATTTTGACCAAGAATGGCGATCAACCGCTCAAGACCATGAGCAGTGGGGAGCAAAAAAAGGCCCTGCTCAACTATTTGCTCCAACAAAACCCAGACTTTATGGTATTGGTGAATCCGTTCGATAATTTGGATGTTGCTACCCAAGACAAGCTTAAGGATCAATTATTGGAAATCTCCAAAACCAAAACGCTAGTACAGGTCGTCAGTCGATTGAATGATATTCTCCCATGTACAACCCACTTTTTCAAATTGAAAAGGGAGCAACTTCTGCCCTACCCATCCCCAGATGATTTTTGGAACGATACCCAATTGGCATCGGACCCCTTTCAGGGAAACATCCCATCACCGTTGAAGCGCATAGAGGTAGACCATCATGAATTGGTCGGTTTTAGAGGGGTATCCGTGAGCTTCGATGGTAAATCTGTGCTCGATCAGATTAACTGGACTATTAAGCGCGGTGAATTTTGGCAACTGATTGGACCTAACGGCAGTGGAAAATCTACCCTCCTCTCTATGATTACCGGTGACAGCCATAAAGGGTACGGACAAGATCTCACCATTTTTGGACAAAAAAAGGGAAGCGGTGAAAGTGTTTGGGACCTGAAGCAGAAAATTGGATACTACACGCCGGCCATTACCGATAAATTTCGCGGCTACCATAGCTTGGAGCACATGATCATCTCTGGGCTACACGATTCCATTGGGCTTTACGTGCAGCCTACGGACAGTGAAATCAAGCTTGCCCGCCAGTGGCTCCAACTTTTACAATTGGAAGAAAGAAAAAAAGAACATTTCAGGGACCTATCCGACGGGGATAAACGTTTGGTCATGATGGCACGTGCCATGGTGAAACATCCACCCTTATTGATTCTAGACGAGCCCACAGCCGGTCTGGACGATGCCAGTGCCTCACTCTTTGTAGCCTTGGTGAACAAAATCGCCAAAGAAAGCGAAACAGCCATTGTTTTTGTTTCCCATCGCAAAGAGCCCCAACTGGAACCAACGTTCATTTACGAACTATCCCTTGGTGAAAAGGGTTCAAAAGGGACTCAGGTTCAATCATAAGAATCTCATAAACAACAATTTAGCAAACTCACCCGATTTTTTGTTATCTTATAAGGAAATCAAACAGTAACCCTTCCCTTACATGCAAAAAATCAATGTAAAGCCAGGCGCCAAACTTGTAGACTACAAGGCGTACGGCTCGCTCTATTCCTCTGTTCTGGACTTTATGGAACAGGCCCAAGACCCTATTGAATCCCTTAAAGGCAGTACCATTTGGATGATCAACTCCACGGCCATTGGCGGTGGGGTGGCCGAAATGCTCCCGAGTCAAATGCGGATATTGCGCGAACTTGGCGTATCCATCGAATGGCTGGTCATCGAAGCCAAAAAAGAGGCCTTTTTTGATCTGACCAAGCGCATACACAATGCCATACACGGAAGTGGTACCGGTGCTTTTACTGGGGAAGACCGTAAGATATACGAAGAAGTCAACCGAAACAATCTCGCAAAGGCATTGGAACTCATCAAGGATGGTGACATTGTGGTGGTGCACGACCCACAACCCATGCCCCTTGCGGCCATTATCAAAAAAGAGAAACAGGTTTCCATTATTTGGCGATGTCATATTGGTTTGGAGGAAGATACCAAAGTGACCGATGCCGTATGGAAATTTTTGGAACCTTACACGGACGATTATGATCATTTTGTGTTCAGTCTCCCCTCTTACGTGCCCAAGCCTTTGAAAAACCGTACCTCCATTATCCCTCCGGCTATTGACCCCTTGAGCCATAAAAACCGGGAACTACAATTGCACAAGTGTATTGGTATTCTGTATCAATCCGGTGTACTGGACGATCACAAGGCGATTTTGTACCACCGCTACGAACATTTGGTTCGCAAGGTGATGCCCGATGGCTCTTTCGATGTGTTGGATGCAGGCCAGAACTTGGATTTGATCTACCGGCCGATTATCACGGAAATATCGCGCTGGGACCGCCTCAAAGGTTTCAAGGAGTTGATGGAGGCTTTCATCAAAATGAAACTGGACAACAGAGAACACGGCGATCCGGATAGTTTGGAATACAAGCGGATTGAAATGACCTTATTGGTGATGGGAGGACCCGACCCGGCCTTTGTATCGGATGATCCTGAAGGCAAAGAAGTGCTCCAGGAACTCACAGAAACCTACAAACAGGTGGACCCTAGCATGCAAAACGATATTGCCATTCTATTGCTGCCCTTGGACAATCCCAAACAAAATGCGCTCATTGTAAATGCGCTCCAACGAACTTCGAGCATTATTGCACAAAATTCCATTCAAGAAGGGTTTGGACTTACGGCCACAGAGGCCATGTGGAAAAGAAAACCTGTGTTGGTATCCAATGCTGCGGGACTGAAATATCAAGTGGTGCATAACAAGACCGGTCAAATTAACCCTGACCCTACGGACATTGATAGTTTGGCGAAAACCATGGCCTATATGCTCAATCATCCCAAGGAGCGGGACAAATGGGGCTTTAATGGACAATTAAGGGTCATACAGAATTTCACCCTGTTCAGTCAGTTATTGTCCTGGTTAGGAACATTGTCCGCCAACAGAATATAAAAACAAAGGCCCTTAAAAAAGGGCCTTTATTGTAAAGTGTAATATAAAAAACGAAAAACTATGCTCCTGTAGCAGCAGCAATTTTCTTCTTCAAAGAATCGAACATAATTGGTGTTGCGATAAATACAGAGGAATAGGTACCCACAATCACACCAACAATCATTGCAAACATAAATCCTCTTAGGCTTTCACCTCCAAAAATGAAGATGGCCAACAATACGATCAACGTAGTGAGGGAGGTATTCAATGTTCGGCTCAAGGTGCTGTTCAAAGCGGAGTTGATATTAACTCCGTCGTTAAATCCTTTCAAACCAGTGATTTCACGGATACGGTCAAAAACAACCACCGTATCGTTAAGCGAGTAACCGATTACCGTAAGTATGGCCGCAATAAAGGCTTGGTCAATTTCCATATTGAAAGGCATAATACTTCCTGTCAATGAGAAAATACCCAATACCACCATAACATCGTGGAAAACCGCAACAACGGCACCCAAGGAGAATTGCCATTTTCTGAATCGCAAAAGGATATAAAGGAACACCACTGCCAAGGAGGCAATAATGGCCAAAATAGCGCCTTTCTTGATATCGTCTGCAATGGTAGGACCTACCTTTCGATATTTCAACACCCCTAAATCCTCTGCTGTACCTCCTGGCTTAAAGTCGTCATAGGTGGTACCATCAGGGAAATACTTTTGAATTTGGGTGAACATTTCGTTCAGGATCTCGGTATCCACTTCTGGACCGTTTTCTTCAAATCTGTAATTGGTGGTGATGATAATCTGATTGGCGGCACCAAAGGTCTTTGCATTGGTTCCACTTCCAAAAACAGAGGTCAAATCACCGGCAATTTCGGATGGATTCACGGGATCTTCAAATCGAATTTGATAAGAACGTCCCCCTACAAAATCAACACCTTGTTGAAGTCCCTTGGTTGCTAAAGAGAACACACTCACAGCAACAAGGATTCCAGAAACAATGTATGATATTTTGCGCTTGGACAAGAAATCAATGCTCAAGTTCTTGAACAAGTTCTTGGTGATACCTGTGCAGAAATCCAATCGACGACCTTTTTTACTGGTATAGGCCTCGATCATCAATCGGGTCACAAAAATAGCGGTGAACAAGGACGTCACAATACCTATCATCAAGGTGGTAGCGAAACCTTTAATTGGTCCTGATCCAAAAATAAAGAGGATAATCGCTGTAAGTCCTGTAGTGATATTGGCATCCAAAATAGAAGATAGTGCATTTCCAAAACCATCGGCGATGGCTTGGGCCTTTCCTTTTCCTCTATCCAGTTCTTCCTTGACCCTTTCAAAAATAAGTACGTTGGCATCCACCGACATACCAATGGTCAATACGATACCTGCAATACCGGGCAAAGTCAATACCGCACCAAGGCTCGTCAATACACCAAAAATCAAAAGAATATTGAACAAAAGTGCAATGTCGGCAAAGACACCTGCTCTACCATAGTAGAAAATCATCCATACCAAAACGAATAGCATGGCAATCACGAAGGACATCAAACCACTGTCGATGGCTTCCTGACCCAAAGAAGGTCCTACCACGAAAGAATCAATAATTTCAGCAGAAGCCGGCAATTTACCTGCTCGCAATACGTTGGCGATATCCTTGGTTTCGTTTACCGTAAACGTACCTGTAATCTCTGAACGGCCACCGGAAATGGGTCCAGAGGAAACTCCAGGCGCTGTATATACTTTATTATCCAGAACAATGGCTATCCCTGTCTGGTTGTTGTAGGCATCACCAGTCAATTCTTCCCACTCCTTGGCACCACGAGTGTTCATCGTCATGCTTACAGCTGGCTTATTGAACTGGTCAAAGGTATCCTGTGCATCGGAAACCACATCTCCACTGATTCGTGGTGTGCCTTCCCTGTTGGATTTCAACGCATACAAATCCACGATTTCAGCATCTTGGGACGGTCTTTCCCAAAGGAATTTGGTGAACTGGATATCGTTTGGCAACAATCTTTTGATCTCGGGCATTCTCAAGTAGCTACCCAACTCGGCAGTATCGGAAACCATGGCACGTGCAATGGCATGACTGCCAGGGTTTGCCGGAAGCAATTTCCCCAATAGTGGATTGGCCTCTGCGGTCATATCCAATGAATCCTGAGCAACGTCCGAAAGTAGGGAATCGATCTCGGATTCAGGTTTTGCCACTTCTTCTTCGGAATTCGATGGCTCCAAAATCTCTTTTAAACGCTCATTGGCATTTACAAAGAAAGTACCCAAACTTTGGTTGCTCTGCGGATAGGTTTCCCAGAACTCCAATTGTGCCGTACTAGATAATAATTCTTGGGCACGGGCGATGTCCTTCGCTCCTGGAAGCTCAACCACGATTCTTCCCGAATTTCCTTCCCGCTGAATATTGGGCTGGGTAACCCCGAAACCGTCAATACGCTCACGGAGTACCTCAAATGCAGAAACAATGGATTCATCAATCTTTCTTCGGATGATGGGCTTTACCTCCTCATCTCCCATTTGGAAATTGATATCGTCACTAAGTCCTTTGTTGGCAAAAATATCGGGCGATGCCAATTTTGTATCTCCTTTGATATTGTCAAAAGCATCAAAAAACAATTCCAAATAGGTGGCATCACTACTGGTAGAAGCTTGGTCGGCATCGGCCAATGCTTTGTTGAAGACCGGATTTTTGGTATTGTTGGCAAGGCCTTTCAAGATATCCTTCACGGAAATCTGCAAGGTCACGTTAATACCTCCCTTAAGGTCCAATCCTTTGTTCAACTCTTTCGTTTTGGCTTCCCCATAGCTCGTATAGCCCAAAACAGTGTTGTCACTGATGGAGTCCAAATACGATGCCTCTAAAGCTTCACGCTTTGCAACATAGTCTTCCTCAGCCTCCGAAATTTGGCTAACTGCGTAAGCTTCAGCATCTCCCTCCAACTTGTTAGTGATGAAAGTATAAGACAACTGATAGATGCTCACCAAGCCAAAAAGGATAGCGAAAAGCCTTATAAGTCCTTTATTCTGCATTGATTGTTAATTTTATAGAAGTTTTCTTAAACAGCGTGCAAATATATCATTTCCGATAAGATTTGACAATAGAATTTGATGTAATTGCAATTCCTGTTGATGGTTATGCGCCAAAAAAGAAATTGCCATTCCCGACAAACCTTGGAATCTCCCAAAAACCGATGGGCAATTTCCTTAGGGGTTACGTCAGAAATGGCAATTCAGTAACTTATTTCGAAATAGGCTACACGTCTAGCAGTCCGTTGGTTTTTTTAACACCTTCGGCACTCTCTTGCATTTTGGCCTTTTCGGCATCAGATAGTTCGATTTCCACGATTTTTTCGATACCGTTCTTGCCCAAGATTACGGGAACTCCGATACAGATATCGTTCAAACCGTACTCGCCTTCCAACATGGTAGAGCATGGGAACATTTTCTTTTGGTCACATGCAATGGCCTGCACCAAACCAGAAACAGCAGCTCCAGGCGCGTACCAAGCACTGGTTCCGAGCAATTTGGTCAATGTGGCCCCTCCTACCTTGGTCTCTTCCACGACCCAGTTCATTTTTTCTTCGGATAGGAATTCGGAAACCTTTACGCTGTTACGGGTGGCATGCCCGATCAAAGGAACCATTCCGGTATCGCTGTGCCCACCGATTACCATACCGTCTACATCGGAAATAGGTGCTCCCAAGGCTTCGGCCAATCTGTATTTAAAGCGTGCACTGTCCAAGGCGCCTCCCATACCAATGATTCGGTTTTTTGGCAAGCCTGTGGCCTTGTGCACCAAATAAGTCATGGTGTCCATAGGGTTGCTTACCACAATAATGGTCACGTTTGGAGAATGCTCCAAAAGACTGGTGGATACCGTTTTTACAATTCCAGCATTGATTCCGATCAATTCCTCACGGGTCATGCCCGGTTTACGTGGTATTCCAGAGGTAATCACTGCGATATCGCTGTTCGCAGTTTTGCCATAATCGTTGGTGCTTCCTGTAATTTTGGTATCAAATCCGTTCAACGAGGCGGTTTGCATCAAATCCATGGCCTTTCCTTCGGCATAACCTTCTTTGATATCCAATAAAACAACTTCTGACGCAAAATTTTTCATCGCTATGTATTCAGCGCAGCTTGCTCCCACTGCACCAGCTCCAACTACGGTAACTTTCATGTGTATAGATTTAAATTTTAGTCCTCAAAAATAAGGCATTTGCATCAGAAAAAAGCTGACTTTTACCAGTTTTAGGGGCTTCTTTTGTACAAATGGCAGCTTGTTCCCATCAATTTGGATTGTCTACTCCAACATGACCTACATCATTGTCCAAAACCAAATGCAATTATTTTCCATTTTTCATACAATACATTGTCACAAACCAACGTTCTAATAGTCCCAAATTTAACGTAACCTACTTGACCTATGAAAAAGCTCTTTTCATTGTTGTCGATTGTTGGCATCATCGCCATCAGCAACTGTACTCGCGTACCCGAGAACCACGACCCTATCTTGGGCATCTGGTCAAAAACTGAATCTGCTACCCTTGAAGGCAAGGGAACCAACACTACTCGCGAAGAGTGGATTTTTAACGATGTTTATTTAGGTAGGTACCAGACCTACTCCAATTCCAAATTGACTTTTTACACCGATTTTAAATGGTCCGAAGAAAACGGGACCTACACCATTATATATGGCGATCCCCAAGTGAAAGACATCACTGTAAGCTTGGAAAAAGCCAAAAAACCAGAAATCTTAACCTTGGACAATGGCTCGGTCTTCGCCACCAGGGAGTAACGTGAAGGCTACATATATGAAAATAGGAGGCCCCGGGAGCGGGGCCTTCTTTATTTTTGGTCGGTCAGTTGGGTTGCTCGTTACCTAAATCCAAAGTTGACACCAAAGGTGAAGGTGCTGAATTCGGCAATATTGTATTCGGCATTCAGCCTAAAAAAGCCCAATTTTATCTTGGTACCCAGATTGGCGTTAACGCCACTTGCGTTTTGCGACACCGAAAAAGGGTCTGTTACGGTTTCGGTGAAGAAAGGTCCATTTGCCTCGTAGGTTCCCAATAAATCGATGTCCGATTTTCCCGTAATGTAACCCAATCCTCCATAAAAATTGATGACAGGAATATTTTTGGTGGAAACCACAGCGCTAAAGTTCCAAGTTCTAAAGGAAGCATCTAGGCGCTGGTCACTCCCCTGAATGGTAGAAGAGTCAGTAAAATCATATTCACCGTTCAAATTGGTATAGCCGATAACCGCAGAAATGGCCACAGGCAACACTTTGTCTGCCGGTAGCATCTTGGTGAAATCGTACTGCAAACCTGCACCGAACAATCCTATTTTGGCATCGTCCTCAAATTTGATCTGTGGCAGAAAGCGTGCTTTTACCTCTAACCCTTTGACCAAACCTACGCTGGCCTGAAGATATCCCGAAGGGATGAAATTGAGATTTTCACCTGCAAGTCCCGATGGAAGTTCAAATTCCTCCCGGAACAAACCACTTTCATCTTCTACGAACACATCGACTCCATCAATGTCGCCCAAAGCGGTAGACACTAGTCGAGGTTGGCCGGGGCTGCTCACAAAATCAAGGTTTTCATAATCCGCTGGATCTAAAAGGAATGCTTTTTTGTCGTCCTTATTTTTAAATCCGGTCAGGTTTCCAACTAGGGAAATTTCAAAACCTCCCAAGGGCTTTGCATCTGCAGTATTGTACCATCCGGTGGAAATACTGTAAAGGGTTCCTTCGGAAACGGGCGATAGATAGGCATTGGCAAATCGTTCAGCATCTGCCACGCCCGATACGAAAATATCGTTTAGATCCTGGGCCTTTGCCATGGTCATGGAAACCAGTGCTAAGCCTAATACTATTCTTTTCATATGATTGAAGTTTTGACCAAAACTAAAAAACTCGCCTTTGTGGGGCGAGTTTTTGTTGTGAAATCTAGGTTATTTATACGTCTATATTGGCATAGACGGCATTTTTCTCGATAAATTCACGTCTTGGCGGCACTTCATCTCCCATCAACATGGAGAAAATACGGTCGGATTCCGTTGCATTGTCAATCTGTACCTGACGTAATTTTCTAAAATCTGGATTCATGGTGGTATCCCAAAGCTGCTCGGCATTCATCTCACCAAGACCCTTGTATCGTTGGATGCTTGCCCCACCACCCATTTCTGCATTGATGGCGTCCCGCTCCTTATCGTTCCACGCATAGCGCTTTTTTGCTCCTTTTTTCACCAAATACAATGGCGGAGTCGCAATATAAACGTGCCCTCCTTCTATCAACTCCCTCATATAACGGAAGAAGAAGGTCAAAATAAGGGTTTCAATGTGGCTACCATCGACATCCGCATCACACATGATGACTACTTTATGGTAACGCAGCTTGTCCAAGTTCAGGGCCTTGCTATCTTCCTCTGTTCCGATGGTAACTCCCAACGCGGTATAGATATTTTTGATTTCCTCATTTTCAAACACCTTGTGCTGCATGGCTTTTTCCACATTCAGGATTTTACCTCGCAATGGAAGAATCGCTTGAAAATTCCGATCTCGACCTTGTTTGGCCGTTCCACCTGCGGAATCTCCCTCTACCAGGAATACTTCGCATTTGGTCGGGTCTTGCTCGGAGCAGTCGGATAGCTTTCCTGGCAAACCGCCTACGCTCATCGGGTTCTTTCGCTGAACCATTTCACGGGCCTTGGCAGCAGCATGTCTTGCCTGTGCGGCCAGTTTTACTTTTTCCACGATTTGTTTGGCGTCATCTGGATTCTCTTCCAAATAATCGGTCAACATCTCGGAAACAGCCTGACTCACGGCGCTGGTCACCTCTCGGTTACCCAATTTGGTCTTGGTCTGACCCTCGAACTGAGGCTCTGCCACTTTTACCGAAACAATAGCGGTAAGTCCTTCCCGGAAATCATCCCCGGAAATTTCAAACTTAAGCTTGTCCAACATCCCGGAGTTGTCCGCGTACTTTTTCAAAGTTGTGGTCAATCCCCTCCTAAAACCTGATAGGTGCGTACCCCCCTCGTGGGTATTGATGTTGTTCACATAGGAGTGCAAGTTTTCGGTGTAACCGGTATTGTAGACCATGGCCACTTCTACAGGGATGCCGTTCTTTTCGCCTTCCATGGATATCACACTTTGGATCAAAGGCTCACGAGTGCCGTCCAAAAACTTGATAAATTCCTTTAAACCTTCATCGGAATGGAATGTTTCGGAAATGAACTCTCCTTTTTCGTCCTTGCGCCTTTTATCGGTCAAGGTTATGGTCACCCCTTTGTTAAGGTATGATAGTTCCCTCATCCTGTTGGCAAGGGTTTCGTAACTATATTCTGTGGTTTGGGTAAATATGGTATTATCGGGAATAAAGGTGACAATGGTACCCGTTTCGGAGCTTTCGCCCACACTTTTTACCGGATAAAGGGTTTTTCCCCTTTCATATTCCTGTTCCCAAATTTTCCCATCGCGGTAAACGGTAGCTTTTAAATGGGAGGACAGGGCATTCACACAAGAAACACCCACACCGTGAAGTCCACCAGAGACTTTATAAGAATCCTTATCGAACTTACCCCCTGCACCAATTTTGGTCATGACCACCTCCAGGGCGGAAACACCTTCCTTTTTGTGCAGGTCTACGGGGATTCCCCTTCCGTTATCTTTTGTGGTTATGGAGTTGTCTTCGTTGATGATCACATCAATCCTATCACAGTGGCCCGCCATGGCCTCATCAATGGAGTTATCCACTACTTCGTACACCAAATGGTGCAATCCACGGACCCCTACATCTCCAATATACATGGAAGGTCTCATACGTACGTGCTCCATCCCCTCAAGGGCCTGGATACTATCCGCCGAGTACTGTTTCTTGTTCGCTTCTTCGCTCATATATTTATCGGTATTTGGCTCAAAATTTCAAATCTTACAAATATAGTGAATAGCCAGTAGAAATAGGCGATTGAAGCCTCTTGGACCATCTAAGTTATCAACAAAAACCTGTGGAAAACACAGTTCTTTTCCTCCTTAATTTCCATATTCAGTGATTTCTATAAAAACCACATCCTTTTTAAGTTTTGTTTAGGTGAAACAACGTACTTACTGCGTCGATTTGAACAGTGCTAAATATGCTTTTACAATTTTCAATAAAAAATCATCGAGCATTGAAAAAAGTTATACTTTCGGACCTTTAATCCTAAATTTTACATGATGAAAAAAACAATTTTTATGATTGCTGTGGCAATCGGGTTTACCTTTACAAGTAACGCACAAGATGGAACCCAGACCGACAAAGGCAGCTGGTTGATAGAAGCCAATACAGGTTTTGGCGGTGGGGATACCGGTGTTGCACACACGGCCAATACCGGTTTTGGACTTGTTAGCATTGACGACCTTACCATTTGGAGCATTGGGGCCGAAGGTGGATATTTTATTGCGGATAACTTAGCTGCCAAGGTTGGACTTGGGTACTCCGATTTTGATGGAACAAGCATTTTCTCATACAAATTGGGTGCTAAATATTACATCATCAATACCATCCCCGTTCAATTGGATGTTACCGGAGCCAGCCTGCAAGATGCAACCGAAAATCCCCTATGGTTGGGATTCCAAGGAGGTTACGCCATCTTTATTGGCGATATGGTTAGCATTGAGCCCGGTTTGCGCTATAACCTGAGCCTTAACGAGGATTTTACAGAAGAGGGCATGTTTGAATTCCGTATAGGTTTTGCACTTCACTTCTAGTTAGATCACAACATTTTTGATGCAACTAAAAAGCCCCTTGAATAAGGGGCTTTTCGGACTAATTAAAAATGAAACAAATGTTAGATTTACTGCTTCATATCGTTGGTTGGTAAAGGGGGCTATTTCACATATGCATCGGTATGAACCTTAGCCACTGCTCTTCCCGATGGATCATTCATGTTTTTAAACGCTTCGTCCCACTCCAGGGCAATCTTGGTACTGCAGGCTACCGATGGTTCCTGTGGAACGCTCAATGCCGCAGCATCCGAAGGGAAATGGCTTTCAAAAATGGAACGATAATAATATTCTTCCTTTGATGTCGGTGTTTGAATTGGAAACTTGAAATGGGCGTTTTGCAACTGCTCATCCGAAATCTCCTCCTCCACCAAAGCTTTTAAGGTATCTATCCAACTATATCCAACGCCATCCGAAAACTGCTCTTTCTGTCTCCATACCACACTTTCTGGCAAATAGTCCTCAAAAGCCTTGCGCACCACCCATTTTTCCATGCGTTCTCCATTGATCATTTTATCTTTTGGGTTGATGCTCATTGCTACATCCATAAACTCTTTATCCAAGAAAGGCACTCGGCCTTCTATGCCCCAAGCGGCCAAAGATTTGTTGGCTCGGAGACAGTCGTACATATGAAGTTTATCCAATTTCCGAACGGTCTCCTCATGAAAATCCTTTGGGCTTGGCGCCTTATGGAAGTAAAGATATCCTCCAAAAAGTTCATCTGCTCCTTCCCCGGATAAGACCATCTTTATACCCATGGATTTAATGACCCTTGCCATTAAATACATTGGTGTCGAGGCTCTTATTGTCGTAATATCGTAAGTTTCTAGATTATATACAACATCTTTTATGGCATCTAGTCCTTCTTGGATGGTAAATTTAATCTCATGGTGCACGGTTCCTATATGGTCTGCCACCTTTTGGGCGGCAGCTAAATCCGGGGAACCTTCCAGTCCCACGGAGAACGAATGGAGTTGTGGCCACCATGCATCGGCAGTGTCACCAGACTCGATTCGTTTTTGGGAATATTTTTTGGCAATGGCCGATGTTACCGAAGAATCCAAGCCTCCAGACAACAATACACCGTAAGGCACATCGGACATTAACTGACGATGCACCGCAGCTTCCAAGGCATCCTTGATTTTTTGGATACTGGTTTCATTCTCCTTAACCGCATCATATTCCATCCAATCGCGTTTGTACCATCTCACAAATTCCCCATCGGAACTGTGCAGATAGTGTCCCGGAGGGAACAACTGTATCTTGGAGCAGGTGCCTTCCAGGGCCTTTAGCTCGGAGGCAACGTAAAATGTACCGTTCTTATCCCATCCAATATATAGGGGAATGATGCCCATATGGTCGCGGGCAATAAAATATTCGTCCTTTTCGGAATCATAAATGGCAAAACCAAAAATTCCGTTCATTTCATCGATGAAGTGAACACCTTTTTCTTTGTAAAGGGCCAAAATTACTTCGCAATCCGACTGGGTCCTGAATTGATATTCTCCTTCGAACTGTTTTCTCAACTCTTGATGGTTATAGATTTCACCATTGGCGGCCAACACCAATTTCCCGTCCGCGCTCAATAGCGGCTGCTTACCCGAAGCCGGGTCCACAATAGCCAATCGCTCATGGGCCAAAATGGCTTTTTCATCAGAGTAAATCCCACTCCAATCTGGCCCACGGTGTCTAACCTTCTTCGACATCTCCAACAATTGGGGCCTAAGCACTTCCGTACTTTCCTTCACATCAAATGCGCATACAATTCCACACATATCATTATAATTTATAACAATTTTAAAACAAAAATGAATTTTAACATTAAAAAACAAAAGTATATATCCAATTTGGCTTATATTATTATATATTAAACTGCCTATTTATTATTAATTGTAATTCATATTTGCTTTTATGCTTTTATTCCGAACGCATTGTAAGGTTGCTTAATTTTCTCGTCTGTATATTTGAATATCATTTAATCAACTCCTTAAACTAGGAACTTAAATCACAATCATGAAGAAATTAACCGTATTATTAGTAGTGCTCTGCACCAGTTTGGTATTTACCACTGATGCCACGGCACAGAAATTTAGCGGATTGGACAAAAGTCCGGCCGATATTGCCTATTACCCAGCAAGTTCAAGGGAAGCTAACAAAATGGCACGTGTTATTTACAGCCGTCCACAATTAAAGGGACGTAGTCTTGCCGAATTGGCCCCTGTGGGAAAGGTTTGGAGAACCGGAGCCAATGAGGCCACCGAAATCACATTTTATACAGATGCCATGATCGGGGGAAAAACCATCAAGGCAGGTTCTTATTCCTTGTTCACCATACCTGGGGAAGATGAATGGACCGTTATCTTGAACAACAACCTACACCAATGGGGTGCTTACTCCTATGATAGCGATGCCGATGTGGTACGCGCTATGGCCACCCCTTCCATGGACAGTGAGGAATTGGAAGCCTTCGGAATTGCTTTTGATGACGATGGCAACTTGGTTATGGGATGGGGAACACAAGAGTTACCTTGCCTATCAGTTACTAATCTAGTAGGATATCAAATCAGAAAAGCCCCAATCTGGGGCTTTTTTTATTGTTCTTTCTTAAGAAAGTTCTCCTATTTCTTCTGAACTCCTCCCAAGAAAACCTGCTCAGCGGTTACGTTGGGAATCTCTTCCGATGGAATGGTCATCAAATCATCGCTCAACACCACAAAGTCCGCGAATTTCCCTGGTTCAATGCTTCCTTTTTCATCCTCCTCAAAATTGGAATAGGCCGCCCAAATCGTCATTCCCTTCAAGGTTTCTTCCCTGCTCAAGGCATTTTCCATTTGAAAACCACCTTCGGGATATTGCTCCAAATCTTGACGGGCCACCGCTGCGTAAAAGGTTAAAAATGGACTCACTTGTTCCACCGGAAAATCGGTTCCCAAGGCTACCAGTCCGGCTTTGTCGAGCAAATCCTTAAAGGCGTAGGCTCCTTTAACGCGTTCCTCGCCCAATCTATCCTCAGCCCAATACATATCGCTGGTAGCGTGGGTAGGTTGCACGGAGGGTATGATTCCATTTTCAAAATAATCAAAATCGGAGGGCGTAATCACCTGGGCATGTTCCACTTTCCATCTACGGTCGCTTTTGCCCTCCAAGGCTTTTTTGTAGGCACGAAGCACCACGATATTGGCAGAATCGCCAATGGCATGGGTATTCATCTGGTAATCGGTGGCCGCAATGCGCTCTGCCAAGGCTTCAATTTGATCTACCGGGGTGACCATCGCCCCAAAATGTCCCGGTTTATCGGAATATGGCGCTCTCAAGGCCGCTCCCCGTGAACCCAAGGCCCCATCGCCATACACTTTTACGGAACGAACATTCAATTCATCGGTTTTAATAATGCCTTTGTTCAGGAAATAATCCAGATTTTCTGGATAGTTGGATACCATGGCGTACACCCGAATCGACAATTCATCGGCTTGCTGTAAACTATCGATAAGCTCGATGATATCCCGGGGCAAACCTGCATCGTTTACGGTGGTCAGTCCGTAGTCCAACGATATTTTCTCAGCATCTTTTAGTGCCTGTATTTTTTGTTCCAAGCTGGCTTCGGGAATCACCCTATCCACCAAAGCCATGGGGTTATCCACCAATACACCAGTAATCAGACCATTTTCTTTTACAATTTCCCCGCCTTCGGTTTGGGTCTCGGTCGTAATCCCAGCCATATCCAATGCTTTTTGATTGACCAAATAGGCATGACCATCAACACGCTCCAGCGCTACGGGAGTGTCCGGGAACAATTCATCCAACTTATCCTTGGTCGGGAATTCTTTCACTTCCCAATCGTTTTGGTCCCAACCCCTACCTCGGATAAAATTTGAAGGCCGTTCTTTTTGAAATGCCACAACCCGTTCCACAACTTCGTCAAAGCTTTGCGTACCCACCAAATCCACTACTTGTTGGTTTTGTCCCAATCCATAAAAATGGCAATGGGCATCAATAAGGCCTGGAACTATGGTCTTGCCTTCGGCGTCCAATTGTTCGGCAGCATCATATTTTTGTGTAATTTCTTCGGAATCACCTACAGCAACAAACTTTCCATCCTTGACGGCAAAGCTGTTTATTTTAGAAAAATTGGCATCTACGGTGTAGATATTTGCGTTGGTGACAATCAGGTCCACCTCTTCTTTGGTCTTACATGAAAAGAGTAGAGGAATAACAAACAGCAGTGTAAATTTTTTCATTGTTCTGGGATTAGTTTTTTACCATCCCATAAAAATACCGTTTCTTTTTCAAATGACTTAAATTCACTTGCCTGTGTCAAATCCAAAAAACCTTGTACAACTTTATCTTTTACACCAAACTTTTCATTTGGAAATCGGTATTGATAATAATGTAACTCATCACCTAAGTTCATGGTTGTTAAAGTTGGTAACCAATCGATTGACCCGTCAGACATTTCTAGAAAATAGTATGAGGTTAAAGAATCTCCGCAGTTTGAAAAAAGATGGTCTACAAGAATGACTCTTTCAACGCCATTTATTCCTGGAGATTCGTTTATCCAAACATAAAAATCAGAATAATGCAATTCGGAAATTGGAAAACTGCCTATTTCATTGATAGTGTCCTGCTCTTTCAAAAGATAAACCGAATGTTCCTCTTTATTGTAAGTTAGGGTTGAATCTGGTAAATACCCATATTTTTCGAAATCATAAGAAGCTACAGAATATGATTCAGAAGAATAAAAATTAGATCCGTGCTGTGGATGCGGATAAGCTTGTGCATTTAACGATAAAAAAGCGCCCAAAAGAATAATACATGCAACAAATAACCTCATGGTTAAAATACTTTAACCTCTAAAATAGGTTATCAAATTGTTTTTATCTTCACCAATTGATCAATGCCCCTTCTGATCTGATGGATGACCTGTTTGAATTGACGGATAACTAATTATCCTCAAACTTTGTCATCACAAACTCTACCCGACGGTTCTTTCTTCGGGCTTCGTCGGTTAAGGTAGTGTCCAAAGGTTTACTATCTCCGTACCCTTTGGATGTAATCCGATTTTTGTCCAGTCCAAGATCAATCAGATACTGCGCTACGCTACTCGCCCGCTCCCGTGAAAGGATATCATTGTAGGCATCGGAACCTAAATCATCGGTATGTCCGCTAATGGCGACCTTTAATTCAGGATTTTTCATCAAATATTCATAAATATCCCGAAGGCTTTGCTCCGCTTTGGGCTGCAAATCGAAACGGTCAAAGTTGAAGTTAACGTGGTCCAGCACATATACCTCGTCTGTTTGGTATTCTGGACCAAGGTAGGTCAATGAGATATCGTCTAGATAGTAGTAGGCATAGCCCTCGTTCGGTTGAGATGCATCGGTATTGTCCAAGTAATTGGTCCCGACATTACTTTTGAAATTTCCCAAAATCAGATAGCGTTCAAAACCCTTGGCTACCATGTCAAAACTGAGTTCCATCCATTGTTGTTTATCCTGATAGTACCCTGTGACCGGAAACTGTTTGATGGGAGTGGTTTGGACAGTAGATGCCAAAAGTTCACCTTGGGAAAGTTCGCGTTTGGTATGTACGGAAAGTAATTTTTCAGCAAATACAGCTCCCATATCCATTACGGCTCCATCTGATTTTTCCGAAAGACTGATGTACAAGGTGAGTCTGTACCGACTTCCTTTTTGAAGAGTTTCCGTTAGGGGAACCTGGATATATTCCCGGTAATCTCTCGGCGCGTACAGGTACATTCCAGCGTATCCTGCTCCCTCATAAGGCTCCTGCCTTCCTTTAAAGTTCATGGGAACGCCCAACTTGGTACGACTACATTCGTTAAAATAATCTGTGGTTCCCAAGGTTGGGGCGCTCCAATACTCGGCATCCTTGTTAAGATTGCTCATTTTAACGGGACAGGATACATAGTCCTCAAATCCACCATTCTGCACCAAATTCTGGCCAAACCCCAACGAGAAACTCGTTAAAACAAGGTATAAAAATAGGTTTTGTAATGGTCGTGGTTGCATGGTTTCCGTTTCAATAGGAACGGTCAACTACTGAGCAATCAATAAATTGACCGAAAATAATGAACGGTATTTTTAACAATTTATTGCGTATTTCCCTACAGGTTAGAAATCAAACTTGTAGGACACACCTGCCAAAGCCTGGAACCCTTGTACCCTAAAATTGGCCCAACGCTGATAATTGTTGTTGGCGATATTGGAAGCCTTCACGAAAATGGAAAGCTGGTCGTTGAATCGATATCCTACGTGTGCATTGGCATCAAAAAATCCATCGAGGGTGACTTGATCGAATTGCAATTGAGAATTAAGCGGGTCAATTTGGGACAATAAATCTTCCCTTTCGCCCACATAAAACAAATTGGCCCCCATATACCACTGTTCGCTAATTTGGTAGTCCATAAAAACGGAGCCTTTAATAGAAGGCAAGTTCCACGCAGGATTATCCGTTTCGGTGTCATAATCGTAAAATTCCGCATTCACGCCCAAGGAGAAATTACGGTTCACATCCACATTGATTTCACCAAAAACACCCAAAGTTTTTACATCATCATAAAACACCTGAAAGGAATTACCGAACGTATAGCTTTTCTCATCGTCCCTTAAGGTGTTGATTGGGTTGTGAATGAACAATGGTTTCCTGTTCTCTGCCATATACGAGCCTTTGATATTGTATCCCACATTGGAAGTCAACTGGCCCTTCAATCCCAAATAGCCCTCGTACTGTCGATCGGTAGGGGTAATATCCAAAGTTGGCGAAACAAAAGGGTTCTCATTTACAAAATCGTGATAGGAATTTTGAGCCAACTCCCCTTCAATACCCCCGTAGGCGATCACATTTTCATCCAAGACACAATATGATGCGGTAACCGCTGGGTAGATATAAAAGTTGTTCTCGCTGTTTTCCATATCCAGTCCGTAGACGATGTTGGCCCCCAAATTCAAGGTAAGGTCATCCCGAAGAACCAACAAACTTGGTGTGACTCCTGCTTGCAGATGGCTATAGTTTTTCTGTCCTTCATTGGTCGTTTCGGTAATCGAGCCATTTTCAAAACTACCGCCTACATAATCGACCTTTGCTCCGATAGTAAGCAACTCCTGCGTAATCGGAAGTTCAAAGGTGGGGTTGATAACAGCCCTGTTCTCCGTAGATTCCGTAGCGTCCCAGAATCGTCTCAACAACACATTTCCACTTTTGAAATAAGAATCTTCCATGTTGAAGTGTGCTTTGACCTCCGCATTGAAATAATTTTGCTGCTCGTCCATCGCATTGATCTCATCCTCGGTAAAGAATTCACTCTGGATTCCATACCAATTGTACAGTTGATGCTCCAAACCGATGTCCGCTCCCCAATCCATGTACCTGTCCTTTTTAGCGTAGGACGCGTTTAACTTGGTATCGTAAAATTCCGTATCCAGAGGGGTTGAATCCAAATCGCCACGTGATGAGTTGTGGGTAAGTCCAAAATCCAACAAATCTTCGCCACGATTGAACTCCCTACTGGTGTAAAAATCCACCAAAGCGTTGTTGTAATTGCCCAAACCTACCGATGCGTATGAATTGTACAAGGTGGGTGGTGGTGTTTTTTCCACTCCCGATGCTTTTCCTTTCGCCGGGGTAAAGGTGGATGCTACGGGCACGGAGAATATGCTGTAATTGATTTTTTTCTTTTGTAGCACAATGGAATCGTTCAAACTGGGAGACGATTTGATCTTAAAGGCATCAGAAACGGTTGGGGAATATGGTTTTACCACCGTTACCGTTTCCGTACCGATATTATCCTCTTCTTGGGCAATACCCACTCCGCAAAGGCTCAAAACAACTAGTGAAAATATATAATAGGTTCTCTTTTGCATGTTGTGTCTCGTTTAGTTTTGGTTGGGATCTACGGATGAATTGCTCTCGGCTTCTTTGGCCTTGATCGTGGCCAGCTCTGTTTCTGCATCCGAAACGATTTCCTCAAACTCGGAAAAATTGGAAATCACGCTTTCCAAAATGTAGGTGGCCTGGAAAGCATCTCCCAAACGGTAGAAGTTCTTGGCCATGATCACCAACCCTTTACCGGCCCACTCCTTGTAAGCAGCGTAGTCCTTGGCCAATTTTTGGACGGATTCATTGGATGCCTCAAAATTCTGTTCCTTATTTTTAAAATAGGCATCGTAGTACCACGCTTCGGCTGCTAGCTCTCCCGATGCGATTTGTTTCACATCCTGATAAGCTGTTTTGGCCAATTGTTCATTATCCGTGGCTATGGCAGATCGTGCAATCATGACGTGAGCATCACTTTTGATGCGATTGTCTATTTTGGGAGCATTCAACACCTTTTCGGCATAGGCGATGGTCTGTGCATAATCCTTCTGACCGTAAAAACCTTTCATCAAATTGGACTGTGCAAAGGTTTTGTTCTCCGAGATATCAGCAGTATTTTCCAATCGTTTCAGGTAGGGAATGGCATTGGTGTAATCTTGTTGTTCCACATAAATTTCACAAACACGGGTCAGGGCCTGTTCGGTGTACTCTCCATTCCCGCCATCGGCCACGGCCTTGTATTTGGGCAATGCCTTGCTTTTTTCTCCGTTCGCAAAATAGAGTTGTGCCAACGCAAAATTGGCATTTTGGGCATGCAATCCGTTGGGGAACTCTTTGAGGTAATCCTCATATCCACGAATGGCAGCGGCGGTCTTGCCTTCAATTTGTTTTCGTTCTGCCGATTCAAAACTGGCGTTGTCCAGCTCCGTATCGGTCACCTCCACAAAATCGAGGTTTCGGGCCCATGCGGCATATTCACTCACCCTTCCCTCATCCACATAAACCAATTTGGCCGTAGCCACGGCTTGTTTGGCCTCTTGGGTGTTGGGATATTTTTGCACAACTTCCTTCAACTTATCCAACGCTTGTTGGTTACGACTGGAATTGTAGTAGACCAAACCGGAACGCAACAATCCACGGGGCGCGAACTTGCTGCCCGAGTACTCATCAACGATACGGTCGTAGGTTTGCAACCCTAAACTTTCTTGATTATTGTTAATATAGGAGTTGCCCAGTTCAAACAAGGCATCATCCCGTAAAGAAGAGGTCGGGAACATGGTCAAAAATTCGTTGAGACCATCAATTTTGGCAGTATTGTTGCCCAAAAAGCCATCACACAGCGTTTTTTGGAATGCCGCGTAATCCCGTTCCGGACCGTTCATCTTTGATGATGTATCGTAAGCCTTTCTGGCCAGTTGGTATTTACTGTTCACAAAATAGCTGTCGCCCAACCGCAGATAACCATCATTTTTACGTTGATCATCAATGGCATTGGAACCTACCACATTCTGAAAATAGGAAATGGCATTGTTGTAATCTTTCAATTTGAAATAGGTATACCCCAAATTATAATCCAGTTGCTCATATTCCGAAAGCGATTTGGCCGCTGGAGCTTTCTGGAACCGCACAAAATCCACCAAAGCTTCCTCAAAACGGTTCAAACGATAGGCTGATTCCGCCTTCCAGTACAGCGCACGTACCTCAAAATTAGGATTGGCAGCACTTTTGACAGATTTGTCAAAACGTTCCCAAGCTGCTTCGTAGTCGCCGTCAATAAAAAGCTCCACCCCACGATAGTAGGCTACCTTTTGATAGGTTTCCTTGCTGGCGTAGTTCTGGTTTTCTTCCAATAACTGCATCGCACCTTCAAAATTCCTGGAGGTGATATACGAATCCACCAACAGTTCCTGAATTTCCATTTGGTGCTCATCCTTCGGATAGGTTTCCAAATAAGTGGTCAACACTTGCGGAACGGGTTCGTAGGCATTACCGATTTCGTAGCTCAAACGGGCGTAGTTCAACCAAGCATCTTTCTGGATTTCGGGGCTGTAGTCCATTTGCGAAGCATTTCGGAACGCATTCAAGGCCTCGGACTTTTTATCGAGCTTTAAATAGCATTCCGCCAAATGATAATAGGCGTTTTGGGAAACGGCATTGTTTCCACCAATAATTTTGTTGAATTGTTGAATGGCCTTTTCGTAGTCGCCCAATTTGTAGTGGCTATATCCCAACAAATAATAATCGGTATTGTTCCATTTGCCGCGTTTGCCCCTGTATTCTTCCAAATAGGGAATGGCTTCTGCGTATTGTTCCAGGTTGAAATAGCTCTCACCAATAATTTTATTGAGTTCAGAAACCTCTTCGCGGTTCGATTTGGGCAATTGCTTTTTGGCCATGGCGATGGCTTCCTCAAACTTGCCCAGCTTAAAATTCAGGTCGGCCTGATAGTACGAAAGCTTTTCATTGAGCAACTCCGGGTCCTGAATTTGGTCGAAACGTGCGCTTGCCGAATTGTAATCGTCCTGTTCGTAGGCAATATACCCTAAATAATATTTGGCCTGTGAGCCATATTTTTGGGAAGTCGTGACCTTGTTCAAATAACGCTCGGCCTCCTGCGGACGTTTGGAAGCATAGAGCGCGTAGCCATTGTTGAAGTTAAAGCGGTCGCGCTCCGAGTAGGGCATGGAATTCTCATCCACCTTTTTGTACCACTTGAGCGCGTAGGGATATTTTCCGGTTTCAAAATAATAGTCGGCCACATCCAAAAAGGCTGAATTCCGCTTGGTGGACGTTGGATAGCGCTCCACAAAATCCTCCATCATTTTGTCGGCGCCACGCTGGTTCAACCGAATAGCGGCATTGGCAGCATAGTAGGCACTATTGGCCTCGGTTTCGCCATCCTTGGTAGTGGCCTTTACCGATTCGAAAATGTTTTGTGCGGCTTGATACTGACCATTGTTGTAGAGGGCCAAGGCATCTTGATACACTTTATTTTCGTGGGTGTATATTTTGGTTTCCTGTGCAGAAAGCACAAAAAAAGTTCCCATTAAAATGGGAAACAGTAGGAGGTTTTTTCGATTCATAGTGTTCTACGCTCTTCTCGATTGACTGTACTCATAACGTCAAAATTAAGGCCAAAGTATATTTTTAATGTCATTTGACGAAATTTACGATGCGCTGTTGGACGAATCAGGCCGAATTGGTACTTTTGATTGGTCTGTGAATAAATCTTGCTTCTCACAGCGATTTCAACCTCAACATACTAGGGCCCAACAGGGTCGGAAATAAAATGGGCATGCCTTTGGGCGTTGTCCAACTGTTTAACTTTAATTTGGTTGAAATGACATATTTGATTGCCCTCCCCATGCTGATTTTGTTGCTAGGAATTCTACTGTTCAACAATCTCATCAGCAAAAAAAACAAGGTCGAAGAAGCGTACAGTGGCATTGATGTGATGCTTAAAAAAAGAACGGACCTGATTCCACGCTTGGTCAATACGGTGAAAGGCGCCATGCAGCACGAGCGTGAAACGCTTACCGAACTCACCCAGCTACGGGAAAAACTCTTGAATAAGGATACTTCGCCCAATGACCGGTTTACGATGGAAAACCAACTAGGAAAGCTTTTGGGAAACATACAGCTACGGGCAGAAGCTTATCCTGAACTCAAAGCCAATCAGAATTTTGCGCTGCTGCAAAACAGTCTTAACGAAATGGAAGAACAATTATCTGCAGCTAGACGTGCCTACAACGCGGCGGTGAATTCATTTAACAATGGTATGGAGATGTTCCCTTCCAATATCGTTGCAAAACTGATGGGCTATACCAACAGAACACTTTTCACCATCGAACCAACAGAGGCTAAGGCCCCTGAAGTATCGTTCTAAAACAAGGGATGGTGGAAAACAAACAGAAATTGTTGGACAAAGTGGCTCCTTTGCTCCAAAAAGCTGAGATTGTCAGAAAAAAGTATCGATTTTACCAAGGAGTTTACAACAAGCTAATCCTCTTGTTCTTAATGGGTATGTTGAGTTTGGTCTTGATGGTTTTCTTTAACAATATCGGTTTCAGCAGATGGATGGCACGGGTTATGCCTGCTCAAAATTTTGGTGTCATTCAATTTGCCATGACTGCCTATTGGCTTCTGTTCTTTATTTTGATGATAGCCTCCTATCGCTTCAAAAACAAGTTCAAACAAGCCGAACGGGAGATTCTAAAAATAGCTTTGGATGACATCGCTCCCGAATTCAAATTTGAGTCACATAAACAAATCCCCCCACAACAAATTGCCGAGAGCAAGCTGCTTCATAGTTTTACTCCAGCAAAGAGGAATAAAAAGTTGCCCAGCCTTCATAACCTCAACTTTGGAGTATTACGGGGAAAAGTCGGCAATTCTTCTATCCTGATGGGAGATGTCAACATCATCAACCAAGGGATTTACAATTCCTACCTCATGTTCATTCCCTTGCTCCCGCACTTATTGGTCACTTATAATTTAGTAAGGCCGTTGTTTTCCAAACACCGTTCCACAGATTATTTCGGAAGCCATTTTGTGGGGATGTTTGCCGTGGTGGATTTCCCCAAAAAATTCAAGGGCCATACCGTAATCCTACCCGACACCTTGGAGAAACGGGTTGGATATGTAGCCCAAACCCTCCAAAGTCTCAACCTGACCAGAGGCCAACTGGTGAAGATGGAGGATCCTGAGTTTGAAAAGCATTTTGTAGTCTACGGTACGGACCAAATTGAAGCTCGCTACCTCCTTTCACCCTCTTTGATGCAAAGGATAACACAACTTTATCAGAAAATAAACAAACCCATCCTGCTATCGTTTCACAAAAACAAATTGTATATGGGGGTGCGACATGCCCATGGTTTTTTGAGCTTGGACAAGAAAAAAAACCTAACCGAAACAGATGTGTTTGGCATACTGTACGAAGACATCACCACGGCGGTGGGCATTGTGGAAGACCTAAACCTCAATAGGAATATCTGGAACGCCGACACTCCGGTAGCTTCCAATTAAAATTATGGATAAAGGTTGCATTTTGATAGGGCGTACCATATTTTCAAATACTTTTGTATAACCATTGAAATGAAAATATGCCCGAGACCATCGTAAAATTACAAGACGTTGCTGTATTCCAAAACGAGAACCTAGTCCTTAACCATATTGATTTAGAGGTAAAAAAAGGCGAGTTTGTCTATGTGATCGGAAAAACGGGGAGCGGGAAAAGTAGTTTTATGAAAACCCTCTATGCCGATCTGCCGCTTAGGCAAGGAACAGGGCAGGTGGTCGATTTTGATTTAAAAACCCTAAAGGAACGCGACATCCCTTTTTTAAGGCGAAAGCTAGGGATTGTTTTTCAGGATTTTAAGTTGCTTCCCGACCGAAACGTGAACAATAACTTAAAGTTTGTGCTGAAGGCTACCGGGTGGAAAGACCCCAAAAAGATGGACGATAAGATCGAGGAGGTTTTGAACAAAGTGGGTATGAAAACCAAAGGTTTTAAATTTCCCCACGAACTTTCCGGGGGCGAACAACAACGTATCGCCATTGCAAGGGCCCTTCTAAACGACCCCGAACTTATTTTGGCCGATGAGCCTACCGGAAACCTCGATCCGCAGACCAGCGTAGAAGTAATGAAGGTGCTGCAGGACATCAACCAGAACGGACGCACCATTATTATGGCCACGCACGACTACGCCTTAATCCTCAAATATCCGCACAAAACCCTAAAATGTGATGGCAGCAAGGTGTTTGAAGTCATCCAAAAGGCTGTTTAGCGGGCTATTCCATTGCTTGTCAGACGATTTCCAAAACAATTACGGGATGCGCAAAAGTTTTTGTTACTTTGCCTAAACTAATTTTGCTTCCCATATATGGAAATTCTTGGAATTGATATTGGCGGATCGGGCATTAAAGGTGCCCTCGTAAACGCCGAAACCGGAGAAATGTTGACAGAGCGTTTCCGAATCCCAACCCCAAAATCCAAAAAACCCAAAGATATGGCCAAAGTAGTGGCCAAAATTGTGGACCACTTTAATTATGAAGGTCCTGTTGGGTGTGGATTTCCATCCATAGTCAAAAATGGGGTATGCAAATCCCCTGGAAACTTGGACCCAAGTTGGGTAGGTGTCAATATCGACGAATTGTTTACCGAGTATACCGGACATGAATTTACCGTACTCAACGATGCCGATGCTGCGGGATACGCCTCCATGAACTACGGCGTGGGCAAAGGAAAGGATGGCTTTGTGGTAATGATTACCATAGGTACCGGTCTTGGTAGTGGTGCGTTTTATAATGGCGTTTTGATTCCAAACTTTGAATTGGGCCAGATTCCCTATAAGAAATTCAAAAAAATTGAAAAGTGGGCGGCTGCCTCTGCCAAGGAACGCGAAGATTTGAGCTTTAAAAAATGGGGTAAGCGCTTCAACAAATTTTTGGAACTCGTAGAGCTTATCGTTTGTCCAGATTTGATTATTGTAGGTGGAGGAACCTCCAAAAATTGGGAGGAATTCAGTCATCGCATCAAAATTGATACAGAAGTGGTCAAAGCGGAGTTGATGAACCATGCAGGCATCATCGGCGCTGCGGTAGCGTGTTTGCGCGAACAGCACCACGGGCATTTGCATTAGTCTTTGGGTTCTGGACCTCAGGAATGGCAGATAAACTAAAAAAATGGATTCCGTGTCAAGGCACGGAATGACAACCACCTCCTTTAAAAAAAATAAGCGAATGAAGAATGCTCCTCACTCGCTTTTTTTATGCTAAAAAGTGATTTACAATTTAGACCACTTTATTCCTTTTTCTGTCCACCTCTTTTAGATAGATTTTTCGAATTCTCAAGTGATTTGGCGTTACCTCTACATATTCATCCTTTTGGATGTATTCCAAGGCTTCTTCCAATGAAAACTTGATGGCCGGAACGATTTTTGCCTTTTCATCGGCACCGGACGAACGCACGTTGGACAACTTTTTGGTCTTGGTCACGTTCACGGTCATATCGTCTTGACGGGAGTTTTCCCCGATTACCTGCCCTTCGTAAATTTCCTCTCCCGGGTCTATAAAGAACTTTCCTCTTTCCTGAAGCTTATCAATAGAATACGGAATTGCGGTTCCATTTTCCATGGAAACCAACGACCCGTTCAAACGCTGGGCGATATTTCCTTTCAAAGGTTGATATTCAAAGAATCGGTGGGCCATAATGGCTTCACCAGCCGTAGCGGTCAACAATTGGTTTCTTAGTCCGATAATGCCCCTTGATGGAATGATGAATTCACACACCATTCGGGAACCACGGGCTTCCATACTGGTCATCTCCCCTTTCCGGATGGATACCATTTCAACCGCTTTTCCAGATACTTCTTCAGGCAAATCGATGGTCAAGTGCTCCACGGGCTCACATTTTACCCCATCAATCTCCTTTATAATAACTTGCGGCTGACCAATTTGAAGCTCATACCCTTCCCTACGCATGGTTTCGATCAATACAGAAAGGTGCAGTACCCCACGGCCAAACACCAAAAACTTGTCCGCGCTATCGGTTTGTTGAACCCGAAGTGCCAAGTTTTTCTCCAATTCCTTGTCCAAACGCTCCTTAATGTGACGGGAAGTAACAAACTTACCATCCTTGCCAAAAAACGGACTATCGTTAATAGTGAAAAGCATACTCATGGTAGGCTCATCAATGGCGATGGTCTTTAGTTTTTCGGGATTTTCGATATCGGCAACGGTATCACCGATTTCAAATCCTTCCATTCCTACAATGGCGCAGATATCACCCGCCTTCACTTCTTCAACGCGCAAGCGGCCCAATCCTTCAAAAGTGTAGAGCTCCTTAATGCGTGACTTTACCACCGAACCATCTCGTTTGACCAAAGAAACCTGTTGCCCTTCGCGTAGGGTTCCACGCTGCAGTCTTCCAATGGCGATTCGTCCCGTAAAAGAAGAATAGTCCAACGAGGTGATCAACATTTGTGTAGAGCCTTCCTGGGGTTTAAATTCAGGAACGTGCTCAATCACCATATCCAATAAAGGTTCAATGCTGTCGGTCGGTTTTTTCCAGTCCTCGCCCATCCAGTTGTTTTTGGCGGAACCATATACTGTTGGGAAATCGAGCTGCCACTCTTCGGCGCCCAATTCGAACATCAAATCGAATACTTTTTCGTGTACTTCTTCTGGCGTACAGTTTTCCTTGTCCACTTTATTGATCACCACACAAGGCTTCAAACCAAGGTCAATCGCCTTTTGAAGCACAAAACGGGTCTGTGGCATAGGCCCTTCAAAGGCATCTACCAACAACAAAACCCCGTCGGCCATGTTCAAAACACGCTCTACCTCACCACCAAAGTCGGCGTGACCAGGGGTATCTATAATGTTGATTTTAGTGTCTTTGTAAACAACGGAAACGTTTTTGGATACGATAGTGATCCCACGCTCCCTTTCCAGGTCGTTGTTGTCCAAAATAAGGTCGCCTTTGTTCTCGTTTTCACGGAACAATTGGCAGTGGTACATAATTTTATCGACCAAGGTAGTCTTACCGTGGTCTACGTGAGCAATGATTGCGATGTTTTTAATTTTGGACATAACCTAAATTTTAAGCCCGCAAAGATACTCCTATTTTTCATTGGGCAATACACCCAAATGTTATTTTTATCTTATTGATTTTGTGGGAGTTCCAAACTTATAGACCCACACACCATCGTTTTTCGCTGATAATCCAGCCGATACTGAGGTTGACTACGGGCTGAATACTGCCTTTAAAGGGTCCGACGTAGTACCCTGCACCGGCATCGATGGAGAAACTAAAGCCGGAATCAAAACTGCGCTGAATGCCGTAGACCAGTCCACCGTAGCCATGAACGCCTTCCACCAAACGGCCTTCGACCACGCGGCTGCCGGGTGAAAAAATAGCAACGGATGGTGCAATATAGTTTCCTGAATTGCCATAAATGGAGCGGCGTCTTCGTTGACGGCTATTGAGGTTATGGTAGTATCTGTTCTGAACGGTGATGGCCGGAAAAAAATCGAAATCTTCCAAGGGCTGGGAGCTTGCTGGTTCCAAGGCAGCCTGATATGCCACTCGAATATCCAAGGTGCTGTTGACCCCAAGAGCCATTTCGTACTCGATACCAGGGTTAAAGGCATTGAGCTTAAACTGACGGACCTCGCAATTGGTCCCGTATTGGGCGTTTGCAAAACAGCTTGAGAAAAGCCATGCCAAAAGTAGGAATCGGCGCATGTAGGTTAATTTGGTACTAGTATAACCTCAAGTTCGCTAAAAAATTATGCTATAAAAGGAAAATTCTGTAAGGATGGGTAAAATCCGTTATTTTAGATGTTTTAACCTTGCGCTCAACATGAAAAAAACAATTCTATACATTTTTGCGATTATTGGAATTATAAGTTTGATTTCAAAAATGGTCGGATTCTATCAGACTGAAAAACTGACTCGTGAATACTGGAAGAATTGTGAAAAGGTTGAAATTGGAATGACATTGAATAAGGCTCGTGAAATAATTGGTGATTTGAAATACAAATATTGGACTCAACACCAAAATTCTGGTGGAATAATGGTTTCTGAAATTCAAGGTGAACTTAAATATACATTGGAATATCCTATGGTATTTGCTGGTTCAGATAATATGCGATTGGAATTTGACCCTAATACGTTACGAGTGACAGATATTTTTTGTGGAGAATAAAAATCAATCACTTGCCGTAGCCAAGGTGGCAACCACCAAACAAATTTTGAAGCCTCAATAAAATGTATTTACTTTGTAATAACATTTTAGACTTATGGAAACATCAATAATCAAAATAGGAAATTCAAAAGGACTTCGTTTAAGCAAGACCATTTTGAAAAAATATAATATTAAGGACAAGGTGGAACTTATTCTTGAAGAAGAACAAATCATTCTCAAACCCATCGCTTTGCCACGCAAAAATTGGGAGAAAGAATTTAAGAAAATGAGTGAAAACGGGGACGATAAATTACTTATGAACGATGTGTTCGATGACGAAAGCCTTGAGGAATGGAATTAAAGCAATACGCAGTCGTTCTTGTCAACCTTGACCCGACCATCGGAAGCGAGATAAAAAAAACAAGACCGTGCGTCATCATTTCGCCAAATGAAATGAACAAATACCTGAATACTATCGTCCTTGCTCCCATGACAACCAACCTTAAAAAGTATCCAACACGAGTTGCCGTAAAACACAACGAAAAAAAGGGAATGATTGCCATTGACCAGATACGGACAGTGGACAAAATCCGAATCTTTAAGGTTTTTGAAACTCTTTCAAAATCCGAAATTGAAAAATGTAAGGAGGTTATCAAAGAAACTTTTGTGGACTAACTTGCCGATGACATAAGCAAGAATGAAATGTCAGCAAAATGATCTGAAAATCAGCTGTCGGGTATAAAAAATCGTTTCAAAAAACACTTTTACCCTAAAATCGGTTCTTTTCTTCCGTTTGGTGGACACCCAGCCCAAAGTAACATTAATCAAAGGGCCATAGCCGTGTACCCGTTAGTCAACATTTTGCACAAAGCAAAATTTTTGCTTACTTTGTACGTTAGTAACGTGAAGCGAAAGTATGATTGTCTCATTTGGCTCGAAAGAAACCGAAATGATTTGGAACGGTGTCCGAGTTAAAAAAATACCAATTGAAATTCAGAATGTTGGACGTCGGAAATTGAGGATGCTCAACAACTCGCAAGACACTTTGGATTTGAGAGTTCCGCCTTCCAACCGACTTGAAAAATTGTCCGGAAATCTAAAGGACTTTTACAGTATTCGAATCAACAAACAATGGCGAATCATCTTTAAATGGAACAGCGGTAACGCAAGCGAAGTGGAAATTATCGACTATCACTAAAAAAAAGAACAAAATGGAAAAGTTGGCCAACATACATCCCGGAGAAGTTTTGAATTTGGAATTTCTGGAACCACTGGAAATTTCGGCATACCGTCTTTCAAAAGACTTAAAAATACCCCAAACTAGAATTTCTGAGATTATCAAGGGACGTCGCAGAGTAACAGCGGATACAGCACTTCGACTAGGTAAGTATTTCGGAAACTCAGCTAAGTTTTGGCTAGGATTGCAAGATGATTTCGACATCGAAGAAGAGCGAGAGGAAAAGAAAGCGGAACTGGATAGCATTGAAAAGTTTGACAATAAAAGTGTTGCCTGACACATTGCTTCATTAATACTAAATTGAATAATTGGCGAATTATAGTCAATTAGTTACCAGTATTAATCCCAACTTCACTAAAAAATATCCTAGGCCACTTTTACCCTTAAAATCGGTTCTTTTTCTTCCGTTTGGTGGCCACCCAGCCCAAAGTCACATTGATCAACGGCCCATAGCCGCTCGGTACACCATCGCCCCGATAATACCCGGCACCAAGCTCCACGTTAAAATTAAAGCCCTTTTCGTAGGTACGCTGAATGCCGTACACCATTCCAAAGAATCCGAGATTAAAGTCACCTACGGCGTCAACATTGGTCGAAATCTGCAATTGTGAAAAGAATATGGCTTGCGCCGCGGCAATGTAGTTGCCCGAATTGCCCGAAGTGTTTTTGTCCATCCTTGTCCTCCGATTAAAATTATGGTAGTAGCGATAGCGGTTGTTCATGGCCAATCCGAACACATAACCTTCTTCATAAGTGGCCAAGCCAAAACCTAGGTTGGAGGAAACACTTTGGTTCTTAAAAAGTCCCCATTCGTAGGTGAATCCAGGGCTTAACAGATTCAATTGAAACTGGTGCCGTTCCAAGTGCACCAAATCAAAGGTGCCTCCCCGCTCTTGCCATTGGGCGTGTGACAAGAACGGGATCAAACAAAAGGCCAACAATATAATCCTGTATTTCATAGGTAATGGTTTATCTTGATAAATCTAAAAAGGATGCCACGGTTTAATGCTATCTTTGTGCAAACTTTAAGAAATGGACATCACTAAAATCCCACAACTAAAACATACGGACAGCAATAACTTTTTCTTGTTGGCAGGCCCCTGTGCCATAGAGGGCGAAGATATGGCCATGCGCATAGCGGAAAAGGTGGTCGCCATTACGGACAAGCTACAAATCCCTTATGTGTTCAAAGGAAGTTTTAAAAAAGCCAACCGTAGCCGGATTGATTCCTTTACCGGAATTGGTGATGAAAAAGCCTTAAAGATTTTGAAAAAGGTATCGGACACCTTTGGTGTTCCTACCATTACGGATATCCATGAAATTTCTGATGCAGCCATGGCGGCGGAATATGTGGATGTGCTCCAGATTCCCGCCTTTTTGGTGCGACAGACGGATTTGGTGGTGGCCGCTGCCGAAACGGGCAAGGTGGTCAATTTAAAGAAAGGGCAATTTATGAGCCCCGAAAGCATGAAACATGCCGTGGCCAAAGTCATTGACTCGGGCAATGAGCAAGTTTGGATAACGGACCGTGGCACCATGTTCGGGTATCAGGATATGATTGTGGATTTTCGCGGTGTTCCCACGATGAAGCAATACGCTCCCGTGGTGTTGGATGTGACCCATTCCCTTCAACAGCCCAACCAATCTTCCGGGGTAACGGGCGGTAGGCCTGCCCTCATAGGCACTATGGCCCGAGCGGGCATTGCAGCGGGTGTGGACGGCCTTTTTATGGAAACCCATTTTGACCCAGCCAATGCGAAGAGTGATGGCGCCAATATGCTGGATTTAAGTTTATTGGAGAAATTATTGACTGATTTAACGGCCATCCGAAAGACCATTAATTCACTATAACCCTTTATCGTTTATAAAAACCTTTGTGCTTTTGGGCGTAACATTCCTGCAATACGTCCACCAACACCTCTTGGTCGATTTCTTCCAAGGTAGCATACCGTAGGGATTTGACCACTTTTCGGTTCTCCGTGACCATTTTGTCCAAATGCAAGGTCAAATGGGCCGAGTTCCAAAATGCGATGTCCACATAGCGTTTTTTTGGGGAAACATTCAAGTAGCAAATGGGTTGCTTCCCCGCATAAAAACAAGGAATATTCCATTTATACTTCATATCCACTTGAGGCACTACTGATTCGATCACCGCTTTTAGGTGCAATAAAATGCTTCTAAAAGGTTCTTTTTGGTTGATAATATAGTCTTCAGCTGGATTCATAATCGTCAACTAGTACACCTTTACTTACGTTTGAACAATTTCTTCACCAACTGCATCAACAGCACGGCCACAAGACCAATCGCCAATCCCAGTACAAATTCCTTTAACATGGTGGGCCATGAAGGAACTAAATGATGGAAAAAGTTGATGTTATGGTTAAAAATTCCACCCGATACCAAGAGCAAGGCCAAGGTACCTACAACGGACAATCCTTTAATGATCTTGGGAAGTGCATTGACCAACACTAGGCCTACCTTATCCGAAAAACTATCCGTTCGCTCGTTTAGGTTGATGAGTCGATAGCCATAATCATCCATCCGGACGATCAATGCCACAATACCATACACGCCAACAGTGGCCAACAGCGCCACCACGGAAACCGTCACGATTTGTATGGTCAGGGTTTCATTGACCACGGTACTCAATGCAATTATGACAATTTCCACAGAGAGGATAAAATCTGTAATGATGGCCTGTTTGATTTTTTTCTTTTCCAGCTCGGGCAATTCCTCCTCTGGAACTTCCGTGGGGTCGTCATACTGCTCTTCCTCCTTTCGATGGAACAGGTACTCGTATACCTTTTCCGCTCCTTCATAAGCCAAATAAATACCGCCAAGTATAAGAATGATGGTGATGGCTGTGGGCAAATAGGCACTAAGCAAAAAAGCCACGGGGAGAATGATCAATTTGTTCAAAAAAGAGCCTTTTGTTATGGCCCAAAGCACGGGAATCTCCCTGCTGGCCAAAAAGCCTGTCGCTTTCTCTGCATTTACGGCCAGGTCGTCGCCCAAAATGCCCGCTGTTTTTTTGGTCGCCACCTTGCTCATGGTCGCCACATCGTCCATGAGGGCGGAGATATCATCCAATACTGCAAAAAATCCAGAAGCCATAGTAATATTTAATGGTTAGTGTATTCGTCTTCTTTGAGGACAAAATAAACAAATACCTCACTAACAAACTGTATGGGATATCTTAAAAAATAAGAAACTTATGGATTTAAGCGCCTTCCATGGACAACAAAGTGGCTGCCCAAATGATCAAGGAAGAAAAGAAGATTCCGATGGTATTGGCTGCAAAGGCTTCGCGCTTCTTCATTTTAAAAAGATAGGCGGCAATACTCCCGGCATAGACTCCGGTTCCCGGGAAAGGTATCATCACAAAAAGTACAATCCCCAAAAAACCAAAGCGCTGTATCTTTTTTCCAGAGCCCTTTTTGGCACGTTGCCCAACAAAAACGGCCGACTTTTTATAAAATCGCCATTTGATCAAGTGACGGTTGATGTATTCCAGAAAGAACATCATGAGGGGAAACACCAGTACATTGGCTCCAAAGCAAACGATAAACACCAGATATTCATTGGCACCTTGATAAATCCCGTAGGGTATACCAACTTTTGCCTCTCCGAAGGGGGAAAGGCTCCAAAGTGCCGCTATGAGTAAATCGATATGCAAGTTGTACAGGTTTAGAACTTGCAAAAATATTCAGGTTTAAGCTAACCTGCCCTCTCAAAACCCTTAAATATTTACTAATTGTGATTTTAGAATCGGCCCACGGTGCTTTACGCCACCGAGGAGAAAGGATCTCCATTGATGACCATATCAAATTCTGGCAGCAGTTGGCGAATGTATTCGATAGGCGTTTTTTCGGAGATATACACCCATTTTTTATCCACATTCACATCAAAATGAAAACTGGTAAAGTCGGTATCCACATCCAAACGGGACAACAAAAACCTTGTGATTTTTGGCCGTAGACTGTATTCCATATCGATACAGGTCCGTTGCATTGCAGGACTGTCGTCCCCAGAAAATACCCAATTGAACTTCACGTGCCTTTAAAAAGTTTAAGAGATACAATATACTAAAAAACAACCCATTACCAACTTTTCGGGAATGTTTTTGGATATACGATCACTCTTGTCCGTCCACATAATCCTGAAGGTAGGCGTAGCGGGGGGTCAGCTTGCCATTTTGGGTCATTCGGGCCCTATGGAGAATGCCATCCTTATCGCTGTTAAAAAAGGAAGGGATAACGAGTTTGGAGAAGGCTTCTCCAAAACCAACGCTGGCATCCCGTGGCAACTCGCAGGGAAGGTTGTCCACGGCCATTACGGCAATGGCATTATCTGCCTTAAAATCTGTTTCCGATTCGGTTTCCGGGTCATAGCCGTAAATGGGCTCCGCTATGGTGGAGGGACGAATGGTACTGGCCACGGGACCATCGATATCGCAACTGATATCGGCCACTACTTTTATCTTAAAATCGGGATGTTTGGCATCTTCGCGTGTGTACAGGTAGGGTGCGCCATCCCCATAAAAATGCCCAGCAATATAAAAATCGGTAACCTTGGCGTAGCGAAAAAAGTCGGACCGATACTCTCCTGGATTTTGAAAAAAATCGGCTTTGTTACCTTTTATCCCATCCTTGCGTTTCACATAGTAGGAAACATCGATTTGGCAGTACACAGGTTCTTGAAAATTAGTTGTCAGATATTCGTTCGAAGAAACCTCCCTCAATCCCATGGCGTCCAACATTTCTTTGGCGCCGTTGCCCACGCGTCCTCTTCCGGTAAGCAATATTTTGATATTGGGCAGTTGTATTTTCTTGAGTTCCGCAATCAGCGCTTGTTGGTCCAAAAGTGATTCGGCCTTGGGCAATTGGTAGCGGTCGTATTTAAGACCATAGGCCCTAAAGCCGTTATAGGCACCAACGATACCGGCATACCGGCCAAAGGCCACCAATCTTGCCCCTTTGGAATTGGTGATGACCTCGTGGTCGTACAATTCGATGTTCTTTTCCAAAATGGCTCTTAGCAAGTCCCGATTATAGGGCTGCTTTTTGATGGTATGGGAAAAGAAAAAGTATTTTTTGTTGGGAATCAGTGCATCGATAGGGACTTCCTTTACGCCGAGCAGTACATCGCAGGAATCCATATCGGTTACCACAGGGATACCTTTTTCGGTATATTCACTGTCCGAAAACACCCGAATTGGGGAAGATTCCACGTTAATTTCGGCGGCTGGGTATTTGGAAAGGACATTTTGGCATTCTGCTGGTGACAGGACCACCCTACGATCGGGCGGATTTTTGCGCTCCCTGATGATTCCGAACTTCATATGGTATTTTTGGTATAATTGTTGACCAAAATAAGGGGAAAAGGTTGGGCAAGCAAACTTTTTATGGTTTGATGGTTATGCCTTACCTTTGCCGACCGCGTTAGGGATAGAGGCAGGTACCATGTACGGCCGATAGCCCGACCGAAATATGGTTTTGGCCAATTTGGGTAACGCCCAAAAATTATATATGTTCGGTAGGAACAGAGTTCTTTGATAAAAAGGTGAGTTTAATTTAGGATTATTGGCCCTTCGACGTAGTTTATGCTGAGCGTAGACGAAGTACTCAGGGCATAATTCGATAACGCAAATTAGAAATTTGCTATCTCATTATGGGGCCGACCGGTTTTGACAGCAAGACCAATGGCGATGTAAGCATGCCGAGCGCTGGGATATAGCTCGTTAATCTCATGTTTCACACTTTTAATTGGCGAAAATAATTACGCTCTTGCCGCATAATCTGAATTATAGTAGGATATGCCTCGTCCCTACAAGGTAGGGAAGCGAGATGTTCCTGAATAGCCCTTGTTGACGGCGATTCGTTTAGGAGCACCAAAAAAGTCAACAAAAGGGTGTTCGTTCGCTTTGGCGACACCTCTAAAACCAAAGAAGCTAAGTGTATATTAGGCCGTATCTGGTCAGGTATGCATCGAAAATGAAGCAGATACTAAGCATGTAGAAAGCATGGTTATTGCTTGTTTGGACGAGGGTTCGAATCCCTCCGGCTCCACTACACTCAAGAAACCACGCCAAGGCGTGGTTTTGTTTTTTATGGAATGTCAAAACGAAGTTTTGTAAATGAATAAAATACAAAACATGAAGCTTCTGCTTCGTGGTTTCTTATTTGCAACATTGGTTAGGAGGAAGGAACGAAGTTAATCACTCCCGCTCCACTAAATCATTATCAAAACAACACATTAAACCTGTAAATTACTGATTTACAGGTTTTTTTGTTTTTTAAAATCAGGCACCTCTTCTACCCTTACATACGGATATTGCGCCACTTTTTTAAGTTGGTAATAGCTGTTAAGACCCGAAATACCGGTGCTCTGTAGTTGTTCCAAATCAATATCGCCAGATTCCATAGCTGCATCTGGCAAAATAAGATGGGCTATCTCACCGATAACCAAGGTTGTCCCGTTCATAGGAATAGGAATCATATCCTTTAAGTGCATTCCCATTTTAATTGTGCTTTCCTTTACAAAGGGAGCTCCGAAATTTTGAATATATTCCTCCGTGAATCCACATCGCTTGAACTCGGAGACACCGCGATCAAATTTGGCGGAGGTATAATGGGCCCGTTCGATAAAATCTGGATGGATATGGTTAATGGTGTACATGCCATTTTCTTCAATATTCCGCAGCGTATGCCCAGAATCTTCAGTTTTGGGCCTGGCCACAAAACCCAATAGAGGCGGCTGACTTCCCAAATGCACCACCGAACTGAAAACGGCCAAGTTGGTGGTTTGATTTCCATCCATGGTACCAATGAGATTGGCGGGTTTGATTCCGGTTATGGAATTAATGATCTTGAGACGAACCACTCGGTCCAGCTCCAAAATATCTTTATTTGAATACTGCATCCTTTTTGTTTGACGATTTCGGATTGACGACCACCATTGCTTCTTAGCTATATGATCCTACCAATCGAATGAAATCCTTTTCTCAGACAAAGATACTTTGGAATTTTGGACCACTAAACCGAGTCCTATCCCAATTAGAATTTAAGTTTCCCGTCCTTGTCCCACAATCCCCAATACGCACCCACATCACCTTCGTCACCAATTTTCCAAGCTTCATCAAAAGAAGAAAAATAGAAGACCTCGATATTGTTTTTTTGTGACCAGACTTGGGTATCAATAAAATACTTCATGGCATTTGCCGCAGAGGGATGCGCTCCCTTGAGTCCTTCACCTTGACTAGGCCATCCTGTTTCGGTAATGATCACTTTTTTTCCCTGACCTGCATCCGAGGCCTGACCATACATTTGTTGCATGTGGTTCAAGGAATATTCAATGGGGCAGCCTTCCCAATAGGGATAGCAATTGGAAAGAATGACATCGCAGGCGTTGGTAATATTCGGTCTGTGGGAAAACTCATAGTAGGCATCCACATAACCCACGGTGACATCCGGGAGTGCCTTTTTTACCGTGTGGATGTATTCCAGCAATTGCTCCTCCGTCAAATCACCTCGATACATGACCTCGTTGCCTACTGCAGCGATATCCACGTAACCTTCCTTGGCCAGTTTAATGAGACCTTCCACTTCTTTGGCGTTCAGTTCCATATCCGAGCCCAACCAAGCACCTACCAAGGTTTTCATGCCCAATTCTTTGGCTACTACGGGAACATGTTCATTCCCTTCAATACAGGAAAACGAGCGCACCCATTGGGTATATGGCCTTATGATTTGCATCCTCCGTTTAACCTGTTCCTTGGAAATAATATCACCGGGACTTTGTCCGTCCTCATAGATACTGAAGCAAAGCCCGTGCATTCCGCTCTGCACTGTTTCCAACCATAGCTCCCTAAGCTCCTTTTCGGTTATTTTATACAAATCCAGTCCCAAACCGTCGGTATACCCGGCTTTGGACAACGAAAATTGATGTTCCTTTCTGTATGACATATGCTATTTTTTTGGTTAGAGTTCGCCTCTTCGGGCTACAAGCTGCTCCTTGATTTCCTTGGCTCTCTGTTCGGATAAACTGTACTTCCACATCACCCAAATGGCAAGTGCGGCCGTGGATGACGGTATAATGATGTCGGCAATCCTCAGTCGGTTCATGGTTTCCAAAGTCTGTTCTGTAATATTCGGGTCAAAGCCCACGATTTTTAGGATAACACCGCCCAACACTAGGGCAATGGCCTGTCCGAGTTTCACCATCCACCAATAAATGGCACCAAAGGTGCCTTCCTTACGTGGCATACCATTTTCCAATTCATCCAAATCGCATACATCGGCGGTCATGGACATCATCAAGGTAAAGAGTCCCCCCATTCCGAAGGCAAATAAAGGTATGGGTACAAAGATGAGCCATGGGATATCGTTATCGGGGTTGATGGAGAACCAAGACATTCCTACATCGTTCAATATAGGGTTTAGGTACTCAAAAAGTGACCCTACTCCCGCAGTCAAGCTTTTACCAAAGCCTGTTTCATTGAATTGATTGTTCAGTTCTTTATCAAATCCCCACCACTTTAAAAGATAACCAACAACCGACAATGCGGTAGAAATGATGAAAGCTCTCTTTTTACCCCATTTGTTGGACATTTTAGTGATAATGGGTATCACCAAAAACGCTGTGATCATCGCATTAATGGTATTGAACCAAGCTGGCCAAGTGCCTGCCATTTCGTAGCTCCCACTGTACATGTAGAACACGATGATAAAAACCCCGAAGGCGGCTACCAATTGGAAACCGTTAAAAACCAGGAATGTCGCACCGCACAACTTCATAAAGGGCTTGTTTTTCGAAACCTGCACTATACCCCTGAACAGTTCTTTCATATTGGACCACAAGGTTTTAAAATTGATTTCTTTTCTGTTTTCCATGTGGGCCGCATCAATCCCCTTACAGAACAGAGCAGGCAGGATACCGAACACCACACACATGGTCCCCACTATCAATGCCATGGTCCTTACGCCCTCTGTCTGTGTGTTGAAGGTATTGGAGTCAGGAATGATGACATAAAGCCATGGAACAATCATCCATGCAATCTGACCCATACTGTTGGCAAAACTCATTAACCTCGTGCGTTCGTTGTAATCGGAGGTCATTTCATAGCCCAGACCCACCAATGGGGTGGCAAACATGGTATTTCCAACCAAAAACAGTATTTGAATGACCATAACATGCCAGATAATGTACGTTTGGGAGGCATTATCATCCAACTGCCACATTAAAAAGAAAAGCACACCACTGATGATGGCTCCTAAGAAAATGTAAGGTCGGCGTCTTCCATATTTTGATTTTGTATTGTCCGAAATGAATCCCATAATAGGGTCGGTAATCGCATCAAAAATTCGCGGTAAACCTCCTAAAAGTCCGGCCCACAAGGGGTCTACCCCCCATGCGGTCAACAAAAAGAACTGTATGAACACTCCCAGCGTACCCGGTAGGATATTTAAGATGAAATGACCTGCCCCAAAAGCGGCCTTTTGCCCTACCGGGACTTTGTCCTTTGAAAGTTTTTTTACGATTTCCATGATTGTTTGGTTTAGTCAGTTTTTGTGCTTGTCTCTGGTTTTTTATTGATGGTCAGTGTTTGTATGGCATTGGCTGAAATACGTATATTTTTGCTCGCTCCGTTCAAGGATAACGCAAACCGCTTCTCCTCGGAAGCTTGGTTGAGTACTACAGCAACGATAGACCCATCGGGATTCTGTGCTGCTGTTACCTGTAAGGTTTCATCGGAATTCTCAAACCCAATACGGAAGGCTCCGGGACGGATATACCTACTAAAATGTTGTAGCGTATGGAACAGAGGAGTAAAATAAACCTCATCCTGGTCAGGATCTACAATCACAGGGGCCACACACCAATTTTCGAACCAATTTGGGCCTCCTTGCCTATCCAAAACCATGTTCCAATCCACCCAACCGTCTACCCAATTGTTCAGGCAGCCGATTATATCCCGGGCATACCGATAAACCGGAACGTATTTGGGATGTAAATGTTTTTCGCTTTCAGGGGCCCAATCCCAACCCCAATCCGTTGCCTCTTTGCTCCAATACCAAGCATCGTCTTTCCATTTGGGAACTTCGGCATCCACACAGGCCTCGGTTTGAATCAAATGTTTATTGGGTGCCTTTTGATGGGCATATTGCAATGCATCTGGAAACACTTCGTAGGTGCTGGCATACCAATGTATGGCGGTCCCATCAAAATATTTGGAAGTGGATTCGTCACGATACATACTGTCTACCCAAGTATCCAAATGCTCCCTATTCTGATCATACCCCAATATTTTGACCTGATGTCCATCCTTTTCCAATTGTGGCCCTAAATAATCCCTTACAAATGCGGTCATTTCATCCGGGGTAAAATGCATACTCTCCCAGTTGTTATCGTTGCCCAAGGGTTCGTTCTCCACGGTAATTCCCCAGATAGGGATGCCTTCCATGGCATAAGCCTCCACATATTTTGAAAAGTAAAGTGCCCAAGTGCTTCTGTATTCGGGCAGCAACTTTCCCCCTCTCCAATCGTTGTTGTCCTTCATCCAAGGCGGTGCCGTCCATGGTGAGGCGATAATCTTGAATCCATCTTTGGAGATGGACATGGCTTCTTTGATCATGGGCACGAGGTCGTCCCTATCCTCATCAATGGAAAAATGCTCCAAGTTTACATCATCTGGGACATTGGCGTAGGCATAATTGCCAAGGGAAAAATCACAGGAGTTGATGTGGGTTCGGGTCAATGAGTATTTAGCCCCGTTTTCGCCGAAATAGGCTTCTAAGATTTTCCTTCTATTATCTGCTCCCATACGGTTCAACAAATGGGCCGAGGCTTCCGTAAAAGAACCTCCAAAACCGGTTATGGTTTGGTATTTTTCATTGGGAAGAATGCGGATCTGTGCATTGGGTTCGACTACTTCATCCATGGAAACAGCAGCTAGTTTATTTCCGTTTGCGGAGGTTTCAACGACTTGAACTTCTAAGGGTTTCTCTTTATCCCCACAGCTTATAACGAGTGCTATCATAACCGCCCATATGTAGTGTTTTCCCAATTCCATAACTTGATTTTAATGTGACTCCATCTCTGCCTTGGTTGGCGGCACAGAAACGGTTTCCATTAAAGCTTCCAAATTGCCATCATATGTTTTGACAATAGGGTTACCATTTCGAGTGAGCCCTTTAAAAACACCTTGGTCCACCATATCCCAAAGCGGATACTTCGCTTTTCCATCAACCGTGAACAACCCGAAATGATTCTCCGATCCATTCGGATTTTGCGCATCTTTCCATGGTTCGTTGAAGGCTTCAAAATAAAAACAGGATATGTTGGCTTCTGTGGTCCAGTCGCGCATCAACTTATGGTACATGGCCTGTTTGTATTCGTCCGTCGCCCTGGAACCTTTTGGCCCATAAAAACCATTGGAAACAGAGGCCCAACCTGTTTCGCCAATATGTATGGGTTTATCCACGCCCAAGCTTTTCATGTAGCTGGAAACACTGTCATATTGTTTTTGGGCGAATTCGAGGGCACGTTGCATGGCCGCGTCCACTAGCTCCTTTTTGGAAAGTTCGGAGTGCTGCTCGTCCTGCAACCAAAATTCAGGATTGTAATGGGTATTGTGATATGGGTAGGTATGCATGGAAATGTAATCCACCGCCTTGATCAACGCCTCTAGGTCGGGGGTATGATATGCTGCATCGCCACCTCCCCATGATGCAAAATCGTCGGAGCTGGTAATCCATAAGTCCTTGGAAAGTTTACCCTTGGCTTTAAGTTCTTGCAAGTGGTTGACCCATTTTAAGATCACATCGGGCTGCACGTAGTAGCTTGTTGCCCACTTGACCATGGCCTCATTGCCCACAGCCAATACTTTGACGATATCCGGATACTGATTGGCCAAATTCACCGCCCGTTCAATTTCGGCAGCGTTGGCTTCACTTTCCACATTGTGGTCGGGCTCTTGCCCTGTCCAAGCGTTTTTACAATCGATCCAAGCACCCAACATCACATACATTTCAAAGTTGGAATCTTCTTGTTTGAGTTCTCGAATAGCTTTGAGTACATTGGAGGCGTGCGGCAGTTGCACATTATAGGTACGGATGATTCCGATACCCATGGCATCCAATATTTTCATATCCTCCTTAAGCTCTGCCACGGTAGGTTGGGCTTCCCTTGTAGTTTTGCGATAGCCACCATAAGAAATGGCCGTATAATCAGGGTTTCCCAGAATATCCGCTGCGGTCAGTTTTGTTTCTTGGTTCACTGTATTGTCTTTATCTGCTGTTTTGGTTTGGTCTTTACATGCGAAGCACAATAAAACCATCAATATCAAACTGCCTGTTTTTAATTGTCTTCCCATGAAATCATATTTTTATAGTTAATGGATGATGTTGCTATTTTAATCGCTTTTCAGTGATGCCCACCTTAATCAATTTGATGTGCCCAGTCCTGCCGAATAGTTCCGAACTATGTTCTTTATCCAAAGTCAAACCATCAAGTTTCATTTGTGAATCATCTCTGAACACCAATTGCACTTCTTCCTTTTCCGCAATAACATATTGGATTGGAACTTGGCAATAGGTAAAGCCCAACGAGTTTTTTTCAAGTTTGATGTGGGCTGTTCTCCCGTCCAAATCCACATATTCAAAATCTGCGGGCTGTTCCAAAAATTCCGTCTTTCGAAGCATGCAAGGGTCAAAAAATAGTTGTCCATCGGAAACAAAAACACCCAACTCCCCAAAACGGCTCAAAATATCTTCCTTCACTTGACCTGTCATTCCAGGCTGTTGTGCTCCCTTACCTGCCGGTGTGTGTGAATAGGGATCGGTTGGAAATGCCCCATAAAGTTTCGGTGGCTTATGTACCCCTATTCCTTCCATAATCTCATAAAAATGCTCCAACAACTTGCCAACGGTGACCGCATCATCATTGTTTCTGATAGCCCGCAGACAGGTTTCCTCTACGCTCAACAACAATTTGGAAACCATGTGCCAGTAAATGGAACCTAGTCCTTCATAGCCATAAAATGTTCCTGATCTACCTGTAAAGGACTTATGGTCAAATAACTCCTCGAATAGATCCAATATTTTTTGACGGTCTTTTTGGACCAAGTGCCCATATGCTTTTTCAGGCAACGCTGCCAAGGCTGTTTTAAGGCTTTCGGCATTGTTGAAACTTCCATTAAAATGATAGGTTCCATCCACACTTTTGCCGATGACCGCTGTGTTTTCATCCTCCACCAGTTTCTGCAGGAGATCAGATTGTTTGACTTTTTCCGGCGGAATAGTGTTTTTTTCGCAGAATCGGGGCAGTTCCTTGTTGGGATAAAGCAGATAACTGTATTGGTCTTCCCGAAAAAGCGCGCTGCTTTTTAAGGCATCCAGCACCTGAAGTGATGCTTTTCCATCAAGATAGCCCGAACTGAGCACTGCGACCTGCCCTTCCAACATTTCAGACAGATAGGAAATGGAAACCTCCTTATCATTTTTGATGGTTATCAAATTGTAGGCGTGGTACAACTTATCTTCCCGTTGATTGGCCCGTATGCTATGCTCCAAATACTCCAAGGATACTTCAATGAAGGTCCCGAGTTTGGCCTTATCAATCGGTTTGTTCTTTTGTTGAAATCCATTGTTGTAGACGGCACTTCGGAATCTGCTTCCTGCCATACCCAACCCATCCATTATCGCCCTTCTATCGGTATCGCTTAGGTTAGCTTTCAGTTTGTTGTGGTCTTGCAACAGGGTCTGGGTCACGGATTCAAAGAAAACTGCAAGTTCTTCCGAAACGCTGAATTCCGCTTCCTCAAGATTGGCAATCATTCCTTGGAAAAACTTCAAGAAACGTCTCAAATAATACAGTGTTACCATAGATACCCCATTGCCCACCAAGGCATTGTTGGCATCGTTCCACTCCGGTCGTTGGGTATTCATCCAAATACCCGCTTCTGGAACAAAGTTTGACATTTTGGAAAGTACGGTCGCCAATACTTTCTCAAGCAGATTCACGTGGTAGATGTTATCTTCTTTACCCATTAGCAAGGCCGCATCGGCTCCAATCCTTTCTCGCTCCTTGTTGATGTGATGGTCCAAATCCTCATCAAATACGATGGTATCCTTCGGGTTCTTCAAAATCTCTTCGTACGATTTGATTTTGTAGGGCACATTGGCATACACAAAGATTTTTTCGCTAAAAGATTTTCCAAGGGTCTGTGGATAATGGCTTTCCATCAACTCCAATAATTTGAGCAAATAGATGATTTGATGGTCGCCCCAATATCCAATATAGGACCAAGGGTCGTCCGGTTCAATGATCTCCCAATCAAAACCGTCCTTGGTTACCCGATAGGGATTATAACCATCAAAGGTGGAAGCGTTCAAAAATTTATAGATCATGCTTTCCAAAAAGCCGGGGTAAGAAACGGCCAAGGCCTCCCAGTTTTGGAAAATGTCCCTCCAGTTGCCCTCATAATCCAGGAGTTTTTTACCATCATCCCCGCGGGTATTGATGGAAAACTTGTTCCATGGCCTACTCGGGTCACCATGCCGTCTACTAAATTTGAGCGGCAAGTATTCCATGGCTAACCTCTTAAAATCGGGGTTGTCATCCGTATCGACCTTTTCCCGTAAAAAGGCCAATGAAAATTCTTCGGGAAAACGCTCCAGCAATTCCTTTTTAAGGTCGAAAAGCGACTTATTGGCTTTGCGGATATAGGAACTAAAATCGTCACGTTCCATTTGGTAGCCGTTATCAAAAATACCGCCCCGCATGATATTGAACAGCGTATTGGAGAAATGACGGGCATCCCGCATACTATCGGCTGTACACTGAACGGCATCGGATGCCCCTGCCAATTGCAGGAGCTGTTGCGTTCCTTTATCAATGTCGGCTTCTATTTTGTCGAAGAGCTTGCTTTCCTTTTTTAGGTCTTGTTTAATAACACTTACATCCATTCGCGATTGGTTGACCTCTGCAACCAACATCCATTGCTTCTCCTCTTTGGGATGTAAATGAATATCCGTGTTCACAAAGTAAGCCCCTTTCTCTGCTTTTACATCCGTTTCCTCTTCCAAGGGCATTCCATTTCTAAAGGCATCCAATTGGAGTGACGATACCAAGTGCTTTGCCTTGTCCAAGCCTACAGACCAAACCGTTGTGGCTTTCAATGCTTCACTGGGCTCCGCTTTATCGACAATGATGGCACTCAGGGCAAAAATTCCCAACCCAACATCAGGTTCCAGTTGGTTCCTCTTATAGGCATCGACCAAATTACTACTGCCATTTTGGGTTGCAGAAGGCACACCGTAGGGCAGTACATTTTGGATACCGTCCAACAACTCACAGGACAACTCGTGGTCTCCATGGTTGATCAAATGTGATTTCTTTACAAATCCATAGGTCTCACTAAAGCTCCATTGATATCGGAACGTAAGCCCTAAATCGTTATTGATTTCCTCAAAAAGGATTTTATTCCCATAGTTGCTCTTGTACAGGTTTCTTTGGATTTGGTATTGACCTGAAAAACAGTTGGAAAACGGTTCCCAGAGGTATTTTTTTGATTCTGACCGAACCCGTATGATGGTTTTGCTTCCTGTGATGGCAGCGGATTCGGTGATTTTATCGTCTGTGTAATATGGAAAAAGGGCCGATTCGGCATTCTTGCGTCCTGCCGTAAGTGCACCATTGCTGGAAATAAACATCCAGTGATCGGAATGGCTCACAATGCTCATAAAAAATGGGCGCATTGCGTCGCAGTTGGAAATTTTATAGTAAGCCTCATCACCCAAGGTCACCGATGAACCTTCCACAGCTTTAGCTTCCGTTTTTAATTTTGTTCCTGCTATGTACATATCCTTTTGGTCCATAAATCCATCACACCTTTATTAGTTCTGATATATGTAGAAAAGCTGGCAAGTAAAAATGGTTTTGCCAGCCTTTCCTTCTCAATCCGAAACTTTTAGTCCAGTCTTAAATTGTCAAAGTAGAAAATACGTTCCTCCGTGGTCAACTCACCATCTGACCCAGAAGGGTTATCCGGTTTGATGACCAGTTGATTGTAGGTTGTTGGTGAGGCGGGTAGACCCGTAAACGTAAATTCTATTTCCGTCCAAGTGTTCGCTCCTCCCGAAACCTGTACAAAGGTTGGTGGAGGATTACCTGTCACGGGATCGGTTTGTGGGTCGAGCGCCAATTCAAATCGATAAGTGACGTCCGGCACACTGGAATACACCATCACCTTAAAGGTTTGGGTAGTGATATCGATGGTTCCAGCAGGGAAGGAATTTTGAACTCCGCCCCAACGATTGATGCCACTGGCACGTACCACCTGCAACACATTGTCGGATGTATTGATACCAGATGGATTGGGATTTGCTGCCAAACTAGGCACCACACCACCATCACCGATGCTGGAGAAGGCGCTCAAGAAGGTTTCACAGCCTTCAAAATCCAAAGGCAATGAGGTTGCCGCCACGGGAGTTCCGGTACAGCCACTTGTGGCACCGCCACCACCGCCTGAACCTCCTACAACAAGAGAGACATTATCAATATTCACCAATCCAGCTGCTCCATTCAAATCAAAGAGCACTCGTGCGTCTGGAGCACCAAAGCCTGTCGCTGTCAAGACAACTGAATAGGTCTGTCTGGTTGTGTTAATGTTCACCGTCTCGGTAGTGTTGGCAAAACTGCCCCCGCTCAAGCCAATCCCGGCTATGATAGGCCTATCGGTATCCGACCATGCGTCAAATGACAATGTATAGGTTTCATCTTGGATGATTTCCAATTTCTGACTTAGGTTGACCAAGAATGGTTGACCTGGGTCTGGGGTGGTTACGTTTACGGAGTAAAATGAATTTCCGTTTTCCGTGGTCACAGGTGCCGCAGCAGCATCATCCACGCCCAATATCCATGGGGCACTTCCGTTCTCAAAGTCTCCGTTGGTCAACAGTCCATCATCAAAGGCAATTACATTTACTGTTCTGGTTACTTCGGTTGCAGCATTACCTGCTGCATCGCTTACGTTATAGGTCACGATATAGGTGCCTGCAACACTGGTATCCACTGTATCTCCACCTACCACAATGTTACCCGAGATGTCCCCGTCTGTATCATCGGTGGCGGTTGCCCCTGCTTCTGTATAGCTATCGCCCACATTTAAATCTACGATGGCGTCTCCATTAAGGGTAATCACCGGCGGGGTGGTATCTTCGACTGCGGTTCCTCCCACAACCAGTGAAACGTTGTCAATGTTCACCAAGCCGGCTGCTCCGTTCAAATCAAATAGTACACGTGCATCCGGGGCACCAAAGCCTGAAGCAGTCAGTACGACTGAATAGGTCTGTCTTGTCGTGTTGATGTTGACAGTCTCCGTAGTGTTCGCAAAGCTACCACCACTTAAACCAATCCCGGCAATGATGGGACGGTCGGTATCGGACCAAGCATCAAATGTCAAGGTGTATGTCTCATCTTGTATAATTTCCAATTTTTGGCTCAAATTCACCAAAAAGGGTTGACCCGGATCTGGAGTCGTGACGTTCACGGAGTAAAAAGAGTTACCACCTTCGGTGGTGACAGGTGCCGCAGCGGCATCGTCCACACCCAAGATCCATGGGGCGCTTCCGTTCTCAAAGTCACCATTGGTCAACAATCCATCATCAAATCCACTACCACCACTTCCTCCTCCGGAAGTACCTAGAGTAAGGTCATCTATGTAATATGTTCCACCCTCGGTGATTGCGCTATCCACCTCATCGTTGTCGGGCTTAATGACCAATTGGTTATAAGCCGTTGGTCCTCCAGGCAGGTTGGTAAAGGTGAACTCTACCTCTGTCCATTCATTTGCGTTGGGTATTGTCACAAATACAGGCGCAGGGTTTCCAGTAACCGGATCGGTTTGTGGGTTCAGTGCCAGCTCAAAACGGAAGACCACATTGGCCTTGGTAGAGTACACTTTTAGTTTAAAGACATCTGTAGTGGTAAGGTCAAAATTGTTTTCAAAGGTATTTTGAATCCCTGCAAAGAAACTGGAACCTGAAGGTTTGTCAACTTGCAGGACAAAATCTGAAGTATTTATTCCAGCTTTGGAAGGGTTTTCGGCCAAGCCTGAAGTGATACCATCACCAAAGTTTTCCGAAGAAAGAAAAGTTTCACAACCTTCAAAGTCCACAGGAAGTGCTGTCGCGGCCACTGGTGTGTCCACACATCCACTTGGCGTTGTAGCGGTTTCGACCTGTTCCACATCATCAATAAAGAAATCACCTGCGGTGGTTCCAGGGCCGTCAACGAACAACGTTATTCTGGAGTAGCTCTCCGTAGAAGCAAAATTGAAGGAAACTGTTTCCCAACCTGTTCCACCATGGCTTGCCGATACTTCGGTGTCACTTCCTGTTCCAAGCTCCAATTTCATCAAGATATCGATGGGCTCCTCTGACCAGAAATTTGCGGTTATGGTTTGTTCTGTGGATAAATCGACCGGTGTTCCCAAGTCAAAAAAGATGCCTTCAAAAGCTGCTCCGCTATTGGTTATCTTCCCAACCTTTGAGCTCTTGTCATTGGTTCCGGATACATCAGGATTATCCAAAATTTCGAAAGCGGCACCATTGAATGTGCTCACCCCTAAGTCATAGTTTACATTGTTGCTGTCAAAGGTTATGGGCAGGGTAATAGGTTCTTTGATTACGATAGTGATTTCATCCTCAAAGGTGGAAGTTGCCCCCGCCGTATTGCTGGCCGTTAAAACCACGGTATAGGTTCCACTGGCCGTATAGGTCTTAATCGGGTTGATCTCGGTGGACGTATCCCCATCGCCAAAATCCCATTGATAAGAGGTTGCCTTTTCCGAAATGTTGATGAATTCCACCGTTCCGGTATCTTCATCGAGCGTAAAGGTAAAATTGGACAGTATGGTCGGCAAAAGGGTACTGTCGTCCGATTCACACCCGACCAACAAGGCCAGTACAAACACGGATACCAGCTTGAATTTGGTTATTAACTGCTTCATAATCAATAGTTAGTTTAGTTTATTTCTAGTTCTTTATATACTCTTACGTAGTCCACCAACATGGTTTGTGGAAATACGGTCTCATCATCGGGAGAGCCTACGAAAGTGCCCCCAACAGCGACGTTCATCAATATGTAAAATGGCTTATTGAACACCCAAGGCCCTGGTACGTCCTCCGGGGTGATTTGATTGTAGAGGACATCGTCCACATAAAAATTGACGTATTCTGGTCCCCATTCGATGCCGAAAATGTGAAAGCCTGTATCGAATCGGTCATTGGTCAGTTCGTATTCCTTTGAAATAGCTTCCCCTGCTGAATATCCCGGGCCGTGCATGCTACCAATCAAAACGGTTGGCTCTTGACCGCGATACTCCATAATATCTATTTCTCCAGCTCCGGGCCATGGATTTTCATCAATATCGGCGCCCAGCATCCAAAATGCAGGCCATATGCCCTGACCGTAAGGCAAACGGATTCTCGCCTCAAAACGCCCGTAACGTTGCTCGAACTTATCCTTTGTTATCAGTCTGGCCGAAGTGTAAGCAGAGCCCTCGAAGGATTCCTCCCTCGCTGTAATGAGCAATACACCATTCTGGACGGTTACATTGTCGGATCTATCGGTGTAGTACTGCAATTCTTGATTGCCCCAACCATTTTCGCCGGTGCCAATTTCGTATCCCCAAATGGAAGGGTTCGGTTGTCCGTCCGTATCAAACTCTTCGGAGAGCGTCAATTCGGTAAATCTGGCCACGGTCTGTTGGTCGTCGGTTTCACAACCTAATAAAGCAATGGCAAAGACCAGCAAAGTGTATTTGAAAAACACATGACTACTGGATTGAAGGTGCTTATGTTTCGTATTCATTGTCATTTTTTTTAGTTGATGGTAGGACATTGTTATTCTGTGTAGAAATAAATATTATCCAGGATGAAATTGGGACCGCCCACCAAAATCAGTGCTCCCAAATTATTTTTTTGAGTTGCCAAATCTCCACCGAGTGGTATATCGAACGAGGTCCATTGGCCAACAGCGAGATTGGTCAGGTCAAATCTCAAGTCCCTATCATCGCCTATGGGAAGTCCAGTGTTTACATCTGTTTCAATAGTTTGATTGGCTCCTACATCCCTGATTTGAATGCCTACTTCGGTGCCCGATTGTTGAACATACACATCGATATGTAAAAAGGATAGACCAGAGGCATCTACAGGACTATTAAATATGATTCCTGTAAAATTGTTGTTCACGTAGGACACCACAGCATTATCATTAAGTGTTGCAATTGAAGTTTCTGTGGTAGACCCACCAAAACCAGGTGAAAAATTGCTCTCAGTGGCATTCGCATAGGCATCGCTAAATATCGATGCCACGTTTGCCTGTGGCTGTGTTGGTGTGGGGGCGGGCTGCAAGACACCATTTGATACGATTTCCAAAGAACCCTCTGCACGTACCCCGGCCAAAATAGCCGTAATGTTAGCAGTACCCTCACCTAGAACATTTACTCGTCCAAGTTCATTTACACTTGCTACTCCAATATCCGATGATTCAAAATTGAAGTAGGATGGTGCAATACTTACAGTTTGATTGGTCCCATCAGCTAGATTAAAGGTCTGGGTAAGTCCGTTCAAGGTAATGCTGGAACCGATAAAGGTTTGTTCGGAGATGGCTTCACCTCCCAATATGGCAGGTTGTGGCTGTGCAACGGTTCCCAACTTTTCGAACTTTATTTCGTCCAGCCAGAGCACGTAGCCGCCTTCGTCTCCCTCAAAAGAAGCCCCTTCTGCAATCCAGAACAATCCTGTTTCATTGATCAGTTTTGAAGGGTCCGGGATGGGAATCACATATTTCTCCCATCGCGTACTTACATTCAAATTATTGGCCGTCACCTGAAATTTGTTATTGGTCTCTCCAGAGATACCATACCCTATGGAATTAATACTTGCTGCCTGCGAGGCCTTCGCGTAAAATGTCAGGGCATCGAAACCTGAAAGATCTCGCCTAGCTGTGGTATTGAAGGTAGCTCCTACGAAACCGTTACCAAAAGCTGGCACATCGAATCGCATGGAAGCTTCTCCTTCGAAAGCCTCATTGGTGTCTACACTAAAAGCTTCTGGGTCTGCCCCTGCATCCACAAATGGGAAATAGTTGAGTCCTGCAGAAAAGGTGTCGAGAAACACATCGCCATTGGGCGGGAAGGATGCGAATTCTACATCCTCTGAAAACTCTCTTTCGCAGCCCATCATAAGTGTACATGCAAGGCTCAAAAGAAATATGGAACGGAAATTTATTGTCTTATAGTTTTTCATTGCTCAATCTTTTTATTTCCCGATATTAATGTGCACATAAGTCATAATCTCCCATTCATGTCCGTTGTCGAAACCAACTGGACTCAAAATAGGCTCATTGGCAAATTCCTGCGCCACGTTGGGCAGATATCGTGGTGAGAATTCGTTCAAGGATCTCCAAATTCCACGAATTCCAACTTGTGTGCTTGGAAGAATGAACCAATCGGGTTTGCCCAATGTGGTAGAAATATCCAGCATCAACTGCACGGGAAAAGTGAGGTTGAAATCCCTGTGGTAATCATAAGGACCCCAATCGTTTATTTTTTGCGTGTACTGTATTTTGAAATTCTTGTAAAGCATCCTCACATCACCTCCAAAACGCCGGATCAAACGATCGGAATCACCATTACCTTGTCCATTTCCATAGTAGAAATTACCGATGATGCCCAAATCCGGTCCGAGCTTGGAAACCATTCGTGAGTGTACTTCCCAAAGATCTTCCGCTGGTGCAGAATTTGGAAATGCAAAAAATTCCCGATTGGCATTAAAACCGATATGCGCATCCATCCTTGTGGGTAGACGGCGGTATACAAAGCCCAAATTCATGGCGAATTTGGCGTCTTCTGCCCTATCGTTGTCCCACTCGTACATCCAGGTACCCGGGGTAGGATCATAGGTCAATAGAATTTCACCTGCAGTGGTTTTCCTGTTCGCCCTTACAGCAAAAGGATCGTCGATAATATTTCTCAATCTTCCTGGACCTCCTACATCATTGGGCATCGCGTCTACCAACGGCTCTTGCCACATAAAGTTGGGGGCTATCTGAAAATTGTCAAAAGAATAGGTGAATCCTGTTAAAAAATTGACTTGGTTACCACTTCCGGTATCCCTAAGTTTCCAGCCGGTAAAGGTCAACGTCTGATCGGCACCACCATTTGCGATCAATCCCATGGCCGCGGTTTGACCGTACCAATTAAATTTTCCTCCCTCGTAGGTGACCTTGAATTTTCCTCCCCAATTATCACTGGCTTGGATTCTATCCTCAAATACCACATAGTTACCAGGAGTACCCCTCACATCCTGAAAAGAAATTCCATTGAGTGGACTTCCTGACCAAATTCCTCCTACTTCAAATCCAAATTTTCCAACTTCGCGCTCTATGGCAATGGCCGCTCTTTCAGTGGGCCAGGGCGGTATCACACCACTACGAACTTGGTTGATATCCAAAACTCGACGTCCATTTTCGTCCAATACAATATCAGTTTGAAAATCCCTATGATAGATACCGGTAATATTGAAGTTGGCTATATTTTTTCTGTATTTAAACAGCATTGTTGGGTTGGCTCCCCACCACAATTGTGGTCCTATTGCCACTTTCAAACCGTCAAACATGCCCTTACCGTCTATTTCCATACCCAGTATCTCACCATTGTAAATATCCAAGTTTGGTCCGTAGTTAGCTTCCGGATAGAACCCGAAGAAATCCCCTTCGTAGCCCCAATGGTAATGTCCGGTCCTGTAAAATCCTTTTAAATCAAATTGTTTGGCTTTCCATTCAAATTCCGCTTGGTAAACCCGAATACGGTTCACATCCTGAACCAATACATTGCCCTGGTCCGTGTTGACTTCAATGGGACGTGAATTGTTTTCGTAGAAGATTTCATTGATCGGGTTTTGGGCCACATTACCGACCACGTTAAAATTGACCTCGGCACGCATGTTGGGTGCAGGATTACCTTCCACTCCCACAAAATAGGATTGCATATGGTCAAAGCCCAATTGGTTCGGAAAGGTATTGGGATCATCGGGATCTGCGTTTTCTGGTGTAGTGATCAAACTACCTCCCGTGCTAAAAGTGGAGAATTTCGCCGTTAGATTACTGATGCGGAGCAAATTGCTTTGTTCGCCCTGCAAGGCCGCCTTATCCCCCCTTGCCTTGAGTACCGCATCCATGATTTGAATATTGTCAAAATGATTCTGGACAAAATTCAAGTCCACACCATCGGCGTAAGGATCCAGTTGATGGGCTTGTTGCAAGGCATAGTAAGCAGCCCTTGGATATAGTTCATAGAGCCCTCTTGGGTCGGTGGCACCTTTGGCACATATCCCGAACCATTCTTCGTTCATATTGTTTGCACCGGGCTCGGCCAAGTCTCTCGAATATCCACCATTGGACCAAGAGGCGTTGGTATCGTGTATATCGGCATTTTCGCGGTCATCAAAACCGTACTTCCACCATCCGTCACTAAACTGAAAGGTAAATCCTCCGATAGAGTTGCCCGCTTTTCCCAGTCCTGCAGCATTTTCATAGATTTCTTCCCAATTTCCCACCATATAGTAAGCTTGGGAAAACTGATCTTCCCTGTTATCTATGGCGTTGAAGGCATCCGCTCCAAATTCAGTGAACATGACCGGCTTGTTCAGTTTATCCTTTACCACTTGGAACATATCTCCAAAGGAGACACCCCTATAGGTATTGGTTCCGTAGATGTCCACGTCCGGACATTCTTCGGCGATGATGTCGATAAAAAGTACATCCCCGTTGCAAATGGCTACGGGGTGGGAGGCATCCATCTCCTTCATCATTTTGGCAGCCTCGTTCATTAAGCGATACATAGGTCGTCCGCGGCTCTCCCCGATATAGTCTATCCGCTGCTGATCATCCGGGAAGTCTTCGGTTTCCGCTCCGGCCCAAAACAGACCGTAGTTGTTTTCATTTCCTAAGAGATACATTAATAGACCGGGGGTATTCTTGTACTCCCGTACCAAATTTTCCAATTCTGACATCAAAAGTGCTTGGGTCTTTGGCTCATCATAGATGGTAACAGGTGTCCAGACCCCGTCAATGGTAAGCCCATATCGCCCAAAAGAGTGATTCAACATGGTGTAGATACCATATTCTTCGTAGATGTACCGTATCCATCTGGCTGGAACACCAGTATATTGTCGGATTACATTAACCCCCATGTTCTTTAAAAGCGACATCTCGGTATCGAGACCCGCTTTAATGATTTCATCGGATTTTTCCCAGAATTGTGCGTTTACCGTATTGGTTCCAATGGGTATGTAATCCCAGTTCATACCGTTGATCATGAAGTCCTCTCCGTTCACGACCAATTTCATTCCTGCCTCGTTGCTTTCTACGGTTACCTTAGGCGTTTGGGCAGTTGCCCCAAAAACAAAGCATAAAAGGAACAGTGCGTGCAGCCAGTTTTTCATAGTGTTGTTTAGTTTAAATTTAGCTCCGCATTAAATACCTCCACATCACCCAAATACTTTTAGTTCAGGTATGCACGCAAGGTGCATTTTGTGATAGATGCTTTTTGCAGAAGGTTAAACTTAACTTAACAAAATGTGAATTCCTTAAAAACTGCCTCAACAAAAAATATACATTGTAAAATAATGTGTCAATAATTAAGAAATCCTTATTTAATCCGCTAAAACAGTGACTTCACCAAAGTATGTTAAATCTGTATATTAGAAGTGTTGTGTATAAATGTTGAGGTAATGTTGAGGTATAAAACTAGTTTCGTATAGGACTATAGTTTCAAGATGTAATCAACAAGGTTGTCATCGTGGGATAAATCCATTTTTTTTCGAAGACGGTACCGTTTGATCTCCACACTTCTCACCGAAATATTAAAGAGCGGGGCTATCTCTTTGGAAGATAAATTCAAACGTAGGTAGGCACATAATCGAACATCGTTGGGAGACAGGTTTGGATGTGCCTTTTTGAGCTTTTTCAGGAACTTACGGTCGGCATTATTGAATGCTTCCTTGAAGAGTTCCCAATCATCGTTCTGCGTAATGTTCTTATCAATGACCTTGATGATAGGCTTTATGGAACTCGTATCATCGACACTGGACAATAGTTGATCTTTTACCTTGGACAACAGCTCGTTCTTTCGGATGATGCTCAAGGTAGATGCGGCAAGTTCATTGCTCTTGCTCCTGAACTCTTCCTGTAATTGCTCATTCTTTATTTTGATGATTTCCTTTTCATTCTGGGCCTTGGCCAATTCCATATCCCTTTTGTTCTTTTCAATGAGCTTGTGCTGTCGTTTGTGTTAGTAACGTCGATAAGCCTGATGTATCAGAAATGAACCCAAGATAAATGCCAAGAGATAAAGCGCCAACATTACATTGGAAATGTACCATGGCCGGGCTATGGAAAACGTAAAGGTTGAAACATTGTTGGAAATTTGGTCGCCAATTTTAGCCCTGACCCGAAAGGTGTAGTCACCATGGGGCAAATTTTCGAAAGTTGTGGTATAAGACTCGGACCAATTGCTCCAATTGTTGTAAATGCCCTCCAATTGATATTGATATTGGGGCTTGAACAACTTATAGTACTCTGGCGTAAAGAACGAAAAGCGAACATGGTTATCGGCACTGCTAAATTCGGCGTTTGATGAAGTTCCCACCAAGGCCCACTGCCGACTCTGCTTATCGGATTTTTCGACCCTCCCGATCTGAACTCGAAAATTCTTATTCTTGAACCCATTGACATCCAAGGTAATGTAGCCCGAAGTAGTCCCCAAAAGGTACTTGCCCTCCTCACCCAGATTCGCAATGTTCTCGTAGCCAACAATGCCATCCCTCATATCTTCCGTCAATGGAATGGGCTTTACCAATAACGTATCCGCCAAAGAGCCTTCCAATAGCAAACTGATATTGGAATTGGTAAACAGCCACAAATTCTCTTCGTTTTGGTCCAAGACCATTTTTCCGGAAACGTATTCATCTTGATTGTAAATACTGCTCAATAAGCTGTCCTTAACAAAAGCATCCGACTCCAACTGATATTTGTATACTCCTTCCCGATATGCATAGAACACATTGTCGCGATATTTAATGATACCCGATTCCGAACCTTTGATCAAGGTATCCATGGAAATTGTATTCACATGGGAGAAATCATTGTCCACATCCAACTTGAAGATGCCCTTGTACTCGTGGTTCACAAAAACTTTGTTTCCCAATGTTTCAAAGTAGCGTGAGGAATTCCCGAAACCATCTATTTTATTTCGGAGCTTCCAATTGCCCTCGACTTTTTCCAGCACGTAAAGACCATCATAATTACCTTGCAAAAGCAAATCCTGATGCTTGGGCAAAGGGCTGATTTTCCAGGCTCCTTCCACATCGGTAATCCTTTTTGCCGCGTTGCCTTCCACAATGTAGGTGCCCGAATGATGGCAACAAAAAAGGGTGCCTTCAATTTCCTGGAGCGACCAAACCTGGCCCTGCGTCCCTTCGATCAATGTAAAATCGGAATCACCATCCAACTCTTTATGGAACAAGCCTTGATTGGTCCCCAGATACAGGATGCCATCCTTTACCACCGCTGCATAAATACTTCCTACCACCCCTTTGTTGTCCCTGTATACCTTTATGGGTGATTTTAGGTTCACATAACTGACCCCATTATCGAGCCCTAACCAAATATTGTTGTCCCTATCCTCCATTAAGGAAAGAATCGTGTTGTTGCGCAGGCCCTTGATCTGATCAATATGGTTGAGCAAGGCCCCACCCGCATCCAAAAGAACAAGACCGTTGGAAATGGTACCCAAAGCATAGCTGCCATCATTCAATCTAATGGCACTATACACCGTTATTTTTTTGGGCAAATCATCCAGACCCGTAGGGAATTTGTCCAATACACCGTTGTTGTCCCTGTAAAAGCCATTATGCTTGGTGAGCATGTAGAGTTCTTCATCTTCCTGAAATATATTGATGATTTCATCCGTGAGCACCACCTCATCATCATAAACCAGTTTCGACTTGCCATTGTCTATTTTGAAAACTCCTTTGCCATTTTCCTGAAAATAAATCTCATTGGATACCTTGAACATTCGGAAAAGGGTATCCTCCGTATCAATACTGTTGATGGATTCCGTTTGAATATTGTAAATGTAAATGCGTTTTAGCGACTGGAACACGATCCAATCCTCCAAGTTAAAAATGCCCCAAAACTCCTCGTCCTCCAACAAATCTTCTTGCATATCGGCAGATAGGGAAGTATACCGAAGCATTCCTTGACCATCGCGCACCCAATAACCAAACTCCATGTAACAGCCGGTATAAATCCGGTCCCCTACCACCTTTACCGATCGCATAATGGACTCGTTCGGTGATGGGAACAAGGTCCAATCGGCCCCGTTAAATTGCAGAAGGCCTTTGTTATTGGCTATATACATCACCTTATCATCGGCCTGCGAAAGAGCCCAGTTTTGATTTTCAGCCTGATAGTCCGAAGGAGTGTAGTTCTGAATTGGCGGTAGTTCCTGACTCAAAAGCCATTGTGAAAAGAATAAAAGCAAACAAAGTGTGTACCTCATCATAATTTCATAGCGTTAAGGTGCCTTAAGATACTACCTTTTCCCAACTTTTGGACAAAGTCCAAGACAATGAAAATTAAGGTTTCTTCCCAACAAGGGACTTCGTTGATAACTGACCTGTAAAATCCTCTTGAAAGGATGCGCTAAATACCGAAGGGCAAAAGGACTATTCTGAAATTAGCTAAATTCGCATTGCCATGACTTCGCCCAACCCCATATTGTCCACCATCATCTTTGTTTTTGCCTTTCAAGCGATCGTGCTTGGGGTTTTGTTGGTGACCAAACGGCCACCAAAACAGTCCAACATATTCCTATCGCTTCTCATATTCTTTTTTGCGCTGATGGCGCTCAACATAGGTTTGGTGAACATACTGTGGAGCAGTTGCATGATAGACGTTTTTCGGTATATGCAATTGGAGCTCCTTTATGGTATTGGCCCTGCGCTGTATTTCTACACTAAAAGTGTGACCGATAAAGAATTCGTTTTTTCAAAAAGGGATGCCATCCATTTTGTTCCGGTGGTACTGGAATTTATTTTTTACAGAACGGCATTTTACCGCTTGGGTGCGGACGGGCTCTATCAAACACCGGCCCATCCGTACACCAAGATCTACTTGGCGGAACAATGGCTCGGCAGTTTTTCGATTATGAGCTATGCCATCATATCGCTATGGCTGCTGTTCCAGTATCAATCTTGGCTAAAACAGCGTTATTCCAATCTGGAGCATAAATCGCTGAGATGGTTGCAACTTCCCATTATCATTTATGCGCTGTTTTGGATCGGTTGGAATTTCTTTGCAGAGGTGGACAAGTACTTTTTTGACAAATCCCTGAAGGAGTATTACGTCCTTCCCACCTTCGTTGGATTGGCCATTGTAACATGTTGGATTGGGTTTAAGGGATATCTAAAAACACTCAAGGAAACCTCTGGCTATGCCTCAAAAAAGTCAAAACCCACTTTGGATGACCTAAATCCAGATTTGGCAAAGCAACTCACAGAATTAATGGAAAAAAAGAAGCCTTATCTCAATTCCGATTTAGACCTCAACACATTGGCGGAGCTGCTGGAAGTAAGTCCAAAACAGGTATCCCAAACCATCAACCGAAGCTTCTCCAAAAATTTTTACGAATATGTGAACAGCTACCGCATCGAAGCTTTTAAAGAATTGGTGGCCCAACCGGAAAACAAAAAATTGACCCTGCTCGGTCTGGCGTTTGAATGTGGTTTTAACTCCAAGTCCACGTTTAACGATGTGTTTAAAAAATCAACCGGAAAAACCCCAAGTCAATACGCGAAGCAGCTCAAAAATAAGTCCGAAAGGAAGCAGTCGGTCGTTTCATAGGACGAGCACGCCTAGTTTTGCGGAAAATTTAAATTTGATGAAAGCTGTTTTCAACCCTAGAGTCCTTCTATTCCAAATTTGCTTGATGACCAGTTTTTCCGGCACCTTGCTGCATGCCCAAGACTATTTCACCAAAAATGAAGTCTTGGAAGATATGGCGTTCCTCTGGGCATCTTTGGAAGAGGCCCATTACAATTTGTACGCCTATACATCTAAGGCAGAATTTGAAAAAAATTATCTCCAAGTCAAAAATTCCATTGCACAGGACAGTTTAAGTCTACTGGAGGCGACTTCCATCTTTCAAAAAGTGATTTCAAAAGCGGACAATGGCCATACTGAAATCGGGTTCCCCGGAAAATCCTATGGCAACTATGCCTACAATGGCGGGACACTATTTCCTTTGGAACTTGCGCTCGAACAGGGCAAAGCATTGGTCCGTAAAAATTGGTCGGGCAACGAAATCCCCATCGGAGCTGAAGTATTGGGCATTAATGACATTCCCATTTCAAAAATCCTAGCTGAAATGCACACCCTGATTTCCGCTGAACGCCCTTATTTTAAAAATGCGAAAATTGAACTGTACTCCTTCCCTCGACTTTACTGGCAGCTATACGGGAAGCAAGATAGTTTTGAGATCAAGTTTAAGTCCAATAACATTATAAAAACCCAAACGGTTAGCGCAGTGGATTTGATTGAGGGCTACGAAATGAAGCGAACCGAATTGTTCAATCGCCAAAGGTCCCTCGAATTCATTGGAGCGTCCGCGTATCTTGTTACAGGTGATTTTAGTGGTGATGAAACAAAGTTCAAGAGTTTTGTTGATTCCGCGTTTGCACAAATTAAGGAGCGAAGGAGCAAGAACCTGATCATTGATTTAAGAAACAATGGCGGGGGTCACAATGCCTTCAGTGATTACCTGGTTTCGTATTTTGCGGACACTACATTTCGATGGAATTCCAGTTACCAACTGAAAACGAGTCAATTCTTAAAGGAACATGCCAGGCAACACTACGACACCACTTCTACTTTCTGGAAAGAAGCACTTTCACGTGAAAACGGAGAAATTTATAACTACGATTTTGGCGATTATCAACCTCAACCACCATCCAAACGGTTTTCTGGCAACGTTTATGTGTTGGTCAACAGACAGTCACACTCACAAGCCACGGTTACCGCTGCGCAAATACAGGATTATGGCTTCGGAACCATTGTTGGCGAAGAAACTGGGGAATATGCCTCACTTTACGCCTCCATGTTCGAATTTAAACTACCCAACACACAAATTCCGGTAAGTGTTTCCAAAGGAAAAATGGTCCGGGTAAGTGGAAGCACCAAAGAAGAGGGCGTTGTCCCGGATGTCTTCATCAAAGATTACCTGCTAGATGACACGGATGAGATTCTGGAGGGTTTATTGGAAAAAGTCAACGAATCCGATTAGCTGTAGTTTATCCATCGGATAATTTGATCAATTAACTACATACTACAATTCCCGGATCTTGATATTCCGAAACCAGGTTTCAAAATACCAATATTGCAGCGCGATTTGCCCTGCGGTTGTTTTTCCAAACTCTGGATAGTTGGAAAAATGGGATGCAGCTACTTTGTTTTTCCATTCAGGAGTCGTTAAATCCTCTTCAGCGGTAATCAGTCCGTTGAGATAGAACTGGATTTTACCATCTTTTTGTTTGATGGTTGTTTTGTTCCAATCCCCTTGCTTGATTTCCACATTGTTTTGTTGGGGCAGGAAAACATAAAGACAACCCGGTCTTTTCTCGGGCACATCGTAGTCCATGTGGTCAGCGCCCAATATTTGATACTCTGGACCGCTCTGCCAAGCTGTAGGAACATGGGGCAATTCCTGCACATTGATAAAGATGCCACTATTGCCATTCCCAATAACTTTCCATTCCAGGGATAGCTCATAATTTTCATAGGCCTTGTCGGTCACCAGGTCACCTGCCGTCAAGGATTCATCATTGGGGTTGCTGTGCAAGGTACCATCCACCACTTCCCAAACCGATTGCGAACCGGCATCGTTGTACAAATGCCAACCATTCATGGTTTCCCCATCAAACAGCAACTCCCAGCCTGCTTCCCTTTCCACCTCCAATAACTGATTGTGTGCGGCATTTTCAACAGCAGCCTTTTTGGTACGCCACGTCTCGGCAACATCTTTTTTCTTCTCGTTTTTACAGGATGCCAATAGGAAAAGTGTCAGCAGGCATCCAGTGATAATTTTTTGCATATGCAATCAGTTTTGTTTAGTTGTGCAGCGAATAAAGATAGCAAAAGAATCCGACCTCGCCCCTTGAACTTATTGAGGCCTTGGTTCCAAAAGGTGACTTAGGTCACTTTGCAAAAACAACAGTGTTTGTACATTGCAGGCACTAATTTTTGGAAACGATGAAAGGAAATTTTGTAGCTTTGATCAATAGCGACCAATTGACGCTTATCGACTTTTCGGCAGAATGGTGCGGACCTTGTAAAATGTTGGCTCCTATTTTAAAGCAGGTCAAAGATGAGATGGGCGAAGATTTAAAAATCGTAAAAATTGACGTGGACAAAAACCAAAATTTGGCCAATACGTACCAGGTAAGGGGCGTTCCTACCTTAATTTTCTTCAAAAACGGAAAACAGCTCTGGAGAAAATCGGGCGTACTTCAAAAACAGGAATTGGTCCAGTTGGCCAAATCCTTCTTGTAGCATCATTCAAATAGATGAACAACCATAAAGGGTACGCGGGTGGCGAAGGCCACTTTTTTGATTACTGGTTCCCTGGTCAATTTTTCGAAGAATGAATGGTCCTGATGGATCATCACCAACATATCGATAGTGTCGTCCTGCTGTACCATTTTTTGAATGGTATTGGTAACCGACCCATCCTTTTCGACCTCCACAAACTCGTGCTCAATGGTGTCCAATCGCTTTTCCAGTGCTTCCTTGGACTTTTTTTGTGCCTCGTTCAAATCCGCTGAATTGCCTACGTAAACAATCCGCAATTTGGCCTTAAAGTTGACTGGAAGGTGCAACAAGGGCTGGAGTTCATAGTTTTCAAAAAGGTGCTCGTAGCCTGTGGCCAGCATCAGTGAATCCAGTTCACCATCGGTCTGATAATCCTCAGGAACCGCGATAATGGGACAAAAGTCGATTTCCTTGATGATTTGAAAAGTATTGCTCCCCATAAAGACCTCTTTTAAGCCAGAAACCCCTTTGGTCCCCATGATGACATAATCAATCTCTTCCTTGTACACCGTTTTTCCGATGGCATTTACCAGAGTAGCCTGCTCAGAACGGGCAATAAAATTATGATTGGGGTTTTTGTCCAATGCGTTGATTTTTTCCAGCTCCCTTTTCAAATCGCGTTCCGATTGTTCTTTCATCAAATTGTACAAACGGGTATCATTATATCTTGCCATTTTTGTGGAAAGCCCGGAAGCACCCACCTGAAATGAATTCAGGATAAAGAAATCACAAGGGTCGTCCTTAAAAACTGTCAAGGCATATACAATGGCATTCCATGCATTTTTGGAAAAATCTGTCGGTAATATGATTCGTTTCCTTTTCATAACATCATCGTTTTATGTTTTGCATCACCATAAACGGTATTTTGATCTTGAGCCCCAGTAAATCCACTGTCGACCGGTAGAGCATATCCTCAAAAAAGGAATGTCTGGAATTCATCATCACCAACATACCCGCCTCCTTTTGCTCAATCTGTTCCAGTATGATTTCCGCCTTGTTCCTAACGGGAGCGGTCTCAAAACTTAAATAAGGTTTGGTCAAAGTGCCTTCCAAAAACAACTTGTTGTCCTCCTGCCGTGGACTGAGCTCGTCGAAATCGGTGATGTACAAACAATGTATCTTGGACTTGAACTTGCCCGCCAAATCGCCCAAAAGCTTCAATTCCCTTCGCTTGTAGGGCAACATATAGTCTGTTGGAAAAAGGATGGCCTTGGGTTGCCTATACTCAAAATCTTCGGGAATGGCCAAAACAGGACATTTTACATATTTGAAAATCTCTATGGTATAGCTCCCAAAGGTGGTCTTATGATCGCTGGTTTCGCCTTTGGTACCCATGATCACCAAATCAATGTTCATCTCGTCCACAAAGTCATTCACGGCATCCACCAGATTGTCCAATTTGGCCACCGTCTCAAAATTGTGCAAAGGGTTTGGGGGTTCGCCCACTACCAAATCGATGAGCGCATCCAATTTCTTTTGGGTTTCCTCCCGTTTTTCCTCCTTCATTTTTTCGAGTTCCTCTTTTGGAGTTGTTTTATAGTGTCCGTACACCTCCTCGCCATAGGCATGAAGCACAAAAAAACAAGCCCGCTCGCACTTGTACAATTCTTTGGCATACGTTAGGGCATGTAGGGCATTTTTAGAAAAATCGGTGGGAATCAATATGGTTTTCATCACAAAACACTTTTTCCAAATATAATGGGATGCAAATGGCTAGAAAATGATTTTGGTCAATATGAAAAGGCCAAATGTGGAACCAATTTTAGTCGTGCCTTCCTAATTTTTTAATTGACGATAAACCAATTATAAAATGGATATGGATATTTTTTGGAAATAGTTTATCTATTTTTACCCTTGAAATTGCATCCTATACCATGGCAGAAAACAACTTAAAAGTCGAATCACCACCCAACCCACAACTCAATTTTTATCAAAAAGAAGATCAGGTACTTTTGGCGGTCGACTGCATCATCTTTGGGTTCGACAAAAAAAGTCTCAACATATTATTAATCAAAAGACCAATTGAGCCCGAAAAGGGAAAATGGTCCCTCATTGGTGGGTTCCTCAAAAAAACTGAAGATTTGGACCAAGCTGCGGCAAGAGTTTTGGAAAACCTAACAGGTTTGAGCGATATTTATCTAGAACAAATCCACACTTATAGTAAAATTGACCGAGACCCTGGACAGCGCACCATCTCCGTGGCCTATTATGCCCTGATCGATGTGGATAGCCATCAATTCGATGGGGTACAGCTAGATACCGCCCAATGGTTTGATATCAAGGAAGCCCCAAGCTTGATTTTTGACCATAACGAAATGGTGGAAAAGGCAAAGGTGCGTTTACGAAGACGAGCACTGAGCCAGCCCATTGGTTTTGAGCTGCTTCCCGAAAAATTTACCATGCGGCAATTACAAAACTTGTACGAGTCCATTTTGGACAAGGAGCTGGACAAGCGCAACTTCATCAATAAAATCAACTCACTGGACGTACTCATCAAATTGGACGAAAAGGATATGAGCGTTTCCCGAAAAGGGGCATACCTCTATATTTTCGACAAGGAAAAATATCGAAAAAAAGTAGAGGAAGACGGGTTCATCTTCAAAATATAGACCCGCCCCCTACTTTCACCGCTTTGTTATCGAGAAACTACATCAATCCTTAAAATCCGTGGAGAACTTCCATTTGGTTTTATAGTTTTTACTGAGGGGCAATTCCTGCAGCAGGCTTCGCAACAGTTCCACTGGCATTCTACCCTCAACCATCACCCGGTCATGAAATTGTTTTTCTGTCCAACCCTGAGCCAACATTTCATTGCGCAAGGCATAAAACTGAAGTCCACCCATCATATAGGCCAATTGATATAACGGCGGATAGCTTGTGGTGAAGGACCTTCTCACCTCCGCCTCGGCATTGGCGTATTCGTGGCCGACCTCATCCACCAAAAGGTCGATACATTCCTGAGGAGTCATCTCTCCCAAATGGAACTTTAAGGAAAAAATGATTCTCGCACAGCGATGTATTCTCCAAAACAACATGCCCAATTTTTGTTCCGGCGTTTGGGGAAAATCCTTGTTCCAGAGGATGATTTCCCAATACAAGGCCCATCCCTCGGTCCAAAACGGTGTGGAAAACGGACGGCGATAGCTTTTGTGGCGGCTCGTCATAAAATACTGCAAATTATGTCCCGGCAACAATTCATGCTGCACCGTCGGAAAGGAAAAGTTGGGGTTATTCCCCCGCATGCTCATCAACTTGTCGTTATGGTCCATCTCCATTGTGGGATATGAAATAATGATATCCCGCCCTCCCAAAAAGAAAGGACTTATCTTTTGCCGTTCGGGACTCATCATTTTCATGCCCCAGGTCTCCTTGGCCAATTCGGGTATCGTGATCAAATCCCTTTCTTCAATAAAATCCACGGAATGGGAATATAGGTCCATGATGGCCTGTGGTTGCTGTCCCGCAGGAACATAGGTGTCCTTCACATGCTCCAGGGCTTTTTTCCAGTCATCTCCATAGCCCAGCTCCCTTGAGGCCTTTATCATTTCATTTTTGCACCATTCAAATTGTTCTTCCGCTGTTTTGATGAGTTCTGCAGGCGTGTAGGGAATAAATTCCAAAGCCAAACTTTCTTTCAGCGCCTCCTCCCCGATAGGTTTTCCAATAATGCCGCTGCCATCATCCTTTACACTATCCTCAGCATAATTTTCCTTTAGGAATTCGGCATAAGCAGTGAGCTTTTCGTTTAGTTTTTGATAGGGTTTCTCCATCCACCAGGTAAAATCCGGGTCGTAGCCATAGTAAAATTCATAGGCTTCTTTTAGTGCTTTTTGGAATGAGGTAACTACTTCCGAAGCCTTGTCAGCCGTTTGCCAATCCTTAAAGGGTTTGGATTTCCAAGTTTCCATATCGTTAGCAATCGCTTCGGTAGCGTTCTGAAACAATTGGGCCAATTGTTTTGCATCGGGTTGTTTGCCCCTTCTTCGTTCTTGTATAAAAGGGAAAATAGCTTTCGCGAAATCACCCACTTCCTTTACTCCTTTATACGCGCTATAGTCTTGATTCAAAAAGTAATTGCCTTTGGCTACTTGGTTCTTCAGCAGTACATAATCTACCTTTCCTTGTTGTGAAAGGGAAGCGAAGTCAACGGCATCCATTTTATCTTCCCAGTTCGAGTAAAACCTCAAAAACCGTTGGTAATACTCTTCTGACTCGTCGACTGTGTACGTGCGTTCCAATGCCCAGTTATCCATTTCAAATTCGGTGACCATATCCGCCAATTGACTATGCTGTGCCGTAGCCCATGTACTGATCATGGCAACCAAAGCGATGCTTATTTTCTGTAAGCTCATATTGCTGTATTTAGTTTTCAGTACCTAAAGGTAATGTTTGGTTATCTCATTTTATTTTGCACCTCGCCCATCCAAATTCTGATGCCTTCTAAAGCACCTGAAATCCATGTGCGTAGGGGTCGTCGTCATCTATGATGATATTGTTGTATCCTGTAACCTGTGCCCATCCTTGAATACTGGGGATAATGGCCTGTTTTCCGTCCAAGGTCGTTTCAGCCTCTACTTTCCCAACAAACTTGCTCCCGATAATGCTTTCATGCACAAAAGGTTCTCCTACTTTCAAGGCTTCTTTCGCATATAATTGGGCCATGCGGGCCGAGGTTCCTGTTCCACAGGGAGAACGGTCGATGGCCTTATCGCCATAAAACACCGCATTTCGTCCGGATGAAGTGGCATCCAAAGGTTTTCCTGTCCACATCATGTGGCTCACATCCCGTATGGTTGGGTTTTCCGGATGCACAAAGCTATCTGGATATTTCTCGTTTATGGCCTTACGCACCACTTGTGAAAACTGGATAATCTGTCCAGCGGTAAAGTCTTCCAATCCCGTATAATGTTCCTGTGGATCCACAATGGCATAATAATTACCCCCATAGGCCACATCAAAATGGATTTCACCAAGACCCGGGCAGTCAATGGACAAATTTGCTGCGGCCAGGTACGATTTTACGTTGACCAACTTCACCCATTCCACCTTTTTTCCTGTCAATTGGTATTCAATCTCCACCAAGCCTGCAGGTGCCTCCATCCGTATTTTTCCGGGTGTTTTGGGTACGATGAGGCCTTCTTCTATGGCCACTGTAATAGTTCCGATGGTACCATGACCGCACATGGGCAGGCAACCTGATGTTTCTATAAAAAGAATGGCAAAGTCATTTTCAGCATCATGGGGTGCCATCAAAATACTTCCGCTCATCATATCATGTCCTCTTGGTTCGAACATCAACCCCCTTCGAATCCAATCGTACTCCCTTAAAAAATGCTGGCGCTTCTCGCTCATGTCCTTGCCCATCAAATTAGGGCCTCCCCCTGCTACAACCCGTACTGGATTTCCGCAGGTGTGGGCATCCACACAAAAAAATGTTTTTCTGGCCACTCGCTATTTTTTTAAATGATCTGGCAACAATTCCATAGGAAATGATTGATAACTAATAGGGCGCACCCAACGCTTGATGGAATGCATCCCAACCGCGGTAAACCTTGAATCGGTAGACGCCGGGTAAGGTCCCCCATGTTGCATGGATGCACATACCTCCACCCCGGTGGGCACACCATTATAAATGATTCGTCCCACACGGTGCTGCAATACATCAACCAATCTTGACAAATTCAATGTATCATTCTTTTCTGCGATGAGGGTACCAGTCAATTGTCCTTCCAAACCTTCAATAATCTGAATCAACTCCGCTTCGTCCTCACATTGTACCACCATGGAAAAGGGACCAAAAACCTCTTGGTGCATCTTCGGGTTATCCAAAAATGCCCCACCTGAAACGGTGGCAATGGTCGCAGCAGCTTCATTGGCATCCAAATTCCCATCGTAGGTTGCCACCACCTCAACACCTTCTTGCCCTGTTACAGCATCTCCTTTGGAGATGTACCCTTTTTTGATATTGGGGTGCAACATGGTTTGCGGAGCTATGGCTACGGTTTCTTTGGCCAACTCTTGAATAAAACTATGGGTATCCTCACTCTTTACCGTCAACAAAAGCCCTGGATTGGTACAAAACTGTCCCGTACCCAAGGTAATGGACCCAGCGTAAGTTTTGGCGAGTTCACTTCCTCTTTTCGAAATGGCACTCGCGGTCATGATCACAGGATTGATACTGCCCATTTCGGCAAAAACAGGAATAGGTTCCTCTCTTTTGGCTGCCAAATCGAACAGTGCCCTGCCTCCTCCGATGCTTCCCGTAAAACCAACCGCTTTTACTTTTGGATGGTTCACCAAATCAATTCCGGCCTGTACCGAACCATTGATGCTTGAAAAAACACCTTTGGGCATTCCCGTTTTTTCGGAGGCCTTAACAATGGCCGAAGCTACCAACTCATTGGTTCCAGCATGCATGGGATGGGACTTCACAATCACGGGGCAACCTGCCGCCAAGGCACTTGCCGTATCGCCTCCTGCGGTGGAATACGCCAACGGAAAATTACTGGCCCCAAAAACGGCCACTGGTCCCAAGGGAATCATGGTTTTTCGCAAATCTGGTTTTGGTTGCGGTTTTCTATCGGGCTGGGCCACATCAAATGTATTTTCGCGCCAATCGTCGTTGGCAACGAGTTCGGCAAACGAACGCAACTGAAAAACAGTTCGTCCCCGTTCGCCAATGGCCCTGCCCTCGGGCAAACCCGACTCCAACATGTAGGTATCGATCAATTCTTGGCCCAAGGCCAACATTTCATCAGCAATGGTATTTAAAAAATCGGCTCGTTGTTTGCCTGGCATCGTTCGGAATACCTTAAAAGCCTCCCAAGCCATTTCCACGGCCGTATTTATTTCATCTTTGGTGGCTTCCACGAATACCGTTGGGTTCTGAACGTTTTTTTTGGGATCTACCGTTCTGAATTCTACGGAACCATCTGCCTTAAACTGCCCTCCAAGACAGTTTTTACCTGTCATCATACTTCGTTATTTATGTTTTTATAGTCCGGAAGCTCCGGTCTATGTTTCATTGCGGTTTCTATCACTTGTAAAACGCGTTCCCGTTCAGCGCCTTGCAAGGGCAATCGGGGTGCTCGCACATGTTCGGTGCCAATTCCTGTGGCCACTTCGGCCAGTTTGATGTTTTGTACCAATTGCGGACTAATGTCCAACTCCAACAAGGGCATAAACCATCGATATATCTTCAGGGCTTCCTCAATCCTGCCAACTTTCACCAACTCATAAATGGCAACCGTTTCGGCAGGATAGGCACAAACCAGTCCGGCCACCCAACCTACGGCGCCTATGACCAAACTTTCCAATCCCAAGGTATCCACTCCCGTGAAAACCTTTACACGATCGCCAAACCTATTCTGGATTCGGATCACGTTGGTAATATCCCGGGTAGATTCTTTAATGGCTTGGATATTGTCGCACGCCATCAATTCCTCCAACATATCCAAAGTCACCTCGATCTTATAATCTACTGGATTATTGTACAGCATAATCGGCAAAGAGGTGTTTTTGGCCACTGCCTTAAAATAGGCGACCGTTTCATAATCGGTAGCCTTGTAGCGCATGGGCGGCAACAACATTAATCCTTGGGCACCCACTTTTTCCGCAGTCTGTGCGGCTTCAATAGCACCTTTGGTGCTTTGTTCCGCCACGTTCATGATCACCGGAATTTTTCCGTCGGCCAAAGCAATCGACGTTTTGATCAAGGTTTCCTTTTCTTCTTGTTCCAAGGTGCTCGCCTCTCCCAAGGTACCCCCTAAAATAATCCCGTGTACCCCTGCATCCATTTGCGCTCGTATGTTTTTTTCGAACATCACAAGGTCCAAGGTATCGTCGCTAGTAAACTTTGTAGTTACCGCTGGCATTACGCCTTCCCATTTTACCATAATGTAAGCTTAATTTTTTCCTTTCTAAAATTACGAAGGGAGTCCTTTTTTCTTTTGTTCGATTATTAGCCTATTATGATAGTATATTACCCTAAATTAGCTGCAAAATCAATTTTTCAAATAATTTAGGCATATCCATGAAGGTGCTTCCCTTTAAAATACCAAAACCACAGCATGAGGCACTGGTGTACCAAATTGACCGCGAACAGGTATTTTATGACCAGTTGCACCAACATGCGGAAATTCAGATCAGTTATGTGGAAAAAGGTGCCGGGACACTGATTGTAGGGGACAGCATCAATGAATACAAGGCTGGCGACATTCTGGTCATTGGTAGTTTTGTCCCTCATGTATTCCGAAGCGACACCCGAATCAAGGAAGAATCATTGATGCACACCTTGTTTTTTGACCAAGATTCCTTTGGAAAAGGATTCTTCCAACTGGCAGACCTTTCTTCCATTCAACAATTCTTTACAAAGGCGGAGTTTGGAATGCGCATCACTTCAAGACAAAGCAAGATCGTTCCATTGTTCCATGCGCTTTCAGCACAAAACAAAGTGGAGCAAATTGCATCCTTGCTGCTAATCATCGACCAAATCAATAAATCCAATACAGTGCCGCTTTCCGCTTTTGTATATCGCAAATCGTTCACGGATGACGAGGGCAAACGGATGAGCAAGGTCTACGACTATGCCATGGAACACTACAGAGAACCCATTAATTTGGAAGAAATTGCAGAAAAGGCCAACATGACGAAGAATGCGTTCTGTAGATACTTTAAAAAAAGGACCAACAAGACATTTTTCCAATTTTTAATCGAAATACGCATTGAAAATGCCTGTAAGCTCCTCTTAAAAAATCCCGAACGCTCCATTGCTTCGATTTCTGAACAGTGCGGTTTCAACAATATTGCCAACTTTAACCGCAAGTTCAAGGAATTCAAGCACTGCACGCCAACGCAATACCGCCATCAATTTTGACATATCTGGGCAAAGCACTTGGATGTCGGGCCGTTTATCCATAATTTCAATCCTACTAAGCCGCACAGCGTTTGTACACCATCATCGACATAGAGACCACGGGCAACGGAATCAAAGGCAACAAGATTACGGAGATTTCCATTTTTAAATATGACGGCAATCAAATTGTGGACGAATTCACATCCCTTGTCAACCCACAATGTCCTATCCCCTATTTTATCACGGGACTAACGGGCATCGATGACCACATGGTGCAAAATGCTCCCGTATTCCACGAGATTGCCGATGCGGTCCAACGCATTACCGAGGGGTGTATTTTTGTGGCGCACTCCGTCAATTTTGATTATGGCGTGATCAAGGAGGAATTTCGACAAATCGGGGTTGATTTTAACCGAAAGAAGCTGTGTACGGTAAGGCTGTCCCGAAAATTGATTCCCGGACTGCGTTCGTACAGCTTGGGAAAACTCTGCTCGGCCATACAGATTCCTTTGGTGGACCGGCACCGTGCCCGAGGTGATGCCCATGCCACCGTACTTTTGTTTGAGAAGTTGTTGGAACAGCCTGAGGCTGATACCATTTTCAAAAAGTTTTTGAACGCCAGAAGCCAAGAAGCTACCCTTCCACCCCATTTGCCCAAATCAGTATTTGACCGTATTCCCCAAAAACCGGGCATCTACTATTTTATGAATCAAAAAGGGGAGATTATTTATGTGGGAAAGGCTATCAACCTGAAAAAACGGGTGTTGGGCCATTTTTACGACAAGAGCCGAAAGGAAATCCAAATGTGCAGCGAGACGGCCAATATTGATTTCAAACTCGCAGGGAGCGAATTGGTCGCTCTTTTGATGGAATCCGCAGAAATCAAACGGTTGTTCCCACCTTATAACCGCGCCCAAAAAAGAATGGGCAAGCAGTACGCCATTTTTGCCTACGAAGATAGAAATGGGATTACCCACCTGGCCTACAATACCACCAAAGGGATACCAAACCCGTTAAAAATACTCCACAACCAAACGGAATGCCGGGCGTATTTGGAAGAGGTATGCAAGGTATTCTCGCTCTGTCCCCGTTACTGTCATTTGCAACAGACCGCATCGGCCTGTTCCCATCACGAAATAAATAGCTGCGAAGGTATCTGCAGGGGCGAGGAGAAAATAGACGCTTATAACCAAAAAGTCGAAGAGGCCATCGCCCACATGAAAATGCTCTCCTCGGAAATCAGGGTTATCCAAGAAAAAGGCCGAAACGAAAATGAACATGCCGTCATTTTGATTGCGGATGGCATTTACAAGGGTTTTGGTTTTGTCGATACCGAAACGCAGTTATCCAATCTTGAAGATGTGGAGGCTTTCATTACCCCACAAAAGCATACTTTGGAAACGGAAAGTATTTTGACGCAGTATTTTCTCAAACAAAACAAGAGTAAGGTGCTCGTGTAATCCTAAAGGCAGTTTATACTCCTGGCCTTAAAACGACTTTAAATTCGGCCGTATTCTTTAGCTTTTCGAAGCCTTGGTGCAAATCCGATTGTTTTACGGCATACGGGTAAAATGAAATCGGTTCGATACAGACCATGTTTCTTACCTCTGTCCAACACATAAAATGGCCGAAACCTTCGGTTTCGATGGTGATTCCCTTCTCATCTTTTAGTGTAACGGAGGAACAATCTGGAATTTGGAGCGCCCTACTCCCTACAGACAAAACTTCATCCAGTGAGATCTTTTTGCCATTTGCCAAAATAAACGGTGATTCCGTATGGAGTTTAAAGGCAGGATGGTACCCGAGCATAAACGGCATTCCCTCTTCACCGGTAATTTTGAAATTGATTTCCAGACTGGAATCGGTCAATAAATAAGTTTTCTCAAACCGAAAGTCATAAGGCCAGGTAAGGGCTTCTTCCGTAGATTTTTCGGGAAACTTGGAATTGTGTACCTCAGTGCCCGATTGGTATTGCTTCACAAAAGCGGCAGCGGTTTCTGTTTTTTCCGTCAGCTGATATTCCATTTGGCGTAAGTGCCCATGCTGGTCTTGAACCGCTTCGCCTTTCGGGGTTTTTACACGAAAACCAGCCTCGTTGACCGGGCCGATAATAGGAAACATTTCAGTATCGGCGCTGCTCCATCCCGGGCTTCCCTTTTGGTGGATAAATTCATGTCCATCCACTTGATAGCCCACGAGTTCGCCCGCGTCAATCTTTACGGTGGCGTTTTTGTTTTGTAGTATTACCATTAGTTAGTGTTGATCAATCGATAAATTAAGATGGCCGTGCGTTTGGTCAAAGCCTCGATGGTATTCAGGTTAACGGTCTCCTGCGGCGTATGTGCACCGGAGCCCATGGTTCCCAATCCGTCCAAACCATCTACATATTCAGCTACAAAAGATACGTCTGCCGCACCCCTTCTTCCAGGGTCATAAGCCAAGACCTCACCTTGATTTAAATCTAAACTCACCTGGTTCAAAGTACCCAATAGGGCAAGGTTTCCTTCCGTGGGCTGCATGGCAGGGTAGCTATCCGTAAAACTGATGGTGGCCGAGGTCTGTGGTAAATTGTTGGCCACGATTTCCCTCATTTTGGCTCTTGCCCGTTCTTTTTGTTCCTCCGATATAAATCGAAGCCCTCCCTTTACCACCGCTTTTTGGGCCACAACATTGGTTTTTCCAAAGGCATCGCCCTTGCTGGTCTTTTCATCAAAATTGACAAAGGTGCCTCCAAGCAAAACGCCAGGGTTGAAGGTCAGCAAATCTTCCCCTTTTACATCGGTATAAAATTGATGTAGGATTCGGGACATTTCAAAAATGGCACCGGCACCGGTTCGCTCGCTGAACACACCTGAGGAATGGGCCCGTTTTCCTTCCACTTCCACCGCCCAGCCCGAAGCTCCTCTTCGGGCCACGGTTGCATAGTTGAACCCTGTTGATGTTTCAAAGCCCAAGGCAATATCGCTTCGCTTGGCGGCATCGATCAAGTCTTTTCTACTTATCGACAAGGGTTTACCCGTACTTTCCTCATCCCCGGTAAAGGCCACAATAATTTGGGCATCATCCAACAATCCGTTATCCGAAAGTGCCTTGAGCGCATATAGCACGATGACATCCCCTCCCTTCATGTCATTTCCACCCGGGGCGTGGGCAACACTGTCGTTTACCATTTCAAAGGTCTGGAATGGACTGTCCTCTTCAAAAACGGTATCCAAGTGACCGATCAGCAATAACTTTTTTCCCTTGGTCCCGCTGGTTTCGGCAAAAAGATGACCTGCACGGTTCATTTCTGTTGGCATCTCTATCCATTTGGTCTCAAATCCAATATTATCAAAGGCATCCTTGAACACCATTCCCACTTCCTTAACCCCTTTGGCATTAAGGGTACCACTATTGATATTGACCACCTGCTCCAAGAAATCAATGGCCTCGGCATTGTTCTTTTCAATCGTGGAAACAATCTTTTTTTCGGTTCTGGAAAGTTTTTGAGCTGAAATGGAAGCTGTAAGCAATACAGCTATTAAAGTCATGTAATATTTGAAAATCATGGTTGGTTATTTTGTGCTACAAGGTATCAATTTAGAATGATAAATCATGATTCCTTCGCAACCCTACTCAAATTGAATGGCCTTTACCGGAGTAATTTTAGTGATGATGTAAGAGGGCACCAACAACATCAACAAGCAGAGCAACATCACTCCCAAATTCAAGAGTAAAATCGTAATCAAATCCATGTGCACAGGGATGTAATCGATATAATATTCTTCTGGGTTTGGGAATTTGAACATGCGGTACTTATCCTGCAGAAAGATGACGCCCAACCCAATCAGGTTGCCCCAAAATAGCCCAATGGCAATCAAATAGGCAGCGTTGTACAAAAACACCTTTCGGATGCTCCAGTTCGCAGATCCCAGAGCCTTAAGGATTCCGATCATTTGGGTACGTTCCAAAATCAGGACCAGCAGGGCAGTAATCATGTTGATGCCGCCTACAATAATCATAATCCCAATAATCAGGGCAATATTGAAATCAAAAAGGCCTATCCATTCAAAAATGCGGAAATACTTGTTTTTGATATTCTGCGTATCCAAAACGGATACCGTTTTCCCATAGATCTCATTGCTTTTTTCCTCCAACTGGTCAAAATCATCAATAAACACCTCAAAGTTTCCAATTTGATTCTCCTCCCATCGGTTCATCAATTGGATGTGACGGATATCCACAAACACATAGGTTTCATCAAATTCCTCAAAACCGCTATCATAGATGCCCACGATTTCGAACCTACGGTTGTTTGGGGGTTTGGAGGCATCGCCATCCCTCAGAAAAAAGGAAAAAAAGCTATCGCCCACCTTCAACCTCAGCCTATTGGCCATTAAACTGGATATAAGTACTTCCTCATTCAACTTACCGCTATAATCAGGTAACCTACCGTCCACCAAATATTCCTCAAAAGTGCTCCAATCGTAATCGGTACCCACTCCTTTGGCGAGCATGCCCTCAAAAGTATCTGCAGTTCGGATGATCCCACCTTTGGTGGCCACTGCCTGCACATGCTTTACCCCTTCCACATTTTTAAACTCAGGATAGAAATCTTGGGTGATGGAAATCGGGGTCAGGGAGACTTCGGAATTATTATTATCGAAATTGGAAATTTGGATATGGCCGTTGAAGGCAGCAACTTTTTCGCGAATTTTGTTCTTGAGGCCAACACCTGTGGCGATGGCAATGAGCATCATTACCACACCGATGGCGATCGCGGCGATGGCAATTTTTATTATCGGGGCGGAAATACTAATTTTATGTTCCTTCCCTGTCACCAGGCGTTTGGCTATAAACAATTCTAAATTCAACGAATGCCCATTTTATCTAAGTTCAAAAGTACAGTTTTATTGTTGTTTTTGGTGTTTTCCGCTTGCAAGGGACAACAAAAAGACACCGAGACCACCCCACTGGCCGAAACAGATGCACCAGCACCGATTGTCGTTGCCGCCAATAGGACAGCAGCTTACCTACCCCACTTACAAGGGAAAAACGTAGGCGTGGTGGCCAATCCGACCACTGTTGTCTTCCATAAAAAAGGATACACCCATTTGGTGGACTCCTTGCTCTCCTCCGGGATTCAAGTGAAAAAAGTCTTTGCCCCAGAACACGGATTTCGAGGTACGGCCGATGCAGGAGAGCATGTGAAAGATGGTGTGGACACCCAGACCGGGCTTCCCATTATCTCGCTTTATGGCAAAAACCGAAAACCTTCGGCCGAGCAATTAAGCGATTTGGACATTATTGTTTTTGATATTCAAGATGTGGGGGTTCGCTTTTACACTTACATTGCCACTTTGCAGTTGGTCATGGAGGCCTGCGCCGAAAACAACAAACCGATAATCGTTTTGGACCGACCCAATCCAAACGGACACTATGTGGATGGCCCCACGATGCTAAAGGAACATACCAGCTATTTGGGCATGAACACCATTCCTTTGGTATATGGGATGACCATGGGCGAATACGCCCAAATGCTCAACGGCGAGGGATGGTTGGAGAGTGGAAACAAAGCAGATTTGACCGTGATTCCGTTGGAGAACTACACCCATCAATCCGAGTATCAGCTCCCCATACGGCCTTCCCCCAATTTGCCCAATGATACGTCCATTAACCTATATCCGAGTTTGGGGCTATTCGAGGGCACTAATGTAAATGCTGGGCGCGGCACTGAATTTCAGTTCCAACGTTATGGCGCTTCGTTTATGGACAGTACCAAGTATGATTTTAGCTATGTCCCCGAACCCAACTTTGGGTCCAAATACCCCAAGGAGGAAGGTAAAACTTGCTATGGGCGTGATTTGTCCCATGTGCCACGAATGAGCGAAGTTTCCATGGAATGGATCATCGACGCCTACAAGAATACCTTGGACAAATCCAAATTCTTTTTAACGGACAGATTTACTAAACACGCTGGAACACCGCTCTTACAACAACAGATTGAGCAGGGCATGACCAATGATGAAATAAAGGCCACTTGGCAGGATGATTTGGCCCGCTTCAAGAAAATTCGGGAAAAGTATTTGATTTATGATTAATCTTTGAAAAGTTTGAGCTGTTCGGTTATTTGTATTTGGTTGATAGGTGAAGGGGGAAAAATCAATGGCAAAAGGTTCTCGACTGCGCTCGAACTGACAATTGGCAACTGTTAATGTTTGCTTGTTGTCTGATGTCTTTTTTATTGAATCTCGACTTTGACTTTTGGAGGATTTGGTTATTTGTTAATGGTTAACTTCTTAATGCCCACTTATTTTAAGACACCTTATCCCTCCGTTGTAGGCCTTCTATATTTATGAAAAGGTTGTTTTAGCAGTCCTTTGATGCTACTGTTTTCTTTTTCATCAGGAAACGTATCGACTCCATAAACGATATTTTTGGGGTCCATGGACATATAAGTACCGAACAATCGGTCCCAAATGGAGAAAATATTCCCGTAATTGGAATCGGTATAGGGCAATTGATAATGGTGATGCACTTTGTGCATGTCCGGGCTCACGATAATCCAACTTAGCGCGTTGTCCACCTTTCTCGGCAAACGGATATTGGCATGGTTGAATTGTGAAAACACCACCGACAAACTCTGGTACAGCATGATGATGCCAATAGGCGCACCAACTATGATAACCCCTACCAAGGTAAAGAAATAACGAATCAAACTTTCCAATGGATGGTGGCGGTTGGCCGTTGTGGTATCCACATTATGGTCGGAATGATGTACCAAATGGACCATCCAAAGGGGTTTTACCTTGTGCTCTACCCAATGTGCTGTGTAAGCCCCTATCAAATCCAAAAACATGACCCCTAGTACCACATAAAGCCAAAGTGGCATCTCCGGCAGCCAATTGATAATACCAAAATCGTTGGCAACCGCCCAATCCGATGACTTGAGCAGCAAGAACGCCAGCGGAAAGTTCACGATGATCGTGGTCATTGTAAAAAAGAAATTGGGAACCGAATGCCTCCATTTTTTGTAGGGCACGTTGAACAAGGGTACAATTCCTTCCAAAATCCAGAAAAAAGTTATTCCTCCCACCAAGATCAAACTACGGTGCCAGGAAGGAATGGTCTCGAAATATGAAATAAGCTGCTCCATATTCCCAAATATAATAAATCGTCAAAATTTTATTGCCTTTTTCATTTCCTCCACGATGTTAAAGGCCGCTGGGCAGATTGCTACATTCTTTAAGGTGAGATTGGAGATTTGCTGGAACTTTTTTCTATCCGTATGTGGAAACTCTCTGCAGGCCTTGGGGCGAACATCGTAAATGGAACAGTAATTGTCCTCGCCCAAAAATGTACAGGGCACAGACTGAAGCACGTAGTCATTCTCCTCATCGACTCGTAAAAAGGCATCGATAAATTGGGAAGGCTTCATCCTAAAATGTTTGGCAATGCGTTCAATATCCGCGTTGGTGAACAAGGGGCCTGTGGTCTTGCAACAATTGGCACAAGAAAGACAGTCCGTTCGCTCGAATTCGGCATCATGCAGTTGTTGCATAGTGTAGTCCAAATCCTTGGGAGGGCGTTTTTTTAACTTGGCAAAGAATTTTTTATTCTCGGAATGCTTTTCCCTAGCTTTTTGGGGCAATTCCCGGAGTTGTTCATCCATAATGCACAAACTTATCCATTTTAAACCTTTCTATCCAATTAAAGTCACACCTTTGCAAAAACATTCCCCATATGGCCGACATTTTTGGAAAGGCATTGCAGGATTATCAAAAAGGGCAATACACCGAGGATATCAAAACCTACTCCTCTTTGGATGAGGAGGACGTCATCCCTTTGCCCTATTTGTTCCGAACATTTAATGAAATGCCCCAAATTGAGCAAAAAGCGTTGCAATTGGCACGCGGAAAAGTGTTGGATGTAGGGGCGGGTGCAGGAAGTCATTCACTCTACCTACAGAACAAAGGATTGGAGGTAACTGCTTTGGATGGTTCCAAAGGCTGTATCGAAGTCTGCCAAGCACGTGGGGTAGAATCAACCATATGCAGTCCTATTTTGGATTATTCCGAAGAAAGATATGACACCCTCCTTTTACTGATGAACGGTATAGGATTGGCGGGCCAACTCAAAAATTTGAGTGGCTTTTTTCAGCATTTGGCCTCATTATTGCGGCCTAATGGTCAAATATTACTGGACTCCAGCGATATCATTTACATGTTTGAACAGGATGAAGATGGTGGCTATTGGATTCCCAATGATGGGACTTATTATGGTGAAGTCCAATTTGAAATGGAATATAAGGGGCAAAAAAGTGAACCTTTTGATTGGGTTTACGTAGATTTTGATACCTTGCAAAACGCCTGCGAGTCAAATGGTTTCAATTGCGAGCTTGTAATTTCCGGCGAGCATTTCGACTATTTAGCAAAGCTGACCTTAAAAACATAATAGATTCCGGCAAGGAACGTTTTTTGTTTATACTGATTGCTATGAAAAAAATTGCGCTATACACTTTGTTTGGCCTTGGGTTACTTATGGGTTGCTCCAAGGATTCGACCCCGACATCCACGGATTCCAACGCCAATCTTAGGGCGGGAAACCTGTTATCCACAGGTGCTTCGGCCAGGGACTTACTTTCCAACGACGTTTACGATAAACTTTTGATCGAAATTGATTACGTAACCGGGTTCGCCCCAACCGCAGAGGCTATCGCCAATTTTGAAGAATTTTTAAGGCATCACACCTTTAAGGAAGATATTGAATTTATTTATACCTCATTAGCTTCTCCCAATGAACAAAGCCTGACCCTGGATGAGGTGGTAGAGCTGGAAAGGGAGAATAGGGACGAATACAACAGCGGGTCTACCATTACCGTACACATTTATTTTGCCGATGCACCTGCCGAAACCGATGACGAAGAAAACAATCTAGTGACCCTTGGTGCGGTGTACCGGAACACCTCCATGGTCGTTTATGAATCCACCATCCAAGAGATTGCCAATAGCAGTACAGCTGTCAGCACCGAAGATGTGGAAACAGCGACTTTGATACATGAATTCGGGCATTTGTTCGGCTTGGTGAACCTTTCTACACAGTCGGTGAACGACCACGAAGAGACCACCGTTAATGAGGAAGGTATGGAAGAAGGCAATAACCATTGTAATGTTGATGGCTGTTTGATGCGTTCCGAACTGGAATTTGGTTCTTCTTTATTGAAGCAAATGGAAAGCAATGCGTCCAAAGGACTGGCTACCATTCCCAACTTGGATGCTGAATGCATTTTGGACCTTCAGAAATACGGAGGACGTTAATCTTGAACTTTTAAGGGATGTTCAAGTATTTGTGGGTCTGCAAGGACACTTTCCATTTAGGATGTTTCATGACATAATCCACAATAAGCGGCATAATTTTGTCCCGCACGCTCCATTCGGGTTGTAGATACAGGATGCAATCCTCACTCACTTGTGCAGCTTGTTCTTCGGCAAAGATAAAATCGTGCTTGTTATAAACGATTACCTTGAGTTCATGGGCTTTTTTGTGGATGTCGCCCACTGGTAATTTGTTCTTTTTCGGGGACAAGCAAATCCAATCCCAAACCCCGGTCAACGGATAAGCACCAGAGGTTTCGATATGGATGTTCATGTTCTTGGCCTTCAATCCTTCTGTTAGCGGTCCCATATCCCAAGTGAGCGGTTCCCCGCCGGTAATCACTATGGTATTGGAATACTTTTCGGCATTGGCCACAATGCTATCAATATGCGTTGGTGGATGGGTTTCGGCGTTCCAACTTTCTTTTACGTCGCACCAATGGCATCCTACATCACAGCCACCTACCCTTATAAAATAAGCGGCTGCTCCTTTGTGGAAGCCCTCTCCTTGAATGGTGTAAAACTCTTCCATCAAAGGCAGCATGAGGCCCTTTTCTACCAAATCCATCACGTTTTCTTCAACCATGGTGCAAAGATACTACGAAGAAATTGTATGATCGTGAAACTTGGCAATTATTGCTTCAAGGTAAAGTGTCCCTTTTTAAGATGCACCTTGCCATTTACATCCCTAAGTTCCAATGCATACCAATAATCGGATGGGGGCATTGGTTGACCATCAAAAAAGCCGTTCCAGCCAGCCACCAAAGGGTTGGTTTGGGCGAGCAATCGACCATAGCGATCAAACACATAAAAAGTGCCTTGCTCATAAAATGCCGAGGTGACCCCTAAAATTTTCACCGTATCGTTGATGCCATCATTATTTGGGGTCAGGAATTTGGAGACACCAATAACACCAACGCTGATTTCATCCATGCCACAACCGTTCAAATCCATGGCATATAAGGTATGGAGCCCGGGGGTTACATTGGTGAAAACACCTTCCTCTTGCACATTGTTAGGGTCATCCAAGGCAAAAACATATTCCCCAATACCCAATTGTCCTTCCTGATGATTCACAATTATGGTTCCCGTTTCACCGTCATCCTCAACTTGAATAAATTGAGGTGACAAGGAAGGAGGTCCAGATTCGGTCACTTGAAACGATTGCCGCTCTCCCACACAACCTGATTCCGAGGTGGCGATAACACTATACATTCCTTGTTTTGAAATACGTATCCTCGCTGTTGTTCCGACCACCTGACCTGCTTCATTGAACCACTCGTACGTGTAATCGCCGTTGGCAGCAAATGGTTCCACCAATACGCTCTCTCCGGTACAATAGATATAGTCGTCCTCCACAGAAAAGGACGGAATGGGATTTACGCGGAGCACTACGTTTGGACCCACGCCAAAGCAAGTCCCCGAAGTATTGTCCTCTACCCTTACAAAGAGTGTTTCGGCAAAAGTTGTGGCATTGGTATAATTATCACTTTGAGAAATCGCATTCCTGCTGAGGTAAGCATCATACTCACTGACATAAAACGAGACGGACAGATTTTGATTTGTGGGAAACTCCGAAAGAATGGCATCACTAGCCTCTTGCAAGTCAAAGGAGGCGATACCGTCCATTGCTCCTTCATCACATTTTTCTTGTTCAAATACGTAATTCGCAGGCAAAGAGGTAGTACTTTCCTCCAAAAATATCCTTCCGACCGAATAACAGAAATCGCCTGTCCCCTCCACCCGAAAAAACACCTCATTAGCAGTGGAAATACTAAACATTTCGTCATCCAAAGGGTTGGTGTTGTTTTCTGCATCATTTTCCGAAAGATGGAATGTTATGGTATAATTATCGGAATTCGCGATTATCAAGCTGTTGTATTGTGGCAGATTGAAAAATACATCTTGTCCGGAACCACAATTGGCCACCGTAAAATCACTGTTCACCTGTGGTTTAATTTGCACCTGGGCATCAACTGGAATACGTTCGCCGTTGAGGCATCCATCGTATGAAGCTATCGCATAAAACGTGGTGCTGGAAGTTATGTCGGCAGTAAAAATATTGCCTGTGGCCACAGGGTTGCCACCTGTTGGCTCATCAAACCAAACTACCTCTCCCAAAGTTGGCTCTGCGCTCAGCGTTATGGTTCCGGCACCGCAAATAACCGCAGGGTTCGTAGTGAAGATTTTTGGAGTAGTTATTTTGGTACTTGCCGAAAGTGTTAACGTCGGATCTCCGGGCATCCCACCATATTCCACGATATATCCCTTAGGTTGATAATCGCCAGTGGGATCACCGGTTGTGGACAAATCGTTCCACGACCCTGTGATTCCAACTCCCGGAGCGGTGATATGCGCGTAGTCCTCATCGTTAAGATTGTTAGGTTCATTGGTGTTCCAAAAGGCAAAATTTGGAGAAGTGCCATTAGCATCTCCGTTCCAAAAAACAGTTCCTGCCTCTGGCCCGGTGGCCCATCTCCAAACCCCTTCGTTCACACTGTCCGTTCCGCCAATCCAACCTGTTCCAGATGCCTGCTCTCCCGTAAGTTGGGCCTCCGCATCGGAGGTAATAGTGGCCAAATAGCCTTGGAGTCCAAAAAAGCTCCTATTTTCTGCCGCTGCCCTAGCATCGTCCCATCGTATACCAAAGGCTTCAATGTATTCATAATAATGCCCCGTTTCGGGCAAATAGTTGGCACTACCTATCGTAAATGAAAAGAACTTTTCTTCGGTTGGCGATGTGGAACTGCTCTCGAAAACTACATCGCTTACCGCGGCAATTAAATCCACATAGGCAACTGCACCCCCTGATACCCCGGCAAGTGTGAGCTTTCCTTCCTGACTGTTCCATGTTGCTGCCACATTTGGATGATTGTTTTCCAAACGTAAGGTATCCAATCCTCGTTCATAGCCCGTTGATATCTGAATATAAAAAGCGTCTATTTCCGTATCGTCCGGATCTGTAATTGTGAATGCAGTCGCAACCGGAATTGAAGTCAGCGGACAATAAATTTGGTCACCCGTTGCATTTACCTCAGGGGCCACATTGGTCTGGGAGCACAGCACATATGGAACAAAACATAGGAAACAGATGAAAAGACCTAGCTCTCTTTTGGTTTCCTTAGAGATATGTTTTAAAAAATAGCGTTCCAGCATTCCTTAATTTCTGAATCCATGAAGATATTTACAGTTTAAGGAATGGCTTCAATTTTAAAGCCGATTGCCCCATATCTTCGATAAATCAATGGTACCACTTATTTTACGGCAATCACATCAATTTCGATTTGCCCATTGGCAGCAATGTCCTTTGCGGCAAAGGTGGTCCGGGCCGGTTTTCGGGTGAAGTATTGGGTATAAATTTCATTGAAGGCCGAAAAATCTTCGATATTCGCTAAAATGACCGTGCATTTTACCACGTTGTCCAAGGTCATACCATGCTGGGCCAAGACCTCCGAAATATTTTGAATCGCCTGTTGGGTCTCCGCCTGAATCCCTCCGGAAACCAAAGTACGTGTGCTGTGGTCCATACCTATTTGTCCGGCCAAAAAATACAGGTTTCCTGCCTGCACCACATCGCTAAAAGGAGCACTTTGCTTTTTGGGCTCGTGTGATGGGTGAAAAATCAATTCAGTATCTTCTTGTGCACAAGCGGTTGAGAAAGAGCCTCCCAACAGAAAAATCAAAATAACATATCGAAAAGGTTTCATAATCCAGTTTTTAGTTTTGCTTAAAATTACCCTATTTTTATCGGAAATTGAACAGCATGGGCAACAAAGAACGGTTCATCGAACATATCGACCAAGGGTACGCCACCAAAGGTGATTTTATCACCGTGGGCGCCGGAATGCTCGATGGGGAAACCATGACCAACGCATTTGTCAAGATTCCGCTCAAAACCATGAATCGCCATGGACTTATTGCAGGGGCTACGGGTACAGGAAAGACCAAAACCTTGCAGGTATTGGCCGAAAATCTGTCTGACAAAGGCATACCCGTACTGCTGATGGACCTTAAAGGTGACCTTAGTGGTATAGCCCAACCAAGTCCCGGACACCCCAAAATCGATGAACGCCATGCAAAAATTGGACTCCCGTTCGAAGCCAAGGGGTTTCCTGTTGAAATTTTATCGCTCTCCGAGCAAAATGGTGTCCGCCTGAGGGCCACGGTCTCTGAATTTGGACCTGTACTGCTTTCACGGATTCTAGACCTGAGCGTTACCCAAGAAGGTATTGTTGCCGTGGTATTCAAATATTGTGACGATAACAAGCTACCGCTTTTAGATCTTAAGGACTTCAAAAAAGTGCTGCAGTACGCCACGGGAGAAGGCAAGGATGAGTTTCAAAAAGCATACGGTCGCATTTCCACAAGCTCCACGGGAACTATTTTAAGGAAAATCATAGAGTTGGAACAACAGGGTGCCGACCTCTTTTTTGGGGAGAAGTCCTTTGATGTGGACGATTTGGTGCGCATTGATGAAAATGGCAGAGGGTACATCAATATTATCCGTTTGACCGATATTCAAGACCGACCCAAACTATTTTCCACCTTTATGCTAAGTCTTTTAGCAGAGATATACTCCACCTTCCCGGAGCAGGGCGACAGTGAACGCCCCGAGTTGGTATTGTTCATTGATGAGGCCCATTTGATTTTTGACAATGCCAGCAAAGCACTGCTCGATCAAATTGAAAGCATCGTAAAACTGATACGTTCCAAAGGAATCGGGCTTTACTTTGTGACCCAAAATCCCACCGATGTGCCGGACGATGTGCTGGCCCAGTTGGGACTCAAAATCCAACATGCACTGAGGGCTTTTACGGCAAAGGACCGAAAAGCCATCAAACTAACGGCCCAAAATTATCCCATCACGGAATTTTACGATACCGCCGAAGTACTGACATCGCTGGGAACCGGGGAAGCATTGGTTTCCGCCCTGGACGAAAAAGGCCGACCCACACCATTGGCCGCCACGATGATGCGTGCGCCCATGAGCCGCATGGATATTTTGACCGATGGGGAAATCAAAGAAGTTTTGGACAATTCCAAGCTCATCAAAAAATACAACGAGGAAATCGACCGCGAAAGTGCTTACGAAATCCTGACGGAAAAAATTGAAAGGGCCGAAAAAGAGGCCGAGAAAGAAAAAGAAGAAAAAAGAACAACCCGAAGCTCTTCGAGCAGGCGCAGTACCCGTATGAACCCGGTTGTGAAAGTCTTGACCAGTGCCACATTTATACGTGGAGTTCTGGGCGTTCTAAAAAAAGTGATCCGATAGCTAATTATATGAAAAAGAGAAATTGGGCCTTTGCCCTCATCTGTGGTTTGGCCGTAATGCAATCGTGCCAAAAGGATACCGCATTCCTGATTACCGAAACCAGTGTTGGTCCCTTGACCAATACCTCCAAAGTGAGTGAACTCGAAACCATTTTTGTACAAGATTCCGTTGTGGGAGATGCCGCCCAGATCAATCTGGGGGCTTCACCAAAAAAAGTCGATATTTTTGAGAAAGGTGGCAAACATTTGTTGACCCTTACCGCAAATTCGGACAGTATCCCTACCGTGGAAAATGTAAGGATTATGGATCCACGCTACACTTCAGAAAATGGTATTGGACTGAAAAGCACTTTTAAGGATATCCAGGATGCCTATGAAATCAAGAAAATCGTGACCACCCTAAATAGCGTTGTGGTTTTCCCGAAGGGAAGTAACCTTTACTTTACCATCGACAAAGAGGAACTGCCCGAAAGTTTACGCTTTTCTACGGCATCCATTGAAGCCGTGCAGATTCCCGATGATGCCAAAATCAAATATTTGATGTTGGGCTGGGAGTAGCCCCCAAATTGTTTTAATGAAAAAACTACTGAACAAAGCGATTCCCTTGGTTTATGGGCAATATCTTAATGCCTATACCCTAGTTGCGCCAAAAAAGGGAGCCGAAACGGCTTTCCATATTTTTTGTACCGTACGGAAGGGGCGGATATCACCTGAACAGGCAGCTTATTTGGACAACCATAAACTTTCTGTTGAGAAAGTAGCTGGACACAACATCCAATCCTACCACTGGCCCGGGAACAAGGAAACGGTTTTATTGGTCCATGGCTGGGAGAGCAACACCTTCCGGTGGCGGAACCTCATCAAAAAACTGAGGGAAGCGGATTTTAACATTATTGCTTTCGATGCACCGTCGCATGGCTATTCCTCAGGGAAACATCTCTATGTTCCGTTGTACGAAGAGGCACTCAACCACATGGTTAAAAAATACCAGCCGAAACATCTTATCGGACACTCTGTGGGTGGGATGACCATTGTGTACAACCAATACAAAAATCCGAGCGATCAAGTAGAAAAATTGGTCACCATTGGTTCTCCGTCCGAATTCCATGAGATCATGGCCCATTTTCAAGACCTATTAAAGTTTAACAATCGGGTGATGAAACACTTGGATGCGTATGTGCAACAACGTTTTGGTTTTAAAATTGATGAGTTTTCCACCTCACAATTTGCACGTTCCCTTAGCAAGAAAGGCTTGCTGTTCCATGACAGGTACGACAAGATTACGCCTTACCACGCATCGGTTGCAGTCAACAAAAATTGGCAAGAGAGCCAATTGATAAGTACCGAAGGTCTCGGTCATTCCATGCACCAAGACGATGTAAACGATCAAATTGTATCATTTTTGGAAGCTTGATAAACTTGTCCTAATTTTCAGAAAAAATAGACCATGCAGAACATAACCCCCTTTCATGTTGCCGTTCCAGTACATAATCTTCAAGAATGCCGAACTTTTTATCGGGATGTCCTCGGTTGTGAAGAAGGTAGAAGTGCGGAACAATGGGTAGATTTTAACTTTTTTGGCCATCAATTTGTCATTCACTACAAACCCAAATCCGAAGAAGACACCCATACCAACCCTGTTGATGGCAAAAACGTACCGGTGCCGCACTATGGCGTAGTGCTGCCATGGGATACCTTCCAATCCTTTTCCAAAGAATTGATTGAGAAGGGCATCGATTTTGTGATTGAGCCCTACATTCGGTTCAAAGGGGAACCTGGAGAACAGGCCACCATGTTCTTTTTAGACCCTGCGGGAAACGCACTGGAGTTTAAGGCTTTTAAAGATATGGGGCAATTGTTTGCCAAATGATCTAGGCCAAATTCAATCCCTTTCTTCGGACCCATAAAAAGGCAAAAATCATATTGGGCACCCAGCAAAGCCAAGAAACAATTTTGTAAGCTACTAGGAATTCCCCAAAAATCACGATGAGGATGGGCAACCAAATACGCAATGTTACGGCGGCGAAACAAGCTGCGTAGCTATAGATCATCATACCTTGGTGCAGCGCCAAATCCTTGTTTTTGATGGCGATGTAGGCGCGGGTTGTGGTAAAGAGCCAAATCAGTGCAAGGCTACAAAAGCCGATGGAGGACACCCAACCACCCGTGGCATAAAAACCCAAATAGAGTCCACACAAACCACTCAGGATGGCCGTAATTACATATATCTTTCCAAGGTTTCGATGGAGTTGCAGCCGTTTGGAGCGTAACGTTTTAATGAACTGGGACCATCCTACCAGCAGGGCTATTCCACCAAAACTGATATGGCCGTAAAAGGCCACTTTCCAAACTGAACTAGCCCTTATTGCATCTGATTTGTTCAGCAACAGACCAAAATCATCGGAAGCAAAAATGTATACCAATGGATACAGGCCAATCCCGATGGCCAGAAAAATAAAAACAATCCATGCTACCTTATTTCTTGTAGTTTGGGCCATACTTCGCTTTTTACCACGAAGTAAGTTATCGATATTTTGAACACAAAAACAAGAATTTTGATCCTAAATCGTTATAAGTGTATCGATTAGAACATAAAGTCGAACCCAAATCTTATCCGTATGAAGACAATTTTACTTTTGGTCACCCTTATTTTTTCGGCCATGGCCGTATCGAGTTGCACCAATGACGAGGGTGACACCGAATTCGAGTACATCAATCCCGAAGAGGAGCAACAAACAACGCCTTTAAAAACTGAAGTGGAACAGGAAAAGGTAAACTAAACCTTATGAGTGACGCTCTCGTGCGAGCAAGGTGTTCTTGAGCAACATGGCAATGGTCATAGGGCCTACTCCGCCGGGCACGGGTGTGATGTAGGACGCCTTTTTGCTCACTTCTTCGTAATCCACGTCACCAGTGATGTAGTATCCTTTTTCTTTGGTATCATCCGGTACACGGGTAATTCCAACGTCAATGATGGTTACCCCTTCCTTGACCATATCCGCTTTTAAAAACTTGGGAACTCCTAGGGCAGAGATAACAATATCAGCCTGAAGTGTCAACTCTTTAAGGTTTTTGGTCCTGCTATGGGCAAGTGTCACTGTGGAATTCCCTGGGTTTCCTTTTTGGCTCATCAAAATACTGATGGGCCGTCCCACAATATGGCTTCTCCCGATTACAACGGTATGCTTGCCTTCGGTATCCACCTTATAGCGCTTCAACAATTCCATGATGCCGAACGGGGTTGCTGAAATGAAGGTTTCCATATCCAAGGCCATTTTTCCGAAATTCATGGGGTGGAATCCATCAACATCCTTGTCGGGATCAACGGCCATCAATACTTTTTCTTCATCAATATGTTTGGGCAGGGGCAATTGCACAATATACCCATCGATTGCAGGGTCGTTGTTCAATTGGTTCACTTGCTTTAGCAACTCTTCTTCTGTAGTCTCTTCCGGAAGATGGATGAGGGTAGACTCAAAACCTATTTTTTTACAGGAACGCACTTTACTGCCCACGTAGGTGAGGCTGGCACCATCGTTACCTACCAGCACAGCGGCCAAATGGGGGACTTTTTCGCCCCGCTCTTTCATTTGGGCCACCTCAACGGTGATTTCTTCTTTGATTTGGTTTGATATTTTCTTTCCGTCAAGGATTTCCATGGGTTGCTTTGTTGGTTTGTTATGCTGAAAAGGGTTATCTCATATTCTGCATCATCTGCATCATCTTCTTGCCTCCGCCGCCTTGCATCATCTTCATCATCTTGCTCATTTGGTTGAACTGCTTGAGCAATTGGTTTACTTCTTGAATGGAGGTTCCGCTACCTGCGGCTATCCGTTTTTTACGGCTGGCATTAAGCATGGCCGGAGTAGAACGTTCTTCGGGGGTCATGGAATGGATAATGGCCTCGATATGTTTGAATGCGTCATCATCAATATCCAATCCTTTGAGGGCCTTTCCAGCTCCGGGAATCATGCCCATCAAATCCTTCATGTTCCCCATTTTTTTGATCTGCTGAATTTGGCTCAGGAAATCATCAAAACCGAACTTATTTTTGGCTATTTTCTTCTGGATTTTGCGCGCTTGTTCCTCATCGAACTGTTCTTGTGCACGCTCCACCAAGGAAACCACATCTCCCATTCCGAGGATACGGTCGGCCATACGCGAGGGATGGAACACATCGATGGCCTCCATTTTTTCACCCGTACCGATAAATTTGATGGGCTTGTCCACCACGGATTTGATGGAAATAGCGGCTCCACCACGGGTATCACCGTCCAATTTGGTAAGGATGACCCCATCAAAATTCAAGACATCGTTAAAGGCCTTGGCCGTGTTAACGGCATCCTGACCTGTCATGGAGTCCACCACGAACAGGGTTTCCTGTGGTTGTATGGCCTTGTGGATGTTGGATATCTCGGTCATCATCTGCTCATCCACAGCCAATCGACCTGCGGTATCGATGATTACCACATTGCAACCCTTGGTTTTGGCATGGGCTATACCTGCCTTGGCAATGGCCACGGGGTTGTTGTTGTCGTGATCGGAGTAGACCTCCACTCCTATCTGCTCCCCAACCACATGCAACTGATCTATCGCAGCGGGGCGGTACACATCACAGGCCACCAAAAGCGGCTTTTTGGTTTTCTTGTTCTTGAGGTAATTGGCAAGTTTACCGGAAAAAGTGGTTTTACCCGATCCCTGCAAACCGGACATTAGGATTACGGATGGGTTACCAGAAAGGTCTATTCCCTCGGCTTCTCCACCCATCAATTCGGTAAGCTCATCCTTCACCAATTTGACCATAAGCTGGCCAGGTTGAAGGGAAGACAGTACATTTTGTCCCAGTGCCTTCTCTTTGACCGTATTGGTAAACTCCTTGGCTATCTTAAAATTGACATCGGCATCCAGCAAAGCTCGTCGAACTTCCTTAAGGGTCTCTGCCACATTGATTTCGGTAATTTGTCCGTGACCTTTGAGGACGTGTAATGCCTTATCTAACTTTTCGCTTAAATTATCGAACATAAGTTCTTTGTTTTAAAGAGGGACAAATTTAAGAATAATCCAATAGAAAAAGGACGGCTTTGGGGAGAGCCGTCCTTCTTTTGAAAAAAGATTGGGGAAAAATATTTAATTCTTTTCGAAAACCAATTTGTCGGTTCCGCCGTTTCCTCCACTTTCATCGATCAATTCGATTCTCACAGCAGAGTATTTGACTATATCCCAATCGTCTGTCAAATCGGCAAAATCGGCCGGTGCACTAAAAGCAATATTGAAATCCACATCACTATCATCTGGACTGTCATCATCCCCATCATCGTCGGAATCGGAAATGGACCACGTGCCATTGATATCAGTGGTACCGTTGCTAGCCACTAATGTGCCATCGTTATTAAAGGTAAAGGTGTAGCCATTAAAATGGTCCGTTTCATCCTTATCATCGAAATAATAGGTAATGGTCCATGACCCACTTGCGGCTATTCCTGTAAGTTCAGTGACCTGGGCTGCCGATATATTGGTAAGGACATCATCATCGTTGTTGTTTTCGCAGCTCACAAAAATCATGAACAATAGAACCGTTGTCAGTTTTAAAATTGAGGTTTTCATATAAAAGTGATTGAATAAAAATTTAGTGTTCTCGTTTTATGCCGGGTTTATGGTTTTTCGAATACCAGGGTATCAATAGTTCCATCGCCACTCTCATCCGTTAGCTCGATACGGGTGGAAGTTATGGAAACTACCTTCCAGTCGTCTGTCAATTCCGATAGGTCGTCCATTGTGTCAAAGTTGATAAAGAACTTTAGTCCTTCTTCGGAATCCCTAAGCACTCTCCAAAGACCTGTGGCCTGTGGGTCAGCGTTGATGGAGACCTCAACTTGGTGCATTTCGCCAAAATTAAAGTCCATTCCAGCGAAAGAAGCCGTCATATCGGTACTGCCTTCTTTGTAGAGGGCCACATTCCATGGTCCGTCCAAGGCGATTCCTCTGATTTCGACCACATCGCCGTCGTCCGCACTATCGTTACACTCTTTCAACAATACCATTTCGTGGTCAGTATCATCGATTTCAAACTCCAATCGGGACTGTAGCATTTTACGAATGGGCCATTCAAAGCTCACTCCGGGTTCGTCTCCAATGGTAATCATTAGGGAAAGTTGCAACTGACTGTTCAAACCAGTTTCCCAGGTACCTTGTTTGGTATCTACCCCGTTGCTCAAGGTTACAGCGCCACCAGCGGCAAATTCAAATTCGTATCCCAAGAGTCTTTCTATTTCCTCACCTTGGTTCTCCACATCCTTAATAATCCATTTACATTCGTTGAGCAGAGCTATAAAAGCCTCCCTGTCGATTGGATTGGAATCCTCCAAATCACATCTCTCTTTCAATATGATCTTGTTCTCATCGTCTTGATAAAGTTTGATTCTGTCATCATCCAATTCGTAAACAATAGCGTCGATGGTGAAATCTGGGAAATCTTCAAAGTCAAGGCTCAGCATTACACCATTTTCGGTGGTACTGGTGCTCCATGTTCCCATGATTTCATCGGCGGTAAAGGTGGTGAAGTAAACTGTACCATCTGCGGAGAAGGTCAACAGACGCTCAATGTACTGTTCTGTATTGTCCACACTGTTTCGGATGACCTGCCTCACCTGCAATGGGCATTCCAGTAGCAGTTCGTCCAACTCGGATTCTGTAAAGTCGTCGTCGTTATAATCATCGTCATCGTCCTCATCACACTGGTTTTTGGCCATTTCGAGGGCTGCGGCCAAGGCTGCGTTATTTTCGATCACCACTTGGGTTCCGTCAAACTTAATAAGGGTAATGGGAAATTCGATGCTGATCAAATCATCATCATCCAGTTCGTCAAAGAATCGCTTCATATCGCGATCGCTCTCAATGTTCACTTGACCTGACTGTTGGTTGTCCACACCAAAGGTGAAGAGCGTAATGGGATATACAAAATCGATACATTCAATATCGTCATCGTCACCTCCTTCAAGACACTCACGGGCATACTGCTCCAATTGATCTTGATTTTCTATGGTGATTTCACTGAAATCGGAAAGGGTGATGGTAATGGGGAAGAAGATATCAAGAATATCATCGTCGTCGTCCAATTCATCAAAGATTTCTTCGATCAAATCCAAATCTTCCCTGGAATCGATGGTTATTTCCACTCCGTTCACATTTACGGTATATGGAAATTGTACGGCGAAGCAACTGGCGCCATCCACGATATTGTCATAAGAACCATCATTGGAAGAGGTCTTCTGAATCAAATCGGCGGTAGTGGAGCTGGCGGAAATAGTCTCGCTCTGTGTCCCTCCTCCTACTTCTTCATATTCTTCTTGGCAGGCCGTAAAACCAAGAACAAGGATTACAAGTAATGTACGCAACAAGTTGTTTGTCAACTTTTTCATAACAAATCAATTTTGGGGTTATAATTCAACCTTAAAACAACCATCAAAAAGAAAACCCTACTTTTTCTTTAAATTTTTCAAATATATTTGACCAACAAACAATTTTCCCGCTATGAGCAACGTCTGCGAGGACCATATTTTCAGTGAAGTGTTCAAGGCCCATTCCAAAACGGTCTTTAATTATATATTTTACAAATTTGGGAACGAAGAAAAGGCCCATGATGCCGTTCAAGAAGCCTTTGTAAAGTTATGGGAGAATTGTGCCAAGGTAAGTCCGGAAAAAGCCAAATCCTTCGTTTACACTGTGGCCAACAATCTATACCTAAATGTAATCAAAGCGGAAAAGGTAAGACTCAAACATGCGGACAGCCTTGTTAGGGACCGTACCAACGAGTCGCCCGAATTTTTAATGGAGGAAAAGGAATACCAGAAAAAATTGGACGATGCACTACATGCCCTTCCAGAAAATCAGCGTACCACTTTTTTGCTCAACCGCATCGATGGAAAAAAATATGCGGAAATCGCCGAAATGGAAGGGGTAAGTGTAAAAGCCATTGAAAAAAGAATGCATTTGGCCCTTAAAAGTTTGCGGGAACATATAGACGGGATCTAGCAGGTGATTATTTTTAAGGTGGTAAGGTAGGGTATTTTAATAGGTAGTTGTTATCATAACGTAAAGCATAAGACCCATGCAAGAAAATTATTTGGCAAAATGGTTGAGCGGAGAGCTCTCAGAGCAGGAGCTTCGGGAATTTGAAGCTTCTGAAGCATATGCTTCCTTTCAAAAACTGAAGGAAGCTTCCAGCGGTTTGCAGGCTCCCGATTTTGATGTGGACCAAGCCTTGCTCCGATTTAAGGAAGAGCACATGGCCGAGGCACCCAAGGTCATTTCCTTGAATCCCTTCAGGAAATTCCTCCGGGTGGCTGCCGTTATTGCTGTACTACTTACCGGTTCCTACTTTTATATCAACTCCTTGAACGAAAAGGTCACTACTGGTTTTGCCGAACGTTCCGAGGTTATCCTTCCCGACAATTCCGAACTGTTTTTGAATGCGGATTCGCGTATTTCCTACAGCGAAAAGAATTGGGATAATCAAAGAAACATCAAATTGGATGGGGAAGCCTTTTTTAAGGTGGCTAAAGGAAAAAAATTCACAGTTTCCACGGAACAGGGCACCGTAACCGTGTTGGGAACCCAATTCAACGTAGAAAACAGGAAAGGAATCTTTGAGGTGACCTGTTATGAGGGCTTGGTAAGTGTTACCCACAATGGCAAAGAAATAAAGTTGCCTGCTGGTAACTCCTATGTGGTCATCAATGGAAAGCAAGTTACAGGAACTCCCGAAGGAACCCAACCTTCTTGGATGAACAACGAAAGTAGCTTTGAAAGTATTCCCCTGAAATATGTATTTGCCGAGTTGGAAAGGCAATTTGATGTGAAGGTCAACACGGAAAACATCAATACCGATTTACTATTTACCGGATCTTTCAACAACACCGACCTGAATATGGCGTTAAAAAGTATAAGTACCCCCTCCCAAACTCGTTATAAGGTAGAAGGAGACAATGTACTTTTTTATGCTGGGAACACACCTCAATAAAAATATAGGCACCATACTGGTTTTCCTGTTTTTAATGGGCGACATTTGCTTGCAGGCCCAGGAAAAACAAGAACCCTCCGTTTCCCTTATTTCGTACATTCAAACCTTGGAGGACCGTTTTGATATTAAATTTTCCTACTTGAACGAAGATTTGGAAGGCTATACCATCCAGATTCCCGAAAACCTCAGTTCCCTTACTGATATTCTAACATATATTCAGGATAAATTCCGGATCATCCCCGAAAAATTGAATGATCGTTACTACGCCCTTTCCAAAAATAATCGGGTCAATCTTTGTGGTGTGGTACTGGATAATTTTGCTGAAAATACCGTCATAGGTGCCACGGTGGAGGTGATGGGCTTCAATGTCGCCATTGTTACCGATTCCGATGGCTCATTCCGTTTGGAAAACGTATCCCGCGATGCTTCCCTAAGGATTCGATACTTGGGCTATGATACCAAATACATCAATGTTGAAGCGCTCATCCAGCAAGGGGGATGCCCTAAAATCCTATTGGCACCGCGTTACGAAGAGTTAGACGAGGTATTTGTGTACAAGTATCTTACCTCTGGAATTATAAAGGAGAGTGATGCGAGCATCTCACTGAACACGGCGGAGTTTGGTATCTTGCCCGGCTTGATAGAACCGGACATCCTTCAAACCGTACAAGCGTTGCCAGGGATCAAAAGTATTGATGAGACCGTATCCGACATCAATGTCCGCGGAGGAACCAACGACCAGAACCTCGTACTGTGGAACGGCATCAAAATGTACCAATCCGGTCATTTTTTCGGGTTGATTTCAGCCTTCAATCCATATCAAACGGATATGGTGACCGTTTACAAAAACGGAACCCCTGCCATTTTTGGGGATGGGGTAAGCAGTGTGATCCAAATGGAAACCGGCAATACCGTGCCCCAAACCTTTAAAGGTGGAGGTGGCTTCAACTTGATAAGTGGTGATATTTATGTCGAAATCCCAATAACCCAAAAATTGGGGGTACAGTTCGCCGCAAGACGCTCGGCTACCGATTTTTTGAGTACTCCAACCTACAAGCAATTTATCAATAGGGCCTTTCAGGATAGTGAGATTACCTTGCAGAACAACAACACCGTAGAGGATGAGTTTATCCGTGACGAAGATTTTTTCTTTTATGATTTTTCAGGAAAGATTATTTACGACCTGAATCCAGACCATAAAGTTAGCCTCAGTGCCATCCAAATCAAAAACAACTTAAGGTTTGAAGAAACCAATGTGTCCCTCAACGAAACGAACATCAGTCTGTTGAAACAGGATAACATTTCGGTGGGTGGGCAATTGACAAGTAGCTGGACCGAAAGATTTTCCTCCCATCTCAATATCTACTATTCCAAGTATGATCTGGATGCGGAGAACATTTTTGCCAATCAAGTACAGCAATTGTTCCAGAACAACCAAGTAACGGAAAACGCACTAAAACTGGACACCAGATATCTTATCACCGATGGATGGAACTGGAGCAATGGTTACCAATATATCGAAACGGGAATTACCAATGCCACGGTTATCAACGAGCCTAATTTTATCAGCGAAATAAAAGGAGTCATACGAACCCACGCTCCCTATTCGGAACTCAACTACAGTTCACCGGGCAACAAGTTTATAGGTGGTCTCGGGGCCAGGGTCAACTTTATCGAGAACTTGAACACCTTTCAAAAAGTGATTATCGAACCCAGACTCAACCTCAATTTTAAACTGGCCAACTATCTTAGAGCAGAGGTTTTGGGTGAATTCAAAAGCCAGACCACTAACCAGATCATTGATTTGGAGCAAAACTTTTTAGGAATTGAAAAACGCAGGTGGATACTGTCCAACGACAATTCTTTGCCCGTTACCACCAGTAAGCAGGGCTCAGTTGGGTTTAATTACGAAAAAAATAACCTTTATATCGGCGTTGAAGGGTTTTACAAACATGTGGACGGCATCAGCACAAGCACCCAAGGTTTCCAAAATCCAAATCAATTTGCTGGGGAAATCGGCAGCTATGATGTAAAAGGGGTTGAATTGCTCATCAACAAAAAAGGCGACAATTACAGTACATGGTTCACCTATGCCTACAATAAAAACGATTACACTTTCGATTCCATAACACCTACAACCTTCCCCAACAATTTGGATATTCGACACACCATAACCCTTGCCAGCACCTATACCTATAAGGATTTGAAGTTAAGTATTGGACTCAATTATAGGACCGGTAAACCCTTTACGGAACCCGTTGAGGGGGATGAAGGCCTAAATGATGACTTTGTGCCGCCCCGCATCAATTTCCAGTCCCCGAACAATAGCCGTTTGCCAGACTATTTTAGGGCGGATGCCTCAGCCATTTACCATTTTCAGCTTGCTAGGAACATCAAGGCCAATGCAGGCTTATCAATCTTAAATTTTACGGACCGAAGAAATACCCTGAACAAGTATTATCGGGTGAATGAGGACGATGAAATCGAAACCATTGAAAATTTTTCATTGGGTATTACTCCCAACATCAGTTTCAGGGTGAGCTTTTAGGTACTCCTCAATTTTCGTCATCACCAACACATGGGGAACCGTAATCGAGGCCAAAAAGCAAATCAAACCAGGGACCAAAATTTCCTCAGTGTTCCTTAATAAAAGGTATAAGATTAAAGTTCCTAGCAAAGAAGCCAACCAATAGAGGTAGCTGCTCTTGAAATAACGGTAGAACGATTTCCAGCTCACTTCCCCATAAAGAAACTTCATCTGATCCATTAAAGAGGGAATACTGTGCCAAACCACAAAATAGATGCAAAAGGCCAGCAACAACGAAGCGGTATTGAAAACAACATAAAAAACTGCCAATAGGAACAGCTCCAGCAAAATGGAATAGGTCCTTAACCTGGCATAGGCGAAATACAGGAAAAACAAGCCAACCCCTATCCCCATTCCGAGAAATAGTTGACCAATTACCCGCGAGGGAACATCCTGTCCGGTAATATCCAATACTATCTGGGCCACTTGTTCGCGGTGCGCATGGAACAGCATAAATAAAATCAGGCCACCATAAAGTAGATAAAACAACGGCTTACCTTTAAAGTCTCCGGCCAAGGTGGTATTCCAATGCTGTTCCCCAAAATGATAGCTGCTAAACAGGATAAAGAGCATTAGGGCAATGGTGGGGAAAAAATAAAATACGGCGCAGATGGATGCTATCATTATAATATAAAGCATGGTCATGCCCGTTTGTGGGATATTGGCCCCTCTTTTTTGAAAATAGCTGGTCAGTATACCAATGTCATTTGCACCATGCAATATCCCAAAGGTGCCAATAAGCAAAAAGGACAACAGCAGCTCCAATTCCAAGGGTAAATATACCGATAGCCATAATCCAAAAAAGGTAGCTACCAGCAAAAAACTTGTTATTCTGATAATATCCAATACTCTTTGTTTAATTATTCATAAAAAAAGTTATACAAAAATATAAATATATTGTTTAATTTTTTATACTTTTAGTTAAACAAAAAAATAATTGTATTATGGAAAGTTTAATTACTTCGTTACCCATGGTGGCTAAAATTGCTACCAACGATTACGTTGGCTTCACCTTCTTTGTTGGGTGTATGGCCATGATGGCCGCGTCGGCCTTTTTCTTTTTATCAATGAACAGTTTTGACCGTAAATGGAGAACTTCCATTTTAGTATCCGGATTGATTACGTTCATTGCTGCAGTGCACTATTGGTACATGCGTGATTATTGGGCAGCCAATGGTGAATCGCCCACCTTTTTCCGTTATGTGGACTGGATTCTGACAGTTCCCCTAATGTGCGTTGAGTTTTATTTGATCCTAAAAGTAGCCGGAGCCAAAAAAGCATTGATGTGGAAATTGATCGCTCTTTCGGTAATCATGCTGGTTACAGGTTACCTAGGAGAGACCGTTTACCGTGACCAAGCACAGATTTGGGGTCTTATTTCCGGTATCGCTTACTTTGTAATCGTTTATGAAATTTGGCTGGGAGGCGCCAACAAATTGGCAAGAGAAGCTGGTGGAGCCGTACTTTCCGCCCACAGAACACTGTGCTGGTTCGTATTGGTAGGTTGGGCCATTTATCCGATTGGTTACATGGCAGGTACTCCAGGATGGTACGATGGGATTTTCAATGGACTATCCATGGATGTTATCTACAACATCGGAGATGCCATTAACAAAATTGGGTTTGGTCTTGTAGTTTATAATTTGGCGGTGATTGCCAACGAAAAGGCTTAATCCGATATCATTTTACTTAAACTTAGAAGAAATGGCCATGCAAAACATGGCCATTTTTTTACATTCTTTCGGGAACGTCAATCCCCAATAATCGGAACGCGGATTGAATCACCTCCCCTACTTTTTTGGAGAGCTGAACCCGGAAATTCTTCTTCTGCTCGTCCGTTTCGCCCAAAATGGAAACCTGCTGGTAAAACGAGTTGAACTCTTTCACCAAATCATACGTGAAATTGGCAATCAAAGCTGGACTAAAATTTTCAGCGGCCAGCTGCACCGTTTCAGGGAACAATTGCAGCTGTTTCAATAGTTCCTTTTCCTTTTCGTGCAAGTCCATTGAGGTCTCGACCGCGCTCGACCCGACACCTTCTGCTTTGCGCAAAATAGATTGAATTCTGGCGTATGTATACTGAATAAACGGGCCGGTATTCCCTTGGAAATCCACCGATTCTTCAGGGTTGAAAAGAATCCGTTTTTTGGGATCCACCTTTAAGATGTAGTATTTAAGGGCACCCAAACCTATGGTTCGGTATAACTCTTTTTTCTCCGTTTCGGAATATCCGTCCAACTTGCCCAGTTCTTGGGAAATGGATTCCGCAGTATCCTCCATATTTTTTATGAGGTCGTCCGCATCCACTACGGTACCTTCCCTACTCTTCATCTTACCGCTGGGCAAATCTACCATACCATAACTCAAGTGGTACAATTGCTCCGCCCACGAATACCCTAGCTTTTTTAAGATTAGGAACAACACCTTAAAATGGTAATCTTGCTCATTGCCCACGGTGTACACCATACCATTGATGTCAGGGAAATCGGTCACCCGCTGAATCGCGGTACCAATATCCTGTGTCATGTACACTGCGGTACCATCGGAACGTAGTACAATTTTCTCGTCCAAACCTTCATCGGTGAGGTCTATCCAAACACTGCCATCCTCCTTTTTAAAGAAAACACCTCGTTCCAGGCCATCTTTTACCACATCACGACCCAATAAATAGGTATCGCTTTCGTAATAGAGCGTATCAAAATCAACACCCAAATTTTTGTAGGTAGTGGCAAAACCATCGTACACCCAACCGTTCATTTTTTTCCAAAGGGAAACTACGCTCTCATCGCCCGCTTCCCATTTTCGGAGCATTTCCTGTGCCTCCAACAAAATGGGGGCTTCTTTTTCGGCCTGCTCCTTTGGTGTCCCAGCATCGACAAGTTGAGCTATTTCCTCTTTGTAGGCCTTATCAAAAGCCACATAATATTTTCCCACCAAATGGTCGCCCTTAAGACCCGAAGATTCCGGTGTTTCGCCATCGCCAAACTTCTGCCAGGCCAACATACTCTTGCAGATATGGATGCCTCGATCGTTGATGATCTGGGTCTTGTATACTTTCTTACCCGAGGCCTTTAATATTTCGGCTACCGAATAGCCCAATAAATTGTTTCGGATATGCCCTAAGTGCAATGGTTTATTGGTGTTGGGTGACGAATATTCCACCATCACCGCATCATCAGATTGTGATTTTACGTAGCCAAAATCTGTTTCGTTGGAAATTGAATTGAAAAAATCAAGATAGTAGCTATCCTCGATTACAATGTTCAAAAAGCCCTGCACCACATTGCATTTGGACACTTCATCCACATTGGCTTCCAAATATTTCCCGATTTCGGTCCCAATTTGAACCGGATTACCTTTTACGTGCCGTAACATAGGAAACACCACCACTGTAATATCCCCCTCAAAATCCTTTCGGGTTGGTTGAAATTCCACCGTGGGCAGCTCAACTTGATATAGTTGTTTTACCGCCTCGATCACTTTTTGGGTCAAATCGTTCTGCAAACTCATCTCATAGGCTTTTCAGGGCGCAAAACTACGTATTTTTTGGGCTTTTCATGCTATTTGGATTGGCGTTGCCTATTTAAAAATTGTATTTTTAAAAAAACATGCTATGGAACATTTGCATCGAGCAGCTCCGGTTTTGGCTTCGTTGGACATTCCAAAAACCGTTGCTTTTTACAAGGAAAAAATGGGGTTCGACAAATCAGGCTGGGTGGATGAAAACTATGCCGTGATAGGTCGTGATCAAGTAGAAATCCATTTTTGGAAATGTGACGACAAAATCTTTCCCGAAAATACCAGTTGTTACATCTACGTTAGGAATGTTGATTCGCTTTACAAAGAACTGCAAGAAGCCGAAGTAATCCATCCCAACGGACCATTGGAGGACAAACCTTGGGGCGTACGCGAGTTTTCGGTGCTAGACAACGACGGTAACCTGATCAGGTTCGGTCAAAATCTTTAAATATGCTATTGAACGTATCCTACAACGATAAGAAAATCACCAAAAAAATAGACGAAGCCGTTGGCAAGCCCATTCCTATAAGGGAGCGCTTTGCCATGGGCGGTATCGGTTCCCCAAAATTGTTCATTACCGAAGCAAGTCTGGATATCTACAATCTGCTCATTTTGGACAGCAATACCAACTCTTGCAACGTTGAGCTACGTCCCAATGGCATCATTGTGCGGTTTCGATCGCGCTTGGAAACCTACGGGCTCATCATCCCCTATTACAAATTGAACGTATATAAAGGCGACATGGCCATTTACTCTATTTACATGGACCAATACTTCATCAAAGTGCGGTCTGATACCAAAGCCGTTCAAAAATTCTTTAAAAAACTACTGGACTACCGAGCGGACAACCTACCCACCAATATCGAAGATTTATGAGAATATTGTTGACCGGGGCCAATGGCTATATCGGAATGCGGCTATTGCCCAAGCTTTTGGATATGGGGCACGAGGTCATTTGTGCCGTACGCGATGAAAAACGGCTTTCGGTAGATGCCAAGGTGCGTTCCCAAATAGAGGTTGTTGAAATTGATTTTTTGGAAGACCCGGCAAACCAAAACATCCCAAAGAACATTGATGCCGCCTACTATCTGATACATTCCATGACCTCCTCCGTATCAGATTTTGATAAAAAAGAGGCCCAAGCGGCGAAAAACTTCAATACCTTATTGGAAGGTACGCAATGCAAACAGGTGATTTACCTGAGCGGCATTGTCAACGACAAAGAACTTTCGAAGCACTTGAGCTCGCGTAAAAACGTCGAGGAGATTCTCTATAAAGGTGATTTTGAATTGACCGTGCTTCGAGCAGGCATCATAGTTGGGTCAGGGAGTTCATCCTTCGAGATTATCCGTGATCTCTGCGAAAAACTACCAGTAATGATAACCCCCAAATGGGTGCTCACCAAAACACAACCGATTGCCATTCGGGATGTTATACAATTTCTCACAGGCGTTTTGGGCAATCAGGATACTTACGGGCAATCCTTTGATATTGGTGGGCCAGATGTGATTACATATAAAGATATGCTTCACGGATATGCCAAAGTTCGGGGCTTTAAAAATTGGATTTTTACCGTTCCCGTAATGACCCCGAAGTTATCGTCCTATTGGCTGTATTTTGTGACCTCTACCTCCTACAAATTGGCCGTTAACCTTGTGGATAGCATGAAGATGGAAGTCGTTGCCGAGGATAATCGTTTGCAGCAAATGCTGGGCCTGGAAACCCACAGTTACGAAGAAGCCATTGATATGGCCTTCAAAAAAATAGAGCAAAACCTTGTCATTAGCAGTTGGAAGGATAGCATTGCCAGCGGACAGATTCAGGAAGACCTCGAAAAATATATCCAAGTACCCAAATATGGGGTCTTGCAAGACAAGAAGTCGGTTCCCATCAAGGATGAGCAGGCCGTTTTGGAAAACATTTGGCGCATTGGCGGGGAAACGGGTTGGTATTATGGCAACTGGCTCTGGAAGTTCCGTGGGTTTTTGGACAAATTGGTGGGCGGTCCCGGACTGAGAAGGGGACGCACCCATCCAGACCGAATTTTCCCCGGTGACGCATTGGATTTTTGGCGGGTGTTATTGGCCGATAAAAAATCAAAACGGTTGCTACTTTTCGCCGAAATGAAAACGCCTGGAGAAGCTTGGTTGGAGTTCAAGATTGCCGATGGCAAGCTGTATCAAACCGCCACCTTTCGTCCTAGAGGGTTATGGGGCAGATTGTACTGGTATTCCGTATTGCCGTTCCACCTCTTTATTTTCGGGAACATGATCAAGAATATTGCAAAAGTGTAAGATTTCTTTTTTTATTGAATATGTCAACAGCTGTCACATCGAGCGCAGTCAAGATGTTTTCATTTGTTGGTCATCATTTCTTGGCATGAGATTTCTCGCCTGCCTACTTGTCGCTGACGAACGTTCGAAATGACAATGGCCCTCTAACTCCCGACTCCAATGCTGTTAAAATACTATTAAGCCCAATCGGGAAATGCTTTTTTCTTCGCACTTTGTCACAAAATTGGTCCAAGTTCGTCTAACCGTAGGCAACCTTTTGCCCCCAAAAAGGTGTCTTATCATTGAAACCCAAAGAGCAAACATGTCAATTTCAAAGTCATTTTTCATCAGATGTATAGTTGTATTGCTAGGTGTCCCGCTTTCCGCACAGACCATAAGTTCCCGTTTGATCGATGCCAAGACCCAAAAAGGAATTCCCTACGCTACGGTGCAATATGGTGAGCAACTCGGTGTAATCACCAACGAGGAAGGCCGTTTTAGTTTTGTTTTGGAAGAAGCTACGCTCGATTCCATTTACATCACTTCCATGGGATACGGCAAAAAGGGATTCACCTTGGAAAAGTTGCAGGACACTTTGCTTCAGCTTGACCCCAAAGCCATTGAGCTTAGCGGGGTTTATGTTTTTGACAAGGAACTGGAAGTGGATGATATCATTGAAAAGATGATTGAAAACATCCCTAAAAATGTAAACAAAACTCCCGTAAAACAGCGATTTTTTCTTCGCAAGGCTGAATTGGCCAACATGGAGAAAGTCGATTTTGGGTTTGAAAAATCTTCCATAAAAGAGCTGAACAAGGAATTGATGGATAGCATATCGCACAGCATACCCAAAAATGCTTCGCACTATACCGAGAGTTTTGGCGACCTCTACAAACACAATACGGACTACAAAGTTGACATCATCAAAGCCGCCGATTTGTACGATAAACGAGAGGTAGGCTCTTTCGAGGATCTGGCCGAACACATGGAGGACATCTTTGTTCAAAACGTAAAACAGGGGTCCTATCTCAAAATAAAGTCGGGCATTTTTAGTGAAAAAATCCAAGTGGATTCCATTTTGGATACCATGGACGATGAACGCATCGACCAAATGAAAAAGGTAAAGGCCCAAATGGAAAAAGACAGTGTTTCGGGGCTCGTGGATAGTCAACGCTGGCAGTTCAAGGAGCTTCTAGGGCAACTCTATTTCCAAGAGGACACCAAATTGGACCTTGTGGACAAGACTCGACGTTACGATTTTAAACTTTCCGGTTATGCCGAAATGGGCGATGCAGGGGTTTACGTGGTGGATTTTTGGCCCAGACGGAGCAGTGCCGATTTTAAAGGTCGCCTCTTCATCAACATTGAGGATTTTGCCGTGATTCGAATGGATTTTACAAATACCCAACGCCTGCGCAACTTTAGATTGTTGGGTATTACCTATCGGGAAAACGTGTACAAGGGAACCATGCGCTTTGCCAAATTGCCCAATGGCCGGTACGATCTCCAGTTTATGGAATTGGCCGATGGTAAATATTTTGGTGTGGACCGGCCCCTAAAAGTCGTAGAAAAAAACAAGCACGTAAAGGGGCGCCGCAAACAGAACGAACTCAAACTGAACATTGACTTTCGGATGAACATCACTTCCAAGTGGGAATTGGTGGTGTTCAACCAAAACGAGATTGCCCAAAACGACTTTAACAACTTTACCGAGGACAAGACCGTTCGTGCCACCTATATGCCCCGCTACGATCCCAAGTTTTGGGAAGGCTATACCATTATGGAGCCCAACCAAGCCATACGTGGGTTTACGGCGGAGGAAGAGTAGAAACCCTATCCATCCAATTATCTTTAAGGTAATTAAAATGAGTTTACACCTGTTAAACCTGGTTAAAGGCCTTATTTGTGTCCGGTTCAATACATTTTAATCAACTTTAACATTTTTTAATTACGTTTATTTCGTTTATTTCGTTTGTTTTGTAGAGTAGAAAACTATAAAGCGTCATGGAAACCTTTCAAAACATCAATAAACCCTCAAAGGATGAGCAAAAAGTTGCACTCAAATCCTATGATGCTTTGGCATCGATAATCAAGCAACTAAAATCTAACAATCCCGAAATTGAGATTGAGGAAACCCAGGATCGTATTAAGATTCCTTTGAGCGCATTAAAGCTATTGGGTGATATTCTTGAGGCAATGAGTAAAGGAAAACCATTTTCCCTAGTACCTATTGCAACCGAGGTAACCACTCAAAAAGCCGCTGAGATATTAGGTTGTTCCAGACCTCACTTTGTCAAGTTATTGGAAAGCGGAGAAATAGAGTTTGTTAAAATCGGTAAACATCGAAGGGTCAAGTTCGAAGATGTGTTAAAATATAAAAGGAAAATGAAAGCGGCCCAGAAAAAACACATTATCGACATTATGAAATCTGACGAAGAAACAGGATTGTATGATTCATAGCGTACGTTTCATCTGTGTATTGGACACGAATGTGATTTATCCAATCGAAATTCGTGACTTACTTTTTTGGTTCGCCCACTATGACCTATACACCCCAAAGTGGAGCGAACACATTTTTGATGAATGGGCAAGAGTGATGGAGCGTAAAGGGGTCTCACCAAACGAAGCAAAGAAAAGAGTGGAAAAGGCAAATTTGGCTTTTCCGGATGCATTGGTCAACAATTACTCCGGATTGATTCCTGGCTTAAATTTACCCGATCCAAAAGATTGCCATGTTTTGGCTGCGGCGATCAAAACCAATGCAAATATTATAGTAACGAACAATATAAAGGATTTCCCTAAAGACTATCTTTCTTCTTTTGGGTTAACAGCCAAAACTGCAGACGATTTCTTAACAGATATTATTGACCTCAATCCCGAAGAGGCCATAAAAGCATTTCAAGAAATGGTCCTCTACCGCAGAAATCCAGATTTGGATGAGTATCAGGTACTCGATATGCTCAGAAAACAAGGCTTAACCGATACCGCCAATTTTCTGCATTCCCAACTCTAATTCTGATTGTTTTTTATACACTATTGGTTTCCAAACCGCAGATTTCCGCTAAAGGAATATTCAAGGCTTGGTTGATAAAATAAAGGAAATGATATTGGTTTTGATAATTCTCCCTTAAACTTATACCTGTTACCCCTATTGTTGTCAAATATGACATGCACCCACTTCCTCAAAACACCTTTCTTTGTCCTGATATGGACAAAGATGAAACTTTTAGTGATTGGATTATAGATAATTACGGTAGTCCAGAACAGCTATCCCAAATTTTGGAGCTGGGGATGTTTATGTTGTTCTTTTTAGAAGTGGATACATTCTCCAGAAGGGAGATACAGGATGTAGCTGAAGCCATGCGATCCATTTCGATTAGATTAAGGAACCAAGGATCAATTGAGCTTACTAAATGAAACTAGATAGTTGAGATTAAATTCGCCAAAAATCGTCAATTCGAGTGGCGAGCCATGGCGAGCTGTATCGAGAATCGATTTTTGAAAACAGGCAAAGGTCTCGATACATTCCAAACTCTATTTGGAAAACTCTACCTGACAGCTAAAAAACCTTCACACGCAGGGTTTCAGGGTGATTGAACGTCATTTCGAAATGAGATGCACAGCATCGATTGAGAAATCTCATTAATTCTCAGATTTCTCACATCCGTTCGAAATGACCAAAAAGTATCTCGGGAAATTTATGCAATTCCTGCCTGCGGTAGCCAAGGCGTATAAAGTAATGGGATACTGAAACAAGTTCAGCATGACTTAACTTACGCCTTAGGCAAAAACACCTCCGCCATCATACATCGAGCACTACCACCTCCACAGGTTTCGATAGTATCCAAAGGACTGTGGATAATGCCGCAATGCTTTTCAATGGTTTTGATCTGCGCATCCGATAAACTGTTGTACGCTTGGGTGCTCATCACCATAAAACGTTGGTCGTTGGCACCGATTACCTGCAACATATTGCCCGCAAAGTGGCACATTTGATCCTCCGTAATCCTAATGACTTCCTTACCGTCCATTTTGAGGTGATCCACCACATTCTTTCGTTCCTTTTTGTCATCGATGGAATCCAAACAGATTATCGCAAAGGTTTCCGCCATGGCCATCATCACATTGGTGTGGTAAATGGGCAAACGCTTATCCTCCACAGTTTGGTTGGCGTGAAAGATGACAGGAAAGCAATCAAAATCCTCGCAGAACTCGATAAAAAGGTCCTCATTGGCACGTTCGGAAAGGGCACAGTAGGCCTTTTGGTGCACCCGGTCCATTAAAATGCTTCCGGTGCCTTCCAAGAATACACCTTCGTCTTCGGCGGCCGTGTAGTCCATAATATTATCGATTTGGAAACCGTTGTCCTCCAGCAATTCAAATATGTCCTCCCGACGCTCCTTCCTTCGGTTCTCTGCAAACATAGGGTACACGCATACGGTCCCGTTTTGATGAAACGACACCCAGTTGTTCGGGAAAATGGAATCAGGGGTATCCCGCTCCAAATTGTCGCTAATGGTAATCACATGTACACCATGCTCCCGAAGAACCTTTACAAATTGGTCGAATTCATCCTGTGCCTTTTTGTTGATTTCGGCATTCTTTAAATGGGGATCCTCCTGAAAATAGTTATTTACGGCAGTCTGCTCGTTCATTCTAAAATTCACGGGGCGTACCATTAAAATGGTATTGGTAATCTGTTTTTTCAAGACGTTGACTTTTTTTGATGATTCCTGTGGCAGCAGAAAATTGGGTTAAGATTTATGCTCTGATCAATGGCATAGTACTGCAACGCAGCAAGCCTTCTTGTTTGGCAATTTCGGCATAGGGTATTTCCTCTACGGTAAATCCTTGGTCACGGAGCCAGTTGTTAAGCCTTGTAAAGCTTTTTTCGGATACTACCACTTCGGGTGAAATGGAAAACACATTGCTGAACATTTGATACATTTCTTCCTTATCGATTTCAAAAATGTTTTCAGGACCGAAGTAATCGACCAAATACTGATATTCTTCCTCTACCAAGAAACCATTTTTATGAAGAATGGCCTTGTTGGTACCCACAGGTTGAAAACAACAGTCCAGATGGAGTGCATTTTCCCTGGGGTCGGTATTGGATTTACGAAGCTCAAAGGATTTTACCGTTTTGTGCGGAAACATTTCACGGATAAACTCTACCGCTGCTTGATTGGTCCGGGCTGTAATATAGCTGGCGTAATCAGGTTGAGTGTATGTCCCGATAAAAATATGGTCGTTCCATGGCATAACATCGCCACCTTCAATATGAACCTCCTCGGGGGGACGTACGATTTTCTCCGGTGCTATCATATCCAAAACCTCATGAATGGCCTCGAATTCCCTTTCCCTATCAGGCAAAATATTGGCATGTAACAATTTATCCTCGATAACAAAGGCAATATCACGGGTAAATATCTGATTGCAGTCTTGTAGCACCTCTGGACGGTACACCTTTACCCCATACTTTTGGAATACGTTTGCAAAGGCATCCATTTCCTTGATCATATCGGCCTCTTTTGGGTAGGTACCTGCCTTGATGTGCTCAATGGATTTAGGGTCGTAAGCTTCCTCAATAGTGGGCACGGGGCCATTGCTCTCAGCTGTGCCCAAGATTACGGCCTTTAATCTACTGGTTTCATCTACTATGTTCAAATCCAACATATTGGGGTCTTTTAAAGTCGAAACTATCGACATTTGCGATTTGGGATGATATCCCTAACAATTCTGTGGCAAATCTAGTGTTTTACAACAATTTTACCATTGCTACATTACAGAAAATACATTGATTTATTAACCTTTTTAAACGTAAAACAAGGGAATGTAATCTTAAGGGAAATTCGTGTTATCCAAATAGTTAAAATACGCTTGTTTATCAAAAAACTGACAAATATCAGTTTGATGATATCTTTTAATTACTACTTTTGAAATAAGATTTTTCCTACTTATGAAAAAATTAGTACTTACATTTGTTTTGTTGGCGAGTGTGTTTATTGTAATGGGCAGCATTAATGCCATTTCAAATATGGAGCATTTTAATTTTATCTCCAAAACTGGCCCAAAAGCTCCCATCGAATCGGTTTACTCCGTAAAATATGATGATTGCATTACAGAAGAAGACCTTCCAGAGGGTTTTGGCCTGTACACGCATCAATTGACCGATCAACATGTGGCATGGGATTACAAGAAGGTAAGTCAATCCGCTAAAAAATATGGGGCCTCCTTGGATTCCACCCTTAAAAACCTGAGCACGGTGGATGCCCATGATTTTATCCATAAAACTTTCCAAAATGCCAAAAGTGCGGTTATGGATGAAGATGTTTCACCTATCCAGAAACACTACCATTATGAAATTATGCGCATGTGCTTGGAAAGAGACAAGCACCTCAACCAAAATATGATAGGCAAGCTATAAGTTTGAGCCAAAAAAAGGGGCAAACTGCCCCTTTTCATTTTATTCGTCCCAAGTCTTACCTTTTTTCCAATGGAACAAAACTTCTAAGGTTCTCCCCAATGTAGACCTGTCTTGGTCTTCCAATGGGTTCCTTGCGCAAGCGCATTTCCCTCCATTGTGCGATCCAACCTGGCAGTCTTCCCAAAGCGAACATTACGGTGAACATTTCTGTGGGAATTCCCAAGGCACGATAAATGATTCCAGAGTAGAAATCCACGTTGGGATATAACTTTCTATCTACAAAATAGCTGTCTTCCAATGCTTCTTTTTCCAATCCTTTGGCGATGTCCAAAATCGGATCTTGGATACCTAGATTGCCCAACACTTCGTCTGCGGACCTTTTAATGATCTTGGCCCTTGGGTCAAAGTTCTTGTATACCCGGTGTCCAAAGCCCATCAAACGGAATGGATCATCCTTATCCTTGGCCTTGGCCATATATTTTTTGGTGTCGCCACCATCTGCTTCAATGGCTTCCAACATTTCAAGCACTGCTTGGTTCGCTCCACCATGAAGTGGCCCCCAAAGTGCAGAGATACCCGCTGAAAGGGATGCAAAAAGTCCTGCATGCGAAGAACCTACGATTCGCACTGTGGAAGTAGAACAGTTTTGTTCGTGGTCTGCATGAAGAATCAGCAATTTATCCAATGCATTGATGGCAATCGGGTCGCGTTTGTATTCTTGATTTGGTCTTTTGAACATCATCTTGTGGATATTCTCCACGTACCCAAGGTTATCATCCCCATAATCCAATGGAAGTCCCTTTTTCTTACGCATTGTCCAAGCCACCAATACTGGAAATTTGGCCAGAATGCGTACAATGGAATTGTACATGGCAGATTCTGAAGACACATCCACAGAGGATGGGTTGAAGGCTACCAAAGCACTGGTCAAGGAAGAAAGTACGCCCATAGGATGCGCCGATTTTGGAAAGCCATCCAATATCTTTTTCATTTCTTCGTCCACTTGGGACTCCTCCTTGATGTCACTATGGAATTTTTCGAGCTGCTCCTTATTTGGCAGTTCCCCAAATATCAAAAGATATGCTACTTCCAAAAAGTCGGCCTTTTCCGCTAAGTCTTCAATGGAATATCCGCGATACCTCAAAACTCCCTTCTCTCCGTTCAGAAAGGTAATGGCACTTTCGCAAGAACCCGTGTTCTTATAACCGGGATCAATCGTCACCATTCCTGTTTCGGCCCTCAAGGTTTTGATATCTATGGCCAATTCATCTTCAGTACCTTTAATAACGGGGAATTCATACCTTTTTCCCCCATATTCGAGTATAGCTTTATCCGACATTTTATATTTTAATAGATTAGTAAAAATAGAATGTTAAAATTACGAAAAAGCACGACCATTAACAATTCCCGATAGGTATTTGTGTTCTTCTTAACACTCAAAAAGAAGTGGTTCGCCAATTGCTAATCCAGTTGGTAGAGCAACTTGTAATATTCGTCCACGGACTTCTGCCAAGTAAACCTTTTTCTTCGTGCTGCGGCCTGTATTTTTTTCCAAGTTGGCTTATCGTTGGCAAAAACATCCAAGGCCACGTCGAAGGTCTCCAGCATGTTGGTAATTTTCTCATCATACGTGTCACCATCAAAACTAAAACCTGTTTTCATGTGCTCCACGGTATCCTTTAATCCTCCCGTATGGTGTACCAAACAAGGGTTTCCATTTCTCATGGCCAACATTTGACTAATGCCACAGGGCTCAAACAAGCTGGGCATAAAGTAAAGATCGGATTCCAAATACATCGAATCGATCAATTTTTCGGATTGGCCATTGGTAAAGATAAAATTCTTATGCTCGTAGCTCAGTTTCCTGAAGAGCTCCTCATACTCCGGTGCGCCCGTACCCAATAACATAAATATGCCATCCACTTTTTCGAGTCGCTTCAAAATTTCCACAAAGGCCTCTGGCGATCGCATAAAAAAGTAAAACTTCTGCTCCGTCAATCGTGCAACACTGGAAGCAATAAATTTGGGGCGTTCGTCCACAAAGGCCATAATCTTTTCACCAGTATGGGCCAAGAAATCCGCTTTGTACTTTTTGGACTCTTCCTGCAACCACATAAAAAGTGCCTTTACCGTGTTCCGATAAATATTGCCTTTCTTTTCCTTATTGATGTTCTTGTAGTTGCAGCCATTTAAAATACCGAACAAACGGCCTTCCTCGTCCGCTTTCTGTAAATCCTTTTCCAAGGCCTCTCCCCCGATAAACTCTGGCGGGGAACTCGGTTTCAGAACATCCTCTTTGTATGATGGCGATACGGTGTGAACGGCATCGGCAAAGCGGATGCCCACGGCCATAAGGTTGATACAATCCTGATACCTGTGGTCCATCAACTTTTGATAGTCCAAAGGCACATTGGGGAACCAATTCCTTACGGAGGAATAGTTACCATCGAACGGACGGATACCCTGAATGGCGAGGTTGTGGATGCTATACACAATCCTGATGTCCTTTAAATTGGTATATTCTGGATGATATTCCCTCAAAAACAACAATAAGCTTGCATGCCAATCGTGCAAGTGAACAATATCCACTTCTCCAAAAGCGCCCTGTTTGATAGCTTCAGCCACGGCAGTACAAAATATAAAGTATTTGATGGCGTCCGTATAGAATGGCTCTTCCGGGTCGTTATGATAGATGTGCGCGATATCACCTGCCTCGATCTCTGGATGATGCAATACGTAATGAAATATATTGGGGAATTCCTTTTTGGGCTTCACCTCGTACAGTTCGGCGGTGTAGGTCAAACCACGTAAGGTAAAATTCAACGTGGTCCTGGGCAATCCCCCATGATGCAATCGGGAGTAGGCTGGTACTACAACGTGTACCTTATCGCCCCGTTCAGAGATTTGCCTCGGTACATCGCGAACCACGTCGCCCATGCCACCTGCTTTGCAGTTGTCCAAAGCATCGTTTTCGGCGGCGACAAAAAGAAAGTTATTCATGCGGGAGAATTTGAATCGTAGATTAGTGAACCCTTAATTTAACCAAAGTTTGTTATTGAAACAAAAAAAAGCCTTTCCCAAATGGAAAAGGCTTTTTATATGCTAAATAATCGTTATGCTTATTTCACCTTAAAAGCTTTTTCCTGAGGGTAGTAGGCAATATCTCCCAACTCTTCCTCAATTCTGAGCAATTGGTTGTACTTGGCCATACGGTCGCTCCTTGAAGCGGAACCGGTTTTTATCTGTCCAGTGTTCAATGCTACGGCCAAATCGGCGATAGTGTTGTCCTCAGTTTCTCCAGATCGGTGCGACATTACAGAGGTATAACCTGCATTCTTCGCCATGTTCACAGCGGCGATGGTTTCGGTCAACGTTCCAATTTGGTTTACTTTGATCAAAATGGAATTTGCAATACCGTTTTCGATTCCACGGGACAAACGCTCTACATTGGTCACGAACAAGTCATCCCCTACCAACTGAACTTTATCACCGATTTTATCGGTCAACATTTTCCATCCTTCCCAATCATTTTCGTCCATTCCATCTTCAATGGAAATGATCGGATATTTTTCACATAGCTCGGCAAGATATTGGGCTTGTTCGGCCGAGGTCCTTACCACTCCTTTACTGCCTTCGAATTTGGTATAATCATAAGCGCCGTCCACATAAAATTCTGCAGAGGCACAATCCAATGCAATCATTACATCATCCCCTAATTTATAGCCAGCTTTCTCCACTGCTTTGGCAATGGTATCCAAGGCATCCTCGGTACCACCTTCCAAGGTTGGTGCAAAACCACCTTCATCTCCTACTGCAGTGCTCAAACCACGGTCGTGCAATACTTTTTTGAGGTTATGGAAGATTTCGGTCCCCATTTGCATGGCATGGCTGAAATCTTTTGCCTTTACTGGCATCACCATAAATTCTTGGAACGCAATGGGTGCATCCGAGTGGGAGCCACCATTGATAATGTTCATCATGGGAACGGGAAGTGTATTGGCACTTACGCCGCCCACATATCTATACAAAGGCATACCCAACTCATTGGCGGCGGCTTTGGCCACGGCCAAGGAAACGCCCAAAATGGCATTGGCCCCCAATTTTGATTTGTTTGGCGTACCATCCAACTCGATCATGGTCTGATCGATATAGTTTTGCTCAAATACCGATGTTCCGATCAATTCTTCGGCTATGATTGTATTGACGTTGTTGACTGCTTTGCCAACACCTTTACCCATAAAGGAAGCGCCACCATCACGTAACTCAACGGCTTCATGCTCTCCAGTAGAGGCTCCAGAAGGTACCGCGGCCCTTCCCACTATTCCATTTTCGGTTGTTACATCTACTTCTACGGTTGGATTTCCCCTGGAATCCAATATCTGTCTTGCATGAATGTTGATAATGATGCTCATTTTAAATCAATGTTTTAGTTGTGATTATTGGGCTAAGATACAAAAGGTCGCGTTTTTTACTTCAAGATATGGCTCACAAAACGCACTTAATTGCTTAAAAACAAAACTATAACGTTTTAGAGCTTGTTAAGAAATTTGTCAATTGTTTTCTTACGACCTTTTTTGCGCATTTTTTTGTTACATTTTTGAACCGTAACCACGGCTATGCTTAAAAATTGTGCCTCAAACTGCATCAAAAAATGGCCTGTAACAATTCCAATCACAAATTACTGAACAAACTCTTAGTTTTTTCTAGCCTTGATCAAATCAAAGAACTGGTCGAACAAATAGTCTGCATCGTGTGGACCCGGACTTGCTTCTGGGTGATATTGCACTGAAAACACATCCTTGTTCTTCATTTTGATTCCCGCCACTGTTTGATCGTTCAAATGGGTGTGGGTGATTTCCAATTCGGCATGTGCCTCGGTCTCTTCCCTATTTACGGCAAATCCATGGTTTTGGGAGGTGATTTCTCCTTTTCCCGTAATCAAATTGAGGATGGGGTGATTGATTCCCCTATGCCCGTTGTGCATTTTGTAGGTGGAAACTCCATTAGCCAAGGCCAAAACTTGATGTCCCAAACAAATTCCGAACAACGGTTTGTCCGACGCTATCATTTCCTTGGTCGCAGCCACTGCATCGGTTAACGGTTCTGGGTCACCAGGTCCGTTGGATATAAAATAACCATCTGGGTCAAACTCCTTCATTTCACTATAGGAAGTATTGTATGGGAACACTTTAATATAGGCTCCGCGTTTGGCCAGATTTCTCAGAATATTCTTTTTGATTCCGATATCCAAGGCGGATATCTTGATATCTGCGTTTTCGTCACCATAGAAATAGGGCTCTTTGGTGGATACTTTGGATGAGAGCTCCAAACCTTCCATACTGGGCACCTGCTTCAACTCTTCCTTCAAAGCATCGATCTCATCCACTCTGGTGGAGATCAAAGCGTTCATGGCCCCATTGTCCCTGATGTAGCTTACCAAAGCACGGGTATCCACATCGGAGATGGCCAATAGGTTGTTTTTGTCCAAAAATTCGAGCAGGCTCATATCGGCGCTGGGCCTTGAGTATTCATAGCTGAAATTTTTACAGATAAGGCCGGCAATCTTGACGGAATCGGATTCCACTTCATCCAAATGGGCGCCATAATTACCGATATGCGCATTGGTGGTCACCATCAACTGTCCATAATAGGATGGGTCAGTAAAAATCTCTTGGTAACCTGTCATTCCGGTATTGAAACATACCTCCCCGACTGCGGTTCCTTCTCTTCCTCCTACGGCTTTCCCATAAAAAATGGTTCCATCCGCCAACAAAATCAACGCTTTTTTCTTTGTGTGATACTTCATGTCGTGCTCTAGTTTCTGTTATGGCAAAAAAACATAAAAAAAGGATAAGTTCTCACTTATCCTTTTTCCTAAAATACAATAGTTAATAACATTCTTCTTATTCTTCAGAATCGTCAGTTTTGGTTTCAGCCGCTGGTGCCGGAGCTTCCGCTTTTTTGGCTCCTCCGCCTCTTCTGCTTCTTCTGGTGGATTTTTTCTTGGGCTTACCTGCGTTGTAAAGCTCGTTGAAATCTACCAACTCGATCATCGCCATATCAGCGTTATCTCCCAAACGGTTACCCAATTTAATGATTCTTGTGTAACCTCCCGGTCTGTCCCCGACTTTTTCGGCAACAGTGCTGAACAATTCCGTTACGGCCTCTTTGCTTCGCAAGTTACTAAAAACAACCCTTCTGTTGTGCGTACCCTTCTCGGTAGTCTGGTTGTTCTCGGTCTTTGCCTTGGTGATCAAGGGCTCTATGAACTGTTTTAACGCCTTGGCCTTTGCAACCGTGGTGTTGATTCTTTTATGCTCAATTAGGGAACATCCCATATTGGCCAACATTGCCTTTCTGTGGGCAGCTGTTCTTCCTAAGTGATTAAACTTCTTTCCGTGTCTCATCTTTCTAAGTTATCATCTTGCTACCAAATCCTGTTGTGCAGGAGAGCAAAATATGATTATTAATCTTTATCTAATTTGTATTTGGAAAGGTCCATACCAAATTGTAGGCCTTTGTTGATGACCAATTCTTCCAACTCGGTCAATGATTTTTTACCGAAGTTCCTGAACTTCATCAAATCGTTTTTGTTGAAGGAAACCAAATCTCCCAAAGTATCCACTTCGGCGGCTTTCAAACAGTTCAGTGCCCTTACGGACAAGTCCATATCCACCAATTTGGTCTTCAACAACTGACGCATGTGCAAGGATTCCTCATCGTAGGTCTCTGTTTGAGCGATTTCATCAGCCTCAAGGGTGATACGCTCATCGGAGAACAACATAAAGTGGTGAATCAAAACTTTGGCGGCCTCTGTCAAGGCATCCTTTGGATGAATGGAACCATCGGTGATGATTTCGAAGACCAATTTTTCGTAGTCGGTCTTTTGCTCCACCCTGTAGTTTTCGATGCTGTACTTTACGTTCTTAACGGGAGTGTAAACAGAATCTACAGCAATGCTGCCCAAAGGTGCATTGGATTTCTTGTTTTCTTCCGCTGGAACATAGCCACGACCTTTTTCGATAACGATTTCCATGTTGATGTTCACCTTGGGGTCCATGTTGCAGATTACCAAATCTGGGTTCAACACTTGGTATCCCGAAATGAACTTCTGGAAATCACCAGCGGTCATTTGTTCTTTTCCGCTAACGGAAATTGATACAGTCTCGCTTTCAACATCATCAATTTGTCTTTTAAACCTTACTTGTTTAAGGTTCAAAATGATTTCTGTTACGTCTTCTACAACGCCAGATATCACTGAAAATTCATGTTCAACTCCATCTATGCGCACAGAAGTGATGGCAAAACCTTCCAAGGAGGAAAGCAAAACCCTTCTCAGCGCATTCCCAACTGTTAATCCATAACCAGGCTCCAAAGGGCGGAATTCAAATTTCCCTTCGAAATCTGTTGAATCGATCATTATAACTTTATCGGGCTTCTGAAAATTAAGTAATGCCATAATTGGATTAATGTTGAATTCTTATTTAGAGTATAATTCGACGATCAGCTGCTCCTTGATATTCTCAGGGATCTGAAGTCTTTCTGGAACGGCAACAAAAGTACCTTCTTTCTTTTCAGAGTTCCATGTAATCCATTCGTAAACACTGCTGTTGTTAGCTAAAGAATCTACAATGGCTTGTACGGATTTTGATTTTTCCCTAACGCCAACAACATCGCCGGCCCTAAGGGAGTAGGAAGGAATGTTAACTACCTCTCCGTTTACGGTAATGTGACGATGCGATACCAATTGGCGCGCTCCTCTTCGGGATGGGGAAATTCCCATTCTAAATACTACGTTGTCCAAACGGGATTCGCACAATTGAAGCAAAACCTCACCGGTTACACCTTCTTTTCTCTTTGCTTCTGCGAAAAGGTTACGGAATTGCTTTTCCAAAATACCATAGGTGTATTTTGCTTTTTGCTTCTCCATCAACTGGATAGCGTATTCCGATTTTTTACCACGGCGTCTGTTGTTACCGTGTTGTCCTGGAGGGTAATTTTTCTTTTCGAATGACTTGTCGTCTCCGAAAATCGCTTCTCCAAATTTTCTAGCGATTTTTGTTTTTGGTCCTGTGTATCTTGCCATCTTCTGTTAATTTGAAAGTGCGATTATGAATTAAGGCTTATCCTTCGATAATCTAACTGCACCTTCGGGTGAAGACCCTTTTGGGGCCATTAAAACTATTTGTGATAATTAAACTCTTCTTCGTTTTGGTGGTCTACAACCGTTGTGTGGAAGTGGGGTCACATCGATGATCTCTGTTACCTCGATTCCTGAGTTGTGGATGGAACGGATTGCGGATTCCCTACCGTTACCTGGTCCTTTAACGTACACCTTTACTTTTCTCAGTCCTGCTTCGTGAGCAACTTTGGCACAATCCTCTGCAGCTACCTGGGCAGCGTAGGGAGTGTTCTTTTTAGAGCCTCGGAATCCCATTTTTCCAGCGGAAGACCATGAAATTACATCACCCTTCTTATTGGTAAGGGAGATAATGATGTTGTTGAAAGATGCAACTACATGCGCCTCTCCGGTAGCATCTACTACTACTTTGCGCTTCTTGGTTGTAGTTTTACTTGCTTTTGCCATATTTTTTAGTTTCTAGTGTTAGCTCTTAGTTATTGGAATCCTAGACTTTTACATTTCAAACAGATTCTTCTAACGTCTAAATACTAATGACTATGTTCTTATTATTTAGTTGCTTTTTTCTTGTTGGCAACTGTTTTTCTTTTTCCTTTTCTGGTCCTAGAGTTATTCTTGGTACGCTGACCTCTTAACGGCAATCCAGATCTGTGGCGAATTCCACGGTAACAACCGATATCCATCAATCGCTTGATGTTCATTGAGGTTTCTGAGCGAAGCTCCCCTTCAATCGTGTAAGCTCCAACGGCTTCCCTGATCTTTCCGATTTCATCATCGGTCCAGTCAGAAACCTTGGTATCTTCGCTTACTTGGGCTGCTGCCAAAATTTCTTGCGCCCTGCTTTTTCCTATTCCGAAGATGTAGGTCAGCGCAATAACGCCACGCTTTTGTTTAGGTATATCTACCCCTGCAATTCTTGCCATAATTACCCTTGTCTTTGTTTAAATCTAGGATTCTTTTTGTTGATTACATACAATCTGCCCTTTCTGCGAACAATCTTGCAGTCGGCACTTCTCTTCTTTATTGATGCTCTTACTTTCATGTAACTAGTATCTATACGTAATTCTTGCTTTTGTTAAATCGTATGGACTCATTTCCAACTTCACTTTGTCTCCTGGAAGCAACTTTATGTAGTGCATTCTCATTTTTCCGGAGATGTGTGCTGTTACCACGTGTCCGTTTTCCAATTCTACCCTGAACATTGCATTGGACAATGCTTCAATAATAGTCCCGTCTTGTTCTATTGCTGGCTGCTTTGCCATAAATTATGCTACTTTTCTGTTCTTTCCGGTTTTCATCAATCCGTCATAATGCCTGTTCAACAAATACGAATTAACTTGCTGTACTGTATCTATAGCTACACCGACCATAATCAACAGTGATGTACCTCCATAAAACAATGCCCATCCGGCCTGTACGTCCATCAGTTTTACCACAACAGCCGGCAATACGGCCAACAGCGCCAAAAAGATGGAACCGGGCAAGGTGATGAGCGACATGATTTTATCCAAGTAGTTGCCAGTTTCCTTTCCTGGGCGGATACCTGGAATAAATCCTCCACTTCTTTTCAAATCATCGGCCATTTTATTGGTAGGCACGGTAATCGCTGTGTAGAAGTAGGTGAATATGATGATCAATACCGCGAAAAGGATATTGTACGCCAGTCCAAAGATATCAGCAAACTGTACTTCCATCCACTGTCCGGCAGCGGTATCATTAAATGTTCTACCTATTAAACTTGGTGCAAACATAATCGCTTGTGCAAAGATGATGGGCATTACTCCAGATGCATTCAGTTTTAGCGGAATGTACTGTCGTGCTCCCATTACGTTCTTTTCGTATCCGCCAGAGGCTGTTCTTCTAGCGTACTGCACTGGAATCTGTCTCACCGCCATTGTCAAATACACACTGGCCAAGATGACCAAGAACCAAATGATGACCTCGATCAACATGAACATGATTCCACCTGTATTATTGGTCGTTCTAGAAACAAATTCCTGAGTAAATGCCTGTGGCAATGTTGCGATGATACCCACCATAATCAAAAGGGAGATACCGTTACCGATTCCCTTATCGGTGATTTTTTCACCCAACCACATGGCAAACACACATCCTGTTACCAATATGATAACTGCTGGAACGATAAAATCCAAACCTTTGCCCAAAACAAATGCACTGTCAGGCACACCTAGGGCACCAAGACCGTACAAATAAGCGGGCGCTTGAACAATACAGATACCGATGGTCAACCAACGGGTAATCTGATTGATGGTTTTTCTTCCACTTTCCCCTTCCTTTTGGAGTTTTTGAAGATAAGGAATCGCAATTCCCATCAACTGCACCACAATGGAGGCGGAGATGTAGGGCATAATACCCAAAGCGAATACCGAAGCATTTGCAAAGGCTCCCCCTGTAAAAGCATTCAGAATACCCAAGATACCATTTTCAGTGTTCGAGGATAATTCCGCCAACTGGGCGGTATCAATACCGGGAAGGACTACTTGGGCACCGAATCGGTATACCAACAACAGCCCCAAGGTTACGATGATACGTTGTCTCAGTTCATCAATCTTCCAGATATTTGATATGGTCTCAATAAATTTCTTCATGCTGCAATGTCTTATAAACTTATCGCCTCACCTCCTGCTGACTCGATGGCAGCTTTGGCGGAAGCGGTAAATTTATGTACGGATACTTTTAGGGAGGCTTTCAATTCGCCATCGCCCAATATCTTTACCAAATCGTTTTTGTGGGCCAAACCGTTGTCCATTAGTGTTTGCAAGGTAACCTCGTTTTTCACGGCTCCTTTGTCCACCAATTCCTGTAGTTTGCCCAAATTGACTCCTGTGTACTCTTTTCTGTTCCTGTTATTGAAACCGAATTTGGGTACACGTCTTTGCAATGGCATCTGACCACCTTCGAAACCAATCTTTTTGGAATATCCAGATCTAGACTTGGCTCCTTTGTGCCCACGGGTAGCAGTTCCTCCTTTACCGGAACCTTCTCCTCGTCCTACACGTTTTCCTTCTTTGTGCACAGCGCCATCCGCTGGTTTAAGATTATTCAAATCCATGTGCCTTTATATTTTAAGCTTCCTCTGTGGAAACCAAGTGTTTTACCTTATTTACCATTCCAAGGATACTGGGAGTCGCTTCGTGCTCAACTACCTGTCCGATTTTTTTCAATCCAAGAGCTTCCAAGGTCCTTTTTTGGTCCTGTGGTTTTTTGATACCGCTCTTTACTTGCTTTACTTTTATCTTTGACATAATATCCTCTATTTATCCTTTAAAGACTTTTTCCAAAGAAACTCCTCTTTGTTTTGCCACAGTATCGGCACTTCTCAATTGCAACAAGGCGTCAAAAGTAGCTTTTACCACATTGTGCGGGTTAGAAGAACCTTGGGACTTGGACAATACATCCTGAACACCCACGGCTTCCAATACGGCCCTTACGGCACCACCGGCGATAACCCCGGTACCATGGGATGCAGGCTTAATGTATACCCGTGCACCACCGAACTTTCCTTTTTGCTCGTGAGGCAGGGTAGCCTTGTTCAATGGAATGCGAACCAAGTTCTTTTTGGCATCCTCGATGGCTTTGGCGATAGCCGTAGCAACTTCTTTGGATTTACCCAGACCATGTCCAACTACTCCGTTCTCGTCACCTACCACAACTATTGCTGAAAAACCAAAGGCTCTACCTCCTTTTGTTACCTTGGTAACCCTTTGCACTCCAACCAAACGGTCTTTCAACTCCAGTCCACCTGGCTTAACTATCTCTACGTTCTTGTAATTCTGGTACATAGTTTCTTAAAATTTTAGTCCGGCTTCCCTAGCTCCTTCAGCCAATGATTTTACTCTTCCGTGATATAGGTTTCCTCCCCTATCAAAAGCAACGGCGTCAACACCAAGCTTAAGGGCCTTTTCGGCTATGGCCTTGCCCACGTTTGTCGCGATTTCGGACTTGGTCCCTTTGGAATCGACATCTTTGTCCCTGGACGAAGCCGCCGCCAAAGTTACACCTTTATTGTCGTCAATCAACTGGGCGTATATTTCTTTATTGCTCCTGAAAACAGACAACCTTGGTCTTGCTTCAGTTCCGAAGGATACTTTGCGTATTCTTCTTCGGATGCGTAATTTCCTTTCAGTCTTAGATAATCCCATAGTCTTAATTATTAAGCTGATTTACCTGCTTTTCTTCTTAATTGCTCACCAACAAACTTCACACCTTTTCCTTTGTAAGGCTCTGGCTTACGGAAGGATCTGATTTTGGCAGCAACTTGGCCCACCAATTGTTTGTCATGAGACGTTAGTTTTACGATAGGGTTTTTCCCTTTTTCGGAGATGGTCTCAATTTTCACTTCTGGAGCGATGTCCAAAACGATGTTATGAGAAAATCCTAGGGCCAAATCCAATTTCTGTCCTTGGTTGCTGGCTCTGTAACCAACTCCAACCAATTCCAATTCCTTGGTCCAACCATTGGTCACACCTTCTACCATATTATTGATAAGAGCGCGGTATAACCCATGCTTTGCTTTGTGATTGTTATCATCGGAAGGTCTTTCCAAAACAACACTTCCGTCCTCGACTTTTACGTCAATTCCTGAAAACTCTTGTGTAAGCTCTCCCAATTTACCTTTTACAGTAACCAAGGAATCCTTCACTTCTACAGTGACTCCCTCAGGAATTTTAACTGGACTGTTACCTATTCTAGACATTTTTCTTCTCTTTTCTCAATTAATATACGTAGCACAATACCTCGCCACCTACGTTCTCTTGCTGGGCCTGCTTGCTCGTCATAACTCCGTGGGAAGTGGAAACGATGGCGATGCCCAATCCGTTCAATACCCTAGGCAAATCGTTAGAGCTTGAATACTTTCGCAGACCGGGCTTACTTACCCGCTGCAATTTTTTAATGATAGGCTCCTTGGTAAATTTATCGTACTTCAAGGCGATTTTGATATTGCCCTGTACTTCGTTTTCCTCGAACTTGTAGCTCAAAATATAGCCTTGATCGAACAATATTTTGGTAATCTGTCTCTTAAGATTGGAACCTGGGATATTTACAACCCTATGACCTGCCTTATTGGCATTTCTCAATCTGGTCAAATAATCTGAAATTGGATCTGTAAGCATTTCTTTTCTTTATCTAAATTACCAACTTGCCTTCTTAACACCGGGAATCAAGCCTTTGTTGGCCATTTCCCTGAACATTACCCTGGATATACCAAAAGTTCTCATGTATCCACGAGGTCTACCGGTCAATTTGCAACGGTTCCTCATGCGCACAGGAGAAGCATTCTTTGGCAACTTTTGCAAAGCCTCATAATCTCCCGCTTCCTTTAGCGCCTTTCTTTTCTCGGCGTATTTTTCTACCATTTTAGCCCTTTTTCTTTCGCGGGCTTTCATTGATTCCTTGGCCATACTAGTTCTTTTTAAAGGGTATTCCCAGTTCGGTTAACAATGATTTTGCTTCTTTATCAGTCTCAGCTGTGGTAACGAACGTAATGTCCATTCCGTTGATCCTGTTGATTCTGTCGATATTGATCTCAGGGAAGATGATTTGTTCGGTAACACCCAAATTGTAGTTACCTCTACCATCAAAACCAGTGGCTTTCACTCCGGAGAAATCACGTACCCTTGGAAGGGCAGTTGTGATCAATCTATCCAAAAACTCGTACATACGTTCTCCCCTAAGGGTCACTTTTGCACCAATTGGCATTCCTTTTCTCAATTTGAACGTGGCGACGTCTTTTTTGGAAAGGGTAGCTACCGCTTTCTGACCTGTTATGTTGGTCAACTCGTCAACGGCATGGTCGATAAGTTTTTTATCGGACACAGCAGCACCGACACCTCGGCTTACCACAATCTTTTGCAACTTAGGAACCTGCATTACGTTCTTGTAACCAAATTCTTCGGTCAGCGCCTTGATCACACGCTCTTTATATTCTTGCTTTAATCTTGGAATGTAACTCATGACTAAATTACTTCATTGGATTTTTTGGAAACACGCACTTTCTTTCCGTCCCTTACTTCGTACCCTACGCGAGTTGCCTCACCAGATTTTGGGTCGATCAAGGAAAGATTGGAAATGTGCATCGGAGCTTCCTTTTTTGTTATGCCTCCTTGAGGATTGTTCGCACTTGGCTTTTCGTGTTTGGACACCTCGTTGACGCCTTCCACGATAGCTTTGTTCTTTTCACGGTCTACACGAAGTACTTTACCTTCGCTGCCTTTGTGGTCTCCCGCAATGACTCTTACCGTATCCCCTGTTTTTATTTTCAACTTCATCTTTCTGATATTTCTGTTATAGCACTTCAGGCGCCAATGAAACAATCTTCATGAATTGTCTGTCCCTCAACTCTCTCGCAACAGGGCCAAACACACGGGTTCCTCTCATCTCCCCGGTTGGGTTCAACAACACGCATGCGTTATCGTCGAAACGGATGTAAGAACCATCAGGTCTTCTTACTTCTTTCTTGGTCCTTACAACAACCGCCGTAGAAACTGAACCTTTTTTTACAGTACCGTTTGGAGTAGCCTCTTTTACGGTAACAACAATTTTGTCACCTACGGAAGCGTATCTTCTTTTAGTTCCTCCTAGTACGCGGATGGTCAAAACTTCTTTTGCACCGGTATTGTCCGCAACCCTTAATCTTGATTCTTGCTGTACCATAATTATTTAGCTCTTTCTAGGATTTCTACCAACCTCCAGCATTTTGTTTTGCTCAATGGTCGTGTTTCCATTATTTTGACGGTATCACCTTCGTTGCAATCGTTCTTTTCGTCGTGCGCAACATATTTTTTGGTCTTCAAAACGAACTTCCCGTACATAGGGTGCTTCATTCGTTTTACCTCAGAAACCACTATCGATTTCTCCATTTTGTTGCTGGTAACAACGCCTATTCTTTCTTTTCTTAAATTTCTGTTTTCCATAAGGCAGAACCGATTATTGTAATTCCCTTTTAGTTAATTCAGTTGCAAGTCTTGCTACCGTCCTTCTAGTCTTTCTGATCTGTAAAGGATTTTCCAAAGGTGTAACAGCGTGCGCCATTTTAAGATCGGCATGTTGTTTTTTGAACTCTGCCAATCGCTCCTTTAGCTCTTCAATTGAAAGTTCTTTTATTTCTGATTGTCTCATCTTTCTTCTCAATTAAAAATTAGGCGGAATAATCCCTTGCTACGACAAACTTGGTCTTTACCGGTAACTTTTGCGCTGCAAGCCTCAAGGCTTCTTGTGCAACGTCCATGGGCACACCGGCAATTTCGAACATGATACGACCAGGTTTAACCACGGCCACCCAATATTCCGGAGCTCCTTTACCTTTACCCATACGTACCTCAAGAGGCTTTTTGGTGATAGGCTTGTCCGGGAATATTTTGATCCACAACTGACCTTGTCTCTTCATGTATCTTGTCGCAGCGATACGTGCAGCCTCGATTTGACGGGAAGTAATGAAGTGAGAATCCAAGGACTTGATACCGAACATTCCATTGGAAAGTTGGTGGCCTCTTTGGGAAATTCCCTTCATACGCCCTTTCTGGGCCTTACGAAATTTTGTTCTTTTTGGCTGTAACATCTTACCTTACTTTATCTTAATTACTTTCTACGACGAGGTTTCTTGTTCTCCTTGCCGCCTTTTCCTTGACTCTTGCTCAATCCTACCAATGGGGAAAGTTCTCTTTTTCCGTAAACCTCTCCTTTCATGATCCACACCTTAACACCCAATCTTCCGTAGGTAGTGTGAGCCTCGTGCAATGCATAATCTACATCGGCACGGAAAGTGGACAATGGAATCCTTCCTTCTTTGTAAGATTCGGAACGTGCCATTTCAGCACCGTTCAAACGTCCGGAAATCTGAATCTTGATACCTTCGGCATTCATACGCATTGCTGCTGCAATGGCCATTTTAATGGCTCTTCTGTATGAAATCCTGCTCTCAATCTGTCTTGCTACACTCGCAGCAACCAAATTGGCATCAAGCTCAGGTCTCTTGATCTCGTGAATATTGATTTGGACCTCTTTGTTGGTGATTTTCTTAAGCTCTTCCTTAAGCTTATCAACCTCTTGTCCTCCCTTACCAATAATGATACCTGGCCTTGCGGTGGTAATGGTAATGGTAATCAATTTCAAGGTTCTTTCTATAATCACCCTAGATACACTGGCTTTGGCCAAACGTGCATAAAGGTACTTTCTGATCTTATCGTCTTCAGCCAGTTTATCGCCATAATCATTTCCTCCGTACCAGTTGGATTCCCATCCTCTGATAATTCCTAAGCGATTTCCTATTGGATTGGTCTTCTGTCCCATATTATTCTTCTAGCTTTGAACGTTGTTATTGGCCTCCAAAATCATAGTAACATGATTGGAACGCTTTCTGATTCTATGTGCCCTACCTTGTGGAGCTGGTCTTAGTCTTTTCAACATAGTTCCTCCATCAACACGGATTTCCTTGATGTAAAGATCGGCAGCTTCGATATCAGCACCCTCATTTTTGGCTTCCCAATTGGCAATTGCAGAAAGCAAAAGTTTTTCCAATTTTCTAGAAGCTTCCTTTGGGTTAAATCTTAGGGTAGCCAAAGCCAACTCAACCTGCTTACCTCTTACCAAGTCAGCGACCAAACGCATCTTTCTTGGAGAGGTTGGGCAATTGTTAAGCTTTGCAATAGCAAGTTGCTTTTTCTCTTCTTTTAACCTTTCGGCCATTTCTCTTTTACGAACTCCCATAGCTTACTTACTTTTTACCTTTGTTTTTAGCTCCTGCATGACCCCTGAAAGATCTTGTAGGTGAAAATTCCCCAAGTTTGTGACCCACCATGTTTTCAGTAACAAAAACAGGGACAAATTGTCTACCGTTATGCACCGCGATGGTCTGCCCAACAAAGTCTGGCGTTATCATAGAGGCTCTAGACCACGTTTTGATAACTGATTTCTTACCTGATTCTATATTGGCCTGGACTTTTTTCTCCAAGCTATAATGAACGTATGGTCCTTTTTTTAACGAACGTGCCATTTACTTTTCTTTTATTTCTTTCTACGTTCTACGATATACTTATTGGTGTCCTTGGTTCTAGAACGGGTTCTGAATCCTTTTGCAGGAATACCGTTTCTAGATCTTGGGTGACCTCCGGAAGCTCTACCTTCACCACCTCCCATTGGGTGATCAACAGGGTTCATTGCTACTGGTCTGGTTCTTGGTCTTCTACCCAACCATCTGCTTCTACCAGCTTTACCGCTAACAAGCAATTGATGGTCTGAGTTGGATACCGCACCAATGGTCGCCAAGCATGTAGCCAACACCATTCTGGATTCACCAGAAGGCAATTTCATGGTCACAAACTTTCCGTCTTTCGCCATCAACTGGGCAAAAGTACCGGCACTACGAGCCATGATAGCTCCTTGACCCGGTCTCAATTCGATACAGGACACAATGGTACCCAAAGGAATTTCGCTCAACGGAAGCGCATTTCCAATTTCAGGAGCAGATCCAGTTCCAGACTGAATGGTCTGGCCTACCTGCAATCCGTTTTGGGCAACCACATATCTTTTTTCACCATCCTTGTACTCTACCAAGGCGATAAATGCAGTTCTGTTGGGATCATACTGAATGGAAACCACAGTGGCCTCTACACCTTGCTTGTCCCTTTTGAAATCGATGATTCGATATCTTCTTTTGTGACCACCACCCTTATGGCGCATGGTCATTTTTCCTTGACTGTTCCTACCACCCGTCTTTTTTATCGGAGCAAGCAAGCTTTTCTCCGGCTTATCAGTAGTAATCGCGTCAAATCCGTTTACTACTCTAAAACGCTGACCAGGGGTTATCGGTTTTAATTTTCTAACTGACATTTCTCGTCTTTATAGATTACTGTAAAAATCAATAATATCACCTTCAGCTACATCAACGATCGCTTTTTTCAAAGCATTCGTTTTACCATGCTGAATACCGGTTTTTGTATAACGACTCTTACGGTTTGGCCCATAGTTCATGGTTCTTACCTTTTCCACAGAAACACCATAAGTAGCCTCTACCGCTTCTTTGATTTCAAGCTTGTTGGCACTAGGGTTTACATAGAAACCATAGCGATTGAAAAGCTCGCTGTCAGCGGTCATTTTTTCCGTAATTATCGGTTTTATCAACACACTCATGATTGTTCTATTTCTTTAGGTTCGATTCAATTCCTTCCAAAGCGCTTTCGGTCAACACCAAACTTGTTGCATTAACAATTTTGTAAGTGTTTAATTCTGAACCAGTTACGACTTCGGAGCGGTCCAAATTGCGCGACGACAAATATACGTTATTATTTGTACCGCCCAACACAATAAGAGACTTTTTATTTTCTATTCCCAAGGAAGACAAGAATTTAACGAAGTCCTTGGTTTTTGGCGCTTCAAAATTGAAGTCTTCCACAACCACCAAAGATTGCTCTTTGGACTTCAAGCTCAAGGCCGATTTTCTGGCCAATCGCTTCATGTTCTTGTTCAACTTTTGGGTGTAGTCCTTTGGTCTTGGACCAAAAATTCTACCTCCCCCTCTAAATACAGGGGATTTGATACTACCGGCCCTTGCGGTACCTGTACCTTTTTGTTTTTTGATTTTTCTGGTACTACCAGCGATCTCCGCTCTTTCTTTGGCCTTGTGCGTTCCTTGCCTTTGGTGGGCCAAGTATTGCTTTACATCCAAATAGATAGCGTGCTCATTAGGCTCTATCGCAAAAACATCGTCAGAAAGCTCTACTTTCCTACCTGTTTCTTTTCCTGTGATATCTAAAACTGCTACCTTCATTATTGCCACCTTTGAATTGTTACGTAAGCATTCTTGTGACCTGGAACACATCCTTTTACTACCAAAAGATTTTTCTCAGGAACCACTTTCAATACTTTCAAGTTTTGAACTGTCACTCTTTCACCACCCATTCTTCCGGCCATACGAAGACCTTTAACTACTTTGGATGGGTAAGAAGCCGCACCGATGGAACCAGGGGCCCTCAATCTGTTGTGCTGACCGTGGGTTGCTTGTCCAACTCCACCGAAACCATGACGTTTTACAACACCCTGGAATCCTTTACCTTTTGATGTACCAACTACATCAACAAACTCTCCTTCTACAAACAAATCAACACCTACGGTATCCCCTAATTTGTATTCACCTTCAAACCCTTGGAACTCAACGACTTTCTTTTTAGGAGAAGTACCTGCTTTTTTGTAGTGGCCTGTTTCGGCCTTGTTAGCACGTTTTTCTGCCTTGTCATCGAAACCTAGTTGAAGGGCTTTGTACCCGTCTACCTCTTCGGTTCTGACTTGGGTAACCACGCATGGCCCAGCTTCCAATACGGTACATGGAACGTTCTTTCCATTCTCGTCGAAAATGCTGGTCATACCGATTTTCTTACCTATTAACCCAGACATATTTAATTAATTAACAATTATTTACTTTTTATAACTCTAGCCAATTTCTTGGCAAAAAAATTGGGTCAAGAAAACAATTCTGCTCTGACCCAGATTCTTTTCTTTCTCCGTTTTTCCCGAACCGTCGTTCGGGACATGTGATTCCCACCTATAGTGGAAAAGGTATTATCAGACTTTGATCTCAACCTCCACACCACTGGGAAGCTCAAGCTTCATAAGGGCGTCGATGGTTTTTGATGAAGAGCTGTAAATGTCCAACAACCTCTTGTAAGAGCTCAATTGGAACTGCTCCCTAGCCTTTTTGTTCACGTGGGGTGAACGCAAAACCGTAAATATCTTCTTTCGGGTTGGCAACGGAATCGGTCCAGTTACCACAGCACCCGTAGTCTTTACTGTTTTTACGATCTTTTCAGCAGATTTGTCCACCAAATTGTGATCGTAAGATTTCAATTTTATTCTAATTTTTTGACTCATCTTGCTGAAAAATTAAGCGGTTACTCCTTTAGCTGATTTGATTACTTCCTCTGCAATGTTGGTAGGTGTTTCTGCATAGTGCGAAAACTCCATGGTTGATGTAGCTCTACCTGAAGACAATGTCCTCAAGGAGGTTACGTATCCAAACATTTCAGAAAGTGGTACTTCAGCTTTAACAACTTTAGCCCCTGCCCTGTCGGACATACTGTTTACCTGACCTCTTCTTCGGTTCAAGTCACCAACAATGTCACCCATGTTTTCTTCAGGGGTAAGCACTTCCAACTTCATGATAGGCTCCAAAATTACCGCTTTTGCTTTCTTGGCAGCTGCTTTGTAACCAAGCTTGGCTGCAAGCTCAAACGAAAGTTGGTCGGAATCCACCGCGTGGAAGGAACCATCTTTAAGGGTAACTTTCATGGCATCCATTTCGAAGCCGGCCAAAGGACCATTTTTCATAGCCTCCTTGAATCCTTTTTCTACAGATGGAACAAATTCCTTAGGAATGTTACCACCTTTGATTTCGTTCACAAATTCAAGACCAGTCTTACCTTCTTCAGCAGGCTCCAAGGTGAATACGATGTCCGCAAATTTACCTCTACCACCTGTTTGTTTCTTGTAAGTCTCCCTGTGGTCAGCAGAAGCCGTAATAGCTTCTTTGTACTCTACCTGAGGTTGACCTTGGTTTACCTCTACCTTGAACTCACGTTTCAAACGATCACAGATAATATCCAAGTGCAACTCACCCATACCGGAAATGATTGTCTGACCGGAAGCTTCATCTGTTTTTACTTGGAAAGTCGGATCTTCTTCGGCCAATTTAGCCAAAGCCATACCTAACTTATCAACATCAGCCTTTGTTTTTGGCTCAACCGCAATACCGATTACTGGATCGGGGAACTGCATACTTTCCAAAACAATTGGATGCTTTTCGTCCGATAGGGTATCCCCAGTCTTGATATCCTTAAATCCAACAGCAGCACCAATATCTCCAGCTTCGATAAAATCGATGGCATTTTGCTTATTGGAGTGCATTTGATAGATACGTGAAATACGCTCTTTGTTACCTGAACGGTTGTTCAAAATGTAGGAACCAGCGTCCAAACGACCTGAGTAAGCTCTAAAGAATGCCAAACGCCCTACGAAAGGATCAGTAGCAATCTTAAATGCCAAAGCGGAAAATGGTTCTTTAGGATCTGGTTTTCTTCTTTCTTCTTTTTCAGTATCAGGGTTCACACCGATGATATCATCCTTATCCAATGGAGAAGGAAGGTATCTACATACAGCGTCCAACAAGAACTGAACTCCTTTATTTTTAAAGGAAGAACCACAAACCATAGGGATGATGGCCCTGTCCATTACAGCAGCACGTAGTGCGGCATGCACTTCTTCTTCAGTGATGGAATCTTCGTCCTCGAAGAATTTCTCCATCAATTGCTCGTCATATTCCGCAACAGCCTCGATCAAAGCAGCTCTATACTCCCTAACCTCGTCCTGCATTTCTGCTGGAATATCCACAACATCGAATGTAGAACCGAAGTTATCCTCGTGCCAAACAACAGCTCTGTTCTTGGCCAAATCCACAATACCTTTAAAATCTGCTTCGTCACCAATTGGCAATACGATTGGCACCGCATTGGAACCCAACATTTCACGAACCTGCTTACAAACAGCCAAGAAGTTGGCTCCTTGACGGTCCATTTTGTTCACGAAACCGATACGTGGTACTTTATAATTATCGGCCAATCTCCAGTTGGTCTCGGATTGTGGCTCAACACCGTCAACAGCACTGAACAAGAACACCAATCCGTCCAACACACGAAGGGAACGGTTTACCTCAACCGTAAAGTCAACGTGCCCGGGAGTATCGATAATATTAAAGTGATAATCTTTTGTATCAGGCAAAGGCTGCGCATTCTCCATGGGGAACTTCCAAGTACAGGTGGTAGCAGCAGAAGTAATGGTAATACCACGCTCTTGCTCTTGCTCCATCCAGTCCATGGTCGCTGCACCATCGTGCACCTCCCCGATCTTATGACTCACACCTGTATAGAAAAGAATACGCTCAGTAGTAGTAGTCTTTCCAGCATCAATGTGAGCTGCAATACCTATATTCCTTGTATATTTTAAATCTCTTCCCATTGTATTGTTTAGAATCTAAAGTGTGAGAATGCTTTATTGGCCTCGGCCATTTTGTGTGTATCCACTCTTTTCTTCACAGCTGCACCTTCTTCTTTGGCGGCCGCCAAAATTTCAGCTGCCAATTTCTGCGCCATGGATTTTTCGTTACGCTTTCTGGAGTAACTGATCAACCACTTCATGGCAGTAGAAATTTTTCTATCCGGACGAATTTGCATCGGGATTTGGAAGGTAGCACCACCCACTCTTCTACTTCGCACCTCTACGTGTGGCATTACATTGGAAAGTGCATCTTTCCAAAGCTCCAATCCGGATTTTTCTTCGTCAGTATTTTTTTCGTCTACGATATCAATTGCATCGTAGAAAATCTTGAACGCAATAGATTTTTTACCGTCCCACATCATCATGTTCACAAAACGTGTCACAAGTTGATCGTTAAATTTTGGGTCTGGTAATAAAGGTCTCTTTTTTGCCTGCTTTTTTCTCATCGCTTCTTCTTAAAAATGATTAATTTTTAGGACGCTTTGCACCATACTTAGATCGTCGTTGCGTTCTTCCCGCAACACCTGCGGTATCCAATGCACCGCGAACGATATGATATCGCACACCAGGCAAATCCTTTACTCTTCCGCCTCTAACCAATACTATCGAGTGCTCTTGGAGGTTGTGACCTTCACCAGGGATATATGCGTTCACCTCTTTACCATTGGTCAACCTTACCCTTGCAACTTTACGCATTGCAGAGTTCGGTTTCTTTGGCGTAGTAGTGTAAACACGCGTACAAACCCCTCTTCGTTGAGGACACGAATCCAAAGCAGCCGATTTACTCTTCTTGGTAATTGTGGCCCTTCCTTTTCGTACTAATTGTGAAATTGTTGGCATTAAATTTCTTTTAAAAAACTAAATAACCCTCATTTTGAGGGCTGCAAATGTAGTGATATTTCCCAATAATTCAAATCCGTAGCCATTAAATTTCAACATCCCGTAAAAAAACTTGGCAACCCATGGAACCAAGGTCAATTGGACGGAGTATTTAAAAGTGAAAAACTGCCTCGCACATTGATTGTCGTTACGACCAATTCTTCATCTAAGCTCAAATTTTCAAGTATATATATTAAGGTATGATCTCAACAGGGTTTCATCGAACAATAAGACACCTTAACATTACTCTAACAGCTAAGGCCTTCAACACGCATTATAATCCAAAACCGTCCAAATTAATGTAAGAAAAATCAACACCCCTGGCAAAGGACTGGCTTATACGTTCAAATTTCATTTAAAACAATTCTACCCCCTTTAAATTATATAGTTGTTAATGAATATTACAGTTTTTGCGGTTATTTCATTTAAGGGTGGCTTCTTAAAGATTTTATAAAATTAGTTTGGATTATTAACATGAAATTATGATTTTAGCAACTAGCTAATTCAAATAATTTAACAATGAGAACAAAACTTAATGGATTGTTAACGCTATTATTGGCGTTTGTTGTGCATATATCCTATGCACAAGACAAGACGATTACAGGTACGGTTACGGACGCCGATGGGCTGCCGCTTCCTGGGGTCAACATTGTCGTTGAAGGGACCAGCACTGGTACCCAAACTGATTTTGATGGTAACTATGCCATCAGCGCAAGGGAAGGACAGACGTTACTCTTTACCTATATCGGGCAGAGACCTGCCTCGAGACCTGTAGGTTCCGGGAACGTAATCAATGTCCAAATGGTGGAAGACACCCAAGCCCTAGAAGAGGTGGTTGTTACTGCCCAAGGTATCAAACGGGAGAAAAAGGCACTGGGTTATTCGGTGACCTCCGTAGGTGCCGACCAGATAGAGAACCGCTCCGAGGGTGATGTTGCCAGGGTTCTTAACGGTAAGGCCGCAGGTGTACAGATTACCTCTGGAGGTGGTACATCCGGTTCTGGTACCAACGTTACCATTAGGGGTTTTAGTTCCTTTAGTGGAAGTAACCAAGCGCTCTTCATTGTTGACGGTGTACCTTTTAGTAACGACACCAACTCTCCTGGAAACTTTTTGGACGGTAACCCCGCTCCTTCCCGTTTCTTGGATCTCGACCCTAACAACATCGCCAATGTGGAAGTGTTGAAAGGTCTTGCTGCTACCACATTGTATGGTACGTTGGGACGAAACGGTGTGATCTTGATCACTACCAAGGCAGGTGCCGGTCAAGTAGGTCCAAAGAAGACCGAAATTACCGTAAGCCAATCCATGTTTACCAACGAATTTGCGTCATTACCTGATTACCAACAAAAATTTGGTAACGGTTTTGACCAATCCTTCGGATGGTTCTTCAGTAACTGGGGACCTAGTTTCGAGCGTGATGGCGTTTCCGGTTGGGGCAACCAAGCGGCCATCGATGACCAGGGTACATTGTTGCACCCTTACGCGTCTTCAGCTTTCTTGAACCCTGATGGACCCAATACAGGTACAAGTGCCTTGGCGCAGCAATTCGCTAATCAAAGGTATGATTGGAGACCATATAACTCTGTGGAAGAGTTTATGGCTCCAGGTAGAACTTTGAACACTTCCGTGAACATTGCAGGAGCTTCAGAGGATGGCAATACAACGTTCAATGCCAACATCGGTTATTTGGACGAAGAAGGGTTTACACCTGGCAACTCCCTAAATCGTTTCAATTTCTCCGTTGGGGGACAGTCCAAGCTTTCCAACAAGTTTAGTGTTCAGGCTACCGCCAACTATGCAAGAAGTGACGTAAAAACGCCACCGATCGCTGCGAGTAGGGGTAACGGTTCCTTGGGACTTTCCGTATTCGGTAACGTATTGTTCACACCTTTGAGTGTGGATCTTATGGGATTGCCCTTTGAGCAGCCCGAAGATGGTTCCAGTATCTACTATCGTAACGGTAATGATATCATCAACCCAAGGTGGACGGCCAAGAACGTTACCTATAACAACTTGACCAACAGGTTCAACTTCAATGCTTCATTGAACTACGAGATCAACGAGAACCTAGGGTTGACCTGGAGAACCGGTCTTGACTACTACAACGAGAGGAACGTAAACTCCTCCAACCGAGGTGGGGTTGAATTTACCCAAGCGATATTCGGATTCTTGAACACGTACGACAACAACAATACGATTTGGGACCACTATGTGGCTCTTAACGGTAACTACGACCTTTCCGAAAAGATCGGTATGACCTTTATCGCCGGTGCCAACGCCCGTTCCGATTTCTTCGATCAGCAAGGTGTTGCCAGTACGGGACAAATCGTGTACGGAATCAAGAGACATTTCAACTACGAAAACCAATTGCCTATTCAGTTCTCACAAAAGAGAAACATTGTGGGACTTTTGGGTCAGGTTTCATTTGATTACGATAACATGCTGTTCTTGAACTTGAACACTAGGACTGACTGGGTATCCAACTTGGCAACCGAAAACAGAAGCTTGACCTATCCAGGTGTGAGTGTATCCTTCTTGCCAACTGCTGCGTTTAGTGGACTACAGTCCGAAAACGGTCTGAACTACTTGAAGTTGAGAGCGGGTTACGCGACTTCCGCGAACTTCCCAACAGGCTACCCAACAGTGAGCGTGGTAGAGCAGAACACACAAGTGTATGGCGAAGGCGGCGAGATCACCAACAACCAAGTGGACAACTTTAGGGCGAACCCTGACCTAAAACCAGAGCTTTTGAAAGAGTTCGAGGTAGGTTTGGAATCACGTTTCTGGCAGAACAGAGTTTCTTTTGATTTCACTTACTATGACAGAAGGACGGATGATTTGATCGTTAGCCAACCGCTTCCACCATCCACAGGATTTACCTTGACCCAGTCCAACATTGGACAGATCAGTAACAAAGGTATCGAGGCCGATTTGGGCATAGATATCTTTAGAGGTGGTCAGGATGGCTTCAACTGGAATACAAGGGTGAACTTCTTTGCCAACGAGGAAGTCGTTGAGGAGCAGGAAGAGGATATCATCTTTTACGCTGGTAGTACCGCACTGTTCGTAGGTGCAAACGCTGCCATTGAAGGAGAGTCCTTGGGTACCATTGTGGGTACTGCAGTAGCTCGTGACGAGAATGGCAACTTCTTGGTCAACAACGGAGGTAACTACGTGATTACAGAGCAGGACAACGATGGCAATGTGCCGATTATCGGGGATGCTATTCCCGATTACACCATGAACTTCTTCAACAACCTTTCCTACAAGAACTGGAGCCTCGGTTTCCAGATCCAGCACGTGAAAGGTGGGGACATCATGTCGAGCACCATCGCCACCCTATTGGGCCGTGGTTTGATTACGGAGACCCAGAACAGGGAGAACACCTACGTATTGCCAGGTGTAAGCCAGTCGACAGGAGAACCTAACAACCTGCAGATCAACAACTCTACGTATTACTTCAGTAACCTGTTGTTTGGTCCTGCTGAATTAAAGATCTATGATGCATCCGTAATCCGTTTGCAGGAAGTGTCATTGTCCTACTCCTTCCCTAAGAAGTTCTTGGACAAAACACCTTTTGGCGCGTTGACACTAACAGCACAGGGATTCAATTTATGGTATGATGCCTACAACACTCCTGACGGAGCGAACTTGATCCCAACGTTGCCGGTATCGGTATCGGAAACGGTCGTGGTTTTGACTTCATGAACGGACCATCGCAACGTAGGTATGGATTCAGTGTAAGGGCATCGTTCTAATAAAAATTGTTAATGATATAGCATTATGAAAAATTATTTAAAACATATTTCAATGGTTTTGTTCGCGGGCCTCACATTCACCGCCTGCGAGACGACCGATCTGGACTTAAGAGTAAGTCCAAACGATCTGGCTGCCGATCAGGCAGATCCCAACCTCTTGTTGAACTCCATACAGTTGGCCTATGCCTCCAATATGGATGTAATGAGCGATTTGGGAGCGGAACTGACCCGTATCGACTATATGTTCGGTAGGGATTATTTCAACAACTATCCCGGGGACACCTTTAACGCGGTGTGGTCCAGAACCTACAGTAGTGGGACTAATGATCCTGGTACCGGTGTACAAGTGGGCATGTTTACCAACATCAATACCCTAGAGGCTATCGATGCGGAAAGTGATACCGATTACTCTTTTCATTTAGGAGTATCAAAAACGCTACAGGCACACATGTTGATGTTGTTGGTAGATTATCTCGGTGAAACTGCGCTTAGCCAAGCTTCAAATCCGGATGAGTTCCCTGCACCGACCTTGGATGACGGTGCTACTGTGTATGCAGAAGCGCTTTCACTATTGAACGAGGCACAAGGTCTCTTGTCAGGAGGTCCATTGACCTTGGGTGCGACCGATTTCTTTTACGGAGGTGATACTTCCAAGTGGTTGAAATTGGTAAATACTCTAAGATTAAAAGCTTATGTGACCACTGGCGACACGGCCAACTTCAACACGGTAATCGCAGGCGGCAATTTCATCTCCTCCGCAGATGACGATTTTGAGTTCCAATATGGGAGCAGTGAATTGCAACCGGACACACGTCACCCTGACTATGCTGCGGATTACACGCCATCCGGTGCGAACATCTATCAGTCCAACTGGTTGATGGAGCTCATGTTGAACAATGACGACCCACGGATCCGTTATTATTTCTATAGACAGACCGATGCCACACCGGGTGCTGATGCTCCCGCCAACGAAGAGACCTTGGCTTGTTCTTTGGCAGTTCCGCCTCAGCACTACCAAGATGGTGGTTTCACCTATTGTAGTGTTCCAAATGGATACTGGGGAAGATCACATGGTAACGATGAGGGTACTCCTCCGGACAACTTCTTTAGGACTGCCGTTGGTGTTTATCCAGCCGCTGGTAGGTTTGATGACAGTAGCTTCGGCACTGTTGGTCTTGGAAGAGGAGGTGCCGGTGCCGGTATAGAGCCCATCATCCTTTCCTCTTACGTTGATTTCTGGAGAGCTGATATGGCAGCGAACGATGCCACTAGGGCCCAGTTCTTAAGAAGTGGTCTGGAAAAATCCATTGCCAAGGTACAGTCCTTCGGGTCTTTGGATGCCAATGCGGACCTTTCCGTTGCACCGACCGAAGCTGAAGTGGATGCCTATATCGATGGTATTGTTGCCGATTTCAATGCAGCAACTGGTGATGACAAGGAGAACATCTTTGCCGAGCAGTACTTTGTTACTTTGTACGGTGGAGCTACGGAGGCCTATAACTATTACAGGAAAACAGGCTACCCCACTACCGTTCTACCTAACTGGGAGTTGGACCCGGGAGCTTTCCCAAGAAGCTTCCTTTATCCTCAGAACGAGGTGGTGACCAACCCTTCGCTGACACAGAAACAAACGCTGACACAGCAGGTTTTCTGGGATACGAACCCAGCAAGTCCAACATTCCCACCTGCTAACTAAAAAAATTAAAACAGACAATATGAAAAATTGGTTTAAATATATAACTATACTATTCGCAGGAGCCGGATTATTGGCAACATCTTGCGAGGATAGTGATCAGCCCGTCGACCAAGTGGTCGCAGGAACAGAAAGAGGTGCTGTACTGAGAACAGCAAACCTAATTTCAAATGAACTTCCTATCGGAGACGCTTCCGCTGGTTTTTCTGTAGAACTTGAAATACAAGATCAGGAAAATGGTGCGTTAGTTGACCAAGTGGAAGTTTATGTCGGATTCAGGGACAACACAGAATCAATTGGCCCAGGAACGGATGTAGATGAAGCTTTGTATGGAACGGTAGCCTCTTCGGAATTTACCAACGGACCCTTTGGTTTGCCCAGATTCAGCTATTCCATTGCGTTATCTGATATGCTAGCATTCGTAAATAGAACCGATGCAGACATTACTGGTGGCGATCAGTTCACCGTAAGATTTGAACTTGTGCTTTCAGATGGCAGAAGATATTCGTTTGCAGACAATACAGGTACGTTAACAGGTTCGTTCTTTAGTTCACCCTTCCTGTATACTCCAACTGTTATCTGTCCCGTTGCAGCAGACCTTTTCGTAGGCGAATACAATCTGACTGTAACACCTGATAGTCCTATTGGTGGAACTCCTGTATGGAATGACCAGGTAGTAACTCTATCAGTAGGGTCAACAAGTACTCAAAGGGTCTTTGAGGCTACCTACTTGGAAGGTTTGGCTATAGGCAATGGCCCAGAGTCATTCACTTTTGAGATGATTTGTGGAGAAACCATAGCTTTGGCTGGACAAGGAACAGGTCTATCCTGTTCAGGTGTCAACATTACATTGGGACCAATTGGTGATGATGTTGACAGTGGCACCTATGACATCGCGGATGATTCTAGCTTTACAGTAGTCTTTATTGAAAATGAAGGTAGCGCATGTGGCGGTGGACCAGCTGTAATGACTGCCACTTTGACCAAGATTTAACATTAAATTCATTTTCAAAAAATATTTTGGAAAGAATAATAAGTTTACAAACCCCTATGCTGTGCATAGGGGTTTATTTTTAAAATAAAACTAACTTTTTGTTCATTTTTTAGCCAGATGTTATTCTGGTAAACATACCTTGGGTATAGCACAAAATTTATAATCTACTTAACATAGTTTTGCTTCGTTTTCCTTATTTTGACAAGACAAACAAAAAATATACGCATGAAATCAATTAAGGCACTAACACTTTCAATATCATTGATAACCAGCTCTTTAGCTGTAGCGCAATTTGCCGGTCAATCCCCCGTGGTTGCTGGAAAAGGAGGTCCTGGAGGAGCCAGTACGGCTGCCATAGGGTACATTACTGGTTCTATGATGGACGAAAAGAATACCAAATTGAACGTGGATGATTTCCAAGGTTCTCCTTATACCTCGGATACATTTCAACCCACCACGTTATTTGACAAGGGCAAGGAAGTTGGCCAATTTTACTATCGCTACAATGCTTACAACGGTGAAATTGAGATAAAGTCTTCCATTACTGATACCGGAGTTGGCAGTTTGAGCAGGGACAAATCCTTGGCCGTCTTGGAAGATGGTAAAAAACTTAGCTTCAAAACATTCATCGACAAGAATAAAAATACGATGAACGGCTATTTGTTGGAGCTCATCGATGGTGAAAAGTACAACTTGTACGAAAGAACCAAAGTGAAATATACGGAAGGAGCTCCAGCGGCGAATTCCTTTGTAATGGCTACGCCAAATAAATTTTCACAGTTCACCGAATACTATATCGAAAAAGAAGGAGGCAACAGAATAGATGAAATAGAAACTTCCAACAGAAAGATTTTAAAGGTCCTTGATGGTGAAGACAAGGAAAAAATCAAGGCTTATTTGAAAGAAAACAAAATCAAAGTCCGCTCCATTGAGGATTTGACCAAGATAATCGAAGTTTTAAATTCGTAACAAACACCCAAATAACGAAAAACCCGCTACCTTTGGTCAGTGGGTTTTTTATTTTTATGCAATTGGAAAGAACAGAAACAATTTATGGCATTCGTGCCGTGTTGGAAGCGATAGAGGCCAACCAATCCATCAATAAAATCTTTGTACAAAAAGGTTTAAAGGGCGAACTCTTCAAGGAGCTCGAATCCACAGTACGAAAAAATGGTTTGAGCCTATCTTATGTACCTGTAGAAAAGTTGAACCGCCTTACCCGTAATCATAATCACCAAGGAGTGGTGGCGCAAATATCGCCAGTACAGTTTTACGATTTCGAGGCGTTGGTGGAACAAGTGCTTTCCAAAGAAAAGTTACCTTTCTTTCTGCTGTTGGATCAAGTTTCCGATGTACGTAATTTTGGTGCCATTATCCGAACCGCCGAGTGTTGTGGCGTGCATGGCATCATTATCCCTAAAAACGGAGCCGCGCCGATAACGGACGATACCGTCAAAACTTCGGCTGGAGCTGCCTTTAACGTACCCATTGCCAAAGTGGACCATTTAAAGGATGCCGTTTTCTATTTACAGTCCTCGGGCATTGTGGTAACCGGCGCCACGGAAAAGGCAGCGGACCATATTTACGGTGTGGACTTTAACCAACCTACAGCCATTATTATGGGCTCAGAAGACAAAGGCATCTCCCCTTCTACCCTACAGATCATCGACCACCAAGCAAAACTCCCCCTCATGGGCAAAATAGGCTCCTTGAACGTGTCTGTGGCCTGTGGTGTGTTTCTTTACGAAGTGGTTCGACAAAGACGTTCATAGAACTCGACCTCAATTAATTCAATCCTATCACTTGACCTTTTTACAAGTATATTTCTAGGTTCTTTAGATTTTTAAGCCAAGTAAGGCTTCAATGAATCCGATTCATTATAAAAATGTTACAAATCCTCCTTTACCATTTTTTTAATAACTCTAATGGTAGATTATCAAGTCCTGAAGAAAAATCAATATTTATACGTATCTAACATCTTTCTAAAATCTTAGCATAGCTTTTTTGGCTTTAAAGTAAATTTTACGTTTATTTAACATAAAATTATGTTAATTATGTTGAGACGGATAATACCCATTCTTTTGAGTCTATTTATAATAAGTTGTGATAATCAAGAGAAAAACAGTAGTGCGTCCCGCTCGAGTAATTCTGTAGAAAAGAATAGTCCAGTATTTAGAAAAGTTGAACCCAGAAATAGCCATATTACCTTTGCCAACACCATAACCCACGACGTTGGCAGCCTTAACAACCTATTCGATTACGATTATTTTTACAACGGGGCAGGAGTTGGTATGGAGGACCTTAACAACGATGGCTTTTTGGACGTCTTTTTCTGCGGAAATCAAGTAAACAATTCACTCTATTTTAACAAAGGTGACCTCACATTTGAGGATGTTTCGGACACGGCCCAAATTAACAATGGCAAAATATGGTCCAACGGTGTCACTTTTGCCGATATCAATAACGATGGTTGGATGGACATCTATATCTCACAAGGAGGACCCAACACACGGGACAAGCGAAAAAATTTGTTGTTTATTAACAATCAAGATGGAACCTTTGAGGAAAAAGCCGAGCAATACGGACTTGCCGACATGGGCATCAGTACCCAATCTGTCTTTTTTGATATGGATAAAGACGGTGACCTGGATTGCTTGGTAATGAATGAGAATGAACTCTATGGCATGGACCCCATTAGCTTCAACCAATATGTTAACTCCGATGAGGAAACTGCCTATTTTAATTCCTCCCATTTGTACCGAAATGATGACGGTACTTTTACCGACATTACCAAATCTGCAGGACTTGCAAAACCCATATTTGGATTAGGCCTTGCCGTTGCCGACATTAACGAAGATGGCTGGATGGACATCTATATGGCAAGTGACTACTATCTACCAGATGCACTTTATATCAATAATCACGACGGAACCTTCACCGATCAAATCAAGGAAGCTACCAATCAAATATCATTTTATGGTATGGGTATGGATATAGCCGATCTGGACAACGATGGACTTCAAGATATTTTTGTGCTAGACATGGCCGCTAACGATCATGTCCGGTCCAAAACATTAATGGCCTCCATGAATACCAAAAGATTTGAATTCTTGGTCAACAAGGCTGGCTATCATTATCAGTATATGTACAACTCCCTTCAAAAAAACATGGGAGACACTAAATTCAGTAATATTTCCCAACTTTCCGGAGTTGCCAATACAGATTGGAGTTGGTCCGTATTAATGAATGATTTTGACCTCGACGGACACAAAGAAATACATGTGACCAATGGATATCGTAGGTATGCACTTGACAACGATTTACAAAGAAAGGTTTTTGAAGCAAAACAACGATATGGACGAAATGTTCCGTTGGAAGTAAAGCAACAGCTTTATGAATCAATGCCTTCTGAAAAATTACCCAACATACTTTACAAGCGGAAATCAAAACTGGTTTACGATAATGTAGCAACCGCTTGGGGGTTAGGAGATTTTTCATTTAGTAATGGTGCTGCTTCCGGGGATTTGGACAATGATGGTGACCTAGATATCATTGTCAATAATATGGATGAAACCGCATTTGTTTATCAAAACCTATCCATAGAGAGTGGACTTGGGAATTACTTAAAAGTAATCACCAATGGAAATTCCTCCGAAGAATTTGCCAAGGTAACGGTAAGCAGTGGCAGCGACTCACAAATGGTAGAAGTAAAACGAGTTCGCGGCTACCGTTCTGCCCAAGAACCTAAAGCATTTTTTGGACTGGCCAACAATACTTCTGTAGATACCGTAACCGTGTATTGGAAATCGGGAAAAATGCAACAAAAATTCAATGTCCCAGCAAACTCTACCATTACTTTTAATGAAAGGGACGCCACCCTTCCTGTTTCAACCAAACAAGAGAACGAGACCTACTTTATTGAACTTGATACCGAAGCATTGGGGCTGAACTTTACCCATAATGAGAATGTATACGACGATTTTGAAACCGAAGTACTACTCCCTTACAAACAATCCAATCAGGGTCCCTTTATCACCAAAGGTGACATTAACGGAGATGGGCTGGAGGACATCCATGTAGGAGGCGCTGCAGGACAGCCTGGACAACTTTATATTCAGTCAAGCAAGGGATTTGTCAATATAAACTCACCCGCACTTCAAAAGGATGCACACCATGAGGATATGGAGTCCATCTTTTTTGATTTTGATGGTGACACCGATTTAGATCTTTTTGTGGTAAGTGGCGGAAATGAATTCGCCGAGTATTCTTCGTATCACACGGATAGAATCTACATAAACGACGGACAGGGGCAATTCTCTAAACTGCAAAGCGAATCACTCTCTGCATTTCCTAAGAATGGAAAGTCCGTGAGCATTATCGACTTCGACAAAGATGGAGACAACGATATTCTAGTTGGAAACCGAGTGGTTCCCAAACAATATCCTATACCACAAGCTTCAGTGCTATTTGAAAATAGAGATGGTGAATTGGTGGATGTCACCCAAGAGGTGGCACCTGAATTCCAAGACTTTGGTATAGTCAATGATATTCAGACCACAGATGTAAATAACGATGGGTGGCCCGATTTCATAGCAGTGGGTGAATGGACCGGCATCGGTGTTTTCGTTAACCAACAAGGCACCTTTTCAAATATGGCAGAAGAAGATGCAATGCTCAGTGAAAAAGGATGGTGGTTCTCCGTAACAGAAACCGATGTCAACAACGATAACCTTCCGGATTATGTAGTAGGAAATGTTGGCCTCAACATCAAGTTTAAAGCATCCAAAGAAAAACCGTTCAAGGTGTATGCTACAGATTTTGATGAAAATGGAACCACCGACATAGTGCTGAGCAAAAAATATAAGGGAACCTACGTACCTGTTCGTGGAAGAGAATGTTCTTCCCAGCAAATGCCGTTTATCAAAGAAAAATTTGAAACATATTCCGAATTTGCCAATGCCAGCCTGGTGGATATTTATGGTGAAAAATTAAGCTCTTCGTATGAAAGCAGTGCAACCGAGCTCCAATCCATAGTGTTAATCAACAAAGGCAATCTTGTTTTTGAAAAACAACGGCTCCCCATTTCAGGTCAAACCATTCCTATTTTGAATTGTGCAGTGGCAGACCTAAATAACGATGGTTACGAGGATATCGTCGCCGTAGGAAACATTTACGAAACAGAGGTGGAAACGCCACGATTGGACGCCCTATCGGGTGTAATCTTACTTTCAAACGGTACCGATGGCTACATCAGCGTACCTCATCAGAATTCAGGGCTTTTTATGGAAGGAAACGTTAAGAGCATCGAGTTGATCACCAATACAAACGATGAGACAATTCTCGTAAACACCACCAACAATGGTCCACTTGCCGTACATAAAACCTCTTGGTACGATAAATAAAAAGTATCGCAATTAAATCGACAAATAATAATCTAGGTAATACTGCACGAGTATAAAGAGTCCTCATGAAGGATTCAACAACAACCAACGTCTCGAAGAAGGTTACAAAAGTCCATCATTCTCCCTAATATTTTAATTTCGAATGTGCGATTAATCCTCATCCGAAGCCTTGTAATGGTATTTGATTTCAATGTTTTGTTCGGTCTCTTCGGGTTTGGTTTCAATAAAATTACCGTGCTCGTCAAAATGTTGTAGAAAAGGGTCGTCGGCTTCATTATAATCATCGTGTTCCCAAGCATATTTGCGCACTTCAGGAACCCTGACCTTGGTCACCAAGGCAAACACGAGCCCAGTCACAAATCCCGACAAATGTCCTTCCCACGAAATGCCATCTTTTACCGGAAAAATATACCAGATCATACTCCCGTAAATAAAGACAACTACTAAGGACAATGCCACGAGCCTATAATTTTTGGCCAAAATGCCCTTAAAAAAAATAAAACTGGCCAAAAGATAGATAACCCCGCTGGCACCGATATGGTAAGATGGACGGGCAATGAACCAAGTGAGCAAACCTGAGAGCAAGGTACCGAATAAAAGCACCCTTAGGGCCGCGCTCTGATAAAAATAAAACAGAAAAGCGGTCAATACCGCCAACGGAATGGTATTGTTATACAGATGTTCGATAGAGCTGTGGATAAACGGACTAAAAAATACCCCTCTAAGACCAGACAGTCTCCTGGGATAAATCCCATAATCGTTCAGGTTGATGCCCATTTGGACCTCGGCCCAGAACACGGCCCAAATAGAGAGAATGGCCACCAGTGGCGCCAGCACTACCGCATTGGAAAATTTAAATGAATCTGAATCCATAACCACCCTAAATCAAACATCCGGCCATATCCTTACACTGTTACAATTTGTCAGGTACCGCCGTAAAATCCTTTATAAAACAAGCACATGATACCATCAAATTTATACTATTTTTGAGGTATGAACGAACCTTTGGCAGAACGCATACGTCCCAAAACCTTGGAGGACTACATCAGTCAACAACATCTAGTGGGCAAGGAAGGTGCGCTTACCAACCAAATCAAGAACGGTATTATCCCCTCACTTATTTTTTGGGGGCCACCGGGAACGGGCAAAACCACCTTGGCCAACATTATTGCCTCCGAGAGCCAACGTCCATTTTACACTTTGAGCGCTATTAGCAGCGGAGTAAAGGATGTACGCGAGGTCATCGAGAAAGCAAAGCAGAGTGGCGGCCTGTTCACCTCAAAAAATCCCATTCTTTTTATTGATGAAATCCATCGGTTCAGCAAATCCCAACAAGATTCTTTGCTGGGCGCCGTGGAAAAGGGATGGGTAACCCTTATTGGTGCCACTACGGAGAACCCAAGTTTTGAAGTCATCCCGGCACTTTTGTCGAGATGTCAGGTGTACACCCTGAATCCGTTTGGGAAAGAGGATCTGGTGGCCCTTTTGGAGCGGGCTATCCAAACAGATGTCCAACTTTCCAAAAAACAGATTGAACTCAAGGAAACAGAAGCCCTATTGCGACTTTCGGGCGGAGATGGCCGAAAATTGCTCAATATTTTCGAGCTTTTGATCAATTCAGAAAGTGGAGCCAAGATCAGTATCACCAATGATCTGGTGTTGAGCAAAGTTCAAAAGAACACGGTGCTCTACGATAAAACCGGCGAACAGCATTATGATATCATCTCAGCCTTTATCAAAAGTATCCGGGGCAGTGACCCCAATGCGGCGGTATATTGGTTGGCCAGAATGATAGAGGGTGGCGAGGATGTGAAATTCATTGCCAGAAGGATGATCATTTTGGCTTCGGAAGACATTGGGAACGCCAACCCTACGGCCTTGGTATTGGCCAACACCACGTTCCAGTCCGTTACCACCATCGGTTTTCCCGAAGCGCGGATTATTCTGAGCCAGTGTGCGACCTATTTGGCAAGTTCCCCAAAGAGCAATGCCAGTTACATGGCCATCAACGAGGCACAACAGACCGTTCGACAGACCGGCGATCTTTCAGTGCCCATGGCGATCCGAAATGCCCCGACCAAATTAATGAAGGACTTGGGTTATGGCAAAGGCTACGATTATGCGCACAACCATGAAAATAATTTTGTGGACTTCGAGTTTCTGCCCGATGAGATTTCGGGTACTACGTTTTACAGGCCAGGTAATAATCCAAGGGAAAATGCCATGCGGGATTTCCTAAAAAAGAGGTGGAAGGACAAGTACGATCTTTAAAATTTGATCTGCAGTTCTTTCTGGACCTTTTGCCCATTTTCGGAATACTCCATCAACCACTTCCCGTCCTTTTCAAAAACTACGGCATTGTTACCCTGATAGGTTGTGATGAACACGTTGTCCATTGAAGTGGATTCCAGTCGGAGCACCACTTTGGGCGTACTGTCCACCAGCTGATATCCATTTGCTATGGGCTGTGCATATAGCATGCCTTCTGGAAGATCAACATGTTCTTCGGCTATACTGGGGCTTGTTTCCCTGACGATGTCGGTAGGTTTTGGTTCGATGCTCTTGTACACCTGCTCTTCAGTAGTTGCCTTTTGTTCCAATACGTGTTCCGTGGATTCCTCTTTCACCGATTTTACATCATCCCGAAAACTTACCACTATGGTTGCGGGCTCCTCAACTTCTTCTTTGGGCTCATAGGCATAGTTCAATCCTGTAAATGAGACAAAGGTATTCTGGATGGCATCCCGGTACGCCTCCTTGTACTCCTTTATACGGTTTTTTGCTTCCATCGATCGGAACACTTCTTGGTTTTTACAATCCACAAGTGCTATGGACAGTTTTGTGGAGAACATGGTGGATTCATCAATCAAATCCGCTGTTAGGCCCAAGCACTTATCCGCAGCCAAATCCGCAGGCATTTCATCATCATAGATGGCGTTAAAACCATTTTCCTCAAAATAATACTTGATCAGGGTGCTGGTCTGATATTGATTTTCGGACCTGAACTCCTCAAATTTTTTGGGAACAATAATGTATTTGTAATCATTCAGCTGTGCATTTACCGCACCTCCGAACATCAAGGCTAACCATAAAATGTATGTGACTTTCGATTTCATACAGAACTATACTCAATTATTGTTCCAAGATATAATATTAAATCCGAACTGTAAAGAAGCATAGTGGCTATCGGCAATATTGGAATAGCTCAATAGATTGTCCGCCAAGACATAAAAGTTGACAGGACCTAGCTGTAGATTGGCACCCAAACCAAGGTTGGTAAAGGTATATTTATCGATGGTGTAGGTAGTTTTCAAAGAAAGTACCCTGCCAAATCGCCGTTGATAAAACCCAGTTAGGGCGGCTTGTATCCCCTTGGGCCGTTTGATCATAAACAACTGTCCGCCTACGCTATTCCTGTAATAATCTCTATTGCTTCCGCCCCCAACATTAACGCCACATCCGCAATTGTCGAATACCGAACTACGTCCGCCCTCGCCAAAATCGTAGCGGACTGACCCATAAACCTTTACGGGTCTCCAAGAGATATAGCCCGAATCATTCTCTCCATAAGGCAAGGCCTCCTCGATCTCGTCCAGAAGTTCTTGCCAAAGATCATTGTTCACATCGTCGATATCTTCTGGAAGAAAGACAGTGATTCCCTCGGTAGTCGTGTTGCCGCTCAGGGTATAGTTCCAAACATCCTTGGTGTTGCTAATAAATCCGACATCCAAGATACTTCCGGTAATGGTGGTCTGTGGATTCAGATTGTAACTGAAGCCAAAATCGAGTCCCAACCCCAAATTGCCACCAAAAAGCACCCTTTCGGTAAACAGACTGGTTACATCCCGTTGTGTGGTTCCGGTATCTTCTTCTGCAATATCATAAAAACCTCTTATACCGGCTGTTTGCAACTGCATGTCGGCACTGATAGCACTTTCGTAAACATTGTTCTGTCCAGGTCTGGTAACAAAGGAACCGGAGTTACGAATGGATTGAAACTGGAAGATACTGGAATAGATTTTGGCCCTTCCTCCTATCGTGAGGCTGTTGTCTATTTTTTTGTTGATACCAAAATGGAACACATTGACCATTTCTCCCCTAAGATTCAAATCTCCAAGATCAAAACTTCGTCCAATATTGTTCCCTCCGTTGCCCTCGAACGCCAAGATGGCCAAATCCTTGGGCCAATAGGAAATGATGTCCATTTCCCCGTACATTCCAAAGGAATAGTAGGTATCCGGTCTATTGCGCCCCCTAAAACCTACGGTAATGCCCTCTATTTGACTGGTGGAACTAAAATCGTCCCTGTCGCTCATCACATCCAAGAGGCGTTCCCTGACCTTGGTGGTAAAGTCTACCCCATCGTTGGCGAATAAATCGTTGACGGTAACGCCGCTTGTGGCTGCTTGAAAAGCTAGACCTGACAACACAGGAAGGCCCGCATGCCATTTTTGGGATGTCTTCACCCCGGGATTTACCATCAAGGACTGCGGAATTTCGTTAAAATCGTAGAGTAGTTGCTTGTTCTGAGCTGTAGCCATGAGGTTGCACAGCAGTACAAAAAAAAGTATTCGGGACACTATTCTCATTTTAACTCAAATAAAAATTCGGCCCCTGATCTTAATATGATTTTGGGGTCATCCACTGGGGAAGTACTGGAGGTGTCACCCAAATTAAGCGCAGAAATTCGTAAGCGCTCTGTGTTGACGAGAATATCCAAACTCTTCCCCCCTGGTCCATAGAACACATCCCTTGTAACCAAACCTGAAGGTTCTGCCGATATATCGAGTACTTCCATATCCAAAACAGTTCCGCCTGCATTCAAAAACTCGATCAATACCCGAACGGGCTTGCTGGTGGTATTTTCCATCTCATAAGTGATGGTTCCCTCCAGTAAACGCTCTGCCACGTAGTCTTGGCTGAAAGCTTCAAAAGTGACTTCCCGCGTATAAAAAGGGCCTCCGGAACTTCCCGAATTAATGGTGGCCTCATCGGATTCCAGATAAAAGAGTCCTGATGCCAAGACAGGGGTAATGGACAAATCATCGATTTGACTGAAGTCCTGTTCCTCGGTACAAGAAGTTGGTACGCAAAGGAAACCCGCGAGCAGAACTACGCCATAGAGCAATCTTTTCATAGCTGAATGCATTTTCTAGTGTCAAATAATGCGGTTAACCACTTAAATATAACTCTATAAAATGCTTTTTATTTCAATCAAATCGTTAATGATGATGGATTCACCATGATCGGGCTCTTTGTGAAAATTATAGTGCAATACCTGCATCCCCATGGCCTTTGCTCCCAAAATATCCGCTTCCAGGTTGTCCCCGATCATCAAAGAATTTTTGGGGTTGACCTCTGCCATTTCTAAGGCCAGTTCAAAAATATAGGGGTCTGGCTTTTTGACGCCCGCCATCTCGGAATCGACAATTTTTTGAAAATAATGATGGATTTGACTTCCCTTTAACTTTTTTTCCTGCACTTCTTGAAAACCATTGGTAATGATGTGCAATTTGTATTTGGGAAAAAGATAATCCAAGGTTTGAACCGTATTGGGCAGTAAATGGGTATAGGAGGACAAATGCGCAATATAATCGTGCGCCAACACATGGATGACCTCGTCCGAAACTTGAACACGTAGGGCATCAAACGTCTGCTTCAACCGCTGGTACCTCAGCTCGGATTTGCTGATTCCATTATTGCGGTAGAGTGCCCACATTTGTAAGTTGATGGGAGCATACACTTCCAAAAATCCATCCAAATCAATATCTACCTTATTGTCCCCCAAAATTTTGGCAAAGGTAAGTGCAGAGTTTTTCTCAAAATCCCAAAGGGTATGGTCCAAGTCAAAAAAGATATCGGTGATGGGGTGCTCAAACATAGTAACGCTTTAACATGGATTGATACAGTTGCATCCAATCCAAAGGTTGTTTTCCTCCCAACAGTTCGTTGGAAAAAACCAAAACAAAATCTCCCTTCACCTGTTTTACCAAACGATACACCCGGTCCATTTTCTCAAAAACCTCTTCTTTGGTCTTGTATTTGACCAGTGCATAATCGTGCATGGCAAAGGGATGGATTTTTATCGGTTGTCGCACCTCGGTATTGATGTCATAAAAATAAAATGGGGTACAGGTACCTGCCCTAAACCCGATTTCGTGGGTATATCCCATGGAAAAATCATCGGTAAATTCGGTTTCCACCAAATTGCGGTAGGTCGCAGGAACATTTACCTTGTTATAACGAAGCCGTGCATAGCTTATGGGCCTATTGATCAAGTTGCCCAATTGCTTTTTCTCTTCCCGAAAGTACATTCTTGTCGGATGTGGACACAAAGGAAGTGCTCAGCGATACGATACTATAGTCGGCAATGGATTTGATCAGGTAGCGAAACCTGTTATTGGTGGTGGCAACGTTCTTGTCATGCGCCGAATGCTTGGCAAATTGAAAGAAGAACATGGTTTTGATGGGGAATTTCTTATGGATTTCCACCAGATCAAAGAAATTATCGTAAGGGTCTTTTTTGATCCGCAGCAACACGGAAAAGCGTTCCCAAATCTCCCGAAACCGAAAATTGCCCAGATCCAACAAAAAACCGCCCAATGTTCGCGAAATACCGCGCATGGCATAGGCATGCGATGTGGTCACATTGATAATGGAGGTAAAACTGTACGACTTCTCCTTGGTCTCCAGATCGGGAAAACGCTCTTGAAGCGCTTCCAAAAGCTTATACGCCCAAAGGTCGACCACGGGAAGTTCCAAAAAATCGTGCTGGTAGGCGATGCTCTCCTTTACGGGAAACCGGCCCACACTATCCTTCACATGGGGCAAATATTCCTCATACCGGCTCAAAAGGAAAAAGCTGGCCGAAAAAATATCAAAAGGGACGGTACTTTTCTCTCCAGAAGCAAAAAAACAAGGAATCCCGTCCCAGTCAGACACCTTGATTTCCAAATCGTTGATGCCTTGTTCAAACAACAGATCATTGCTTCGGATAAAAAATTCGTTCTGTAGCGGTTGCTTGGAATAGGTCATTTTTGGACCATTGTGCTTGATGAAGTCCTCCACCTTTGTGGTAAATCCCATTTCCACTCCCAAAATCCGCTCGAAGAGGTGCTTGGCCGTATAGGTCAAACGATTGGTTACCTTATGGGTGAATATCAACAACATGGGCTACAAAATTCCTTTATCCGCAAAACTGAGGTATTCATTTTGGGCCAAGATGAGATGGTCCAACACTTGAATATCCAAAGCTTCGGAAGCTGTTTTTAGTTTTTGTGTGATTTTTTTATCGGCCACACTGGGCTTTAAGGTTCCCGAAGGATGGTTGTGCGCCAAAATGATTCCAACTGCGCCAAGCTCCAAGGCTTGTTTCAGCACCAATCGCACATCGACCAAAGTTCCTGTAATGCCCCCTTTGCTCAATTGTGATTTATGGATGACCTTGTTGGAGTTGTTGAGATATACAATCCAGAACTCTTCGTGCGGAAGCTCGCCGATCAATGGGTATAGCAATTCAAAAACATCATGGCTGCTCTGTATCTTGACAATTTTTGAGGTATCCTCCAGTCGTCTGCGTCTTCCGACTTCCAAGGCTGCCGCAATACTTACGGCCTTGGCTTCACCAATGCCCTTAAAACGCATCAATTGGTTGACGGAAAGTTTGCCCAGCTCGTTCAAATTATTGTCCACCGAGGCCAAAATACGTTTGGAAAGTTCCACTGCACTCTCATCCCTACTACCGGAACCGATCAAAATGGCGATCAGTTCGGCATCGGAAAGTACAAAACTCCCTTTCTGCACCAGTTTCTCCCGAGGCCTGTCGTCGTCGGCCCAGTTTTTTATGGAAAAGGAAGCTAGTTTTTCTTGCATGGTCTAAAGATAGGAGAATAATTTTATGTAAATTTCAATATAAATCCTTGGATATGAAATCGATTTTCAACTCGGAAGCCTACGAAGAAATTTTATCGCGAATCGACCAACTATCGGAATCTTCGGAACGGCAGTGGGGAAAAATGCAAGTGGGCCAAATGCTGCACCATTGCCAGTATCCCTTAAAAATAGGATTGGGAAGGCACAATCCGAAGAACAAACCCAGCCTGATGCTGAAGGTAATGGGCAAATTTTTCAAGAAAAGCCTGTACAACGATAAGCCGTGGAAACAAAATCTGCCGACCGCCAAAAGCTTTAAGGTGGAAGATGACAAGGATTTCGCTGCAGAAAAGGAGATTTTGCTTGGTCTTATCCGTGATTTTCACCAAGAAAAGGATAAAAAAGAATGGGATCCACACCCTGCGTTCGGTTCCTTTACGGCAGAACAGTGGGGACAAATGCAATACAAGCACCTGGACCACCATCTGCGACAGTTTGGAGTCTGATGGTTATTGGAAAGTGGACATCGCCTCATAAAACTCGACCTCATCCACCCCCATCTGTTGGCAAATCCATTTGGCACCTGCCATGCTTCTAAGATTATCAGATCCAGAAATTTCCAGGGGCAACTCACCATCGGGCGTTTCCAGAAAGATTTCACCATCTTCCTCTTGATAGGCGGGAGTGGCGTAGGGAAATTTACGAATGGGATTCTCCGAAGCTTCGACCAGTTCCTTTACCATCACATCCTCATCGTTGTAAGTAATACTCCCCCCTTTTACCACACTATCCACAAAATGGGCAAATTGCGCTGAATCAACCGCTTCTGAGGTAGCGATATCGCTCAATAAGGCTATGTTCGGAATGTATTTTTGGAATTGGGGCGTGGCATCCAAGGAAGACGATGCCTGATTATTTGCCTCGATCAGGATAAAATCATTCTCTTTGGTAAGATGTATACCGCTGGAAGTTTCGGTCACATAATCCGCCGCCACATCATTATATTCCAATGCATGCAGGATCATTTGGGTGACGGTGCCATGATGTTGAGAACCGGCAATCACCACCCGCGTTTTGTATTTGGCCTGTTCGTAAAGAAAATCAGGAAAAGAGAATAAGGGCAAGCCCAGTTCTTGCGCCTTAACCATTTCTGGGTTGTCCACCTGTACCTTGGAACCTATCACTACGGCATCCAAGTTGGTATGGATACTATCCGAAAACCAACCCGCACCTTTGGACAATAATCCCTGTTCCTCCATCATGGTCTTTAGGGATTCGTCAAAAACCTCGTCGCTGCCCGTTACCACTGTTCCATTTTTATGCAGGGCCACGGCCAAATTAAACATATTGACCTCCCCCATTCCAATAAAATGTACCTGCATCTTTTGTGTTTTGAACCGCAAAAATAACCATTGCCGATGCCATTGCAAATAGGGAGGCTGCCTATTAATCTTTATATTGGTCCTAAAATCAGAAATCAATGAACCTATCAGAAATTGAACCAAGGGAAATCATGCCCGGATACCACGGAAAATTAGTGCATGGCGAACGGATGAGCTGGGTGTTTTGGGATGTGGACCAAAATGCGGAGGTGCCCGAACATCAGCACGACCACGAACAGATCATGCACGTAGTGGAGGGCACTTTTGAGTTTACCTTGAATGGAAAAACAGGCAGGTACCACCCGGGTGATGTGGTCATTATCCCATCCAATGCACCCCATAGCGGAAAGGCGTTGACACCCTGTAAACTAATGGATATTTTTAGTCCCGTAAGAGAACAGTACCGATGAATATTTCACTCCAAGGAAAAAAGGCCCTTGTTGGCGGAAGCAGCAAAGGGATTGGTGCGGCCATAGCAAAACAACTGGCTGCCAGTGGCGCGAGTGTGACCCTGATGGCGCGTAGCGAAGGGCGAATGCAGGAGCTCATTGAGGAAATGGACAGCTCTCAAGGACAACAACACCAATTCCTTTCGGTGGATTTTACCGATTTTGAAGCCTACAAAACCAAAATAGCAAGGTATTTCGAGACCAATACCGTGGATATTTTGGTCAACAATACGCAGGGGCCCGAAGGCGGCGGTGCGCTCGAAAAGAAAGTGGATGATTATCAAAATGCCTTCGATTTATTGTTCAAGTCGGTGGTGTACACTACGGAGCTGGCCCTAAAACACATGCAGGAGCAACACTGGGGGCGTATTATCAACATAGCATCCATATCGGTAAAGGAACCGCTGAACTACTTGGCGCTTTCCAATACCATTAGAGCTGCCGTGGTCACCTGGGCCAAGAGTTTGGCCTACGATGTGGCCAAAGACGGCATTACGGTAAACAGCACCCTAACAGGTTATTTTGACACGGACCGCATTGCCCAACTAAACTCCAAAAAAGCGGAAAAAATGGGTGTTTCCCCGGATGAAGTCCGCTCCAACATGGAAGAGCAAGTACCCGTAAAACGGATTGGCGACCCAAAGGAATATGGCTATTTGGTGACTTTCTTGGCATCGGAACAGGCCGCCTTTATTACGGGAACCAATATCCCGATTGATGGCGGACTACTAAAATCGTTGTAAAGTAAGGACCCTTAGGGCCTTTCATGGGATACATTGTTAGATGTGGTATTTCTATTCAGTTATTCTGTTTTTCAAATCCATTTGTCCGTGTAAAATTCTCGTAATCTCAATCGGTTGGTTAATTCGTTTTCGATAAAAAATGATATGTCGGCTTGTTTTAAGCCCGAATAAGTCTTTGGTTATATCATCGTAGTTTTTTCCCAACCCAGGATTGTTTGCAATGTCTTGGCAACTGTCCAATAGTAGGTTATAATATCTATCTGCTTGTTGCTCAGACCACTTTTCAGTTGTGTATTCCCAAATTCGGGTTAAATCCTCAACTGCTTTATGGGTCAGTTCATATTTAGCCATTCTTTTTACGCCTGGCCTTTAATTCCTGAAGATGTTTTTCTGGGTCAAAATCATGAGCAATTCCGCTGTCAATTCCTTCCTGTATCGCATTTCTCAAAGCAAGAGCTTTACTTTCTTCATGCTCTAATAGTCGAAGTCCGGCCCTGATTACTTCACTTACGTTTTTATACCTTCCGGCTGAAACTTGGTTACTTACAAATTGGTCAAAATAATTTCCAAGGGATATGGATGTGTTTTTACTCATAACTCACATTTTTACCCGAAATTACCAAAAATTGGTAATTTTTCCAAGCTATACCCAATCGCAATCAGCAAAAGGGGGGGCGCACTGCGTGCGTGGTTTTGCGTTCCTGAAGGGATATTGCCATCAACGTTTGTGGCTATGGTTTCGTTGCGGATAAATCCGCGAGGATTTTCCGCCGTAACCCAAAGTTAATAAATACGCAAGGAATTTCAGTAATGAAATTCCGCCGCAATGAGCTATACACGGTGTTAGCATAAGTATTTAATTTTCGTTTTCGATTAAGTCTAATATTTTTTTCGATATAAAAAACCGATGAAATTTTTGCCCCATTCCATTTTCTTTATAATTAGATATTGTTTTTCCAAAAAATCCAATTTCTGTTTTGGTATTGTTAATTTTTGGATATATAGTTAATTGAAGAGTGTCTTTTTTATTGTAAAATTCTAAGTGATAAAGAGCTCTTTTACCGCCATATTTATATTTTTCATTTTTAAAATAGTTAGTTGAGTCAGTAAAAAAAGAAGTAAAATTATTTAGCTTCTTTCTTTCGTCAATTATCCTTTTAAATTGATAGTCAAACATTTTTTTTATTTCAATTTTTTCGACTGAATTAAAATCAAATTTTGGAAATTCCTGTTTTGAGTTATCTTCAAATAAACAAGAATTTAATGAAAGTCCTAATAACAATAAAAAACACAGTCTTAATTTCATATTTATGCTAACCGGCCTTGTTTATGGCGAGTGAGGCGTGCCTCACGGGGAGCCATCGTTACGCCTCATTCGGTATAAGTGCAGTTGATGGCTTTGGCTTTTGCCTGTAGCCCTAGTTAAAGATAGAAAAAACTTTCATGGGTCATGAGGTGGAATGTACAAGGCCCGTTGATGGCGATCAGCAAAAGGGGAGCGCAGGTCGTGCGTGGTTTTGCGTTCCCGAAGGGATATTGCCATCAACGGCCTCGTATAACCGTCAGTTACGGGTTTATATGCGTTAATTTTCGGTTTGGCAGAGACGTTAGCAATTCCGAGTGGATTCGGACGTAGTCGAATCATCCGTAATTGCGGTTACACATTGTTGTTCGCTGGCTTTTATTCATTTAATAATTCAATTTCAGTTATTGTCGGTTTTTCATAAGCTAAAACAGTCAAACAGCCATTTGTTGTCGCTATGAAAAATTCATTCAATTGGTCAACTGCTCTACTAACGTCCAATATTCCGCTTTGGGTAATTTCTCCAGATTTCCAACCGCCTTTAATTATTCTAAACAGGTGAAATCCGTTTTTAAAATCAGGTAAATCCCAATAACCTAAAAAATCACCTTCGTCCAAATATCGAAATCCGTTAAATCCGCTGAATTCATATTCAATTCCGATTTGTTTTTCCGCATTTTCCCAAGTCGAAATCGTTATTTTCAATCCGAAATTGTCTGTCCACTGGAAATCAATTATATCACTTTCTTTTTTCGAGAAATATTCTTTTCCAATTTTGTCAATTGTCATTTCCATATCGGTTTTCAGCTTGCGTACAACTATTGAATACAAAGACAATTCCTTATATCCCTACTTATTTGTACTAAACATACTACTTTTTTGCTTACAAAAAATTCATTCGCATTAGTAGGTCTATTCCCGATTTTGGGAAAATATGGGAGGTTAAACGCACCTACGTCACCACCAAACTCCCAAAAAGCGGAAATAAAGGTGTCGCCCCAAAAGATGTCCGCAGTAATATCGAAGAACGAGTACCCCCAAAACCGATTGGCAATTCAAAGGATTTTGGCTATTTAGCCACCTTCTTGGCATTGGAACAGGTAGCTATTCTAACAGCAACCCCATATCCCGATTGATGGCGGACTTCTAAAACACTCTAAACCCACTCATTTTCAATAAAATAACTTGACCAAGAAAATCATAGCTATTTGTTTTTTAGGTACTTTTATATGGTAACCAATAAATCATTAACCCTATGAACTCTAAAGTGTTTTTGGGAATCCGTATCCTCTTGGGGCTTTTTGTCCTCATATTCGGATTGAACAAATTTCTCAATTTTATTCCCGCGGGAGGTGAAATGTCCGAACCGGCGATGAACTATTTTGGGGGGCTATCCTCCACCTACACCATCCAATTGGTGGCCATTGTGGAAATTTTAGCGGGACTTGCGCTCATTTTCAACAAGTATGGCGCCTTAATGGCCTTGGTGCTGATGAGTGTATCCGTAAATGCCGTGCTTTTTCATGCCACTCTGGATATCGGCAACATTGGACCCGCTTTGGGACTGTTGATTCTCAATATCTTGGTATTGGTAGGATATAAGGATAGGTACAAAGATCTGTTGAGGGCATAAACGCTTTGAAAGAGGCTGTTTAAAAAGTTGATTTTTGTCAACCTGAACTTGCCTGCCTGCCGGCAAAGGCAGGTTTCAGGTTCTCATAATGATTTGTTTACCAGAACGATGAGATTCTGAAATAAATTCAGAATGACATATTTCACTACTTTTTAGACAGCCTCTTTTTTTTACAAACTCATTTTATCCTTAAAAATGTAGGATTGCCTGCGGGAAACCTCTACCTCTTCCCCATTTTTCATGGTGAGTTTCAACTTGCCGTTGAACCATGGCACCACATTTTCGATATAGTCTGTGTTGACAATCTGTTGCCGATTCGCCCTAAAAAAAGCATCCTCCGGTAGTTTTTCCTCCACCTGGTTGAGCGATTTGTAGAGCATGGGCTTTTTGTCCTCAAAAAACACCCGCGTATAGTTCCCAACGATTTCGAACATCGAAATATCGCCAATCTTCACCAACCAGCACGACTCTCCATCTTTGATGAAAATCTGACTGTTTGCAGCGAGCCTTTTAGCCGTGGTCGATTCCGTGGTTTTGGAAGACAATTTTTCACGCACCTTTTCCAAGGCCATGTCAAAACGTTTGTTGCTCACGGGTTTCAGCAAGTAATCCAACGCATTGTACTCAAAGGATTTAATGGCATACTCATCGTAAGCGGTAGTAAATATGGTAATGGGCACCTCATCCAATAATTCCAAAAGGTCAAAGCCATTTTTTTCGGGCATATTGATATCCAGAAAAAGGAGGTCAGGAGATTCTTTCTCTATGAGCTCCACCCCGTCGTCCACATTCGCCGCCTCCCCAACGAGCTCCAAATCATCATGTAGTTTGATGAGTTCCTTTAGCTCGTTCCGGGCCAACCTGGAGTCTTCAACTATGACTGCCCTAATGTTCATTCCATGGGGATTTTGATTTCTGCCACAACCTCATCGGAGATTTCTTTCAAGGTAAAGGATGCCTGATCGGCATACAATAATTTTAATCGTTGTTCAATATTCTTCAAGCCCAATTGGGTGGAATCTTGGGTCATCTGAAGTTTTCCCGTGTTCCGCACTTCAATATGTAGCTGTTCATCCGTTCTAAAAATAGACAAAACAATCCGTCCGCCATGCTTTAGATTGGAAATACCGTGTTTGGCGGCGTTTTCGATCAACAATTGAATGATCATTGGAGGAATCCGTAGGTCCAGGGTGTTCTCTTCAATCTGTTTTACAAACTCCAAACGGTCCTCAAACTGGATTTTGGACAGGTCGATATAATTGTCCACTACTTCCACCTCCTCCCGAACAGGGATGTCGTTGACGTTGTTCTTCGTCAACGAATACCGAAGGATTTCGGAGAGTTTGGTCAGCATTTCCCGAGAGCGGTCCACATCCTCGAGCATCAAGCCACGGATATTGTTGAGGCTATTGAACATAAAATGGGGGTTGATTTGTCCTTTTAGCGTATTTAGTTGCGCCTGTTTCAGGGTGGTGTTCAGCTCCAAACGCTCTATTCGGTTCTGATTCAGTTTTAAGAGCAATTTGATGACCAAGTAAGTTATGGTCCAAGCTCCTACCAAAAACAAAGAGTTCAACACTTGGATCAAAATCTTATCATATCCTTCGAACATCTTCAGTTCGGTTTCTGTGAGTTCCGGACCAAACTTAAAGTAGAGGTATCCTGACAAGAAATTCAATAGCCCAAATAATAAAGCGGCCAACAAAATGGATACTATGATTTTGAGGACTTCCTTCCCTCCAAAAGAATCAAAATGGACATTTTTTTTGAGATACCATCGTAGTATAGAGGTGCTGAATACTCCGATAAAAATACCCACAACGACCGAAAAAACGGTCAGTTCCCAACTAAGGTTGTGAGGAACCAAAATTGAAATGGCATTAATAAACCCCCATCCCAATAATTGTAGGGTCCAAAATGCAATATTGCGTTTGCGCGAACTTAATTCCATCCTTTAGAGCACGAATGGCTCAAATATACATTAAACTAGATTGGTGCGGAGTAGTTAGGAGTTTTGTGCCTCCTTGCTTTTCAAAGCTTTGCGGCACGATTTTTTGTTGGAAATGAATGAAATCCAAATCATACTCGTGCTTGCGTAGAAAATGGGGAAAAACTCCATGTATTCCCAACCATTTACCTTGCCGATAAAGGCAGTGACAACGCCTACGATTCCAATGATCAAGACTACTTTCTGATGTGTTGTAAACTTTTTCATAGTGATGTTTTGATGCGATTTCCTCGCGGATTATAAAATGATACTAACTAAAAGTGTTATGATCAATTTGGCCAGTGCTATCATGATTGTTCGGTTTTAAGATGTTTTGATGATGCTAAAGTAATGGACCACCCTTGTTTGTAGAAGTGATTTATGACAAGTGGTCATTTTGACCCACCGAACGGTAAAAACCCTGTAAATGGGTCTTAAAAAAATCGTAAATAGCTGATTTTGTTCTATTTCACTTTTGGAGGAAACTTGGAAAACACCTTCTTCACTACCTCTCGTAGCTGTTCTTCACGAACACTGGGCGATGCATTGTCGCGGAGCCCGCTTTCGGAAGTCGCTTGCCAAATAAGGGCATCACGCTGGGCATCCACCAAGTCAAACTGAATGCTGCGTTTCCAATTGGACCCGCCCAGAGGCAATCCAACAGAAATACCCCCACCTACGTTTCGTCCCGTACCGCCAATGCCCACACCAACATTGTTGTTGGGAGCGCCCCTGTATTCATCGCTAATGATATTAACGAACAGCTCGGGCTCTTCGGCCAAACGATATCCTCGCGATTTTAAAGTGGAATCCAAGGCTCGTAGCAATCGTCTTTCGTCCAACTGACTTAGGCCCGATTTCATATCCGGGTAGTAATTGTAGGTCGTGTATCCTGAAAAATCGATGGTTTTATCGTAATCATAATTCACCCTGACAGAGCTACAGGATGCCAATAAAAGCACCAACATTATGGGTAGAACAGTTCGCATCTTAGGACTTTTGGATTCTCCTAAAATTAATCAATAAATTGATGAAGTACCCGAAGAACCGACATTATTCGTTCAACAGCTTCCAAAGTCTATCCTTGAGCTGCTGAATCCCCAAACCGCTAACGGAAGAGATGAACATGTAGGGAACATCCTTAAAATCGTCCTTCATATCGGCGTCCATTTCCTCGATGAGTTCTTGGTCCAACATATCGCACTTGGATACGGCCACCAAACGTTCCTTGTCCAGCAATTCAGGATTGTACCGTCTAAGCTCGTCCAATAGGATGTTGTATTCCTGGCTGATGTCCTTGCTATCGGCCGGAATCAAGAACAACAAAGTGGCATTGCGCTCAATATGCCGCAGAAAATAGTGTCCAAGGCCTTTGCCTTCGGCCGCCCCTTCGATGATTCCGGGAATATCGGCCATTACAAAACTTTGGAAGTCCCGATATTCCACAATGCCCAAGTTGGGCTTTAGAGTAGTAAATTCGTAATTGGCAATTTTTGGCTTGGCAGAGGTCATTACAGAAAGTAACGTGGATTTTCCAGCGTTGGGAAAGCCCACCAGACCTACATCGGCCAACACCTTCAATTCCAAAGTGAGGTGACCTTCCTGCCCTTTGATTCCGGGCTGTGCGTATCTCGGGGTTTGATTGGTGGCACTCTTAAAATGCCAGTTTCCCAATCCGCCCATACCGCCTTCGAGCACCACCTTCTCCTCACCGTCCTCGGTAATCTCAAAAAGGATTTCGTTAGTTTCGGTATCGCGTACCACGGTACCCAACGGCACTTCCAAGTACACATCCTCACCATCGGCCCCAGTGCTTCGGCTTTTGCTGCCATGCTCTCCGTGACCGGCCTTAAAATGTTTTTGGAACTTAAAATGGACCAAGGTCCACAAGTTTTTGTTCCCTTTGATTATGACATGACCTCCTCGACCACCATCACCTCCATCCGGGCCTCCTTTGGCCACATATTTTTCGCGACGTAAATGTGCAGAACCCTTCCCTCCGTTGCCGGAAGCAATGTGCACCTTTACATAATCGACAAAATTTCCTTCGGTCATATGCTAAACTAAAAAATCGTTGTGGAAATCAACTACAGGGAGTCGATTACCTTGCTCAAACGTTCGGTAATATCTTGGATATCCCCTATTCCATTTACGGAGTGGAATTTTCCCTGTGCTTCGTAGTAGGCTTTGAGCGGTGCCGTTTTTTCATTGTATTCATCAAAACGGTTGCGGATCTTGCTCTCGTCCTGATCATCGGAGCGTCCGCTGCTCTTGCCACGTTCCAATAAACGTTCCACCAAAATATCATCCTCTGCTTCCAGGGCAATGGTTGCGTTTACTTTCATGTCCTTGGACTCCAAGAAATTGTCCAACGCCTGTGCCTGGGCCGCAGTTCGCGGGAAGCCATCAAAAATAAAACCTGCCGCATCCGGGTTTTTCTCCACCTCGTCCTTGAGCATATCGATGGTCACCTCATCTGGCACCAATTCTCCTTTATCGATATAGGATTTTGCCAAGGTACCGAGTTCGGTCCCATTTTTAATATTGAAACGGAACACATCCCCCGTGGAAATGTGTTTTAGATTGTACTTTTCCTTAAGGAAACCTGCTTGGGTTCCTTTTCCTGCTCCTGGCTTTCCAAAAAGCACTAGGTTGATCATATCTGTTTGATTTAATTGGTAAACTTCTCTAAGGTTACGGCCCAGTTCATTGTAATCCAGTCCATATCCCACTATAAAGTGATCGGGGATTTCCAGACCCACATAATCGATGGCGTATTCCCCGTTGTAAATATCCGATTTATAAAAAAGGGTCCCGATTTTGAACTCCTTTACATTCTTGTTGGAAAAGAGATGAACCAACTGTTTCAAGGTTCGTCCCGTATCCACCACATCTTCCAAAATAATGACACTCTTTCCTTCCAGTTCATCGGGCACATCCAACAGCGTTTCCACAATGCCCGTTGAGGTAAGTCCCTGATAGGAACTCAACCGCACAAAGGAAACTTCGCATGGGTGTTGATAGGCCTTCAAAAAATCGGACACAAACATAAAGGCACCATTGAGCACACCCACAAACAAGGGTGTTTCATCCTTGTAATCGGCCGCAATCTCCTTGGCCATTTTATCAATGGCAGCAAGGATTTGTTCTTCCTTTAAATACGGCTTAAAATACTTGTCGTGGAGTTTGATCAATGTTCTCAAGTTATGGTCAGGTTGGCAAAGATACTATTTTTAGCACTCCTAAGCCCCTACATCTTTTATACCCTCGTGGATTTCATGTATTTTTGCCCACATTCAATATACAGATCGATGCAATTTTTCTCTTCTGACTTTAAACTGGGAATTTTAGGTGGCGGACAATTGGGCAAAATGATGCTCTACGAAACCCGGAAATGGGACGTACAGACCAAAGTTATGGATGCCTCGGCCGAAGCACCCTGTAAAATAGCCTGCAATGAATTTGTACAGGGCAGTTTGATGGATTTTGATGCCGTTTATGCCTTTGGGAAGGATGTAGACGTGCTGACCATCGAAATTGAAAACGTCAACGTAAACGCTCTTGAAAAATTGGAACACGAGGGAATCAAGGTCTATCCCCCCACTAAAACCTTGAGAACCATACAGAATAAGGCCGTACAAAAATTGTTTTATACGGACCACGGTATCCCAACGGCACCTTTCACCCGATTTGCCTACACCTCCGAAATTGAGGACAGCATCCTGAACGGAGGGCTTTCCTTGCCCTTTGTATGGAAAAGTGCCCAATTTGGCTATGATGGCCAAGGGGTTAAGGTTGTTCGAACCATGGAAGATCTAAAAGACCTCCCCAATGTGGAGTGCATTGCCGAGCAAATGATCGACTTTAAAAACGAATTGGCCGTTATCGTGGCGCGAAACACCAAAGGTGAGGTCGTAACGTACCCTGTGGTGGAAATGGAGTTTCACCCAGAAGCCAATCAGGTGGAGTACGTAATCTGTCCCGCAAGGATTGATGACGAAGTGGCCCAAAAAGCTAGGGAAATTGCATTAAAAGTTTCGGAGCACATGAAACACGTTGGCCTATTGGCCGTAGAAATGTTCCAGACCCAAGACGACCAAATTTTGGTGAACGAATCGGCCCCAAGACCGCACAACAGTGGCCATTACAGTATTGAAGCAGGCTACACCAACCAATTTGAACAGCACATCAGGGCCATTTTAGGCTTGCCACTAGGAAAAACGGACAGTAAAGTCGCCGGAATTATGGTTAATTTGGTGGGAGCTGAAGGCCATACCGGCGATGTGGTCTACGAAAACATCGAAAAAATATTGGAAATGGATGGAGTAACCCCGCACATTTACGGTAAAAAACAAACCCGCCCTTTCCGCAAAATGGGCCACGTGACCATCGTGGACGAAAATATGGCCAGGGCCAGGGAAGTGGCACAGCAAGTAAAGGAAACCATAAAAGTGATAAGCAAATAGGATATGAGCAAAGTAGCCGTAATCATGGGAAGCACAAGCGACCTTCCCGTTATGCAAGACGCCATCGATATATTGAAGGAATTGGGAGTACAAGTGGATGTAGACATCGTATCTGCCCACCGGACCCCCGAAAAACTGTTCAGTTTTAGCAAAAGCGCACACACCAATGGCTATTCGGCCATTATTGCCGGTGCCGGAGGGGCTGCTCACTTGCCCGGAATGGTAGCATCCCTATCGCCATTGCCGGTTATAGGCGTTCCCGTAAAAAGCAGTAATTCCATAGATGGCTGGGATTCCGTGTTATCCATCCTACAAATGCCCGGTGGAGTTCCAGTGGCCACAGTAGCTTTGAACGGTGCAAAAAACGCTGGAATCCTCGCCGCACAGATCATAGGAAGCTCCAACAGCCAGATTATGGAAAACATTATCGCTTACAAAGAGGGACTCAAGGAGAAAGTAATCAAAGGTGCCGAAGAGGTACAGAAAAAATACTAAGTAGCAACCCATAGCTCATGAACTTCAACCAAATTGGCATTTTGGTAGGGATTTGTGCCGTAGCCTTTTTTGGCTTCACGCTAAAAAAAGTAAGCAACCCCTATATCAAAGGACTTTGGAAAAGTGGTCTTTTGGTTTTCTTCCTATATGCAGCCATATTGATCTATGTGGAAATACGCTGGCAATTTATTTCCAGTTATGCCCAAAAATATGACCTGAACGGCAATGGTTTTGTGGATTTGAACGAGTATTCCGATGAAGCCATGGCCGCCATGAACAAAATGACAAGCGGCGCCAAAGCAAAAAGCTTCGCTGCCCTGACCGTTGCAGGATTATCCTCCATCATCGGATTTGGATTTTTGATAAGCGATTGGGCCGTAACCTATTTAAAGAACAAAGAGTAGAACAACAACTATGAACAATCCATTATTGGAGCCTTTTGATGAGGCACCATTTTCCAAAATAAAGAACGAACATTTTAAACCGGCCTTTCTTCAAGCCATCGAAGATGCCAAAAAAGAAATCTATGCCATTGTAGCCAATCCAGAAGCCCCCTCTTTTGAAAATACTTTGGAAGCTTTGGATTTTGCTGGATATCAACTCGACCGTATTTCTAGTATCTTTTTTAACCTAAACTCGGCAGAGACCAACGAAGAAATCCAGAAAATAGCGCAAGAGGTATCGCCATGGCTATCCGAATTCAGCAATGACATTACCTTGAACGAAGGTCTTTTTGCACGCATCAAAACGGTTTATGAGCAACGTGATTCGTTGGACCTGACCACAGAGCAACGGACCCTCCTTGAGAAGAAGTACAAGAATTTTAGCCGGAACGGGGCCAATTTAACCGAAGAGAACAAAAAACGCCTTCGGGAAATCGATACGGAGCTTGCCAAACTGAAACTCACCTTTGGTGAAAATGTTTTGGCGGAGACCAACAAATACGAAATGTTGCTTACGGATGAAAAGGATGTGGACGGCCTTCCCGATGGCACCAAGGAAGCGGCTGCCCAACTTGCAGAATCCAAGGGCAAAGAGGGTTGGCTGATCACTTTGGACTACCCAAGCTATATCCCTTTTATGAAATATGCCAAAAACAGGGAGTTGCGAAAGAAACTGTCCATGGCCTTCGGAAGCAAAGGGTTTCACGGCGACGAGCTGGACAATCAGGAGAATGTAAAGCGAATCGTGAACCTACGCCACGAAAGAGCCAATTTATTGGGCTATACCACCCATGCCCACTTTGTGCTTGAAGAGCGTATGGCGGAAACCCCCGAAAAAGTACAGGAATTTCTCAACGAACTTTTGGAAAAAGCCAAACCTGCCGCAGAACGTGAGTTTGCCGAACTGGAAGCCTTTGCCAAGGAGTTGGACCATATCGACCGTTTGGAAAAATGGGACAGTGCCTACTATTCCGAAAAATTGAAGCAAAAACTCTTCAATTTGGACGATGAAAAGCTAAAACCCTATTTCAAGCTCGAAAATGTAATCAACGGGGTTTTCAAGGTTGCGGAAAATCTCTTTGGACTCACCTTCAAGGAAGTAGACCATGTGGACAAGTATCACCAAGAAGTAAAAACCTTTGAAGTGTACGAAAATGGAAACTTTATCTCACTGTTTTATGCCGATTTCCACCCGAGGCCTGGAAAACGAGGTGGCGCTTGGATGACCAGTTACAAACCACAATACATTTTTGATGGTAAAAACAACAGGCCACATATTTCCAATGTCTGTAATTTTACCAAGCCTACCAGCTCAAAACCATCATTGCTTACCTTTAACGAAGTCACCACGCTATTCCATGAATTCGGACATGCGCTACACGGCATGTTGGCCAACACCACCTACCCTAGCCTATCCGGAACGTCTGTGTACTGGGACTTTGTGGAGTTGCCAAGTCAGGTGATGGAAAATTGGTGCTACGAAAAAGAAGCCTTGGAACTGTTTGCCCATCACTACGAAACCGGTGAATTGATTCCTATGGAACTGGTGGAGAAAATAAAGGAATCCGCCACATTCCAAGAAGGGATGGCCACTGTTCGCCAATTGAGCTTTGGATTGCTGGACATGGCTTGGCATGGCGGCGACCCATCAAACATAACAGATGTAAAAGCCTTTGAAGATGCCGCGTTCGAAAGCACCGATTTGTTCCCAAAAACACCGGAAACGTGCATGAGCACATCATTCGCCCATATTTTTCAAGGTGGGTATTCATCCGGCTACTACAGTTACAAGTGGGCAGAGGTATTGGATGCGGACGCTTTTGCCTACTTTAAGGAAAATGGGATTTTCAATAAAACGGTTGCCCATAAGTTCAAGGAGTTCGTGCTTTCCAAAGGAGGAACCGAAAACCCGATGGAACTTTATGTAAAATTTAGGGGAGCCGAACCAAGCATTGATGCCTTGTTGGAGCGGGCAGGATTGCTAGCCAAATGAAAAGGTATAGGACCACAATTTGGAATTACCATTAGGAAAGTGAGGGAAATTTAGTATCTTTTTAAGAAAATTGCATTACCTGACCCATAAAGCTTGAAAGTTCCCATAAATAATCAAGGCTTGCTTTGTTATAACCAACCCCGAAGTATATGAAAAATTGGGACATTGAGGATTTTGGAACAGACAGTTTGTTTGCGGAAACCATCAAACTAGCCAAAATCGGTATCTATGAGCTGAACGTCGCCACCAATCAAATTTATTGGAGCGATGTTACCCGCGACATCACCGAAGTTCCCGACGACTTTGTCCCGTCCTTGGATAACCTTGCCTCCTTTTTTAATGAAGGGCACTACAGGGATTTGGCCCGTGATGCCATGCAAAATGCCATCGCAAAGGGAGAGCCTTATGATTTGGACATGGAGGTGGTAACCGCCAAAGGCAACATCAAGTATGTTCGTAATGTTGGGCAACCAAAAATGGAAAATGGGGTTTGTGTAAAACTATTCGGTTTTCTTCAAGATATTACAGAAAGAAAACAGACCAAGATAGAGCTTACCAAAAAAATCCAACAACTCAATTTAGCGGAACAACTGGCTCAAATTGGTTATTGGGAATGGGATATCGTGGCCGACAATATCCTGTGGTCCGACAACCTTTATCGTATTTTTGGGTTAGAAATAGGGACTCCTATCCATTTTGAGCGCGTTATCGAAGCGATACACCCCGATGACCGGAAAGAGTTTCGGGAAAATGCCCAAGAGTTTATCGCCGAGAAACGGTTTCGAAAATTCATGCACCGTATTGTACACAAAGATGGCAGTATACGGACCGTAGAGCTGATTGGTGAACTTATCATGAATCCGCAAGGTGAGGTCATTAAAATGATCGGAACCACCCAAGATATTACCGAACAGCGCATGTCGGAAATCAAGTTTAGGGGGTTATTGGACTCTGCCCCGGACACCATGGTCATTGTAGATCGAAACGGTATTATCCAATTGATCAACAAGCAGGCAGAAAAAATGTTCGGCTACAAATCATCGGAACTTATTGACAAGCATGTCACCATTCTCGTTCCCAACCGACTTTGGGATACCATGGAATACTATGCCGTAAACTTCTTTAAAGCCCCCAAACATACCGGGCTTCCTGCCGATCTCGATTTTTTCGTACACAACAAATCAGGTTTTCAAATCCCAGTCCAAGTTACCCTAAGCCCTCTGGAAACCTCCGAAGGACTTCTGGTATCCATTGCGCTCCGAGATATTACGGTTCAAAAACAGGCCGCTCACCGAATTTTGGAAACCAATAAGAGTCTAAAGGAATCGGCCAAGCGACTAAAAGCACAAAATCGGCAGTTGGAAGAGTTCAATCAAATCACATCGCACAATTTGAGGTCGCCCGTCAGCAACCTTAGTGCGCTGCTCGACATTTACAAAACGGAAAGCGATTCCGAAACCAAGGAGATGATCATCGAAAAAATAGAATCGGTGACCAACCATCTCACATGGACCTTGGACACCCTTGTGGAGTCCTTGCTCATTAAAAAAAGTTCGCAACAAGCCCTTGAAAAATGTCATTTTGATAAAACCCTGGAACGGACAAAAGAAATGCTCGCGGCCGAGATTTTAAAGACCGAAGCGGTTATTACCTCTGATTTTTCCGAAGCACCCACCGTGATGTACAACAAGGTCTACTTGGAAAGTATTTTCATCAACCTGATCAGTAATTCCTTAAAATACAAGGCAAAAGACCGCGCTCCCGAAATAGTTGTTCAATCCAAGATGAACGATGGAACGGTGCAACTGGAATTTAGGGACAACGGTTCGGGAATCAACCTTAAAAAGAACGGGCACAAATTGTTCGGGTTCAGCAAGGTTTTCCACAGAAATGATGATGCCAAAGGTGTTGGGTTATTTATAACAAAGGCCCAAGTGGATGCCATGGGCGGTAAAATTTGGGCCAAGAGCGAAGAAGGCAAAGGCACTTCTTTTTTTATTAATCTATAACTGTTGATGATTATGAAACCAGTCAATGTCTTTGTGGTCGATGATGATGATATCTATCAATTTACGATCAAAGTAACGCTGAGAAGCATTCCGGCAGTCCAATCCACGAGTACCTTTGCCGATGGTGCAGAAGCGTTGGAATACATTGTTGTGCATCAGAATGAAGAAGATAAGCTACCGGATATCATTTTTCTCGACATCAACATGCCTGTTATGGACGGTTTTCAGTTCATGGAGGAGTTTGCGGAGCTGCTTCCCAGTTTAAAAAAGTCCATCAAGGTGTATATGGTTTCCTCTTCCATGGACCCCAAGGACATTAAAAAGGCCAAACGGTTCGAGGAAATCTCCGATTATTTGATCAAGCCATTGAACTCCAAGGACATCAAGGAAATCATAGCCAAATTGTGAAGTTTTTGTAGCGGACAAATCAAAAACCTATGTTAAACCTTTACTTCGCTGTTAGACTGATTACTTTTATACGTCTAAAAGGGGCCAAACGTAGAATAGGTGTCCAAAAACCATTACATTTGGTAACTCTATACGATAATGGCCAAACATAAACTTCAACCGGACAATTGGGTAGATCAATATGCAGATTACCTGTTCAACTATGCGGTTTCTCGCGTAAGCGATGCAGAAATCGCAAAGGATTTGGTACAGGAAACCTTTTTTGCAGGTTTGAACTCGGCCAAAAACTTCAAAGGGGACGCTGCGGAACGCACTTGGTTGGTTTCCATCCTTAAGCGAAAAGTAATCGATCATTACCGAAAGATAAATTCAAAAAAGGGCAAGGCCGAGGTACGCATCAACTACAGCTCCGATTCGGATGCCGAAGGCGATTGGTTGGAGCAGCAAGTAGCCGACCCTTTTAGCAAGGATGGCGACAATATCCTTGAGAATGAGGAACTGGGACTGGCCATACAGGATTGTATCACCAAACTGCCCCAAAAACAGGCATTGGTCTTCAAATTGAAAACAATCCAAGGGATGAGTACCGAAGATGTGTGTAATGAACTGGACATAAATCCGTCCAACCTCTGGGTGATGATCCATAGGGCGAGAACGGCACTTATGGGTTGTTTAAATGAAAACTGGTTTTAGGTATGAAGATTTCGTGTAAAGAGGCATCTAGTATTTGTGACAAATCCCAATATAAAGAGGCAAGTTGGTGGGATATCATTAAACTGCGCGTGCATTTGCTCTATTGCAAAACCTGCCAATTATATTCCAAAAAGAACAGTGAACTTACCTCATTGTGCGATAAGGCCGGACTTACCATGCTATCTGACGAGGACAAAAAGAAAATGAAAAGGGACCTCGAAGAAAAAATTTAGGCCACAAAGCGCTCTGCCCACCAAAACAGGCAAAACCAAAAAATAGGGATGGCTTCCACCCAAAACATTACAAAGTACTTGGATTTCATCCGCTGATGCGAAGCCAACATCACCAAAAGTATTACGCAGATCACGGATTGCAGCTCCGCCTCCAAAGGATGCAGCGTATCCTTCAAAAAGGTAAGCAAAAAGAAGATAAGCGTAAAGCCCATTCCCAAACGTCGTGTGGCTCGCTCGCCCAAAACCTGGGGCAAGGTTCTCAAACTGCGATCATCCCATTGCAGATCTCGGATTTCAAAAGGCAGAATCAATACCAAAACCAATATCATTCTTTGAATGAAGGTGACCGAGAAATCCCAGTCCAACGGTACATTGGCATCTAGAACAGGCAACAAAACAGAGAAACCTGCCCATACAAAAGCCACGATGTAGATTTTTAGTCCGGCCAAGTTCCGTAAATTCTTGGCCCTTGGCAAAAGAGGTACTGCGTAAAGGGCGGACAAGACACCCAAAACGGCCGTAGCCCACCAAATGTTACTATCCAAATGGAACAAAAAATAAAGGGCAAATACAAAACTCACAAAACTGAAGATTTGGATAATCCTGTGATAAGCATTGGACACAATAAGGTATTTATAGGCCTCTACTCCGTACTTGATAAAATTATAGCAAACGATCACACTGCAAAAAATGAATCCCAACAAATGTAAGTCCAGCGAACTGTCCAACAAATAAAAGGTAACACCAGTCAAGGAAATCACCGCTATAGCCACGTGAATACTGGCATCCAAATAAAAATCAAACAGTGCTTTTAAGGTTCTCATGCGGTAAAATCCCAATCCGTTGGCCCTAGGTTAATTGGTGGTTAACAACTTTGCGCCATCCACCATCAAAATTGACCATTTTCATCGAATTAATCCCTAATTTTGTGCACTTTATTGGATTGAACATGAACACAGAGGTTTTTGCTGCCAGGCACATTGGCATCACAGAAAGAGACTTGCCCCACATGCTCGAAACCATTGGGGTGGAAAGTATGGAACAGCTCATTTACGAGACCATTCCCGATGACATCAAACTTAAAAAACCATTGGACCTTCCCCAGGGTATCAGCGAACACGAGTTCCTGAACCATCTGCATGCGTTGGCCAAAAAGAACAAGGTTTTTAAAAGCTACATTGGTCTAGGGTATCATGAGTCGCTAACACCTTCGGTCATCAAAAGAAATATTCTGGAAAATCCAGGATGGTATACCGCCTATACGCCATACCAGGCCGAGATTGCCCAAGGTAGATTGGAGGCCCTCCTGAACTTCCAGACCATGGTCGCCGACCTGACAGGTATGGAAATTGCTAATGCTTCGCTTTTGGACGAAAGTACCGCAGCTGCCGAAGCGATGAGCATGTTGTTCGAACTTCGTAGCCGCCAACAGAAAAAGGATGGTGCCGTAAAATTCTTCGTTTCTGAAGAGATACTTCCCCAAACCCTGAGTTTATTGGAAACACGTGCGATTCCTTTGGGCATTGAATTGGTTATTGGAGACCACGAAGCGTTCGATTTTTCATCTGATTTTTACGCTGCGCTCTTGCAATATCCCGGGAAGCACGGTCAGGTAAATGACTATGCATCTTTCGTGGAGAAAGCCAAAGCCAAGGACATTAAAGTGGCCGTTGCCGCAGATATCCTGAGTTTGGTGATGCTCACTCCTCCAGGGGAATGGGGGGTGGATGCCGTAGTGGGGACCACACAACGTTTCGGAATCCCATTGGGATATGGTGGACCACACGCAGCCTTCTTCGCCACTAAAGAAGCCTATAAGCGAAATATTCCCGGTAGGATCATCGGAATTACAAAGGACACCGATGGCAACCCAGCCCTAAGGATGGCGCTCCAAACAAGGGAGCAGCACATTAAAAGGGACAAGGCAACCTCCAACATTTGTACTGCTCAGGTACTCTTGGCCGTCATGGCTGGAATGTACGCTGTATTCCATGGACCGGAAGGTTTAAAATATATTGCCAATAGTGTTCACCAAAAGGCAAGGGCCTTCGATAAGGTTTTAAAACATTTGGGCCTTAATCAGCTTAATACTGGCTTTTTTGACACTTTGAAAGTTAAGATGGATAATGTTGATAAACTCAGAAAAATTGCGGAACATGTCGAGATCAATTTAAACTACATTGACCATAATCATGTGTCCATCTCCTTTAATGAAGCTATCTCAAATGATGATATGCTAAAATTAATCAAGGTTTTTTCGAGTTATAAAGAGGCTACACCAAACGGCAATGAATCAAGCAAAGATTTCCACGCACAAATCGATAACACTTCTTCCGAAAAATCGATACCCCAATCTCTGCAAAGACAGGCTCCATTTATGCAGCATGAAGTCTTTAATTCCTATCATTCGGAAACAGAGTTGATGCGCTACATCAAAAAATTGGAGCGAAAGGATTTGGCGTTGAACCACTCCATGATTTCTTTGGGCAGTTGTACCATGAAGCTGAACGCTGCTTCCGAAATGTTGCCATTAAGTTGGCCAGAATGGGGCAATATTCATCCCTTTGCGCCGATTGATCAGGCCCAAGGCTATCAGGAAGTGCTTACATCATTGGAAGAACAGTTGAATGTCATCACTGGTTTTGCGGCTACTTCCCTGCAACCCAACTCAGGGGCACAGGGCGAATATGCGGGACTTATGGTGATACGTGCTTATCATGAATCCCGAGGGGAAGGGCATCGAAACATTTGTTTGATCCCATCATCGGCCCACGGAACCAATCCAGCGTCGGCTGTAATGGCAGGTATGCAAGTGGTGGTAACCAAAACCGATGAGAAAGGAAACATCGACATGGCGGATCTGAAAGAAAAAGCCAACAAATATGCCGATAATCTTGCTGCTTTGATGGTTACATACCCGTCCACTCATGGTGTTTTTGAGTCATCCATTAGGCAAATCACCAAACTCATCCACGACAATGGTGGACAAGTCTATATGGACGGCGCCAACATGAATGCTCAGGTTGGACTCACCAATCCAGCGACCATTGGGGCCGATGTATGTCACCTTAACCTGCACAAAACCTTTGCCATTCCTCACGGAGGTGGTGGCCCAGGCGTAGGTCCTATTTGTGTGGCCGAGCAGTTAAAGCCCTTTTTGCCTACCAACCCTATGATCAAAACAGGAGGAGAAAAAGCGATTACAGCCATATCCGCAGCACCTTGGGGAAGTTCCTTGGTATGCCTGATTTCATATGGCTATATCAAAATGTTGGGTAGTGAAGGACTTACCAAAGCAACAGAAGCCGCAATTTTGAATGCCAATTACATCAAAGACCGCCTAAAAGGTAAGTTTGATGTGCTCTATACGGGTGAGCGCGGACGTGCGGGGCACGAAATGATCATCGACTGTAGACCTTTTAAAGCGAATGGCATCGAAGTAACGGATATCGCCAAACGGCTTATCGATTATGGTTTCCATGCTCCTACGGTTTCTTTCCCAGTGGCCGGAACCATGATGATAGAACCGACCGAAAGCGAAAGTTTGGCCGAATTGGATCGTTTTTGTGATGCACTCTTGTCCATCCGAGCGGAAATTGACGAAGTTTCTGCCAACGAGACGGACAACGTACTCAAAAACGCTCCGCATACCCTCGCCATGCTGACCAGCGACTCTTGGAGCCATCCTTATAGTCGCGAAAAGGCCGCTTTCCCGCTGCCTTATGTGGCCGAAAACAAATTTTGGCCGAGCATCAGAAGGACAGATGAAGCGTTTGGGGATCGTAATTTAATGTGCACTTGTGCACCCATTGAAGATTACGTAGAAGCGTAAAAACCATTATAAACCTTGATAAAAAGCCTTGATCTTAAAAATAGACCAAGGCTTTTTTCGTATCCAGCGAGATATGGGTTATCTTTTGGATATTGTAAAATATACTATGCATGCATAGTAATTGATTGTAGCATACATTAACTTGTATTCATTAAAACCTCAACAACTCATGAAAATCGGTATTACAGGCATTGGAAGTTATATCCCGTCCATCGTGACCAAGAATGAAGATTTCTTGCAGCATCAATTCATGGAGACGGATGGAACTGCATTTGAGCAACAGAACAATGTAATCATCGAAAAATTTCAAGCCATCACCGGAATCGCCAACCGTAGGTATGCCAAACCCGAACTAAAAACATCCGACCTTGGCTACTTGGCCGCTGAGGAAGCTATTTCCAACGCTGGAGTGGATAAGGAGGAGTTGGACTACATTATCTTCGCACACAACTTTGGCGACCTTACCCATGGTAAAATACAAGGAGACACCTTGCCCAGTTTGGCCACAAGGGTGAAACACTTATTGCGCATACAAAACCCTAAATGCGTAGCCTACGACCTTATTTTTGGCTGTCCCGGTTGGATAGAGGGGCTGATTCAGGCCAATGCTTTCATTAAAAGTGGCATGGCCAAAAAATGTTTGGTCATTGGAGGAGAAACCCTTTCGAGGGTCGTGGACCATCATGACAGGGATAGTATGATTTTTTCTGATGGCGCCGGTGCTGCCATCGTAGAGGCCAATCCGCCACACGGCGAAATCCTGTCACACGCATCCGTTACTTACGCCAACGAAGAAGCCTATTATCTGTATTTCGACAAATCCAATAGTCCAGAGGCCTGTGCGGACACGCGGTACATCAAAATGCAAGGCAGGAAAATTTACGAATTTGCCTGTATTAACGTGCCCAAGGCCATGGCAGCTTGTTTGGATGACAGCGGAGTAAGTATCGATGAGGTAAAGAAAATTTTTATCCATCAAGCCAACGAAAAAATGGATGAGGCCATTATTAAAAGGTTCTACAAAATATATGGTAAGGAAATACCCGAAAACGTGATGCCCATGAGCATACAGGATTTGGGAAACAGTTCCGTAGCCACGGTTCCTACACTATTTGACCTGGTGTTGAAAGACAAACTTCCGAACCATCATGTAGAAAAAGGAGACGTGGTCATCTTTGCGAGCGTTGGGGCTGGCATGAACGTAAATGCGATTGTATACAGGTATTGAAATCCCGCTTCAAGTGCTTAAACTGAACCAAATTGCCTTAACAGCATCGCACTAAACGCAAACTTAGTTGGGATTTGTTATTTGTTTTTTGGAATTTTAGCCCATGTACGAAAACAACTTTCCCAATAAGCGCTACAGACATACTTTAGCCTTTTTGAAAAAGCACATCGACCCTTCCGAAACCATTTTGGATTTAGGGGTTGAGAACCCCTTTTCAGAAATCATGAAATCCAACGGATATCAAGTAACCAACACCAAAGGTGAGGATTTGGATATCGATTTTAAAAAAGCCGCGAATTCGGATGCGGATGTGGTAACCGCCTTTGAAATTTTTGAGCATTTGGTCGCTCCCTTCAATATTTTGAAAGAAATAAAAGCCAACAAATTGGTCGCCAGTATTCCGATGCGTTTATGGTTTTCCCCTGCCTATCGCAGTAAAACAGACCCGTGGGACCGTCATTACCATGAATTTGAAGATTGGCAGTTTGATTGGCTTTTGGAAAAAGCGGGTTGGACGATCAAGGATTCCGCAAAATGGACCAATCCCACGAAAAAGTTGGGCTTTCGTCCCCTACTCCGCTATTTTACCAATCGATATTATATTGTGTACGCCGAGCGAAGCACAACCTAATTGGTGAGTTCCCGTTAAGCTTTTCAGATTTTAGCCCATGCGCATCAGTATTATCATCCCGGCCCACAACGAAGCAGCTTTCTTGGAGGAGTGCCTCGATTCCTTTGTGAATCAGACCTATCTGCCCAATGAATTAATTGTGGTGGACGATAATTCTTCCGATGCAACCTTTGCCATTGCACAGGACTATGCCAAAAAGCACGAATGGATAAAAGTCGTTCAACGCAAATCGACGGATGAGCACATTCCGGGTAAAAAGGTGGTGGATACCTTTAACTTTGGATTGAAACACGTTTCGGCCTATGACCTCATTGGCAAGTTTGATGCCGATATCGTACTTCCTCCCAACTATTTTGACAACATGGTGAACCAGTTTCAGGCTAATTGGAAACTAGGGATGTGTTCGGGATTATTGTTCGTTCAAAATGGGGACCAATGGAAGTATGAGGACATTGCCAACAAAAACCATATCCGAGGCCCCATTAAACTGTATCACAAAGCCTGTTTCCAAAAGATTGGTGGTTTATGTCCAGGGGTAGGATGGGACACAGTCGATACACTTTTGGCCCGATTCCATGATTTTGATACCGTAACCCTGCCCGAACTCAAGGTGAAACATCTTCGACCCACGGGCCATGGGTATAGCAGCAAAAACTATCAATCCAAAGGAGAGGCGATGTATCGGATGGGATACGGGCTTTTACTGACCAAAATTGCAGTCTTAAAAATGGCATGGCAGGCCAAAAGTCCCAAGTTATACCTCCAAGCGATATGGGGTTTTTTAAAGGCCTTAATCCAGGGACAGGAAAAATATGTTTCCAAAAAAGAAGGCAAATTCATCAGAACATATCGTTGGAAAGGAATTTGCTCCAAAATCCAATAGTCAACCAACACCCTAACTTATTTATTCGTAGTCAATTGCCTATTAAATCCATCGAATATTTTTACAGTGGTCATTAAATCCAACTACACGACCCCATTTTAGGGCTCATCCGTCAATTCAAAAGGCCCATCCGTCAATTCACTGCACATTTTATATTCAAACCATTGTATCTTTAAATCAGTATTCAGCATAACCCAAAAAAGTAGTTGTTCAATACATAGAACACCTATATAGTTCTAAAAAAAGGTTATGCTATGAAATGGTTTCATCACATTACAAAGGTCTTACCGTTCGCTTTAGCGCTTATCGGTGTAAACTGGTATTCCCATGCGCAAATACCGGGACAGAGTTATTTCCCAAATGGTAACAATTATATAGAATATATTTATGGAAATCATCCAGTAATTCTTTCCATCCCTCATGACGGTGATTTAAAACCGGATGAAATTCCAGATAGATCTTGTCCCAATTGTGTATATGGCAACGACACTGACACCCAAGAAATGGGAAGGGCAATGGCTCAAGCCTACTTTAACAAAACAGGGCATTACCCTTTTGTGGTCATCAATCGATTAGCTCGAATAAAGTTTGATGCCAACCGCAATAAGAATGAGGATGACAACGACAACAACCCTATCATTCAAGAAGCTTTTGACAATTACCACGCATACATTGCAGATGCCAAGAACAAGATTATCCAAGACTTTGGCAGAGGTCTTTTTATCGACATCCATGGACATGCCCACGATATTGAAAGGGTTGAACTAGGTTATACCCTAACCGGGCATGAACTTCGTCAAGCGGACGAGGTTTTGAACACTACTACCTTTATGAACCGCAACAGTATCAAAACCTTGGTTTATGAGAAAGTCGGTGAAATGACCCATGTACAGCTCATAAGGGGAGGACTAAGTTTAGGAAATTTGTTTCATGATAAAGGCTTCCCCACCGTACCAAGTGCTGCAGACCCCTTTCCGAAAGAAGGTGAACCTTATTTTAATGGTGGGTATAATGTATGGATACATGGGTCACGATTAAATTCCGGAAATATTGATGGCATACAGATTGAAATCAATCAAGATGTGCGCTTTGATGCTGAAAGCAGTGCTCTTTTTGTTGATGCAGTGGCTACTAGCCTTATGGAATACCTCAGCTTACATTATGGGTTTGGTGTTATCGACTTTGATGGTGATGGTGTCCTGTCCAATTTGGACTGTGATGATTTTAATGCCAACATCAACCCTAACACCAACGAGATTCCATACAATGGCATCGACGATGACTGTAATCCTGCAACACCAGATGATGACCTCGATGGAGATGGTTTCAACAACATGGATGACTGTGACGATGAAAACGCAGACATCAACCCCGGTTCAGACGAGATTCCATACAACGGTATCGATGATGATTGTGACCCCGCGACTCCCGATGATGACCTTGATGGGGATGGTTTCAATAACGTAGATGACTGCGATGACAACAATTCCAACGTTAATCCCAACGCGGAAGAAGTTCCTTACAACGGCCTTGACGATGATTGCGACCCTGCCACTCCCGATGATGATCTCGATGGGGACGGTTTCAACAACGTGGACGACTGTGACGATGAAAATGCTGATGTCAACCCCAACTCAGACGAGATACCTTACAACGGAATCGACGACGATTGTAACCCTGCGACACCTGATGATGACCTCGATGGGGATGGTTTCAATAACGTAGATGACTGCGATGACAACAATGCCGATATCAGTCCAAATGCCGACGAGATTCCATACAACGGCATCGATGATGATTGCGACCCCGCGACCTCCGATGATGATTTGGATGGAGACGGATTCAACAACGTGGAGGATTGCGATGACAACAATTCCAATATCAATCCAAATGCCGAAGAGATTCCATACAATGGCATCGATGACGATTGCGACCCCACCACTTTGGATGACGATTTGGATGCGGATGGATTTAACCTAGTTGATGATTGCAACGATAATGATACTAGCATCAACCCCAATGCAATCGAGATTCCTTACAACGGCATCGACGACGACTGTAATCCAGCCACACCAGATAACGATTTGGATGGTGACGGTTTCAACAACATGGATGACTGTGACGATGAAAATGCTGACATCAACCCCGGTTCAGACGAGATTCCATACAATGGCATCGACGATGACTGTAATCCTGCAACACCTGATGATGACCTGGATGGAGATGGGTTCAACAACGTGGACGACTGTGATGATGAAAACCCAGACATCAATCCAAGTGTATCGGAAATCCCCTACAACGGAATCGACGACGATTGTAACCCTACGACACCTGATGATGATTTGGATGGAGACGGATTCAACAACGTGGAGGATTGTGATGACAACAATGCCAATATCAATCCAAATGCCGACGAGATACCCTACAATGGCATCGACGACGATTGTAACCCCGTGACCCCCGATGATGACCTCGATGGAGATGGTTTCAACAACATGGACGACTGTGACGATGAAAACCCATACATCAATCCAAGCGTAGCGGAGATTCCCTACAACGGCATTGACGATGATTGCGACCCGGCCACTTTGGATGATGACCTCGACGGGGACGGTTTCGACAATGCGCAGGACTGTGATGACAACAATGCCAACGTTAATCCCGACGCTGAAGAGATTCCTTACAACGGTCTTGACGATGATTGCGACCCCGCCACTTTGGATGACGATTTTGACGGGGACGGGTTCAACATTGCCGAGGACTGTAATGATAACAATGCTAATGTCAATCCAGGACTCAATGAGATTCCTTATAACGGAATCGATGACGATTGCAATCCTGCCACTCCAGATGATGACCTCGATGGGGATGGTTTCAACAACATGGATGACTGTGACGACAACAATGCAAGCGTTCATCCCAATGCGGAAGAGATTCCCTACAACGGAATCGACGATGATTGTAACCCTGCGACACCTGATGATGACCTCGATGGGGATGGTTTCAATAACGTAGAGGATTGTGATGACAACATTGCCAACGTTAATCCCAACGCTGAAGAGGTTCCTTACAACGGCCTTGACGATGATTGCGACCCCGCCACTTTGGATGATGACCTTGATGGGGACGGGTTCAACAACGTGGACGACTGTGACGATGAAAATGCTGATGTCAACCCCAACTCAGACGAGATACCTTACAACGGAATCGACGACGACTGTAATCCCGCCACCCCAGATGATGACCTTGATGGGGATGGTTTCAATAATGTGGACGACTGTGACGATGAAAACCCAGACATCAATCCAAGCGTAGCGGAGATTCCCTACAACGGCATCGATGATGATTGTAACCCCGCGACACCTGATGATGACCTCGATGGGGATGGTTTCAACAACGTAGAGGATTGTGATGACAACAACGCCAATATCAATCCAAATGCAGAAGAAATCTTCGACAATGATGTGGACGAAAATTGTGATGGCTTGATTGAGGTTACCCCAACAAAACCTGAAACATCTGTATCAGCAGGAAACGCTAAAGACTACCTATACATTTACCCCAACCCTGCAAATGATTTCATTTATATTGAAAAGTGGGACAAATATCAATTCTTGGTCGAAATTTATGATGTCAACAAAAGACTTGTATTGCGTAAGTTTAACACGAATCAACTAAATATCCAGTCACTTGCCAATGGCATCTACTTCCTCATCTATTATGATGAAATGGGCGAAAGAATTGTCAAAAAATTGATCGTGGATAGAAAATAATGGATTGCTTTACCGTTTTTAGTCAAATTTCAACACCTCGCCAATAGGTTGCCCGGTTGTACCATTTGGGAAAGCGATTCCCAATAAAGTGGCAATGGTAGGGGCTATATCGGAAATCTCCGTGCGGTTTACCGTACTTCCCTGTTGAATGCCTTTCCCATATAATAAAAGGGGGACATGGGTATCATAAATCTGTGGAGAACCATGGGTGGAACCTGTTCGGCTGTAAGAGATAAAGCCTACATTGGGCACCAAGAGAACATCCCCGGAACGTTTTTGGTTATACCCATTTTGCAAAATGTATGGAATCCCCTTGGTATACTCATTCTCCCACATTTGATGCCCTGTATATACCTGGGCAATTCCCTCATAAGAAAGTAGTTCTTTGGCGATGGCCTCTTGGGCATCATCCAGATCGATATCCAAATTGGCCAGAATGGTATGGTCCAAAAACAATTGATAATTGGATAGATCTCTCACCACATCGGTGGTCCCATAAGTGTATTGAAGAAATGTATTGAACTTTTCGCGCATGCCACCCATATCCAAATATCCGGCGGGAATCTTTGCATCCATCAAAAAAGAGGGTACGTGAATCGCCGCGTGATCGGCGGTCAGAAAAACGGTGTATTCACCTTTGCCCACTTTTTCGTCCAAAGTGGATAAAATTCTTTCCAAATCTTGGTCTAGTCTAATGTAGGTATCCTCGATTTCTTTGGAATTCACTCCAAAAAAGTGACCTACGTAATCCGTGCTTGAAAAACTGATGGCCAAGAAATCGGTTATGGTATCCGCTCCCAAATCCTCTCCTTCCAAAGCGGCCAAGGCAAAATCGGCCGTGATGCTATTTCCATAGGGGCTTCTCCTGATCAAATCGAACTGACCGTTTTGGTCCCAAATGGCTGGTAAATCATGTGGAAAGGCATTACTGGTTTCACCCTTCTGCAATCCTTCATAATTGTTGGCATCCAGTCCACTTTCAACATAAGTTTCAATCGGTTTTAGGGTAGTCCAAGGCTTTTTGTATGCCTCAACCTTATCGGAAGCGTTAAAATCGGCTACCCATTGTGGCAATTCATCCATATAATAGGAACTGGTGATCCAATTTCCGGTTTCACCTCCTTCAAACCAATAGGCCGCATTGGCGGTATGTCCTGCAGGAAGTATGGCCCCTCTATCCTTCAAGGCAACACCTATCACCTTCCCACGCATTTGGGTATGTAACCGCAATTGATCGGTAATGGTGGTAGTCAACATTCGGTGCGGCGACATTTTTCCCAAATCCGAAGTAGTACCCACAGATTCATAGGCATCATCGCCTGCACAGTAGACGTCTTTTCCCAATTCCTTGTCGAACCAATCATTACCGATAATACCGTGTACCGCAGGGGTCGTTCCCGTGTAAACAGAGGTATGTCCTGGCCCCGTGCTGGTAGGCGCATAGTTAAAATGGTTGTTTTTACAATTGAAACCTTCGTTTACCAATCGTTTAAAACCGCCCTCCCCATATTGATTCCAAAAACGGGTAAGATAATCGTAGCGCATTTGGTCCACCACAATACCGACCACCAATTTAGGCTGGTGTGCAATTGGAGCAGGTAGCGGTTCAGGGGCAGCATTTTTTCTTCGTTGGCCATAGGTTAGACTGATCATGCTCAAAGCCAAAACAGAAAGGATAAGGTTGGTCGTTCTCATAAAAGGATTTATTCAAATAAGGACAAAACTATTGATTTCTGCCGTTTAAAAATTTAAATGAAGGTTAAATGCTCCACAATATTCTTATTTTTATCACCTCAAGTCCATTAAACGCATGAAATACCTAGCAGCGATTGGAAAATACTTCATCATGGTTTGGGAAGTATTTAAAAAACCTACCAAGTGGGGCATCATGAAGACCTTGATCCTCAAGGAAATTGATGAGTTGATTTTTGGGGCCATGGGCATCATCATCTTCATCTCCTTTTTTATTGGAGGTGTTGTTACCATACAGACCGCACTCAACCTGAACAATCCCCTACTTCCAAAAAGTTTGATAGGATTTGCGACCAGGCAATCGGTTATTCTGGAATTTGCCCCGACCTTTACCTCCATCATCATGGCCGGTAAAGTGGGCTCCTACATCACCTCTAGTATTGGAACCATGCGGGTTACCGAACAGATTGACGCCCTAGAGGTTATGGGCATCAACTCACTGAACTACCTTGTTTTTCCAAAGATTATCGCCACGATGATGTACCCCTTCGCGGTTGCTATTTCCATGTTTGTGGGTATTTTGGGCGGATGGGTCGCCGCAGTATTTGGTGGTTTTGCGCCAAGTGGGGATTTTATACAAGGACTACAAATGGATTTTGATTCGTACCACGTGACCTATGCATTCATCAAATCGGTCGTGTTTGCCTTTGTGATCGCAACGGTACCCTCATACCACGGATTTTACATGACAGGTGGTGCACTTGAGGTTGGAAAAGCCAGTACCACCTCCTTCGTATGGACCAGTGTGGTGATCATTATAGCGAATTATGTACTAACGCAATTGTTGCTGGGCTAATGATACAGGTAGAAAACATACACAAATCCTTCGGGGACAACCACGTATTAAAAGGTATTTCCACAGAGTTCGAAAAAGGGAAGACCAACTTGATCATTGGACAGAGTGGATCGGGTAAAACTGTTTTTATCAAATGTCTGCTTGGCCTTTTTGAGCCCGATGAAGGCAATATTTACTACAACGGCAATTGCTATTCCGAACTTTCCATAAAGGAACGAAGAAATTTGAGGCAAGAAATGGGCATGGTTTTCCAAGGCAGTGCCCTTTTTGATTCCATGACGGTGGAGGGCAACGTGATGTTCCCTTTGGATATGTTCACCAATCAATCACAGTCCGAAAAACAAGATCGTGTGGATTTTGTGCTCAAACGGGTCAATTTGGTTGATGCCCATAAACGATATCCTGCGGAAATTTCCGGAGGAATGCAAAAAAGGGTGGCCATAGCCCGTGCCATTGTAATGAACCCCAAATATCTGTTCTGCGATGAGCCCAATTCTGGACTTGACCCCAAAACTGCCATGCTGATTGATAACCTTATCCAAGAAATCACCCAAGAATACGACATCACTACCGTGATCAATACCCACGATATGAACTCTGTGATGGAGATCGGGGAAAAGATTATTTTCCTAAAAAATGGCCTTAAGGAATGGGAAGGCACGAACAAGGAAATTTTCAAGACGGATAATGAGGCCGTGACCAACTTCGTTTACTCTTCCGAGCTGTTTAAAAAGGTACGGCAGATGTACATTGAAGAGCGTAACTAGTTTGAAGGTATCAAAACAAATCAGTTGGCCTCTTTGATGACCAAGGTGCTATCCTGCAAACGAAGTTTTAGCCAAGCTAACATCTTTTTAGTGTCGGCCTGCTTTTCGGAAGCACTAACGCCGTTCTTCCAATCCACTTCAAAAACCGGAATGGTATCCACCTTTTTGAAATCGGTACGTAGTTGGTAGGAAAATCCCAAGGACTCAATATTTTGATAGTTGGCCTTGGCCTCCGCGCTAATATTCTGAAATGGAATCTGTTTGCCCGTGTTCTTGGTCAAGCTGGCCAATTCTTCCTCCAATAACCTGATCTGTTCATCCTTGTTCAAGAGTTCGGCCTTGTTCTTTTCGTACAGTTCGCTCACATAATTGAACTTCTCCTCAGAATCGTCCTTCCCCCCTTGAATAATGTGCAACTCCGCATCTTTGAGCCTATTGTACTGGTTTTTTTGTGTGCGCCAAGTATTGACGACATTCTCTGGAACGGCCTCATCCCCCATAAATACCACTTCGATCAACGAAGTTCCATCATCCACATATTCCAATTTGGTCAGATTGTCCACATATCTTCCAGCACCCTCAAATTGATAGATTTCCACGGTTTCCTGCAAAAAACTTTGGGCCTGTTTCATAAAAAGGGATTCTTGGAACACATTATAGAAAGTGAACCCAGCGGGAATCATCACCAAAATACCGGTAATGGAGGCCAAACGTGCGATGAGTCTTCTTCGCTGCGAATTGGCATAGCGCACCATGGGAAATCGCAAAAACTTGATGACCAAAAAAGTGGCCAAACCTATAAATATGGTGTTGATGATAAACAGGTACATCGCCCCTGCAGCATACCATGGCTTCCCAATGGCCAGTCCAAAACCGACCGTACAGAGCGGTGGCATCAGGGCCGTAGCGATGGCCACACCGAAAATAACACTGGCGATGGTCCCTTTTTTGGCACGTGCAATCACCAGGGCAAGTCCACCGAAAAATGCGATGAGCACATCCCGGATATCTGGCTTGGTACGGGCGAGCAACTCCGAAGATTCATCCCTTAAAGGAAAAAGGTAGAAAAACAAAAATGCGGTAATGACACTCAAGGTGACCATGACCGTGAAGTTTTTAAGCGATCGTCGCAACGTATCGATGTCATTGATGGCCAACGACATGCCCATCCCCAAAATGGGACCCATCAAAGGGGAGATAAGCATTGCTCCAATTACCACTGCGGTAGAGTTGGCATTCAACCCGATGGATGCAATAAATATCGAACACACCAAAATCCAAGAGGTATGCCCTTTAAAAGGGATATCCGCTATAATGGATTCCTTGGTGGCTGCCGCATCCGTATTGGAGCGAATTTCCAATAAATCGGAGAGGAACTTGCGTACACTCCCCAACAGTCCCTTAAAATCCTTTTTCACCTCATCCCCGCTATCCTGACCAGGAGAGGTGTCCACTTGTTTTTGATCTTCACTCATGTATTATGCAAACTGGTCCCCAAACGAATCCTTTACTTGGTTCAAAACCTTTTTTATATCCTGTTGTTTATCCTTTGGATAAATCAAAAGTACATCTTCTTTATCCACAATGATATAATCTTCCAGACCATCCACCACGACCACTTTATCCTTAGGCGTACGAATCATATTCCCCTTGGCATTTTCCAACAGCGTTTTGGCATTCACGACTGCATTCTCATTTGGATCCTTATCCAATTTATCATACAATGCGCCCCAAGTCCCCAGATCGTTCCAATCGAAGGTGGCGGGCAAAGTGTAAATAGATTTGGATTGTTCCAAGATAGCGTAATCAATGGAGATGTTTTCTGCCTTGGCATAGTTTTCTTGAATAAAGGTCGTCTCCTTTGCTGTGTTGTAGGCAGAAATGCCTTTTTCAAACAATGCATATTGATCGCGCTGATATTTCTTGAAAGCATTCACGATGGTTTCCACGCTCCACATAAAAATTCCGGCATTCCACAAAAAGTTTCCTTGCGCCAAGAATTCCTTTGCAGTTTCATAATCTGGTTTTTCACGGAACTGAGACACCTTTTTCAGGTTGTCGTCACTTCCTTTTTCAAATTCGATGTAGCCAAAGCCGGTATTGGGGAAGGTTGGCTGTATGCCCAAGGTGCATAGCGCTTTTTCCTGTTGGCATTTATCAAAGCAGGCAATCACGTCATTTTCAAAAGCCGCCTCATCCTCAATCCAATGGTCACTGGGCGCCACGATGATAACGGCATTAGGATTCATTTTCTGAATCTTGAGTGAAGCATACAAGATACAGGGTGCGGTATTGCGCATGGCAGGTTCCAACACCACTTGATCCTGTTTCACCATAGGCAATTGCTCCAATACCAAATCGTTGTAGCGTTCATTGGTGAGGATTAAAATGTTTTCTGTTGGAATAAATCGGTTCAAACGATCAAAGGTCTTTTGGATCAAGGTTTTTCCCGTTCCCAACATATCGTGAAACTGCTTAGGGTTGGCGGATGTACTCACGGGCCAAAACCGGGAACCCACTCCCCCGGCCATCAATATGGCATAATAATTCTTGTTCATTTGTATATGTTCTTCCATTCCTGCGCAGGCAGGAATCCATTTTGATTTTTCATTACGGATGGTTTATTCAACCAACTCCACTTCGGCATTAGGCTGAAACAAATATACTCTGCCAGTGGACAATTCCACGCATTCGTATCGCTTTACTTTCTTGTTTCCTTTTTTGAACAACCTGCCATTATACAACCTAAAAACACTTCCTGCGGGCAACTCGTACACATACTGATGTTCCCGCTCTTCCTCGTCAAACGCTTTTAACGCGATGGACAACCTCGCATCCGTGCTACTGCTCGCCTTTGGGTTTTTAAAATGGTTCGCTATGATGGGCAACAATTGTGACGGAAATACCTCCGGCCGTATGAAAGGCACCATTAAATGCTGAAAGGTACGCTTCCACTCCATTCCGTGCGGTTTTATTCGACGACCATAGCTTTCGAAGGCCACCAAATGCGCGATTTCGTGGACGAGCGTAATCAAGAATCGATATTTGTTGAGCGAAGCGTTGACGGTAATCAGGTGCAGTCCGTTGGGCAATCTGCGGTAATCCCCATGTCGTGTAACGCGATGATTCACAATTTTCAAATGCACCCCATGGGTTTTGATCAATTCAAAACAAGGAGCCACCGCAAGCTCTGGAAGATATTTTTGAAGGGTCATTTCCATCATTCGTCAATTGAAAACGGGCATCCGTCAATTGGTCACCTAAACTTTGCCCCAAATTTAACATCTTTAGAACGTTTTAACCCAAATCTTAAAAAATGTACACCTATGAATACTGTAAAAGATCATATGGCCTTCAGAAAGTTAAAAATTGAGTGCTCTTTTATGCGACCGGTTTTAACACCCGAAGAATACGAAATATTAAATGAGTTCGGTGCATGGATGAATGCCCTTTACGATGGCACTTTGACACCACTGACCAAAAAACAGGAGGAGTTTTGCCAAAATCTTGACACTGATGCACCCCCTACCGAAAAGTATGCGAGGATTTTTTGGTTGTACTTGAAAAGGAAGGAACTTTTTAAGCAAAACAAACTGAGCAATCAAAAAAAGCTTATGAAAGATGATAGGGAGGATTGGAAGAAAATAAGAAAAATGAGGTTCTTGATATGCAGCCTTATGGTCTTAGGTTTTACTTGGGTATCCGCTCAGGGCAAATCGTTATCCCATCAATTGTGGGAACGGGTTAAAGATTGTCAAGCCTTACTTGATGACACCGACAATGGTGAAAAACTTGATTTTAACAAGATTGATGACTCCAAAAACGGATACTTAAAAATATGGGGCAGCTACCCTACTTGCGGATGTACCTGCAGCTCAACTGTTGGGGCTTACCGGGACATCCATGGAGGATACACCTTCCTCCAAAAAGAAGAATCCTCTTGTGACTGGCGAAAGTCAATCTCATCCAACAAAGATTTGGCCGTAATCCTTCCTGATAGTTTTGATATTCGTGTTTTTTCCAAAAGCCAAGCACTCATAAAACCCAAGTATGCTCTTTTTTTCTTGGATGTGGAGATACCGAGATTTGGAACTGACACCAAATTCACATTAAAACTTATTCCCTTTGGGATTTTAAAACCAGAGGAAAATTCCTTGATTACTTATAATTATTCAGAATACAATATAGGGAAGGAAAAAAACGCCATCGCTCCGAAATTCATTCAAAATCTAAAGCATATAGTGGCTAAAATCAATGATGGCAAAACCTTAATGCATTTATTGAACAAAAACTATGACAGCATCAACCCAAACGACAAAAAATACATCGAACAAAATGTTCTCGGGAAGGCTTCATCAAATCGTATCAAATCATTGGATGAACTAACCGAAACGCTAATCCTACTTAAAAATGCGTACGATGTTTATTCAGAATTAGATTTTATGTCGGTTATGATGAAATGGAACAAGGAAAAAGGAAGGTTTGAGATTAAATCTAAAGGTGATTTACCTAAACCCGTTTCATTTAAAGAATTCATTTTGGAAAATGAATTCTGGGTGCCCGTCTGTTGAAAAGCACAGTAATCAATCCCTACGGCGTACTATTGCTTACCTGCAACAACTTGCCGTTGTAGAGTTTTTGCCCTGTCAATGCAAAATCCTTGATGTAGGTCGCCATCTCTAAGGCGGTGACGGGGGCTTTGTACCCTGGAAAGGCTTCCTCCAACATTTCGGTCTGTACCGCGCCCAAGGCCAACACATTAAAACTGGGTCCGGTTTCTTTGTACTCCTCGGCCAACAGTTCGGTTAGCGTAATCACGGCCCCTTTGCTGGAACTGTATGCGGATAGTCCCGGAAACTTCATGCTGCCCTGCACGCCACCCATGGAGCTCACCGTTACCACATGCCCTTGCTGACCCATCATAGGCAAAACGGCTCTTGTCATTTCGGCCACACCAAAGACATTTACTTTGTAAACCCTTTCAAATTCTTCCGTAGTCGTTTCAGAAAATGGCTTGTTCAGCAAGCTGCCTGCATTATTAATTAGTACGTCCACCACATGCCAATCTTCCAAAAAGCCCAATAGCTTTTGATAGTCCTTTGGATTGCCCAAATCAAAGGGAAAGGAGTCCACATTGGGCAAATTGAGCTTCTTTACCGGTGCTTCATTACGGGACAAGGCCAACACTTGATGTCCTTCCCGCGCAAAAAGCTTAACCAGTTCAAATCCTATTCCCCTACTCGTTCCTGTTATTATGATATTGGCCATATGTTATTGCATTTATGATTCCCGAGAAATCGGGAATCTGTAAAAACCTTCACACCTTACCTGTCTGCCCATACATCCGCCAGAAGCTCGATGTGATACTTTAAACTTAGTTTAACTTAATTTCTTGATTGGCTGCGTTGGCTATTTTTTCTATGACCGGAATGGTTTTGTTCACCACAGTAGACATGTGTTCAAAATCCATTAACCCCGCTTCATCCCCAGGTTTGTGGTAATACGCGAAATTGGTGAAATCAAACGTGCAGAAGGTATGCGAAGGCACACCAAACTCTTGATGAAACGGAAAATTATCCGACCGCTGATACAGATTGAACTCCTTTGCAGTGGGCAGGAAACCTACTAGATTTTCTCCGGCATAGGTGTTACTGACCTCTGCCAAATTGGACATTTCATATCCTGTGATGTACATTAAATAATCTTTGTCCTGCATGGGTACCCCTGTCATTTCAAAATTGAGCATGGTGTAGAGATTCAACCCCTCTTCTTTGAGCTTCTTGGCCAAATGCTTTGATCCCAACAAGCCTTTTTCTTCGGCACTGAACAAGGCAAAAATAAGGCTGCGCTTATTGGTTTGCTGTGTCCCAAAATAACGGGCCATTTCCAAAACACTAATGGTTCCCGAAGCATTGTCATTGGCCCCATTGGCAATGGGGTCACCATTTTCGGGATTTACAACTCCAATATGGTCATAGTGCGCGCCAATCAAAATAAATTCATCTTTTAGCTCCGGATCGTTACCCTCTATCATACCCACTAGATTATAAGATGGCTTTTGAAAATTGGAAAGGGTGTCCCTGTAACTTTCAAAATAAGGGGTAAGCCCATACGACTTGAAGTAGTTTTCGATATAAACAGCTGCCATTTCAATGCCTTCGCTTCCCGCTTCCCTACCCTTAAGGTCGTCGCTTGCCAAGTAGTTCATCATTTCACCAATTCGGTCAGCAGTAGTTGGAGCAAAAGGGGTTTGGGTCATTTGACCAGAACCGCAACTTACCATAATAAGTGCGGCAAAAATAGAATACAATAGTTTCATTCCTGTTGTTTTTTGAATGTTCTAAAGATAAAAAAAGCATCCCGAAAAGGATGCTTTCTATGTGTAAGTTATGGAATGTCTATGCCAACATGGTCACTGGATTTTCCAAGTATGCCCTCAACGTTTGAAGGAACTGGGCTCCAGTAGCACCATCAACGGTTCTGTGGTCACAAGCCAAAGTAACTTTCATGGTACTTCCCACGACGATTTCCCCATTTTTCACAACGGGTTTCTCTACAATGGCTCCGACAGATAGAATGGCCGAGTTAGGCTGATTGATAATGGAAGTAAACTCCTGAATGCCAAACATACCTAAGTTAGAAACCGTGAAGGTACTTCCTTCCATTTCTTCTGGCTTGATTTTTTTGCTTCTCGCCCTACCTGCCAAATCTTTTACGGAACTTCCCAATTGGCTCAAGGTCATCTGGTCCGCAAACTTGATCACGGGAACCACCAAACCTTCATCCACGGCTACGGCTACGCCCATGTGCACATGATGCTTGTAAATGGTAGTGTCGCCATTCCAAGTCGTGTTTACTTGAGGGTGCTTTTTAAGGGCCATAGCGCATGCTTTCAACACCATATCGTTGAACGACACCTTGGTGTCGGGCAAATTATTGATTTGCGCACGGGATGCTTTTGCATTGTCCATATCCACCTCGATGGTAAGATAGTAATGTGGCGCAGTAAATTTGGACTCGCCCAAACGCTTGGCTATCACCTTGCGCATGGTGGAGTTTTTCACTTCTTCCACACTTTCCTCTCCCACAGGCAAGTTCACTGGAGCTACCGGTGCAGCAGCTTCTGCAGCTTTATCGGATGCAGTTGGTGCAGCTGGCTGTGCCGAAGGCTTGAAGTTTTCAATGTCTTTTTTGACAATTCTACCATTATCGCCCGTACCTTTTACATCGGCCAGGTTGATGCCTTTCTCATCGGCAATCTTTTTGGCCAAAGGTGAGGCAAATATGCGCTGACGGTCCTGTGCGGTAGTTGTCGTTGCTTCTTTTTGGGAAGTATCTTCGGATGTTGATGTTTCTTCTTCCTTGGAAGCCTCTTTTTTAGGTTTGCTCTTGGCACCACCGGATGATTGAGCTTTCAGCACGGCATCCACATCGGTTCCTTCTGGGCCAATTATGGCCAAAAGTGAATCGACCGGAGCTCCTTCGCCCTCTTGAATTCCAATGTGCAACAAAGTTCCTGCGTAGAACGATTCGAACTCCATGGTCGCCTTATCCGTTTCGATTTCGGCCAAAATATCGCCTTCTTCGACTTTGTCCCCTACATTTTTCAACCAGCTGGCCACGGTTCCTTCTTCCATGGTGTCGCTCAAACGGGGCATGGTCACGATTTCAACTCCATCAGGAATCTCGGCGGCCTCGTTGCTATCGTCGTTAGCTGAACTCTCCTCTGCTTCGGGCTCGTCATCCTTTTCTTCTTCGGATGCGCTTGAACCACCCTCTGCACTACCGTTCAACAGACCGGAGATATCTTCTCCTTCTTCTCCAATAATGGCCAAAAGTGAATCAACCGGGGCTCCTTCTCCTTCCTGTATTCCGATATGGAGTAACGTTCCTTGATGGAAAGATTCAAATTCCATAGTGGCCTTATCGGTTTCGATTTCGGCCAAAATATCCCCTTCTTCGACTTTGTCCCCTACGTTCTTGAGCCATTTCGCCACGGTTCCTTCTTCCATGGTATCGCTCAATCTAGGCATGTTGATTACTTCTGCCATCTAATTATAATTTATGTTGTAAAAATGGATAGTCCTCTTGCTCGTAAACCGTGTCGTACAATTGCTCCAATGGAGGAAAGTCCGACTCTTCGGCAAATTTCTCGCACTCCTTCACCAAATCCTTCACCTTCTTGTCAATCTTCTTAAGGTCGTCTTCGGTGGCATAACCTTTCTCAAGGATGACGTCTTTTACCTGAGTGATTGGGTCTATCTTTTTATACTCTTCTACTTCTTCTTTTGTTCTGTAATGCTGCGCATCCGACATGGAGTGACCGCGATACCTGTAGGTTTTCATCTCCAAGAAGGTTGGACCGCCCCCTGTTCTGGCACGTTCAATGGCTTTGTCCATTTCTTTCGCTACGATGGCAGGATCCATTCCATCCACAGGGCCGCATGGCATCTCATAACCAAGACCCAATTTCCAGATATCGGTGGAGTGTGATGTACGCGCCACTGAAGTTCCCATGGCATAACCATTGTTCTCACACACAAAAACTACGGGCAATTGCCACAACATGGCCAAGTTAAAGGCTTCGTGCAGCGAACCCTGTCTTACAGCACCATCACCCATATAACAAAGGGTTACAGAATCCCTTTTAAAATATTTGTCGGCAAACGCCAAACCGGCTCCTAGAGGGATTTGTCCCCCTACGATACCGTGTCCACCATAAAAGCGGTGTTCTTTGGAGAATATGTGCATGGAACCTCCCATTCCTTTGGAAGTACCTGTTACTTTTCCATACAGTTCCGCCATAACTTTTCTTGGGTCCACTCCCATACCTATCGGCTGGACGTGGTTTCGATAAGCAGTGATCATACGGTCCTTTTCAAGGTCCATGGCATGAAGCGCACCTGCCAAAACGGCTTCCTGACCATTGTACAGGTGAAGAAACCCTCTTACTTTTTGTTGAATATACACAGCGGCAAGTTTATCCTCGAATTTCCTCCAGAAAAACATGTCCTCATACCATTTAAGGTAAACTTCTTTGGTGATTTTTTTCATCTACAGTAGTATTAAATGAATTTCCCCTGTGGTCGGGGACAGCAAAAATACATATATATCTGTTTTGGAAAAAGATTTGAATTAAGAATCATTCAAAAATGAGCCATCGAAGACCAAGGGCAGTATATCGCCCATGGAGCTACATTTGTAAATGGGGCCTTTTTCCGATCCCATAATGAGGGATATGGGCGACTGTTGCCTCTGCTCATATTCGACAATGGATTGCCTACAGTTGCCACAAGGCGCAGCCGGAATCGCATCGGCTTTCATCGAGGGCAAGGTACTGATTGCTATTGCAGTGATTGGAACTCCTGGATATCTGGCACCTGCCTGAAAAACCGCTACCCTTTCTGCACAAAGGCCCGATGGATAGGAAGCATTTTCCTGATTGTTGCCTATAACGACTTCGCCATTTTCCAAAAGTACTGCCGCGCCTACCTTGAATTTGGAATAGGGTGCGTAGGCGTCGGAGCGAGCCGTTATGGCATCCTTTAACAATTTTTGATCGTTTTGTGACAAGTCTGATAGCGTATCGAAGATGAGCAGATCAAAAGCAATTTTCTTTTTTTTCATGTACTGTCGCGTGTATTCCAAAAATAAGAAAACCTGTCCGAGGACAGGTTTTTTTGTGTTATGTATTTTGCTATGCTTTTAGTCGTTGTAAAACTCCTCACCGATATCGAACCTAAGCGAGAATCGCAAGGTGTTTTCCAATGGGTTTCTAACTTGTGAGGTGGAGAAGAGATAGGAAAGGTCGATTTGGGCTGTTTTGTACTTAAATCCAGCCCCAAGCGTAAAGAATTTTCTTGAACCTTTTTCCTCGCTCTCGTTAAAATAACCACTGCGCAACATAAAAGCTTCCCTAAAGCGGTACTCAGCTCCCAGCGCCCATGTTACTTCCTTCAATTCTTCGCTGAATCCTCCGGGAGCGTCCCCAAACGACTCAAAGATTCCACTAAAGAATCCGATTTGTTGGTATTCATCATTGTCCTCAACGGTAATTTGTCCGTCACCATTGAAATCCCTTGGCGTTGGCACCAATAGTTTGTTAAACTCCGTGTTGATGGCCAATATATTGTCTTGATCGAAAATAAAATCGAATCCGCCTCCAAATTTAAGGTTGGTGGGCAAAAAGTTCTCCTGTCCGCCCTCATCGTATTGGATGGAACCACCCAAATTGGAAATATTGAAACCTGCTCTCCAACGGCCATCAAAGTTTTGATATGCGATTTCTGGGGAACGGTAAAAACCGGCCACGTCAACCGCAAAAGAATTGGCAGCTTGAGAGTCTTGCGTACCGTCCTGAAACCTTAAGTTAGAACTGATAAAACGTCCTGCGACGGCCATGGAAAAGGATTGGCTCAATTTTAGGGCGTAAGAACCGTCCAACGCAAATTCGTTGGGCTTAACAATGGTCGCTGTTTGGTCAAAGGTTTGTCGTAGTTCGATTTCACCCAAACCAAAATAGCGCAAGCCAAAGGCAAATGCGCTTCGATCATTCAATTTGTTGTAAAAGTTGGCGTTCAACAAGGAAACATCGTTCACGATACTTTCCAAATACGGGGTATAACTGGCCCCGATTCCCATTTTACGGTCAGCAAATGCATATTTGGCAGGGTTCCATTGTTGGGAATACACATCGAAAGAAGTGGCAACACCCATATCTCCCATACCAGAGGCCCTTGCATCGGCCGCAATGGTCAAAAAGGGAACAGCTGTGGTGATTGCTCTTTCTTGTTGAGCGTTTATCCAGGGGGCACTGGCAAGCAACACTACCAATAAAAGTAACTTCTTCATTGTAAGTATTTAGCGTTTAGTAAAGTTCATGGTCCAAAACAATCGAATTGGATATATTGTTATGTAAACGTTCAATTCCACAAATTCTTGTAATCAAGCGTACATTTTTTAAAACTTAAGTAATTGTTACCTTATAAATAATGGTAGAACAATGGATAAGTCGGATAAAAGCTATGGCGACTATACTAATTGGCACCAAACACCGTTACAAAGATGTGGCATGTTCAGAAATGAGGCATGGCCAGAAATATTTGATGAGCACAAAATATAATGGTGAAAACATCGTTCTAATGCCATCGAAGGTTTAAAAAAATCAAAACAAGACTAAATTACCTGAATTGAAAAGCACAGGTTTTAAAGTACTTAAGCCCAAATTATGAAAAAACACTTAATCAAAGTTGTACTTTCTTGCGCCGTTGTAATGGGAGGTTTTTCCAGTTGTAAAAACTCTTCTTCATCCAAGAATGTTTCCAGAGCCACTGGATGGAAAATCAATGCCAAAGAAGGCGGATTTCAATACAATTCTGACTTCAAGGAGCAAGAAACGCCTCCAGGGACCGTATTTGTAGAGGGTGGAACGTTCACCAAAGGTAAAGTCCAAGATGATGTAATGCATGATTGGAACAATACACCAACGCAACAGCACGTCCAATCTTTTTATATGGACGAAACCGAGGTAACCAACGTAATGTATTTGGAGTACTTGGATTATTTGAAAGAAGTCTATCCTCCCGACAATCCAACATATGCCAATATTTATGAAGGAGCTCTTCCTGACACTTTGGTATGGAGAAACCGATTGGGCTTTAACGAAACCATGACCAACAACTACCTAAGGCACCCTGCCTATGCAGAATATCCTGTGGTGGGCGTAAACTGGGTTCAAGCGACCCAATATGCCGAATGGAGAACCGATAGGGTAAACGAGGTGATGTTGGAAAGGGAGGGATACCTTGCCGAAGATGCCAAATACAAAGTATTGAACGGCGAAATCAATGGCACCTTCAGTACAGAGGCTTACCTGAATAATCCAGAATCTGTTTATGGTGGTCAAATTGATTCCTTGCAAGGAAAACAAAAAAGAGATTCCATCAACACCTTTGCCAAAAGAAGCAGCGGTGTGATTATGCCAGAATATAGACTTCCTACGGAAACGGAATGGGAATATGCCGCACAAGCACTTGTTGGAACAAGGGAATACAACAACTATAGAGGTAGAAAAAAATATCCTTGGGAAGGTGACTACACCCGTAATGGACAACGCGTAGGTCGTGGAGACCAATTGGCCAACTTCAAACAAGGAAAAGGAGATTACGGCGGTATTGCAGGATGGTCCGATGACGGCGCCGACATTACTGCGCAAGTAAAATCATACAAGCCCAACGATTTTGGATTGTACGACATGGCCGGAAACGTAAACGAGTGGGTGGCCGACGTCTATCGTCCTATTGTGGATGACGAAATCAGCGATTTCAACTATTACCGCGGTAACGTCTTCATGAAAAAGGCAATCGGTGAAGATGGAAAAGTAGAAATCTTGGAAGACAAAATTGTGTATGACACGCTGCCCAACGGAAAAATTGTAGCCATCAATCTTCCCGGAGAAATCAAGGAAGTACCGGTAACTGAGGAGGAAACTTATTTGAGAACCAATTTCGATAAGAGCGATAACCGTGGATTTAGGGATGGTGACCCAGGTTCCTCCAGATTCTTTAGCCGTTTTGCGGATGAGGACGACAACCAAAGAATGTACGATGCCCCTAAACACAAGGTAGAACGTAACGAAGATGGTGAATTGGTTCGTCAATATGATGAATCCAACTACAGGACTTCACTGATCAACAACGAGGTTCGCGTGTACAAAGGTGGTTCTTGGAGAGACAGGGCCTACTGGTTAGATCCTGCACAACGTAGATATTTGCCACAGTATATGGCAACCGACGATATTGGCTTTAGATGCGCTATGTCAAGAGTGGGATCAAAATCAAGATCCAACAAGACAGTACGCCACAAGAAGGCAAGATAAATTATCAGATCATTTTAAAAGCCCCGGCCCAAAAGGTCGGGGCTTTTTTTTATCTTCGATTTATGACATTGGAAGAGTTGCACGCTCTATTTTTGGAGCATCCCACAATTTGTACGGACACACGGAAAATCACCGAAAACTGTCTGTTTTTTGCCTTAAAGGGCCCAAATTTTAACGGTAATGCCTTTGCGCAGGAAGCTCTTAAAAAGGGAGCCGCTTACGCTATCATTGATGAGGAATCCTTCGCTGGTGACCGATGCATCGTTTTTGATGATGTATTGAACACATTGCAGCAACTGGCCCAATTCCACAGAAAACAGTCCAAGGCGAAGATTTTATCTTTGACGGGCAGTAATGGAAAGACCACTACCAAGGAGCTTATCAATGCCGTGCTCTCCAAAAAATACAGAACTGTTGCCACCAAAGGCAACCTCAACAATCACATTGGGGTTCCATTGACCTTGCTTTCCATTCAAAACGACACCGAAATCGCCATTGTGGAAATGGGGGCCAATCACCAAGGAGAAATCGAGTTGTTGAGTAGTATCGCACAGCCCGATTTTGGGTATATCACCAATTTTGGCAAGGCCCATCTTGAAGGTTTTGGCGGCGTAGAAGGGGTGATTCGGGGAAAAAGCGAGCTTTACGACCATTTAATGGCCGACAATAAATTCATTTTTCTCAATGCCGACGACCCCATCCAGAAAGAAAAACTACAACACTACACCAAAAAAATTGGTTTCAGTACAAGCGACCCCACCTATTACAACATTCAATATCTGGGCGCAAACCCCTACGTATCCATCCAAGTAGAGGGCATGCCCATACAGACCCAACTCATCGGCACGTATAATTTTACCAATTGCTGTGCCGCCATTCTGATGGGAAAATATTTCAATGTTCCCATGGAAGCTATCAAACAGGCCCTGGAGCACTATTCCCCTCAAAACAATCGCTCCCAAATACTATCCAAAAACGGTTATGATATCGTGTTGGATGCCTATAACGCCAATCCCACAAGCATGAAAGCTGCTTTGGAGAATTTTGTATTGATGGCCGCGGACAAAAAAGCCCTTATTTTGGGGGACATGTTCGAATTGGGCAATACCGCGAAGGAAGAACATCAGACGATTGCGGATATGGTAGAGAAATTCCAGTTTGATCAAGCGTATTTGGTGGGCGAAAATTTTCATGCCACCGAAACGTCGCTGCCCACATTCCCTTCTTTTGATGATCTAAAAAAGTATCTCCAAAGAAATCCTTTGGAAAAAGGAGCCGTTTTGATAAAAGGTTCTAGGGGAATGGCTTTGGAGCGAGTATTGGATTTGCTATAGAAAAGAAAAGTGGGATATACTGGATTCGAACCAGTGACCTCTGCCCTGTCAAGGCAGCGCTCTAAACCAACTGAGCTAATATCCCGTTAAAATCGGGCTGCAATATCGGAAATTAATCCCAATCTCCATACTCTGCAGAGTTCTTTGATGTCTCATGCAGGGTAATATGCAACAATTGCCCCTTTTTAAGCTTCGGTTTTAGAATATCGTAGATTACTTTAACGAAATATTCCGTGGTCGGGAGCAAATTTTCAAACTCTGGGCAATCCTCGTTCAAGTTTTTGTGATCAAAACGCTCCTCTACCTCCTCCTTGATCAAAGTACCAAGGTCGGCCAAATCCATAACAAAACCAGTATCGGGGTCCACTTCACCCTTAATTCGTACCTCAAGGTCAAAATTATGACCGTGAAAGTTTGGGCTGTTGCATTTCCCGAACACTTCTATGTTCTTTTCCTTGCTCCACTTGGGATTGTGGAGCCTATGGGCAGCGTTAAAATGGGCTTTTCTGCAAATTGTCGCAATCATGCTGCAAAGTTAAACCCTTTTTCTGCAATCCAAATTAGGGAGCCAAAAAATTCTTCAAGAGTAGCAATCTGTTTCATTTTGCATTGAAATTGAGACGCGTTATTCCTAACTTTAGGCAAATCGTTAAAATTTTTGAGGCTTAAACACATCAAACAATATCTAAAAATAAAATCATATGAAAATCACCTATTTGGGCCATGCTTCCTTTTTAATTGAAATGAACGGGAAAACAATTCTGTTCGACCCCTTTATCTCTGGCAACGAAATGGCCAAGGAAATTGACATCAACAGCTTAAAGGTCGATTATATTTTTGTGACCCATGGGCACCAAGACCATGTACTCGATGTGGAGACCATTGCAAAGAACAACCCAAAGGCGAAGTTGGTTTCCAACTTTGAAGTGGTCAGCTGGTTCGCCGAAAAGGGGATTGACGGACATGGAATGAACCATGGCGGAAAGTATACCTTCGATTTTGGAACGGCAAAATATGTAAGCGCTATCCATTCGAGCATGCTGCCCGACGGAAGCAACGGTGGAAATCCTGGCGGTTTTGTGCTCTATGATGACTCCCATTGTATCTACCATGCGGGCGATACGGCCTTGACCAAGGATATGGAATTGATACCCATGACCTGTCCCAAACTGAACATCGCTATTTTACCCATTGGCGATAATTTTACCATGGGATACGAAGATGCAGCCATTGCCAGTGATTTTATCCAATGTAATCAAATTATCGGATGTCACTACGATACCTTTCCCCCCATCAAAATTGACAAAACCAAGGCCGTGGAACATTTCGACAAGAAGGGCAAAAAACTGATGCTGCCTGATATCGGGGAATCCATTTCAATTTAAAGACTAATGAGGCTATCTAAAAAGCGGTAATATTTGAACTTTGTTTGGCAGATTGCAGTGTAAGATTTTGATTATCAATACATACATCTTAAATCCTTGACTGCCTGCCTGCCGCAGGCGGGCGCTCGAACTGACAGGTAAACTGCTTTTAGACAGCCTCATTTCCTATGCTTTCATTGCCATTTCTGAAACAATGGTCGATAACAAAAGCCCCATAACTTCCATGATGGGTAAGGCTTACAGAAAGTAGTTGTTCCCCATTGGTCAATGACGGAACTCCCATTTTGTTCCTTTTTAGTTGATAGGAATCATCAACACCATGAAGGAGCCTTGCCTTTAGTTCTTCACTTTGCTCCCTTTGCCCCGTACATCTGAATTTTATGATGGTAGACCCTAAGCTTTGTGGATTCAACCTCGCTTCGGAGAGAATGTATTGGAGTGTCTCCTTGGTTTCAACATAACATAGAAAGTCCTTGAATTTAACCCATCCCGACTGATCGGTGACCTCGCATTCGAACCCCAAAGGATTGTAGAATCGGCTGGGATATATTTGGGTATATAGTTTATAGGCAGCCTCTTTCATGCTCCATAACCTCCAGACCATTCGAAAGGAATTTTCGGCATCCTTAATGTATCCCTGTTCGTTTGAGGTAAAGATTTTGTCCATGTATCGAGGACGTTGCCAGTTGGAAGTGCGCCCAGCTTCATTTAAATCAACGAGGTCGTTGCCCACCATTACTTCCCTATTTTGGAGGTGACAATGTTCATGGCCGACTTTACATCCAGCATTTGTTCCATATCCTCGTTTTCCAACCGGATATCAAATTCGTCCTCAATATCCAAGATAATGTCCACTAAATTGGCCGAGTTGATTTTAAGATCATTCACAAAATCTGTATCCTCGGACAAGTTCTTGAAAGCTTCCGCATCTTGGACATATGGCTCAATGATGGGCTTTAATTTGGTGATGAGTTGTTCTCTATCCATAGCTTTTTAATCGGTAAGTTAAGGTATAAATCGCTTAAATAAAACACAGGCATTCACATCGCCAAAACCAAAACTGGCCTTGGCCACCACCTCAACTTTGTGATTCATGGATTTGGTCGGCACCTTGGCAGTAGCAATCATTCCCTTGATATCATCGTGGAGGTCCTCGCAATTGATATTAGGCGCTATAAACTGTTCCTTAATTTGAACAATACTGGCTACACATTCAATGGAACCTGCAGCGGCCAAGCAATGCCCAATCAATGATTTGGTCGTATTGATAAAGGGAAAATCCTCACCCTTTCTACCCAATGCCTTGGTCCAGTTTTCAATTTCCAAAGGGTCTTTCGCAGTGGCGGTAAGATGCCCGTTGATAGCATCCACCTCATTTGGTTTTACCTCCGAATGAGCAAGGGCGTTTTTTATGCAGCGTTGCACAGCTTCTGCATTGGGTGCCGTTAAGGTACCACCTTGGCGTTGCCCTCCTGAGTTGACCTCACCCCCCAGAACTTCAGCATAAATCGTTGCACCACGTTCCATTGCAGATTCCAGAGATTCCAACACCAGTGCCCCTGCCCCGCTTCCGGGCACAAAACCGGATGCCGAGCCACTCATAGGCCTGGAACCTTTTTCCGGTTCATCATTATGCTTGTAGGTCATCACCCGCATGGCATCAAAACCTCCCCAAACGTAAGGGCCATGGTCGCTGCAACTGCCCACCAGCATGCGCTTAGCCCTTCCGTGGGCAATACGGTCGTATCCCATTAAAACTGCTTCGGTTCCAGTAGTACACGCCGACGAGTTGGTAGTGACCTGATTTCCCAACCCGAGCATACCTCCCAGATACGCACTAACGCCACTGCCCATGGTCTGCAACACCACGGTACTGCCCAATCGTCTTACATTTCCTTCATCCAATTGGTAGATGGCCTCCCTAAATTTATCCACACCCGATGTTCCCGTTCCGAAAATGAGCCCAGAGTCATAATCCAGTTCGCTTTCTGGGTGAACCTCCAATCCAGCATCTTTCCATGCATCCACACCTGCAATGCAACCATATAAAATACCAGAACTATTAAAGCCCCTTAGCTGCAACTCCGTAAAATAATCGGATTTCGATTCCTCAGTGATATGTGGGATGCCTCCAATTTGGCAAGAAAAGTTGAGTTCTTTTAATTGTGGATGGAATGAGATACCGGAAGTTCCATTTTTAATCGCTTCCGTGAACTGTGGAATACCAACACCGTTTGGTGCAACTACTCCCATTCCTGTGATGACGACTCTATTTTTCATTTTTTTTAATTGATTGGACTTCGAAAAGCACAGTTTGCCATTTGGTTATTCGATTATCCATACTTCATCAAAAAGATGCCATTTATAAGATCGCACTCTTTACAATTAAAGTTTGTTTTGTCAGTCTGAGCCTGTCGAAGACTACACCTTTGAACCTAACATTTTCTATTCATGATACACATCGACAAGCTCAGCGAGAGTAACTATCATTTTAGTCACAAAATCTCCACGATGAACGACCTTATTTAATTTTGTTTCCGTGTTCTTTATAATTCTTTGAAAACTCCACCAAATCAGTCCAATTTCCATCAATCAATGCTTTCTTCTTTCTTCGGGACCAGCCTTTGATTTGCTTTTCAATTTTAATAGCTTCTGACGGATTGGTGCATTGCAAGAGCCATTTAAGTTCCACAGGCAACCGCGAACTGGTATAGTTAAGGTTTTTATGACCCTCATTGTGTTGATTTAATCTACGGTCTAAATCATTCGTCATACCAGTATAGTATGAGTTATCGGAACAAAGTAATATGTACACATAATAAAATTTCATATCAAAATTGTACACTTCGACAAGCTCAGTGTGACAACAGTACTTTTTTTTGACGGTTTACCCAAACAGTCAAACTTATTTCACCTTCAACATTCCTGAAATTATTCCTCTCGCCACCAGCTCCTCCTTCTCGTTCAGCATTTTTACCTTACATTTTAGCTTGTTGAATCGAAACACCTCCTTTTCCGAGTGTACAACAACCTTTTCTCCAGGCAAGACGGGCAAATAAAAATCCATTTGATGGGAGGTCAAGGCAATTTGTGGTTTTTGTTCATTGCCCAATTCATCCTTAATCAAATGCACTCCCAAACAAACCAGACCTATTTGGGCCGTACACTCCGTAAGAATCACTCCTGGGGTAATGGGGTTGTTCTTAAAATGGCCTTTATAGAAGAATTCATCCTTTTTAAAGGTATAGTGACCTATAATGTGATGTTCAGAAATGGCCGTAATCCCGTCCACAAACAAAAATGGGGATTGATAGGGCAATAATGCAAGGATTTCCGCTGTCTCCATGTTACACCAAATGTTCGCCACCATCCACAGGAATTACCGTCCCCGTGATCCAAGCAGCTTCGTCTTTCGTTAATAAATACACCGCATTGGCCACATCTTCAGGAGTGGTCAACCGTTTATTCGGATTTCGTTTTAAGGTATGTTTTATGATTTGTTCGCTCCCAGGGATCATGCGCAAGGAAGTGGTGTCCGTGACCCCTGCTTGAATACAGTTGACCTTGATACCGAAGTGTGCAAACTCCAACGCCATATTTCTACTAATGGCCTCGAGGGTAACCTTGGCTGCCGAAACGGCCGCATAGCTACGCCAGGCTTTGGAATTGCCTTCGCTGGTAAAACTGATGATTCGGGCGTCAGTGGCAAACAAATCAGCCTCAAAAATCGATTTGGTCCAATCGTACAAACTTATCCCCATCGCTTGGATGGTCAAGGTAAAATCATCGTGCTTAAGCTCCGGTTCCCCTTTTGACACCATGGGTTTGAGGTTGCCCTTGGCCACACTGTGCACCATCACACGAATTTTTTGTTGAGCCCCCAAAACCGTTTTTAAATCTTGGATCAAGGCCTCCCTTTTCTGTGGATTGAAGGCATCCGTGTTAAAGGCTTTGAATTGAACACCTTCCTGCACTATTGTTTCAAATTCCTTTTGAATGGCTTCTTCCTGCATTCGGGGGCTACGGTACACAATGCAGATGTTCATGCCGTGTTGGGCTAATTTCTTTGCCGTTGCCAAACCCAGTCCGCTACTGCCTCCAAGGATTAAAGCCCAATAATTTGTATCTGTAAATTCTTTCATCTTACCACTCCAATAAAATTCGTTGCGCAGAAAACCCAGGTCCAAAACTCAGCATGATGCCCTTGTCCCCTTTGGGCAGTTTTCTATCCATAAATCGTTCCAATACATACAGCACCGTAGCGCTGCTCATATTTCCGTACAATCTCAAAACCTCTTTGGTGTCATCGATATTTTTGCCCAAGGCACCGAACAGATCTTCTACGGTTTGGACTATCTTTTTTCCCCCGGGGTGAAACACCAAATGATCAATATGTTCAATGGTCAGTCCGTTTTGTTCCAAAAAAGGATGAATGATCTTTGGGAAATGATCCGTAATGGTCTGTGGAACGGATGGGTCCAAAACCATTTGTAGACCCGTGTTCCGAAGTTTAAATCCCATCATATGCTCTGCATCATAAAAATGGTACATCCCTTCATCCTTAATTTTTGGCCCTTCCTCATTTTCATGGGAGGACAGAATGACACTGGCACATCCATCACCAAAGATGGCCGCGCTTACAATATTGGCCATCGAATAATCATCCAATTGAAAGGTCGCTGTTGGGGATTCCACAGCAATTACTGCGGCCCGCTTGTTGGGATTGGCCTTTAAAAAATTCTTGGCGTACAAAATCCCAGAAATTCCCGCAGCACATCCCATTTCGGTCACTGGTAGCCGAACAATATCCTGTTTCAGTTTTAAACGATTGATCAAATAGGCATCCAAAGAGGGAATCATAATGCCTGTGCAGCTCACCGTGATGATGTAGTCTAAATCCGTTGGCTTTAAATGGGCCTTGTCCAACGCCTTCAACAAGCTCTTTTCTGCCAATTTTATGGATTCTCGCAGGTAAATGTCGTTTTTTTCTTCGAACGAGGTCTTTAAAAAAACCTCTTCGGGCGCCATAATGGAATAGCGCTTATCCACCGCGGCGTTCTCAAAGATCTTAAGGACTTTCCGTTTAAAACGCTCCTCCTGTCCTTCGAGCCAAAGTTCTACGTATGGTAAAATATCCTTGGTTTCCCTGCTGTATTTTGGTAGTTGCTTTGCAACGGATGTTATTTTTACTGCCATTTAGGGTTTAATTAGCCATTGGTAGCGGAAAGCCCATTTCCAACTAATTTGTGAGTTTAGATTGAGTTGATTTGATATCTGTTCGATTTCCTTGCGCTTGAAGGCCCGCAAAACGGACGTCAACCCGTCCTGCACGATCATGTGGTTCGATATTACCGTTCCCAATAATTTGAACAAGCCATACGCCAATCGATGTCGATGCAGGTCGTTAACGACCACCCCTAATTTAGCCTTGGTGGACATCAGCTGCAACAGCGATCGAATTTCCGTCTCATCCAAATGGTGCAGAAAGAGGGTGGAGAGCACAACATCGTACTCCATGGCTTGGAACTCTTCGGAAAAAACATCCAGCTTCTTAAACGACAGTTCATCATAAGCCGCTGATAATTCGACCGCATAATCAATCGCATCTTGGTTGGCATCAATCCCGATAAGCTGGAAGGAAAAGTCGTGTTTTCGCCCATAATCCCCTATCAACCTCAAAATATCTCCATGACCGCATCCTATGTCAACAATGGTGTACACCTTGTCCTTGGGTTGATGTTCCAATAGTTGGCGAAGACCATTCAAGGTTACTCGATTGCCGCCCAACCATTTATTTATGGAGCCGAGCTTATCCAAGGTATCACGGAGCAATTCGCCCTTCATGGAAAAATCGTCCATTAATTCTGTGTCATTGCTCCTCGAAGTGGTATCTACAAACAGGCTCATTGAGTTTTCATCGGTTTTCCGTGTGTCATCCTAATGATTGACGGGAGCAAAAAAGGTACGGCTCTTAAAACTAAGAGTATTTTTGGTGCGAGCCAATCCTGTCTGAACAAATAGGCAATGAAATGCCCAACTTTTAACCTAAAACGGAATGTTCTTTTCCATGCCTTGGCATACGCTCGCTCCAATGCGGACCTTGTTGCAATTTTCTTTTGAAGATAGGGAATAATAAGATCAGATGCCAATTGTGCACTCCGGATGGCCATGGCCATGCCGTTGCCGCATAGCGGATGAATCATACCTGCCGAATCACCGCACATGATCATATGGTTTTCGATGGGGTTTTTGGTCGCAAAGGAAATTTGGCTGATGGTCAGGGGTTGTTCAAACTCAGGGGTTGAACGTTGAAAAACCTCCTTGAGCGTCTTGTTTTGAAATAAGACCTTATGTTGGAAGTCATCGATATCCTTGTACGTTTTGAAAGCTTCGTAACTTGTGATATAACAAAGGTTGATGTGATTCCTTTCCACCTTGGAAACACCACAATAGCCTCCCTTAAAGTTATGCAGCGCCACCTTATTGTTCGGAAAATCTCCTGATACATGGGTTTTCACGGCCAAATATGGAGATTTTTTCTGGATGAACGCACGTTGGAACTTTACATCCAGATTGGACCGCTTGCCAAAGGTGCCCAAGGTGATTTTGGAGGTTACCCTTTTGCCCTTTTTGGTTTGCACTTGAAATCCATCACCCGTAAAAACGACATCGACCACTGTGTCTTGGACCACCGAAACACCATGCTGAACCGCTAGTAGATATAACTGATAATCCATTTCGTACCTACTGATACCGAATCCGCCCAACGGTAATTTTGCCTTAATCACTTTATTGTTGTGTGTAGTAAGCTCAAAGTCGGTAATGCGCTGGGCACCGAATTGAAAGGGATCAAAACCAAGATAGTTTAGATAGGGCAAAACTTCATTTGAAATATACTCCCCGCAGACCTTGTGCTTGGGAAAACTGTCTTTTTCGATAATCAGTACCCGAAACTGATGTTTTGCCAAGTGAATGGCACTGGTCAACCCGGCCAAACCTCCTCCTACGATAATAACGTCATATTGTTGGTCTGTCATTTAAAATCCTTGATGTCTTGGCGTTTCGGAGAGCATTCTTTTTCTGTAGACCACACCTCTAGCAAATCTTTTACAGTAAATGTAAGGAATAAACCAGTGCTTTAGGTTTTGAAGAAACCATAGTTCGCAAAAGCAGTTTGAAGAAATAGGAGAATTTTTGGTCAGGTCTAAAAAAAAACCTTCGAAAAATCGAAGGTTTTTACTTGGTGGGCGCTGAGGGATTCGAACCATTCCTGCAAACCCTTATTTTTATTGAGTTTATCCTTGCTTATGCTTCAGCTGCTAACCGAATCACAAACTTTTTCTAATAATCTGACTTCGTAGACTTCAAAATTAATCATAAATAATTAATCCGTATCAATTTCTATCAACTCTTATAACGCTTATTTGAACTTTGTTTTATGTTGTTGGAATGTTGAAAAAATGATTCATGGCTATTATTATCCTGGTCCTTCCCCTAATAGAGTTTGCTGACTACAGAAATTAGTTCATCAATCAGATTCCCATTATTATACAAGATTAATTCATTTCTTAATCCGTCTTACCAAATAAAAGACTTCATCCTCTTCGAAATAAAAAAGAACTCTACTAATAACAGAAAATCAGATTCTTAAAAATTATTATTTAGATTTATTATAAATAATTTGGCTGTATCAAATGACAAATATACTTTTGCCCAAATTTACTATTTATATTACGTCTAAATAAAAATTAATGAAAAATCCATTACCAATCTTAACCTTATTTCTGCTAACAAACTTAGCTTTAGCTCAAAACGGTACAGTATCAGGAACTGTAAAAGATAACAATCAAACACCCCTTTTCGGTGTCAATGTTTTTTTGAAGAATACAACAAAAGGCACTCAAACCGACGAAAATGGAGAATTTCAAATTTCAAATTTGGAAAATGGCGATTACACGCTTTTAATTTCCTATTTGGGTTTTAAAACAAGAGAAATACAACTTTCAGTTTCAGATAATCAAAACACAAATTTAGAGACAATTACCCTTTACGAGGGAAATGAAATTTTGAGCGAGGTTATTGTAAATGGAGAACGTCGTAACAAATTTTCAAGAAAGAAAACCGCCTATGTTTCTAAGCTTCCGTTAAAAGATATTGAAAATACACAGGTATATAGCACAATAACCAACGAAATTCTAAAATCACAAGTAGTTACAAATTTTGACGATGCGTTAAAAAATGCAACAGGTGTTGAACAACTTTGGACTTCAACAGGTCGTGGTGGCGATGGCGCTGGTTATTATTCGCTTCGTGGATTTTCTGTTCAACCACAATTGGTCAATGGCCTTCCAGGTTTGACGAATGGAACCATAAATCCTGCTAACATTGAACGTATTGAAGTACTAAAAGGACCTTCTGCAACTTTGTTCGGAAATGCAGTAAGTTCTTATGGTGGACTTATCAATGTTGTTACAAAAAAACCTTACGTCGGTACCGGTGGCGAATTGTCCTTTACTTCTGGAACTTATGGTCTAAATCAAATTGTTGGCGATTTCAATACTGCATTAAGCAAAGAGGACAATTTATATTTTAGATTAAATACAGCTTACACTAAAGAGCAAAGTTTTCAGGACGCTGGTTTTAGAAAGTCATTTTTCATTGCACCATCATTATCCTACAAAGTAAACAACAGACTTTCTTTCTCTTTTTACGGAGAAATTACCCAAGCAGAACAAACAAATCCAACTTTCTTATTCCTAAATAGAAGTGCACCAACTGTAGCATCAAATCTTGATGAACTTAACTACAATAACAAGTTGTCGTTTACAAGTAACGATTTAACATTACAAAATCCTACGCAGAATTACAGAATTGAAATGGATTACAAATTATCGGATACTTGGCAATCGCAAACGCTACTTTCCAAAAGTACAACTTCTACAAAAGGATATTATTCATACTTATTTGATTTTGGGATTTTAGAGGGCAATACGTATTCTCGTTTTATCAATAAGCAGAATGCAAATACCCAGACAACGGACATTCAACAGAACTTTATCGGAGATTTCAAAATTGCTTCAGTACGAAATAGAATGGTCATTGGTGTTGATTATTTTAATGAAACACAAACTAATAACAGTACAGGATATGCTTTTTATGGTAATGTAACTCCAAATGGTGGTTCAAATGGGGACAATCCTTTTACACCAGATGTGGAAGATGACTTATATCCGCTTTCAACTTCAGGAGTTGATGCTGCTTTAGCCTCACAAGGCGTTAGTAATGTAAAGTCGAAATATCACATTTACAGTTTATACGCTTCTGACGTTATCAATTTTACGGATAACTTTTCTGCAATGATAGGTTTACGATTAGACCATTTTGACAATGAAGGCGATTTAGCAAATCTTGATGATGATTATGACCAAACCACTTTATCACCAAAATTTGGCTTATTATATCAACCAATAAAAGATAAGCTTTCTGTATTTGGAAACTACCAAAATGGATTTACCAATGTAGCACCTCAATTGGTAGGTAATCCCGAGGAAGGTCCACAAACGTTACAAACTTTTGACCCAGAACAAGCAAACCAATTAGAATTTGGTATTAAAACAAATCTTTTTAATAATCGCTTAAATACAACGATTAGTTACTATGATATTAAAGTGAAAGACCGGGTAATTACTGACCCTTCATCTCCTTTCAATAAAATTCAAGGTGGCGAAGTAGTGAGTAAAGGCTTTGAAATTGAAATCAACGCCAACCCATTCAAAGGACTAAATATTAGAGCTGGTTTTAGTAATAATGATAGCGAAACCACTGAATCCGATAACACTGAAATTCTGAACAGAAGACCTCTTGAGGCTGGACCAGAAACGCTTTACAATTTTTGGGCAAATTATGAATTTCAAGATGGAACTTTAGATGGTTTTGGAATTGGGTTAGGATTTAATGGAGCAAGTGAACGTTTTGCTATAAACTACGTATCGACCGGCGAATTTATACTACCGAGTTATACCATTGCAAATGCTTCTGTTTTTTACCAAGCTGATAAATACAGAATTGGTTTAAAGTTAAACAATGCTTTTAACAAGGAATATTACAAAGGTTGGACTACCATAAATCCACAAATGCCAAGAGCCTTATTGGCGAAAATTTCATATCAATTTTAATTAGTCAAGTAAGAAAGAGCAACTTTTTATTAAGGTTGCTCTTTTTTAAACTAAAAATAATGTCAGCTAAGAAATTCATATTTCAATTACATAAGTATTTAGGTTTATTAACCGGTTTAGTTGTTTTTATCGTGTCCATAACCGGTTGTTGTTGGGCGTTTAAAGATGAAATTGAAAGTCTTTATGATGACTATAAAAAAGTTACACCACAAGATCAATCAATATTAACACCAACAAAAGCAAAGGAATTAGCAAAAGAGATATTTCCAAACAACACAGTTCACGGAACTCTATTTAAAAAAGAAAACGATGCAATTGAAGTAATTTTCTATGATGCTGAACCAGAATTCTATCAAAGTGTTTTCTTAAATCCATATTCTGGCGAAGTGATTCAAGTTGATAATCATCTGTCAGGATTTTTTGCATTTATTCTAAAAGGTCATATGCGACTTTGGTTACCCAAATCAATTGGAGAACAAGTTGTTGGAGTTTCTATTTTGATTTTCATAGTAATCATCATTTCAGGGTTTATACTATGGTTACCAAAAAAACGTAAAAACCTTAAGCAACGCCTAAAATTTGATTGGAAAAAAACAACACGTTGGAAACGTAAAAATTTTGATTTGCACACTGTGGTTGGCTTTTACATTTGTTCACTCGCACTAATATTAGCTTTTACAGGGTCAATGATGTCTTACAATTGGCTTAAATATGTAGTTTACAAATCTACGGGCGGAGAAAAAGTTCCTGCTTTTGTCATTCCAGAAAACATAAGTGAAAAAATAACAAATGAAGACATAATTCCAATGGATCTTTTGATTGTAAAACTATTAAAAGAAAACCCGGAAGCAGAAAGTTTTGAATTACATTATCCAAAAACAGCAGAAGAAAGTATTTACGTAGAAGTTTCTAATAGTAAAGGAGTATATTATGATTCTGACTATCGTTTTTTTGACCAAAATACTCTACAAGAAATAGAAACAACAGCTATTTATGGAAAATATAAAGATGCAAAAGTAGCAGACAAAATTCAGCGGATGAATTACGATATTCACATAGGAGCAATTGGAGGAATTGCTGGGAAAATTATTGCATTCTTAGTTAGTTTACTGACTGCAAGCTTGCCAGTAACCGGAATTTTATTGTGGTACGGACGGAACTACAAAAAGAAAAAATAGAAAATTTTAAAGTTTAGTACATACATCACCTGAAGTAGTTTAAGAAAAATAATACAGTTCTACCCAAGGGAAGTCTAAAACTTTTTGAATAGTTGTGTTGAAGAGAATACCAATTGTTTATTTGAACTTTAAGAATGGCCAATTAGTCAATCTGGGATTCTATCTCTTTGATGATATCAGTGATTTTGGATCTTAAGGGCAAATAAAAAGACTGCTTTAAACTTTCCGATGCCACAATGAATAAATATAGTTGGCTTTCAAATTCCTCATTTTCAAGAAATGTAAAGTCATTATTTTTAAAACGACTTGGTTTGGCATCCAGCAAGGGGTCGTTTATGATATTGAGGTGCCTTCTAAAATTCCCCTGTTTTAAAAAGAATTCATGCCCCAGATCTCTTCTTTCCACTACATAATCTTCCTGCCGTTTGACACTTTCCAAAGTAGACTGCCAATCTGATAAAGCTTTGCGTAGTTTTGCATCAGACAATACTGAAAGTTTGCCCGAATTAATCACTTCCATAACTGTACCCTGTGAGGGCATAAATCTGGGTTCAATTTTAAAGATGCCCACCATTAGTTCGGATAATTCCTTTTCATTGAACTCAGGAAGTGATGGTCCCGTATATTGACCTAGACTAATGCTATTTTTTATATTGGAATCGTTGAACCCTATTACTTGATCCAAGTTGACCAAATTAGTTTCGAATTCGATTAGCAATGCCTTGAGAAGTTGTTGTTCGAGTAGCCTGTTCTTACGGTTTTCATTCCAATTATTGATTTGAAGTGCAATCAAGATACCTATCACAACAAGTATTATTTCACCAAAGGCATACTTGAGATATTTACCAGTTTTTCCTTCTGAAAGTAGATTTTGCCGGATTTTTCGAAAGAACTTGAGCATCAGAGGTTGGTTTCTCTAAAGATATGGTTTTTTACCATTGGTAAAATATTGAAAAGGCCTGCTGCTGTATTATGTAATCGTTTATTTGAACTTTAAAGATGCTCAACAAAATTCATGCGTTTGCCCAACACCCGAACAATGAAAATTTCGTTGGCACTATCAAATTGGTAGAAAATGACATGAGCTTTATAACTGTAGTATTTTAAAGAACCGGAAATGGCCGATGCGTCTTTGGCCAACTCTGGGCGTTCGGCGAGTTCCTCTAAAAAACTTCCCAAATTCAACAAATACTTGGAGGCCTGTTGAGGACCAAAAAACTTTATACCATATTTATAAATGCCAACTAAGTCATATTGGGCTCTGGTAGATAAATTATAATTCCCCATTATCAACTTTTGTGATAATGTCACTTATTTTGAGACTACTTCTGCCACTTTGCAATCCATCATCAATTGCGGCCTTAAGTTCCGCGAGTTTCATGTTCTCTTCCCGGTCCTTTCTTACCAAATCCCTTATATATTCACTATCATTGGTAAAGTCACCTGATTGAACCCTAAGTTTTATCCAACCATCTTGTTGATTTGTAAAAGTGATTGACTTTCTAACTGTTTCCATAAATCTGTGTTTGTGATGCAATATAACACTTTTTCGCACCACTTATAATATATACGGCTCTTTTTAAAAAATTTAAAGTGAGAATATACGCCTCGCTTATAGGTTGGCCTACTATCGTTTATTTGAACTTTACCTATAGTTTTTTGACATTACTTAATAGGGTTTGATATCAAAGTATTTTATATCCCAGCCTAAAATTCACGTTTGAATTGTCAACAGAAACACTGTTCGAAACATTTTCCGCGAACATTCTGTTACTGAAAAAGCGGGCTTCTGCAAACACCTTTTTATACTCTAATCCAATTCCAAAAAATTCTGATCCGCTATTCCTTTTAAAATTCTCCTCAATTAATGATAAATCAAAGGTTAATGAAAAGTTGTTCACAGTTTCTACTGTAATCCCTGCATTAATAACCAGATTTAAATTTTTAACTGTTGGAATATAGCCTCTAGCACCAAAAAAGACCGTGTTATTGTTAAAAGAAAGCGTAGCTGTTTGCGTAATGTCTTCCACTGAAGTTTGGATGACTACAGATTCTGAAACCTCTGACTTGATACTATAACCAGAAAATATGCCCAATTTGTTGTTTAACACCAATAATTCCAACTCTGCTCCCAATATTGATCTGGATATGTCGTCAAATGAAGGATTTAATGTGGCAACATTGGGAAATTGATAACTCACACTGGTTTGTTCCAAACCCCCGAATACGGCAATGTGCAACTTGGCCTTACTCCTTATTTTCTCGGTGTAACTAATGTTGTTGGAATTGCTCAATAGGTTGTACTTAGAGATTATTTTGGAGAGTGATTTTCTTGAATAGCTCAATCGTTCCAAATCCTTTTGCAGTTCACTACTCTTATCAGAAAACAAAAGACTCAATTGTTGTTTATAGTGCTCATTGATACCAACACGATTTCCCGACACCAAATACTTTTTAAAAACCAATGCTTCAAAATCTCCATCCGCCTTTTTAACATAATATCTAGTTCCATTTGAAAATTGATACTCAAACAAAGAAATCGTGCCCTCGATCAATTTTCTAAGTGCTATGGATTTTTTTTCAAATATTGGCTTTTTATCTCTGGTCAGGTTACCAATTTTATCTGAACTCATATCCAAGTCCACTTGGCTAATTACGAACTTGATATCGTTTCCTATGCCAAATTCGGTGAGTCTTGATATTTCTATAACTTGTTCAGGTGTTTCCGGATTTGTTTTAAAGTATATTCTTTCAGGGTTATTGTTCCAATTTTGGTTTTTGATTAATCCAAATTTGTTTTCCCCATTTGCGGTTACGATATAGCCATTTTCATACTGGGAATGAATGGTTTGGAAAAATAAGAAGATACATGTTAAAAGGATGGTATTGCGCATTCGATTTAAAGATTTAATTGATTATGGTGAATATTCAGCTAAAAACATAGTGGTTGCCTATCCGAATCATGGCACAACTCGGTCTTATATTTCCTGCCATTAAGATTTTTATTGATTTAAATTTTCAATTCGGCTTTAATGAAAGGTGGTATATCATGAGCTATTTACGTCAACTTGTTTGAGTATAAATGCATATAACAAGTTACTGTCGGAATTGTTTGTTTTAATTTTTATAAATGTAGGAATTTTCTATTTATTAAAAATTCAATTTTCGGTAAAAGGATGGAATAGTGGTCAATTGGTCATGATAAACCAAACTTCATCTTAAGGGTAAAAAAAGATCTAAATGGTAAGCCAATTAAGCGTACCGAAAAAGTAAACTCTTAACTCGTTTTATACTGAAAGTTCAATTAAACGGCGCCTTTAAAAAACCTAATCAAAAATCTGAAATCGATAAGAAAGCAAGTAAAACAAAGTTTTCGCGCTGAAAGCTTCCCCTTAACTAATACTACCGAGCGAGGCAAATGCCACTACAAATGCCGTTACTTCATTATTTTTTCAACAAAATGGAATTGCCCATAAAAATCAATTTTTAACAAATCAACTCAATATGGGCTTCTACAAAGGAAAGAGAATCATTAGCGAGTCTTAAAAGAGTAAAGAAAAAATCCTTGGCCAGGTCTTAAAACAAAAAAACCTTCGAAAAATCGAAGGTTTTTTACTAGGTGGGCGCTGAGGGATTCGAACCCCCGACCCCCTCGGTGTAAACGAGGTGCTCTGAACCAACTGAGCTAAGCGCCCATTCAATTTGCTAAATGGGAGTGCAAATATAACACAGTTTTTGATTTAAAAAATAAAAAGATGAAAAAAAATCACACTACTTCAGCCACAACAAAAGTACTTCCCCCAACATAGACCATGTCCTGTTCGCTAGCATTTTTCATTGCCTTTTTCAAACCCTTGCTTACCGACTTGCAAACCTTCCCCTTAAGTCCTTGTTCTTCTGCTAGTTCCCTTAGTTGGTCGGCTTCCATACCGCGAGGGATGGCTGGCTTTACAAAGTAATAGTGAGCATCTTTTGGAAAAAGGGTCAGTACCGACCTTACATCCTTGTCCTTCACAAAACCTAAGACCACATGGAGTTTCTCAAAAGACTGTTTTTCCACCTGTTTCAGGACCAATTGCAGTCCTTCCTTGTTATGGGCCGTATCACAAACCACTAAAGGATGCTGTTGAAGCACCTGCCATCTCCCCATGAGCCCGGTGTTCTTTACCACATTTTGTAAGCCTTTTGAAATGGCCGCTTCCGGAACTTCAAAATTTTTCAGTTGATGGATACAGGCAACGACACCATTAATGTTCCTTTGCTGATAATCGCCCAACAAATCCGTTTGGTACCCGAGGACTGGTTCCGCATCGGCAAACACAATATTGGATTTGAGCTGATGGGCAATCAGGTTAAAGATCATTTTGGTCTCAGCTTGGGTTTCGCTGATTACCACGGGAACATTTGATTTAATAACCCCAGCCTTTTCCAACGCAATTTTTTCCAAGGTATCCCCCAAAAACTGAGTATGGTCCATTCCTATGTTGGTAATGAGCGCCACTTCGGGCGTAATGATATTGGTAGAGTCCAAACGGCCGCCCAACCCGACCTCAATTACTGCAATGTCCACCTTTTCCTCTTCAAAATAGCTGAACGCCATCCCAACGGTCATTTCAAAAAACGACAGTTTGTTGTATTCAAAAAAGGATCGGTACTTCGCTATAAACTCCCTTACAAATTTTTTGCTGACTACCTCCCCATCGATTTTAATACGTTCCCTAAAATCCTTGAGGTGGGGCGAAGTATAAAGTCCGACCTTGTAACCGGCCTCCTGAAGAATGGACGCCAACATATGGCTGCTGGACCCCTTTCCATTGGTGCCCGCCACATGGATACTCTTGAATTTACTCTGCGGATTATCCAGTACATTACAAAAATGGATGATGTTGTCCAACTTCGCGTTCAAGGCTGCGGCACCTTTTTGCTGGTACATCGGAAGCTGTCCGAACATCCAGTTCAACGTCTCCTTATAGGTCACTACTGTCCCAATTTAAAGTTGACGACCACAAATCCGATTTGCTGGGCCGGTGCATTCGCATCGGAATTCCAACGGTGAAGAAGCGCCGTTTTACGGGCAGGTTCCAAAAGGCATGGCGCATTATTGGTGGTCCCCTTTACTCCCGGCTGAGCTTGGATTACCTTTCCATTTCTATCCACCACAATCCTAACCACTACTCTACCTTCCTCATTGCATTCCTGTCGTACTTTTCCTTGGTTGGCCAACGACCGACCATTAAGGCCGTAACCACCAGTACCACTACCACTGCCCGGCGCGCCGTAGTACGAAGTGGCGTATGGGTCGCCATCAGGCCGGCCCTTATCCCCGGCTTTGTCATCGTCGCCTTCGCTGCCTGTTGTGGTTCCTTCCGATTTTCCAATTCCCCCGATCAAGGCATCAACGCTTTTCTTTTTGGCCTCCTGTTCTCGTCGTTTGCGTTCCTCGGCTTCCCGTTTTTCACGGGCAATACGTTCCGCTTCGGCCTTGGCTTTTTTGGCCTCTTCTTCAGCTTTTCGCTGGGCTTCCTCTCGTTGTTTTATTTTGATGGTCTCCTCATCGTTGCTGGTAAGTACCTCTTCCACGGGTGCCTCTTCCACAACCGTTTGCTCAGGCTGCACAGGCTCTACTTGCTCTTGAGGCTCCTCAGGCTGCCTTTCCACTTCCCTAGGTTCGGAACGTACCCTTTCTATGGGCTGCACCTCACCACTTCCAAATTCCATGGTACCGAAATTAACGGCGATACCATTTTCAATGGGTGGGTCGAGATAGGTCAATCCAATATAAAAAAGCAATAGCAGCAATGCGCTCAACAAAAGTGTGGTGAGCGTAAAGGATTTTTTCTTGTGTCTCGTATCTAAAAAGGACATTATTTTGGCCGCACTGCCAAGATAACCTTGTAACTGTTCCTGTTGGCAATATCCATAACGTTGACCGCTTCTTTGATGGCAACGTTTTCTTCTGCCCTTAGGATGATGGTAGGCTTTTCTTGACCTTCAAGTGCCTTTTTTAATTCAATTTCAATGTATTCTTTGTTGATCTGCTCGTTGTTCACAAAATATTGCAGGTCTTTATTGATGGTCACCGAAACATTCTGTGTATTGGTCGATTTGCCCTTTGCCTTTGGCAACAACAAATCCAACGCATTTGGAGCATTGGAGGTCAGCATGAAAAACACCAACAACAGGAACACAATGTCCGTCATGGACGACATGCTGAATTCAGGGCTTATCTTATTTCTTCCCTTTAGTTTCATGGCAGAGGGTTTATATAGGTTCGTTCAACAAATCCAGGAACTCCACCGCATTGGCTTCCATTTGGTGCACTACCTTGTCGGTTCGATTCACCAAGTGGTTATAGCCGATATAGGCGATGATACCCACGATAAGACCTGCTACTGTCGTGGTCATGGCGGTGTAAATACCGGATGCCAGAGAGCCCATTTCGGCTTGTCCTCCGCTACTTGCCATCTCGTGGAACGCCAAGATCATACCGATAACGGTTCCCAAGAAACCAATCATGGGTGCAGCGCCTGCCACGGTGGCCAGAACACTCACATTCTTTTCGAGTTTGTACACCTCGAGGGTACCTGCATTTTCGATAGAGGTGTTGATGTCGTCCAAAGGCTTGCCTATTCGCGCCACCCCTTTTTCGATGAGTCGCGCTACGGGAGAATCCGTTTGGGCACACAACAAGGTGGCAGCTTCCAGTTTACCATTGCTGATATGGTCACGAATCTGGTTCATGAAATTCTTATCTATCTTGGAGGCCGCCTTTATGGCAAAAATCCGTTCAAAATAGATGTACATAGCAACAAAAAGAAGAACAAAAAGCACCATGATAATGATAACGCTTCCTGTTCCTCCATTTACGATAAGGTCGATTACGGACAAGGTTTTTTCCTCGGAAATTGAAGCAGCTGCTTCAGCACCTTCCGTTACTTCTTGAAAAATATTCATATAAAATCCCCAATTTATTATGCAAGTATAACGGAGATTTTTGAACTAAAGTATCTTTTAGAACAAATATCGCATACCCATGTAGCAAATTGCTCCAGCGATAAAACCTACAAAGGCCAACCACGATATTTTTTTGAGGTACCAGAAGAAATCAATTTTCTCCATTCCCATAGCAACAACACCAGCCGCAGAACCGATAATCAACATACTTCCACCTGTTCCAGCGGAGTAAGCGATAAAGTGCCACAGTTGATCATCCATGGGTTCGGAGAACATTCCCAAACTTGCTGCTACCAAAGGTACGTTATCGATAACGGCAGAACCTACACCTAAAAGAATCACAACCAAATCTGAAACCCTTGTTCCAGCCATCTCGGTTCCAATCAACGGCATACCTTGCTTCAATCCTTCGGCGAAGTTAAACAGAAGCCCCAAGGACTCCAAGGCAGCAACTGCCATCAAAATACCCAAGAAGAACAAAATACTGGGCAATTCAATTTTGGTCAACGCGCTATGCACCGGACTGTGGGAGGCGTGGGCATCGCTTTCTTGATCCAAACTGGAAATAGCGATTTTCTTATTACTATAGATTTCTGCAAATGTTGCGACTACAGCCAAAGATAACATCATTCCTACATAGGGCGGCAAGTGGGTCACGGTTTTAAAAATGGGTACAAAAACGATCGCCCCAAGACCCAAATAGAGCATTCTAGGTCCAAATTTTGATTGAGCGCCATCTTCTTCTTCCATATCTATCTCTCCTTTAAAGGCGGGCAAAAAGGAGGCGATGAAAGATGGGATGAGCATACAGACCAATGATGGTATTAGCAAATGTTCGATGAGCATGGCCGTAGAAACTTTATCCCCGATCCACAACATGGTCGTGGTAACATCACCGATAGGCGACCACGCACCACCAGCATTAGCGGCAATAATAATCAGACCGGCGTACCAGATTCGCACTTCCCGGTCCTTCACTATCTTTTGAAGAATGGAAATAAGCACGATGGTCGCAGTAAGGTTGTCAATGATCGCAGAAAGGATAAAAGCCAAGAAAGAGAAAATCCAAAGGATTTTTTTCTTGCTCCTTGTTTTTACAAATGATTTTATGGTAGCAAATCCATCAAAGTAATCAATGATTTCAACAATGGTCATGGCACCCAACAGGAACACCAAAATTTCGGAAGTCTTTCCCAAATGGTGCAAAAGGGTCTCCTCCATCAATTCCATTTTCTCTTCGTGACCAAAGGCTCCAAAGTTTTCCAACAGGGAGTGATTGCCAGAATCGAACCACGTACTGAAGCCGTCTATCCCGAAAGCCATCAACGCCCACAGTATGGCCATCATGGCCAAAGCAGGAATCAATTTGTCTATTTTTAAATTATGTTCGAGGGTAATTGCCAAATATCCAATTACAAAAATGACAACTAAAAGGGTTTCCATGTTAAGTTTGGTTTAATTAAGGAATTATGTTTTGAGCAGTTATCTGTGCGGCTAAAGATATTCAAAATGAATTTTTCCGCATAATCTAATTGGTATAAAAATATGTGAAACCGATAATTTCGAAGTCAAAACATTCTCTTAAAATTCAAACATTCGCATTTATCGACATCAATACATAGAAATTTGACATCGGAAGAGTATATTTGTAGGTAGTTTTTAAATATTATTCAGTTTTATGGATTTCACACTTTCCGAAGAACAGTTAATGATACAACAAGCGGCCAAAGATTTTGCCCAAAATGAACTTTTGCCAGGTGTCATTGAACGCGACGAAACCCAAACTTTTCCTTGGGAACTTGTCCAAAAAATGGGAGAATTAGGTTTTATGGGGATGATGGTCAACGAAAAATATGGAGGAAGCGGTCTTGGCACCCTCTCCTACGTGCTGGCCATGGAAGAACTATCCAAAATTGATGCCTCCGCCTCCGTTATGGTATCGGTAAACAATTCTTTGGTGTGTTGGGGACTCGAAACCTATGGAACTGAAGAACAAAAACAAAAATACCTGACCCGTTTGGCCACTGGAGAAATCATCGGGGCATTCTGTCTATCGGAACCCGAAGCGGGAAGCGATGCCACATCACAAAAAACAACGGCCATCGACAAAGGCGACCATTATATACTAAACGGAACCAAAAACTGGATTACCAATGGTAACATTGCAGAAGTTTACTTGGTTATCGCCCAAACGGACCGGGACAAGGGACATCGTGGCATAAATGCCCTGATTGTTGAGAAAGGCATGGAAGGTTTTGATATCGGCCCCAAGGAAAACAAATTGGGAATCCGAGGCAGCGATACCCATTCCCTTATGTTCAATGATGTTAAAGTACCCAAGGAAAACCGAATCGGAGAAGACGGCTTTGGCTTTAAGTTTGCCATGAAAACCTTGGCCGGAGGACGAATAGGCATTGCCGCACAAGCCCTTGGAATTGCAGCGGGAGCCTACGAATTGGCCCTAAAATATGCCAAAGAACGGAAAGCATTTGGTACTGAGATTGCCAATCACCAGGCCATTGCCTTTAAACTGGCAGACATGCATACCAAAATTCAGGCGGCCCGCCATTTGGTGTATCAATCCGCTTGGGACAAAGACAATGGGAACGATTATACGCTTTCTGGTGCAATGGCCAAGCTTTATGCTTCTGAAGTTGCCATGGAAACCGCTATCGAAGCCGTGCAGATACACGGAGGTAATGGCTACGTAAAGGATTACCATGTAGAGCGATTGATGCGTGACGCAAAAATAACCCAGATATACGAAGGCACTTCTGAAATACAGAAAATTGTTATTTCCAGAAGTATTATTGCCGATTAAAAATCAATACCCCCTCCCAAAAGAGGGGGTTGTTTTTTATCAATACTGCCCATTCGTCAACTCGACCCTATTTTTTGGTTGACATCTTCCTTGAAATTCTAAAAAAGAACCATACCCCCATCACATCGAAAAGGGAAGACCTTCATTTGAACGGCGAATTTGAGAGAATGATAATTTAGGTTTCCCATATTTCCTAAATTGAATATTTTTTAACCTTTATGAAATAACGTTGATTATTTATCTGATAATCAACTAAAACCTTATTGTTTCTTCATTGATTTTGATATTTTTGAGCAAATACGTTAATGATGGGATTGAAGAAACAAGGTTTATATCTACCAGAATTTGAACATGACAATTGCGGTGCGGGCTTTATTTGTAGCCTAAAGGGCATCAAATCGAATGACATCATACATAAGGCCCTAGAGATTCTCGATAAATTGGAACACCGTGGGGCTGTAAGCGCAGATGGTAAAACTGGTGATGGTGCAGGTATTCTTATCGATATCCCCCATGCCTTTTTTAAGGATGCGTGTGCATTTGACCTACCCGAAGCTGGGGAATATGCCGTAGGAAACGTATTTCTACCACAAAAAGAAAACCAGCGCGATTTCTGCATCAAAGTTTTTGAGGAAAACATCGCCAAACAAGGGCTTCAACTGTTAGGATGGCGACACGTACCCGTCAATCGTTCCGTTCCCGGAAGAATTGCCGCGGAAACCGAGCCCTACGTGATGCAAGTCTTTGTTGGAAAAAGTGAGGATTTGGATGAATTCCAATTTAATCTCAAGCTTTTCATTGCGCGGAAAATCACCGAGCATACCATTATCAATAGTAAACTGTCGGAAAGTGAATTTTTCTACCTTCCCAGTTTATCCACAAAAATCATCATTTTTAAAGGACTACTGGTTCCCAAGGACATCAGCAGGTATTACGAAGACCTGTTGGACCCAAGGGTAGTGACCCGATTGGCTTTGGTGCACCAACGATTTTCCACCAACACCTTCCCAAACTGGGATTTGGCACAACCTTTTAGATATATGTGCCACAATGGAGAAATCAACACCCTACGGGGAAATGTCTCACGCATGCGCTCCCGTGAGGAATTGATGGAAAGTGAATGGTTCGGCGAGGACATCAAAAAGATTCTTCCCGTGGTGCTGCCCGGAAAATCAGATTCCGCCAGCATGGACATGGTGGTGGAGTTATTGTTGATGACCGGGCGTTCGTTACCCGAAGTGATGATGATGCTCGTACCAGAAGCTTGGGAGAAGAACCCTGATATGTCCGAGGCCAAGCGCGCCTTTTACGAATATAACTCCTGTCTGATGGAGCCATGGGACGGACCCGCTTCCATTCCATTTACCGATGGCAACTACATCGGTGCGGTGCTGGATAGAAACGGTCTTCGTCCATCAAGATACTCCGTGACCAAAAAAGGCTATGTCATCATGTCCTCAGAAACAGGGGTGGTAGAGCTAGAGCCAGAAGATATTGAATTCCATGGAAGGTTGGAGCCCGGTAAAATGTTCTTGGTAAACATGGAAGAAGGCAGAATCGTGAACGATGAAGAAATCAAGGAGCGTATTGCCCAAAAACATCCGTATAAAAAATGGCTAAAGGACAATTTGGTGCATTTGAAAGACATCCCATATAATGATTGTCCCGTATTCTTCGGCGAATTTCCGCTTAAAACCAGAAGAACTGCTTTTGGCTATACCCAAGAGGATATCAACACCATTATAATGCCGATGGCCGAAAATGGGAAAGAACCTATTGGGTCCATGGGGTCGGATACACCCATTGCTGTGTTGTCCGAACGCCCTCAATTGATCTACAATTACTTTAAGCAACTCTTTGCCCAGGTAACCAATCCGCCTTTGGACGGTATTCGTGAGGAATTGATCACCGATATTAGCCTGACCTTGGGGAGCGACCATAATATTTTCGACTTTTCGGAACTGCATTGCCGTAAATTGAAAATCCAGAACCCGGTAATCTCCAAGGAAGATTTGGATAAAATCAAAAACTACGATGCCAGTCCCGACTATAAAGTAGTCTCCATTCCCATGCTCTACGAAATCCAAAAAGGACACAATGGATTGGAAGAAGCACTGGATAACATCCTACAACAAGCCATACAGGCCATTGATGATGACGCCAACATTATTATACTATCGGATAGAATGGTCAGCACCGAAATGGCAGCGATTCCTGCTCTTTTGGCTTGTTCGCATGTGAACAGCGGACTGCGTAAGTTTGGCAAACGCTCCAAATTGAGCATCATCATTGAATCGGCCGAGCCTCGGGAAGTGCACCACTTCGCACTCCTTTTTGGTTTTGGTGCAAGTGCCATCAATCCTTACTTGGTCAACGAGATTATTGGGGAACAAATTGAAGAGAACAATATCACCGATTACACTTTTGAGGAAGCCGTCAAAAATTACAACAAGGCCGTAGGTAAGGGTATCCTAAAGGTGATGAACAAAATTGGTATCTCCACCCTTAACTCATACCGCGGTTCCCAATTGTTCGAGTGCATTGGGATCAACACCACCGTGGTGGACAAATATTTCCCCAATACCCCTACCCGAATCCAGGGAATCGGACTGTACGAAATAGAGAAAGAAGTTACCAAACGCCATAAAAAAGCATTCCTATCGCAGGATATAGCAGCCAATCTCGATCTTGAGGTGGGCGGAGAGTACCGTTGGAGAAGAAATGGTGAGAAGCACATGTTCAATCCATTAAGTGTCGCCATGCTTCAAAAATCGGTACGCAACAACGAGCCGGAAACTTATAAGGAGTATTCCAAATTGGTCAATGAGCAATCCAAAAACCTAATGACCATCCGTGGACTGTTCGATTTTTCGAACTACGATCCCATTCCCATTGAAGAAGTGGAACCTTGGACGGAAATCGTCAAAAGGTTCAAAACGGGGGCGATGTCCTACGGAAGTATTAGTCAAGAAGCACATGAAAATCTTGCGGTTGCCATGAACCGAATTGGAGGAAAGAGCAATTCAGGTGAAGGTGGGGAGGATTCGGCTCGTTTCTATAAAAGTCAAACTGGCGACTGGAAGAACAGTGCTATTAAACAGGTAGCATCGGGTCGATTTGGGGTCACCTCCAACTATTTGACGAGCGCCCAGGAAATCCAGATAAAAATGGCCCAAGGGGCCAAACCTGGTGAGGGTGGGCAATTGCCCGGACCAAAAGTCAATCCGGCGATTGCCAAAACACGAAATTCAACCCCTTACGTAGGATTGATTTCCCCACCCCCGCACCACGACATTTATTCCATTGAAGATTTGTCACAATTGATCTACGACCTAAAATCCGCCAACCGTGATGCACGTATCAACGTCAAATTGGTTTCAGAGGTTGGTGTAGGTACGGTAGCAGCCGGGGTTGCCAAGGCAAAAGCCGATGTTATACTCATTTCCGGATTCGATGGAGGTACCGGGGCATCGCCATTGACTTCCTTAAAGCACGCTGGCCTACCTTGGGAACTAGGGATTGCCGAAGCGCAGCAAACATTAGTGCTGAACGATTTGCGAAATAGAGTGGTTTTGGAATGTGACGGACAATTAAAAACGGGAAGGGATGTAGCCATCGCCTGCTTGTTGGGAGCTGAAGAATTTGGATTTGCCACAGCGCCCCTCGTAGCTTCGGGCTGTATTATGATGCGTGTTTGCCATTTAAATACCTGCCCCGTAGGAATTGCAACCCAGAACCCTGAGCTGCGTAAAAAGTTTGAAGGTAAGCCAGAACACGTGGTCAACTATATGTACTTCGTAGCTCAAGAATTGCGTGAGATCATGGCCAAACTAGGCTTTAGGACGTTGAACGAGATGGTAGGCCAAGTGCAAAAACTGGACCGTAAAAAAGCCATTGAACACTATAAGGCCGCTGGAATTGACCTTACTCCCATTCTGTACCGTATCGACGTTCCCGAAGGAACAAAACTGTACAATACAGAAAAGCAGGTACACGACATCAGTAAATCCATAGAGTTTGATATCATTGGAAAGGCACACCCTGCTCTTTTCCGTAAGGAGAAAACCACATTGGACTTCCCCATCAAAAATACAGATAGGGCCGTTGGTGCCATTATCAGCAATGAAATCTCAAAAATCTATGGGGAGGAAGGATTACCGGAAAACACCCTGAAACTGAATTTTACCGGTTCTGCCGGCCAGAGCTTTGGTGCGTTTGCTACCAAAGGACTTACCATGGTGGTTAACGGAAACACCAACGACTATCTTGGGAAGGGACTTTCTGGAGCAAAATTGGTCATTAAAGTTCCGTTCAAATCAACCATAAAACCCGAAGAAAATGTAATTACTGGAAATGTGACCCTTTATGGTGCCACCTCGGGCGAGGCATACATCAACGGTAAAGCGGGAGAACGCTTCTGTGTGAGAAACTCCGGGGCCAAAGCGGTCGTGGAAGGAATCGGTGACCACGGTTGCGAATATATGACGGGTGGTGTTGCTGTGATCTTAGGTTCCGTAGGAAGAAATTTTGGTGCCGGAATGAGCGGTGGAATTGCTTATGTATTTGATAAAGACAATTCCTTTAGAAGTAACTGCAACGGAGATCACTTGAATCTGCTTCCGGTTGATGAGGATAACGATATCCAACAACTGAAAGACCTGATAGAGAACCATTACAACGCGACCTTAAGTCCATTGGCACAGCGTATTCTTGAAGATTGGGAAAATTGCCTTCCTAAATTCATAAAAGTGTTCCCGGAAGAATTCCGACAAGCACTGATACGATTGGAAGAAGAAAAATTGCAAACCTTATAATTGGAGACATGGGAAAGATTACAGGATTTATGGAATTTGACAGAAAGGATGAAGCATATGCCCCTGTCGAAGAACGCATCAAAAACTATAAGGAGTTTACCAAACCTCTAAAAGAGTCCGAATTAAAAGATCAAGGGGCTCGCTGCATGGATTGTGGTATCCCATTTTGCCATAGTGGCTGTCCGCTGGGAAACCTAATCCCCGATTTTAACGACGCCGTTTACAAAGGCAAATGGCAGCAAGCCGCTGAGATACTGCACTCCACCAATAATTTCCCGGAATTCACCGGTAGGTTGTGTCCCGCTCCCTGTGAAGAATCGTGCGTATTGGGCATCAATGAAGACCCGGTATCCATTGAGAATATCGAAAAGAACATTGTAGAGACCGCATTCAAAAACGGTTGGGTTAAACCCATTATCCCTGTAAAACGAACGGACAAAAAAGTGGCCGTAGTAGGTTCTGGACCGGCAGGATTGGCGGCAGCGCAACAATTGAACCGTGCAGGTCATAATGTTACTGTATTCGAAAGGGATGAGAAACCGGGTGGCTTGCTACGTTATGGGATTCCTGATTTTAAAATGGAGAAAAGTATTATCGACCGACGATTGGAAATCATGGAACAAGAAGGCATTGAGTTCAAAACAGGCATTCATGTCGGTGTGGATGTTACAGCGGAACAACTTCAACAAGACTACGATTCTATTGTTCTTTGTGGTGGGGCCACGGTAAGGCGCAGCCTTCCCATTCCCGGCTCCGATGCCAAGGGAGTGATACAAGCCATGGATTTTTTACCGCAGAACAATCGAAAAGTGGACGGAATACCGTATCAAGGAGAAGAAATCTCTGCAAAAGACAAAAAAGTCATCGTAATTGGCGGTGGTGACACAGGTTCGGATTGTATCGGAACTTCCATTAGACAAGGTGCCATTTCTGTGACCAATTTTGAAATTATGCCGAAAGGAACTACCGAACGGCCAGAGGGACAGCCTTGGCCCTTTTGGCCAATGCGTTTACGAACCAGTTCGTCTCACAAAGAAGGAGCTGACCGTGTATTTAGCATTTCTACCAAAAGATTCAATACCGATAATGATGGCAATTTGAAAAGCTTGGTAACTGCAGAAGTGGAATGGATCAAGCAACCAGGTCAAAGACCTGTATTGAAAGAAGTAGAAGGCACAGAAAAAGAATGGGAGTGCGATTTGGTGCTATTGGCTTTGGGCTTCACAGGTTCTGAAACTACCATAGCCGACCAACTTCATCTTGAAATGGATGCACGAACCAATATTAAGGCTTCTGCGGCAGATTATAAAACCAATGTTCCCGGCGTATTTGTGGCCGGTGACCAAAGAAGAGGGCAATCCTTAATTGTTTGGGCCATTTCCGAGGGACGGCAAGCGGCTCACTACGTGGACAAATACCTTATGGGAACATCCGATTTACCGTTAAAAGGGGAAGGTGATTTACCCCGAGTGTAAACACTCACATAAATCTCAACTAAACTTGCTAACTCCTCAAGGCCTTGTGCTGCGAGGAGTTTTTTTATGGGCTGATAACGGTCCCTTGTTGGATCTAAATGCTAAGAATCC